>CAZKBP010000038.1:0-54824 GCA_964551015.1 uncultured Cytophagaceae bacterium | reverse complement strand
ATTCAAACACGCAGTCACACATACACGGAGACTCCGTGGGCTTTAGGGGTATTCAAACCGCGCGTGCATCTGAATGGCTTATTCGAACACGGAGGCACAGAGACACGGAGAGGTTTCGGGGTATTCCAGCGGAGAATTTACCCCCATCTTACACATCTCGGAGATGGATTGATCTTACTTATCGTGCAGCTTATTCGTTTTGACGATGCTGAGTTTCATACCTTTATGGATTTCATCTCTGATGGCATTCAAGCCCTCGCTAAAGTTGGCGAGTTGCATCAAGACCTGATTCATTTGGTCATTGCTACCCATGCCCTTGAATTGATTATTTTTCTGGAAAGTCTTTTTAATATCTTCCCAGCGTTGGGCTTCTTCTTCGGTGAGCAATTCGTTCATTTCTTTGAACTTGAGGAGGTTGGCCTCGGCTCCCGTGGTGAGGGTCTGGGCTTCATTTTCATAATGCGAGAAAATCAGGGTTTGTAATTCCGCATCGTTCATAATCGGTACCACTTTCTCGGCAATTTTATTCATATCCCGATAAGAACCTTGAAGTTTGAAGGGCGGCTCGGTGCGATATTCATCACTTTGGGCGGCAGAGCGAATGTATTCCAAGTTATTACGAAGGATATAATCCCGTACCACGAACACCTTCTTCAAGACCGCTACATATTCATTAATCTCTTCGGAGGAATAATTTCCCTCGAACTCGATGCCTTCTCTTTGATCGGTTTCGGCGAGGCGAATGAGCGTGTAAATATCTTTCTGGCTACGGCTGGCGAGTTTGTTCAGCACTGGGTTTGAGGTCAGGCTATTCTCAATGTAGCTAAGCTTGAAAGCTTCATCCGTACCTCCGATGATGTCCCCCAAGTTATAAGTGTCAGCACGGTTAGCCAACATATCTGGAATTTGAAATTTCTCGCCGCTCTCTGTGTAGGGGTTTCCGGCCATGACTACGCAGACCTTGCGACCCCGCAGGTCATAAGTCTTGGGCTTACCCCGGTACACGCCCTCGATCTTACGCTGACCATCGCAGAGGGAGATAAATTTTTGTAAAAATTCTGGGTTACAGTGCTGAATATCATCTAGATAGATCATTACGTTGTCGCCCATCTCAAAGGCTAAGTTTAGTTTGTTGACCTCCTCGCGAGCACTGGCATTGGGGGCTTCACTGGGGTCGAGCGAAGTGACCTGATGCCCGATGGCCGGCCCGTTGATTTTCATAAAAATCACGCCCAAGCGACTGGCGATATATTCCATCAAAGTGGTTTTACCATAGCCAGGAGGAGAGATCAAGAGCAGCATACCCATCAAATCGGTACGCTTGGCTTCACCCACCACGCCAATTTGCTTAGCTAGGTTATCACCCACTAAGGGCAAATAGACGTCATTGATTAGCTTGTTTCTGACAAAAGAACTCAGCACTCGGGGTTTGAACTCTTCCAGACGCAGTTGCTCTCGGAATTGCTCGGTCAGTTCCTTTTTCAGTCGGCTAAACTGCTGGAAGGCAGGTACGGTTTGCTGATCAAAATGGGTCAACTTCAGCATGAAGTCATTATAATTCAAGTGATAAGTCTTTTCCTCGATGACCCGGTGCGACCCCAGCATTGCCTTCACATCTGCTACCACGGAAGCGTGAATGATAAATTTGTTGTCATATGAATCGTGAAAAAGCAGGGAGGCCGCCTCGTCAATGTACTCTTCTACAAACTCGACTTCTTCATCGATTTTGGACTGATTCACGAAAGCATCTACCCAATTGCGAAGCATTTCGTAGCGTTCCACGGGAGCAGAAGCAAGGTTCTGCATGGAAGCCTCGTAGGCGCGAGTATGAATGCTTCGCTGGATAAAAGTCTGGAAGGCTTCATATAATTTGGCCGCTTCTTCACTGATGATAAAGTCATCCGAACGCGTGATTTCATAGAAAAGATACTCACCTGCCATATCCGCGATGGAAGCCTCGAAGAGTTCGGTTTCTTCAATAAACTTTTTGAGTTCGGTTTGTAGGTCTTGGATTTCATTGCGAAAATCCTTGGACTCGGGAAAGACTTGCAAAATCAAGCCTAAGCCCTTCATTTGGTTTTGGAGGAGTTTTTTCTTGGCTTTATCTTTTTTTAGATATTCTTTCCAGTAATAAGCGGCACAAGCGCGTGCGGAAGTCGGGTAGCGGAGTAGGTCGATGCTTTGATTTAATTCAATCAGAGTTTGGAGAATTTTCGTGGCATCTTGGTCGTGTACACCTTTGATGTAACTTTCTTGGTAGCGTGGAGCCATGAATTTTTGCACGTAGGCTAGTAAGTCCTCGGGGCTTAGTTCGGCGAGTTCGGAAATTTTGAGGTGAGGGTTCTCAGGAGAGCCGTTTTCGGAACTTCCCCCGATGCCTCCTTTCCCTTCAAGGGAACCATTTTGATGATGACGAGAAGCTTTATGAGCGGTGGCTTGTTGATAAATCTTGAAAGCGAGATATTCGGCGCGATAGACTTGACGATTCTCAGAAAGCACTTCCTGATCCCAAGCGTCTCGAGTGGCCAGGAATTTCTCATCTTTGATCTCCTCGAAGAAGTTGGTTCCCGTCAGGTGATAGTACATCTGTCCTTCCCTTTGCAGAATGGTCAGGTCGAGATTTTGTACATTGACAGAAAAGTGGTGCTTGCCGAATTTGATCACGTTCTCCCCTTCCACGAACATTTCTTGGCGGTCTTTCAGCTGGCGGACGGCATCTTCGCGGACGGTTTTCACGCGGCTTTGGATTTCGTCGGCCTTCACGGAGTCATCCATATCGCGCAGCTTCTGGACGATGTCTCGAATCTTCTCGATCATCAGGTCAGAAGCAAAGTAACCATTGATCTCGTTCACGGTTTCAAAACCTGAGACACGCGAGCGAATGCCTTTCAAGATTCGATCCGCCGCACTGGCCAAAGCATTGGCACGCCGGTTACGGGCTTCGGTGAGGGAGAGTTTCTTGGCCTCGAAGGCACTGTAGACTTCTTCCCGTTTTTCGGCCAATTGACCAATAAATTCATCAAAGTCGGCAAATTTTCCTTCCAATTCTTCCAACTGTACCATAAGCTTGGTGAGGTATTCTTCTACCTTTTCGGGAGAATCGGAAACATCCAAGTAATTGACCACGGCCTGACCAATGAGCTTCATCTGAGCGTTGAACTCGGCCACGGCTTCTACGCTTCGCAGGTCTTTTTTCTTGCTACGGGCTGAGGCTTTGACTTGGTTCAGGCTAGCGTAGATGGTGGAAATGTAGTCAATGATTTGAGTGGTCTGGGTGGAATCCTCGATCTTGAGGTTACTGACGATATCGATCAAAAGCTCCAATTGCTGACCAATTTCCTCTATATTTTCTTCTACCTCTTCTAATTTGGCTACTTTTTCCGCTTGGTCAATGTACTGGCTTTGCTCTTTGACTTGCTTTTTGTAATAGTCGAGGGCTTTGGGCTTCAATAAAAACTCTACGGTACTTTCGGAGATACGCTGGCTTTCCTCGGAAAGTGTTTGCTCGAAATCCTCCACCAGCTTCAAGTCCGTGTAGCGGAGTTCTTTCAGGGAAATGACTTCTCCCCTCAGGCTGCGCAAATCTGCCAAAGTCTGTACGAATTGGTTGATTTCTTTGTACGTGGTGCGCTTGATGTACTCCAAGAGTTCTTCTACCTTGTTGGCGACCGTGTCAATCTGGCTTTGGGTATTTTTTTTGACGCGGACTACCTTCTCAAATTCATCGATGGCCGAGGAGGCAGAATCTCGGATTTGGGTTAATGGCTCACTAGTTTGGAAAGTTTCGGTATTATTCAGCCAATAATATCTATCTAAGATAGCGGTAGTTTTCTTGACTAAATCCATGTACAAGGTGGCATAGACTTCTTCCTTGTAGACCAAGGTCATGACCTCGTTCATATCGGCCATGCCGCGCACGATGTCTTTGTTACCAATTTTGAAAAGGAAATTATCCTCGGCCACGGGCGGGATGTAATCTGGCCCCACGTAAGGGGTTTGCCAAATTTGGATCACGTGATTCTTGCTGGCTTCTACCTCGGCACGGAAATAGGCCATTTCTCCCTCTTCAAAAAGCGAGTAGCCATGGCAGACAATGGGGTTCTCTACCTTTTGCACGATCAAGTTGTAGGGGAGGAGGATATATCCTCCCTCGTAGTCATTATGAAAGACATAGAGATGATCCTCGCCATTGGGAGCTTGGATGTGCTTCTCGAATTTCATATTGTCCAGCAAATTGTCAAACTGCTTCAATTCGCCCGATTGTAGATAATAGCCATTAGAAAAAATCAGACCGTGATCGTCGGGCAGGAGAATGCAGGCTTCCTCGATTTTATCTACCCTTACGACTTGCTTGAGCTTTTCATTGAAAACCAGGTAGCGAAAATTTTCTTCTTGATAGGGTTTGATCTTGAGGAGAATCAGGTTGCCCAGGTCGGCGTAGAAAAATTCAGCATCATCCAAGGTTTGCTGTTTTTCCACGGGTTCGGCGTAGATTCCTTCTCCAGTATCAGTATTATCCTCGATTTTGATGGTGAGGTCGCCGCCAACGGTTTCCACGAAAACTCGATCTTGAATAGAAATGTGAGGGTGCTGCCCTTCCCGATAAAAATCACGATGGGCACGCTTCCACTCGAAGGCTTGCTGAGGAGGATACTGGAACTCGTGTTCGCTGCGATGATCTTGATAGATTAATTTATCTTCTTGGATGAGCCATTTAAACACTTTGATTTCGTCAATGGTCTTTCCAGTTTGGAAAACCATATACAAATTCGGACCAATCACGGCGAACTTGGAGAAAACCGTTTCCTTGTAGTACTTGTACATTTCCCGGAAGTGTCCCTCGAATTCTTCATTTTTGATCAGATCGAGCGGAGCCTCCTGAAATGCGTGGTCCTTAGTATCAAAATGAAAAACACTGAATACGTCCGAGATTTTGGTTTCTTGGCGGAGTTTGATCTGCACGTTATAACCAAATATAAACCTTGGACCCACCGCCACCATATCTCTGGGAATGCAATTATTCTCGGTACTAATGCGATTGTTGGCAATCAGTTTGGTCTCGATCGCACCAAAAACCTCTTTACGAGCTTGGTTGAGTTTTTGGACACGCTCACGCAAGTCGCGGGCTTGGGTCTCGAGGCGTTTGCGGATAATCTCGTAGGTGCCTCCTTCAAGCTGGACTTCTTGGGTTTCCTGTGTACTTGGGTTTTGATTTTCTATTGCTTCGGCCATGGAATTTGGTTTTCTTTAATTTTAATCATCCCCGACTTCTCTTCTCGAGGGAGGGGAGTTTCTCTTTTTTTTCAAGAAAATACCTGATCTGTAAGTCCTTTCTCGAGGAGAAACTAAGAAATTCCCCTCCTTTGAAAGGAGGGGTTTGAGATGGTTAGCAATTTGGTTTACAAAACGTTAGAAGCCTTCTGGTCGAGTACGCCTGCTTTTTGGGCGGAATCTAAAAGACCGTTGAGAACTCCTTTGGTTTTGTCGTCTTGGGTCATGGAAAGCATACGGAAAATCAGGGCAGAAATTGTGAGATTTTTCACGTCTTCGGTTTTGAGACCAAATTGACTCACATAGGTTTTGATACGATCCACGAGGCTGTGGTTCCCGTTGCCATTAGAGCTACCATTGAGGACAGCATCTTTAAGACCGGTAAGTGCATCACTGCTATCGATAATGCTGTCAAAGACTTTTCCACGGGTGATGGCGTTCATGATATTCTCGTAGAACATGGTTTCGCCGCCCACGATGTTGATATTGGAAGCTTTGAGCGCTTCGGCAATGGCTTTGGCTTGTGCGTCGGCCACGTCTTTTTGGATATTGATTTTGGCCAGGGCGAGTTGGGTTTCTTGCTCGAGTTTGAGTTTGAATTCTTCGTGCTCGATGCCGATACCGTCTAGTTTTTTCATGGCTTCGGCTTTGGCCTCGATTTTACGGGCTTCGGCTTCGGCTTTTTTGCTCATGACTTCGGCTTCGGCCAGTCCTTGCTTCTTGGTAGAATCTGCTTTGATCTCGATGACCTTGGCCTCGGCGAGTCCTTTTTCTTGTAGGATTTTCGCGTCAATGCGTCCCTGCTCTTCATAGCCTTCATTTTCTGCGGCTTTCTTGGCTTTGATTCCATCGGCCTCGGCCAAGGCTTTTTGTTTGATAATACTGGCTTCGGCTTCTCCTTGCTCTTCCAAGGCTTTGGCTTTGGCTTCCATGACTTTGGCTTCGGAAAGGCCAAGGGCGGCGGCTTCTTCGGCTTCGGCTTCGGCCATGATTTTCTTGGATTCTGCTTTCTTATCAGCTACTTCGCGCATGGTGTTGGCCTCGATTTTTTCCTGTTCGGCTTTGAGTTCGGAGGCTTTCTTCTTGGCTTCGGCGTCTTTGATCTCCTGGACGAGGGCTTCTTCGGCTTTTTGCTCGGCCAGCGTAATGGCTACCTTTTTCTGACGCTCTGCCTCGGCATAGGCTTTGGTATCGTTGATTTTTTCTTGTTCTTCAACGGTGGCTTTTTCTAGCTCGATACGGGATTTAATGACGCCTTGAATGTCGCGTTTTTGAATTTCCACTTCTTTGAGCTTCGCGATTTGAGCGAGTTCAACGACCTTCTCACGTTCGGTGGCTTCCAAGGAGCGTTCTTTTTCTACCATTTCGGTTTGCTTAGCTTCGGTAGCTTCTTTGCGCTTACGCTCAATGATAATTTCACGTTCTTTTTTCTCTTCGGCTAGAGAAATTTCCTCATCAGAGGTGATACGTGCCCTTTCAGATTTGAGACGCTCTTCTTGGGTGATTTTCAGGGTTTCGGATTCCGCACGGGCTTTGATGGCGGCAATGTCGCGCTTTTGATTTTCTTCTTTCTCGGCGAGTTGTTTATTGAGGTCGAGGATGGTTTCTTTGGCCTCTACGTCTTGCTGGGTAATGACCTTTTCCTCGTCTCTTTTGAGGAGGTTGGTTCGCTTGTTTTGCTCAGCGGTGAGTTCGGTAATTTTGCGAATACCTTCGGAATCGAGGATGTTTTCAGGATCGAGATTCTCGATTTTAGTTTGTTCCAAGTAGTCAATGGCGGCACTTTCCAGAGAGTAACCGTTCAATTCACCTTCTTGAATGAGTTGTACCATGTTCTTTTTGAAGCCGTCACGGTCGCTGTAGAGATTCACGAAGTCAAAATTCCGTCCCACGGTTTTGAGTGCTTCGGAGAATTTGGCATCAAAGAGTTCCATCAGCAGTTCTCGGTCGGAGGCACGTGCCGTACCGATGCTCTGAGCCACGTCCTTCACATCATCTACTTTGTTATTCACCTTGATAAAAAAGGTTACTTTGATATCGGCCCGTAAGTTATCCTTACAGATTAGACCTTCCTTGCCCATCCGCTCCAGCGTGAAGCTTTTGAGCGAGATGTCCATGATTTCTAGGCGATGGAAAACCGGAATCACGAACATGCCATTGAAGTTGACTTTGATTCCACCCATCCCCGTACGGACGAGGGCTTGTCCCTGTTGGGCTTTTTTGTAGAATTTGGCAATAGTGGCGAGGATCGCGAATAGTAATACTACCCCGGCGACACTCCAAACGATGACCATATTTTCGAACATAAGATTCAGAATTTAATTGAATATGAATAGGTTAGATTTGATCCTGTTGATATTTATAAATCGGGAAATTTAGTCCATAAAAGGTTCGGCAAAATAAACCTTGTGTTCTTCGTCATAATGAACGATGAGTCCTTTCTGGCCTTTGTTAATGAGATTACCCTCCGTCGCTTTTACTCTTAATACCAGCGAAGAGCCGTGTTGGCTAGGAATACGAATTTGACTTACGCCGTTATCCTCGATGGAATAAACCGCCACGCCGATTTTACCGATCAGGTCTTGATGTGTTTTAAACTCGTTCTCCTCTTCTTTAAATACGGCCTTGAGCGGAGTGGTTACAATTTTGGTTAGAAATAGCCCTATGAAGAGATTCGGTACAAGTAAGATTAGCGCAAAACTAGTACTATCACTTCCGAGATAATGGTTCCCCAGCACGGAGCCCGTCCATAGAAAGAGGGCTAGAAAGCTTATAAAGATCATAAAAGGAACTTTTCCAATATTGAAAAACGCTAAAACCGCCACGACAGGACTAATCCCCCCCGTGTCCGCATCTATGTCGGCATCGGCATCCACGTCTACATCGGCATCCACGTCCACATCTACATCGGCGTCAATATCTACATCGGTATCTACATCAAAATCTAAGCTACTCAAATCCAAGAAGCCCAAAAAGACCGTAATCCAATAAAGCATGACAAACATCAGCAGCAGCGTGTAACCGATGTTGATAGGCAGAAAGGCGGCATTGATTAAGTCATTCATAGCGAAGATAATTTGGGATATGGTAAAGATAGTAGATATATATACTCATAAATGAGGATAAAGGTTGCATTATTCTAAGATCATAAAATAATGTTCGGAATTAACAAAGCATTAACAAGCTCATTCTCAGTTCCATTCTCGCTGAGCGTTCACGGCTTCTTTCTCACGGAAGGCTTGCTCTAAATCTATTCCGAAGTGATTGGCCAAATCTAATAAATAACCCAAAATATCGGCAAACTCTTCTTCTAGCTCAAAACGTTTGTTTTTCTTTGCTTCCTCTTGATACAAACCGCGGTGATTCCGTATAGCCTTTGCTAATTCGCCTACTTCTTCGCTAAACAGGAGAAAAAGCTCCAAGGAGTTATTGGTATCCCAGCCTCTTTCTTCACAGACAGCCTTCATATATTGCTGTAAATCAGCAAGGGTGGGGTTTTCTTTGAGTGTAGCCATACTGCTCAGGTGATTTTATGCTATGAGTCGTTTTCTTTTCTCGAATATTACAAAAGATATACTAGGGATTTCTTTATGCAAGAAAAGAAACTCCCAGAACTTCTCAAGCAAATAATGGGATTTTAATTACTTGAAAAGTGGGAGTTCTGTCAGGAAGGAAGTAATAAAAAGACTAAAATTTAATCACGCGTCTTATGAAAGTATTCTTTTTTTGATCCTGAATTTTGATAATGTAGGTGCCTTCTTTGAGGGAAAGATCATCCAAATTGAGGCTGAGAATTCGATCGGGGCTCAGGCTGTTGTGAGCTTGACGGTATTTTATCTCGCCCTGTGGATTAGTAATCTCTATAATAAAGCTGGAGGTTTGGATTTTAGGAACACGCAGAAAAATCTGTCCGTGGGCTGGATTTGGGTAAAGTTTCATACTTGTATTTATGTTTTGTTCCGCTGGGAGCGAGTCTGTTTGTATCGTATCTGCTATCTCAAAAGCTAGCATGTAAGGTTCGCCTTGCTCTCCCCTGAGTCCTCTCTGCGCGTAAGGAATAGTAGTCAGTGTGTATCGTCCTGGGCTGGGCACGGGTAACCAAGGATTGTAGCCACCACTGGTATTTTCTCCAAAAAGGGAGTAGGGAGCTACATTTTCTATTTGCTGGTGAACTAGACTTCCAGTAGAATCTATCAGGCTAAAAGATACGCTTTGCGTGCTGCTCACTTCGGCTCTTATACTCAGGCGATTCCCTACTTGGTCAATATTTATCACTGATTGATCTTCTAGAGTTTGTAAATCTTGATCTAGAGAAGCGTCTACAAGTACAATTTCCTTCACACGAGGCGACTCGGTAAGAGTGAAATGCAGGACGAACGGCTCCCCTCCGGTTCCTTGCGCCCAATCGAGGGTGTAAGGGATTATTTTCAACTCATAATCTCCAGTGGGCATCGCTTGTCCCGCAAAATCGTCCCTAAAATCCCCATAAAGTGAAAAAGGAGCAGAATTTTCAATCCGATTTAATGACTGAGCCCCAGAGAGCCGAAAGGCTACGCTCCCAACGGCATTGCTATCAGGCTGGGCAACGAGGCTGAGTAAAGAAGTACCAAGTGTATCTATCTTAATCGTTTGACCATCTTGAATCGTGAAGAGTTCTTGGTCGTTTTCGGCATCGATTAATACCACCTCGGTAATACGCATCGCTGAGGCACGTGTCAAGAAGAAGCGAATGCGTGTGGTATCGCCGGGGTCGCCTTGTGCCTTGGGGTTAGAATAGGGGATGACTTCCAGAGAATAATCTCCAGCGGGGAAAACCCGACCTCTAAAATCTTGCGAGTTGACTTCACCAAACAAAGTGAAGGGACCAAAACTTTCCACACGCTCGGCACTTACTGGTCCTTCCAAGCGAATCAAGACGCTTCCAAACCCTGCTGAATCAGGTCTTTCTACGGAAATGGTAAATTCTTCACTGGCAAGCGTGTCCATTTCTACGGCGATTCGGTTGGATAAAGCAGTAATCACTTGGTCATTCTCACTATCGTGAAGCAAGATTTCACCCACTTGTGGCAGAGGAGGAGTGAGCGCAAAGGTAACTGGACTATAAGCAGAATTGACATTTGACCCTAATTTACGCACACGATAATCATAACGTGTATGAGGAGTCAATAAACTATCTTGGTAATAAGATAGTGAATCGGCCACTTCGGCTACTTTTACAAAATTGGATTGACCTTCTTCTCTGCGCTGAATTTCTACTTTTTGGCTATCAGCTGGTGTGCCAATCCAATACAAATCCACTTTTGAAGGCGAAAACGCTTTAGCACTTAGGTTTTTAGGAAAGTCAGGCGGTAAGTCAGCTCGCGCATTGAGCACCACCAATTCTATTTCCATCTGTGCTGCTTCATAATCAGGAGCAGAAGCAAAGACCGTGTGGCGGTAGGTTCCAGCCGTCACTTGGCTAGGATCAAACTGTAATTTTATTTCCAAACCTGACTCATCAATTTGATCCACTGTGTCTGTGCTTACCTGTATCCAAGCAGGTAAATTACCCGTGTCAAAGTTAAAGGTAGTTTTGCCATCTGTAGTCCAGAGCCAAGCCGAACGTGTGAGGGCAGAATCTTCTACGTGCGCATAGACTCTTAGTTTTTGAGGATTGAAACCTAACTTAAACTGGCGGTTTCGGGCAAAGGGTCTGACGTAGGTACGACTGGAAAAAGAGCCATGCGATACGACTAAGGTATCTCCGATTACTCTGGCAGAAGCGGCTAATCTACCCTGAGGAGTACCATTGTTGTTGAGTAGTTGATCTATCTGAGACCACTGATTCGTGGCGGGGTCGTATTGCCAAAGAATGCCGGTAGGCACATTATCAATTTCGCCACCAAAAACTATAATTTTACCATCTACTACGGAAGTACCTGGCTCCATATGAGAAAGATTGACGGGTAAATCAGCCAAGCGCTCCCAATTGTCCAGATAAGGGTCGTACACGTGAACCCAGCTTTTGTCCAAACTACCACAGTCGTGCCCGTCTTGACCGCCAATCACGTAAAACTTTCCTTGCCAGAGGGCGACTGACTGGTGAATGCGCCCGAAACCCTGAGGAAGGGGCGCACGCAAATCTTGCCAGCCAGCTTCGGGTTTTTCCAAATCATAAACATAATGTTTGTCGAGCAGCACACACAGATTATTCTGACGAGGGGGAGTGCCTTCGGGGTGTGTGCCTCCTCCAAAGAGATAAAGCTTGCGCCCTAATTTGATCAAATTAGCCGAGGCAATACTACGTGGTAGAGGTGAGCCTTCACGCCAAGAATCGTTTGCAAAATTATAAATCCAGACTTTATTAGTGAGGGTATTGGCAAACTCTGATTTTCCACCTGTCAGCCATACTTCATCATCTACAATGATAAAGCCATTGTGGGTCATCCCGGTGCGAGGCCCTGTGGGTAGAGGAGCCAAGGCTGTCCAAGTATCAGTCTGAGGATCATAGACTTCACTATCGTGGCTTACTCTAAATCCGGGTAGATAGCCGTGGAATACGTACATTTTGTCATCATAAACTACACTACTGGCTTCTATTCGCCTCTGCAGGGAGGGGGATACTTCTGTCCAATTGTTCTGACCGAAAATTGGATAGATAGCAAACAAAAACAGTCCTATTGCCGCAAAAAAAGGATTTGGTTTCATACTTCAAGCTTTTTCTGATCTATACTATTCACAAGATGAAGCTACGTATGCAAAGATAGTTGAAGGAGCTAGGAATAGTATTACTATTACCCTTCGCAATGTAAAAAAATCCTGCATAGGAAGCAATACAATTTTATCTTTTATTATTTCAGATGTGCCTTTCTCTTTGGAGAAACACATCCTTAAGAATCCCCAAAAAATGTTATGAAATGTTAAGAGATTGCCATTTATGTATTTGCAGGTTTTATTTTAGTGCTACACATATCAGAACCTAAAAAAGAATTACATGCGTAGCTTTACTAAGACCAACAATTTAATAGGCTGGGTGGTTTGCCTCATTTCGGGTGGAATTTATCTAGCCACCGTGGAACGGACAGCAAGTTTTTGGGATTGTGGTGAATTTATTGCCAGTGCTCATAAATTGGAAGTTCCGCATCCACCGGGTACACCTTTATTTCTAATTATTGGTCGATTGTTTTCACTTTTGGCCTGGAGTGATCCCAGTCAGGTAGCTTATTGGGTAAACCTAGTATCCGTGCTTTGTAGTGCTTTTACGGTGCTTTTTCTTTTTTGGACGATCAGCTTGTTGGGTTTGAAATTACTTCAAAAGTCTGAGGATGAATTGTCTTGGGCGGATTGCTGGGGGCTGTGGGGGGCAGCCGCGGTGGGGTCTTTGGCCTTTGCTTTTTCGGATTCTTTTTGGTTTTCAGCCGTAGAGGCGGAAGTATACGCGATGTCTTCTTTTTTTACGGCTTTTGTATTTTGGGCCATTTTGAAATGGGAAAGAATCAAAGAACCTGGTCAGGCGAATCGTTGGCTGATTTTGATCGCTTACCTGGTGGGTTTATCTATTGGTGTTCATATTTTGAATCTGGTAGCACTGCCGGTCTTAGCACTGGTTTATTACTACAAAAAAACCTCCAAATCAACCACGTGGGGAACGATATTGGCATTTTTGGCAGGTTCAGGCATTGTAGCGGTGATTCTTTACGGTATTATACCGGGTTTGCCTACGCTGGCGGGGGTAACGGAAGTGATCTTTGTCAACCAATTAGGCTTGCCTTTTTACAGTGGCATATTTTTTTTCGGCCTGCTTTGCGTGGGTGCTTTGGTTGCTAGCTTGCTCTACTCTCACCGATATCAGAAAATCTATTTGAATACGGCCTTATTAAGCTTGACTTTCATTTTGATTGGCTATGGTTCTTACGCCTTGATTTTGATTCGTGCTAATTACAATCCGCCCATTAATCTTAATAATCCAAGTGAAGTCCATACTTTTATTTACTATCTCAATCGGGAGCAGTATGTTTCCCGACCACTGGTTTACGGGCCTAAATTTACCTCTCAATATACTGGCCAAGAACCCGCTGGATTGATCTACCGCAAAGGTGAGAACAAATACGAAGTCATCGACCAGAAAGTAGAAGCACAATTTGATGATAATATGCTTTTTCCTCGGGTATATAGCCGTATGGATGACCACCCGCAACGCTACCGAAAGATTCTAGACCTCGAAGAAGGCGAGGTGCCAACGATGAAAGACAATCTACGCTTTCTTTTCCAATATCAACTAGGCCATATGTACCTACGTTATCTGATGTGGAATTTTGCGGGTAGAATGGGTGATGAGCAGGATGCAGGATGGCTTTCGCCGCTGGCCTCTAAATTGCCCAAGAGCATGACCAGCAACAAGGCACACAATCAGTTTTTCATGTTGCCTTTTTTACTAGGCATACTGGGTATGATTTATCAGTATCGGCGTAGTCAGCAGGTCTGGCTGATTAATGCTCTGTTCTTTTTTATGACGGGTATGGCCTTGGTTTTGTATCTCAATTCTCCTCCGGTAGAACCCCGAGAAAGAGATTATATCTACGTGGGATCATTCTATGCTTTCGCGATTTGGGTGGGCCTGGGAACGATGTTTTTGGTAGAAATGCTGAATCGCTTTTCAAAAAATCACCAACTCAACGTCATATTAGCAACTTTGTTGGGCTTAGCGATTCCGTGTTTGATGCTCAGTGAGGGTTGGGACGATCACAATCGCGCCGGACGTGGTCAAGCCGTGCGTACGGCCAAAAATTTGCTCAGTACCTGCGCCCCTGACTCTATTCTCTTCGTGGCTGGTGATAACGAAACCTACCCGCTTTGGTACGCGCAAGAAGTAGAGGGTTATCGAAGAGATGTGCGAGTTTGTAATATCACGCTTTTGAGTGCCGATTGGTACGCGAAACAAATGACCCGCCCTACTTATGAGTCAGAAGCCTTGCCCATTCAGCTAGATTATAAAAATTATATCCGAGGTACAAACGATCAGATTCCCTATGTGCCTGCTTCTCGCAACCCTCAGTTTAGCCCCGAAATAGCCTCTAGCTTGGAAAAAAAAGGGATGAATGTCAAAACTTATCTCCAACTGATTCAAAAACAAGACCCACGCTTGAAGTATGACTTTGGCACGGTTGAACTCAATACTTTACCCACTCGAAAACTGGTCTTGCCCCTTGATTCAGAAAAAGTAAAAGCACTCGCTTGGATTCCAGCAGACAAAAAGAATTTGATACAAGGTCAGCTTCGGTGGGAGTTTCCAGAGGACAACCTCTTCCGAAATCATTTGATTATGCTAGACATTATTGCTAATAATGATTGGGAAAGGCCTATTTATTTCTCGGACGGCTTGGGAGGAGATGATAGTTACTTGGGGTTGACCGAATATTTGCAATTAGAAGGTTTGGCTTATCGCTTGATGCCTTTTCGGGTGGAAGGGACAAAACGTGGCTACGTCAACACGGAGATTATGTATGATACTTTGATGCGTCAATGTAACTGGGAAGGCTTTGACAATCCTGATCTCTATTTAGATGCGATTCATCAGCGTTTCGCAAGAATTGCCAGAGGTAAATTCTATCGTTTGGCGGAGGCCTTTTATCAAGAAGGAAAAAAGGAGGAAGCGCGAGAGGTTATGGACTTTTCTTTAAAAGCCTTTCCTCACGAAACGATTGCTTATGGTTATTTTAGCACGCCGATGGTAGGTTTGCTGCTAAGCTTGGAAGAGGAAGAAAAAGCCTTGGAGATCGCCGATACGCTAGTGCAACAGGCGGATGAGAATTTGGCTTATTTTATCAGGAAAAATCCCGAAGATAAAACCGGCATGCAGACAGACTTTGCTATTCTGAGTCAATTGACCACCACGATGCAACGTGCCCAAAGACCCGAGGCAGCAGTTTATGCTCAAGTTTTGGAGAGGCACTACCAAATGGTGTATTAGATTTGGGGTGTGGTGGGTTGGAAGGTTCTGTGTTTATGATGCTTGGCCTTTTTATTCGGATAAGATTTATTGGTAGAAATGGTGATTCCTTCTACAAAAAAGACCATTGACCAAAAACAGACAAGCCACAACTAATCAAGTAAAAGAAATATATTTTGCACATTATTTTTTATTTTCGCAATTCATAAATTGAACAAAGCGTAATGACTAAACAAGCAACCATCACAGAGGAAAAACAGAAGTCATCTTTATCCAAACAAGGACTGAATTTTAAGCTATTAAATAACATTGGGGGCTGGGCAGTATTTGCGATCTCACTCATCGTATACCTGATGACCGTAGAACGAACCGCCAGTTTTTGGGACTGTGGAGAGTTCATCGCCTGTTCTTATAAACTGCAAGTTCCTCACCCGCCAGGCGCACCTTTCTTTCTGCTGGTAGGTCGGATGTTTTCTTTTCTAGCCGCGGGAGACGTTACGCTGGTCGCTTATTGGATTAATGTATCTTCGGCACTTTGTAGTGCTTTTACCATTTTATTTCTTTTCTGGACGATTACGCTCTTTGGTGCGAAGCTTTTCCCCGAACGCAGTATCAAAAATCTCAGCGATAGCCAAATAATCACCCTTTTGGGTGCTGGATTGGTCGGATCCTTGGCGTATACTTTTTCTGATTCTTTCTGGTTTTCGGCCGTAGAGGCAGAGGTTTACGCGATGTCGTCTTTCTTTACGGCTTTCGTGGTGTGGGCGATGCTCAAGTGGGAATTGATTGAAGACGAAAGCCAAGCCAACAAATGGCTCATTCTGATTGCCTATATGATGGGACTCTCCATTGGGGTTCACTTGCTCAACTTGGTGACCATTCCTGCTCTGGCCTTGATCTTTTATTATAAAAAATTTCCTCCCCAATCGCAGCAATCTATCACGCAGTCTACGAGCAAGACGGCTGCTAAAAAGAATACTTCCCAAGGAGTTGATGGAGAAGAAGAGCCATTTATTCCTTGGACGCTTCCTGCCATTGGAATCGGCTTAATTGCCTTTAGGGCGATTTTACCAGAAAATAACGAAGCACTCGGGATGGTAACCTTTTTGGTGGTCATCGCTATACTGGGGATTATCGGATATATTTTCTACCAAGCACTCCAAAGAGATCAAAAATTCACGCTCCGTTTGCTGGCTACTTTGGCTATTAGTGGGGCGATTATTATCGTGATTTTAGAAGGAATTATTCCAGGCTTGCCTACTCTGGCAGGGAATATTGAGGTGCTTTTTGTGAATAGCTTTGGCTTGCCCTTTGGTGCTGGGATTATTTTCATCACGGTATTGGTAATTGGAGCAGTAGTTTATGGAATCTATTATTCTGTCAAAAATGAGAAAGTGATTTTGAATACGGCTTTGCTTTCTCTGGCTTTCATTCTAGTTGGTTATTCTGCTTACGTTTTGATTCTTATTCGTTCCAATTATAATCCACCCATCAATGAGAACGACCCAAGCAATATTATTCGTTTTGTTTCTTATCTAAAAAGAGAGCAGTACGGAGATCGTCCCTTAGTCTATGGGCCTACTTTTAATTCTGATGTCAAGCGTAATTCTGACGGGAGTGCTGTTCGTATCAGCAAAGGCAAGCTTTATCGGATCAATTACGAAAAAGGTATTTACGAGCCTTACAACGAACGCTTTGCCTACGATTATGAGGACAAAATGCTCCTGCCTCGTATTTACAGCCGCCAAGATAATCACCGTCAATTGTACATACAGAAAATCTACGGGGGCAGAGATATTCCCCCAGATTACAAACCCACGATGGCTGATAACTTGAAATTTCTGTTTAGTTATCAGTTTGGTCATATGTATTGGCGTTATTTCTTATGGAATTTTGCGGGCAGAGCTGGAGATGCCGAAGGCTCCGCTTATTTGACGCCCGTGCAAAGTAAAAACAAACTACCTAACCAATTGGCTGAAAACAAAGCCTACAATCAATTTTATATGCTGCCCCTGCTTTTGGGGATATTAGGCGTCATTTTCCTCTTCCAAAAAAGCCAACAGACTTTCTTCATTACCGCCATGCTCTTCTTCTTAACAGGTTTGGCCCTGGTGCTCTACTTGAATTCTCCTCCAGTAGAACCTCGTGAGCGGGATTATATTTACGTGGGTTCTTATTATGCTTTTGCCATCTGGATTGGCTTTGGGGTCATGTTCATAGCGGAACTCTTAAAGAATTTTATCAAAAACCCACGAATATCTCCGATCATAGCCACGGCGGTTTGCTTGGTTGTACCCGGAATAATGGCGGCTGCGGGTTGGGACGACCACGACCGTTCTAATCGCTATCATTCCATTGATTCTGCTAAAAATCTATTGAATTCTTGTGCCCCCAACGCCGTCTTATTCACAGGAGGAGATAATGATACTTTCCCACTATGGTATGTGCAAGAAGTAGAGGGCTTCCGGACCGATGTGCGTGTGTGTAACCTGAGCCTATTAGGAACCGACTGGTACATCGACCAGATGAAGCGACCTGCTTACGAATCAGACGCTTTGCCGATTTCTCTTGAGCATGATGAATATATTCAAGGTACGAATGATCAAATTTTGTATCCACCCGCTTGGAAAATCAACACCAACCTTTCCCCTAAAATGATGGATGATCTCTCTAAGAAAGGGATGGATTTGAAGGGATACATTAACTTAGTCAAGAAAGGCGATAAGATGGTCAAAGCTTTTACCCCTGGCTCCGAAGACGAAGACTTGACCATCATTCCTAGCCGTAAATTAGTTTTAAAAACCGATAAGGCAGAGATTCTCAAATTAGGTTTCGTTCCTAAAGATAAAGAGAACTTAATCGGTGAGCGTATCGCTTGGGATCTACAAACCAATGAACTCTATAAGAATGATCTCATCATCTTGGATATGATTGCTACCAATGATTGGAAGCGTCCTATTTACTTCTCAACCACCTTGGCTAATTCTAGTTACTTGAACCTCAAAGAGTTCATGCAAAGAGAGGGTTTGGCTTTCCGACTCATGCCTTTTAAGGTAGAAGGAGCCCGAGAAGGCTTTGTCAATTCAGATATCATGTATAAAAACATGATGGAAAACTTCTACTGGCGCGAGTTAGATAATCCAAATACCTATTATGATGAGAATTATGAACGATTCGTACTCAATCTGAGAGATTCTTTCTATCGCCTAGCCGACCAGTTGATTAAGGAGGGTAAAAAAGAAGAGGCGAAGAAAGCATTGAATTTTATACTGGATCAAGCTCCCGACGAGGTGATTCCTTTTGATGCTTATTCTTATCAGTTGATTGACGGACTCTTCAGGGTAGACGAAAAGGAACGCGCTCTCAATATCGCGGATAAGATGGCCAACCGAGCCGATGAGATGCTGGCTTATCTCATTGACGATCGGAAAGTGAGCGCACAAGACAGCCGCATCCGCATCAATATGGCGATCTTAGGAGAAATTACACAGATTCTCAAAAAAGAAGGCCAAACCGAAAAAGCCAAGGATTATGAAGCTCGTCTGGAGAATCACTACGCGAAAATCGCTGGTTCTTGATACCAGCAACGAAGATATCAATACAAAAGCCCTCGCCTTTTTAGGTGAGGGCTTTTGATATTTTTAGCAAATACCAGCAAGCCAATAGCCAGATTAGCTTTACAAATCCTTAGTTACTCTGGCTATGCGTAGCTGAAAATGATCTCTCTATTGATCAGAAGATTTTACCGTTCCTTTGATGTAAAGTAAAATAGTTGGTTTCTCAGCACTATTCGTGGTTACGGTAATAGACTTGTTAAAAGCTCCCGCGTTGGCCGCATTGTATTGAGCTTTGACGGTTCCAGATTTTCCTGGCATAATGGGTTCCTTGGTATAAGAAGGTGTAGTACAGCCACAAGATGGTTTCACCTGAGAGATAATCAAAGGCGCAGAGCCTGTATTCGTGATTTTAAAAGTGGTAGAGACAGGTACTCCCTGCGGAATTTCACCAAAATCATAAGCTTCACGATCCCATTTGGCAACTGGTCCACTGGTTTTCTGAGAGCCCTGAGGAGCAAGACTATTACTTTGTGCCCAAGCTAGGCTACTGGTGAGAAGAAAACAGATGGAAATTAAGAATAACTTTTTCATAAGAAATCAATAATATAATTCGAGGATGTTTCTATTAAAAACGTGTAATCAGTACGATTCCTCTCATATCAACGAAAAAATCTTGCAAGAAGTTAGCAAAGTACGCTCCTGAGCGGAAGGGATCAAGGACTTGATTTTGCATCACAGTGCTTTTCTGGAAGTAAAATTTTGAATTGCACCATAGAAATTATAGTTTTGCTACTGCCGGTGAAGCCAGCTCCTACTGAATCCTCCAGGTCTTAACGGAAGCAAAGGTAGGTGGTTGAGCGGCTTGCACTGGTTTTTTTTATGGCTCATGATGGAAATACCGCCCCATCCTCTACTGCAAATTTTTTATCAAAGTACCCCAGCTTTTATCTAAAATCAATCATTTTACTTTTCTAAAAAAAGACTATGAAATTCTTCATCGATACAGCTAATCTGGACGAAATCAGAGAAGCGCAAGATTTGGGCGTCCTAGATGGCGTGACTACGAATCCTTCCCTGATGGCCAAAGAAGGTATCCAAGGAAAAGACCAAATTTTCAAGCACTACCTTACTATTTGCGAAATCGTAGACGGAGATGTAAGTGCCGAAGTGATTGCTACAGACTTTGAAAATATCGTCAAAGAAGGCGAAGAACTCAGCGAAATCCACGATAACATCGTGGTCAAAGTCCCGATGATCAAAGAGGGAGTAAAGGCACTCAAGTATTTCTCTGAACAAGGTATACGCACCAATTGTACTTTGGTATTTTCGCCCGGGCAAGCCTTGCTAGCCGCCAAAGCTGGTGCTGATTATGTTTCTCCCTTTATGGGACGCCTAGACGATATTGCCAGTGATGGTCTACAATTGGTTGAACAAATCGTGCAGATTTATGATAATTATGAATTTGATACGGAAGTATTAGCCGCTTCGGTTAGGCATACGATGCATTTGGTCAAGTGTGCCGAACTCGGCGCCGATGTAGCCACCTGCCCACTTCACGTCATCACTGGCTTGCTCAAGCACCCGCTTACGGATGCAGGTCTAGATAAATTCTTAGCCGATTATCGCAAGGTAAACGGGTAAAAATTGTTCTAACCAATTTTGCTTTTTCCTAGTTTAATCAGGACGACTCTCATTGGTAGCATCTATGTACATTATCAAAGTAAAAGGCAAGGCAAAAATTCCAGATTATATCCAACTTCGGGATGACAAATTCGTGTTGGTGGCCTACTTTCGAGCCGATCGTCCCCTCAAAAAACTAGAAAAATATGGCCTCCAAGGAAAGGAAGAAGCACTCCGTAAGGTGATTGATGCGCTCCCTTTCGGGAAATTACAAAAATTAGAAATCTGAGTTTTTGCCTATGTTTCTAGATTCGGAATTCGTGGTAGAAGTAAAAGACACGTATATCTACCAAAAACAAAATCTAGTGCTCAAAAAGGTGAATTTCAGCATTCCCAAGGGAGATTTTGTCTATCTCATTGGCCGGACAGGGAGTGGTAAAAGCTCCTTACTCAAAACCCTCTATGCGGACATACCCGTGGTCAAAGGTTCGGTTCAGGTGGTGGGCTTCTCTCTCCCCCAGATTGATCGCAAGTCTATTCCTTTCTTGAGAAGAAAACTGGGCATTATCTTTCAAGATTTTCAGCTTTTCTATGATCGTAACGTGGCCGACAATCTACTCTTTGTGATGCGGGCTACGGGCTGGTCAGACCAGAACAAAATGCGTCATCGCCTGGCCGAAGTACTCATGCAAGTGGGTTTGAGCGGAGCCAGTGGCCGTATGCCTCACCAACTCTCAGGAGGTGAACAGCAACGCCTCGCCATTGCGCGCGCCCTGATCAACGAACCCTTGATTCTACTGGCGGACGAACCCACGGGGAATCTTGACCCAGAGGTAGCCGAGGAAATTCTCCAGCTTTTTTTGAGGATCAACAAAAGCGGGACAGCTATTTTTATGGCGACCCATAATCATCATCTGGTGCATAATTTCCCGGCTCGTATCTTGGAATGTAAAAATGGTTTTGTTCAAGACTCGGGTCAAGCAAATCATCCCGGGTACTATCTCTAGCTTGGAATTCTGTATTTGAATCTTTATCTTTTGAAATAATTTATACGTACCTTTATATAAAATAATCAATATCGCCCATGGTATTTGGATGGTTTAAAAAGAAAAAAGAGGAGGAAGAACCGCTCTACGATCCTGCCAACGTGAGAGTGACTGACCTAGTCAAAGACGCTTTCTTGGATTATGATTTAAAGACTTGGCAGGTGACCGAAGTATATGAGTACGATTGGGGAGACGATTTTTTCACAGACGAATTCCAACTCAAAACGGCCGATGAAACGTTTTATCTCCATCTGGAAGTAGATGACGAGCTAGAATGCACGATGATGAGAAAAATCAACCTCTTTGAGATTGATGAAGATATTCCCCAATATGTTCAGCAAAATAATACAGCCCCTACCCGCATCACTTACGAGGGAGAAACCTTCTATCGTGAATCTGAGGGGATTGGTTATTTCCGAAACATAGAAGACGACAATTGGCAAGAGCTTGTCTCGTGGTCTTATTACAATAAAAGTAAAGACAAACTCGTCGGTATAGATCAATGGGGCGAACATCAATTCAGTGCTGCCGCCGGAAAAGTGGTGCAAGAGTTCGAGTTCTCCAATATCATTATACCTTAGTGAGGCCACATTTTCACGATAAAATTCATTTATACTCCAAGAACCGAAATCGATAAATTCATTAAATTATGAGAAACTTAGCTTTGTACGCAGGAATACTATTCAGCCTTTTCTTGGTTTCCTGTAGCTCCGAAAGTAAATACGAAGGCCCAAGTCCCGTAGATTTACTCATTAGAGATATGATGGATGAAGAATCTTTTTCTATTATTCTCTATGATATGCAGTTGGATGAGAGTAAAGATTTATACCAACACAAATATCGCATCAAAACCAATATCGACGATAGCCTACCTGAGCCTAAGGTCACCGAATGGAAAGACGTGAGTGAAGTATTCTTTGCTCAAAATCTAGAAAATATGGGCTTAGAACTAGCTTCCAAATCTACGGACGGCAAGATTCATAAGGCACCCGCCCCTCCGGGCTTCAATACCGCCGTGGGTAATCCCAAATATGGAGAATGGCGTCGCGATAACAGTGGGAACTCCTTTTGGGCTTTCTATGGACAATATGCTTTTATGAGTTCTATGTTTCATATGATGGCCGGACGCCCTGTGTACCGAAGTACTTACACGGATTACAGCCGCTATCGTAGCAACCCCAGCACCAGTGGTCGTGCTTACTATGGTACAGGCACAAAAAATTCTTACGGAACTAGCAGTGCCACGGCACGCGCGACCAATCCTAACTTCTACCAAAGAGCACAACAACAGAGACAACTCTCTTCTTTCCAACAAAAAGTAAAAAGTAATCCTAGCCGCTACTCTCGCAGCTCTCGTACCAGCCGAAGCTCTTCTCGCTCCGGAAGCTCTACCCGCTCACGTGGGGGGCGTTATGGGAAGTAAGAGCGCTTGGCTTAGTTATTGATTTTGCTCACGTTCCTAGCATGTATTCTTACAAGGTCTGTCTCCCGACAGACCTTTTTCTTGTGAATAAGTTATTGACTTTCAGTAGCTTTGCGAGCTGCCTAACGACCGCTTTTTTGTCAAAAGCACCATCAGATGGTTCTATTTTTCCTGAAAGCTTCCGTCCACCCAAACCTCTGTTTTTTCTAAATGCTGCTCAATGTCTTCTCGGTAAAACCAAGCATCGCGCATTTCTTTTTTGGAGAAGAGCTCGAGTTGATCGCCATAATGAGGAGAACCTTTCTGGGTAGAGTTGCCATAACTCAGCAGGACTTTCGCCTTAACTCGATCACCAAATTCAATAATAGATACCCAAGAATCGCCTCCTCCGATGATGATTTGGTCTTCGTCCCGACCTCCCTGCCAAGCTACCCGAAATACGCCCATTCCTCCGTCGGCGCCATTGCCAGGCAAATCTAGATTGTTGTAGCGAATGCGGTATTTTTCACCCCAGGCTACATCTAATTTACCATAAGCTTTCTTGAATTTTTGCGCTACCGTTTCTAGCAATTTTACGGCTTCTTCGGGACGAGCGAGGCCGTCGGGAGTGGTACGGGCTTTTTCTAATTGCCAAGGCTGCGCATAATTACTACCATCCCAAGGGTTGAGCGCGCGCGCCCACTGGAAAAACAACCAAGCCCCTTTGCTATCAGCGTTGGCTTCTCGATCCCAATCCTCGAGTACCTGCTTGGCTTCTTTGGCCAATTCGCCCCCATATTGATCAATGGCCGCGAAAAGATCATCCAGAATCCGATCCGCCAGTCCCATTTTTGTAGAAAGCTTATAATCTACCAATTCCTCAAAAGTGATGGATTCATCACTATCGACCATTTCTACAGCTCGCTGAGGGCGGAAATACATCTCCACGGGAGCCAGATAAGATGGAAAATCCTTGGGATCGAGCTTACGGGGGAAGGTACTTGTCCAAGGGGGATCATTGGCATTCTGGAGCCAGCCTGATTCGGGATTGGTGACTTTGGGTAGTTCTTCGTAGCCGTGTGTTTCTGTCCAAAGCAAATCCGATTGATCGCCTGGAATCAGACTGTTCCAGTAACTCCAGTCGCCCGTGGGCCTTTTGGGTACTAAACCATTGAACATATAGAAAATATTGCCCGTTTGGTCGGCATACATCACATTGAAAAAGGGAATCTGAAGCATTTTCAAAGCAGATTGAAACTCTTCTAGGCTCTGCGCGGTGCCCATTTTCCACCATTGGTAAGCGGGGTCGGGGCGGTCGTAGCCCGGCATTCGAATAGAAATGGCTTTATTTTCTTCTTTTTTGAGAATAGGGCCGTGTAGAGATTCATAGCGGGTTATTTCTCGCGTTTCCATATCCCCATCTTCGCCTTTTACTTTGAGGGTAAATGTAGATACTTGCAAATCTTTGACTTCTCCATCCCAGAGATAGCCTTGATCTTTGAGCGTGAGTTCGTAAGTATCTGCATTATCGATCGTATTGTTGGTATGGCTCCAGCCAAGTTTATCATTAAATCCAATCCCAACCGTAGGAAAGCCGATCAAAGTAGCACCGTACAAATTCACGCCGGGAGCGTTCAAATGCGCTTCATAAAACAAAAATTCTCCAAACCAGGGCAGATGTGGATTTTGCACTAGCATCGCTTTCCCACTGGCCGAGCGTGAAGGGGCAATTGCGTACGTATTTGAACCCTTGCGACCCCAGCGTTGGGCACGCCCAAGCTCATCTCCCCCCACGAAGCGAGTATAAATCACGAAGAGATAATGTGCCATGACGTCCTCAGGCTGGACAGGTAAGATCGTTTTGTTTTTGGCTTCAATGGTTTCCGGGTGAGCCTCGGCGTAGGCATTGATTCCTGCCACGAATTCTACCAGATAAGCTTGCATCTCAGGTTTTTGTTCCTTGACCCAGCGACTAGCCATCTCAGGAAAGCGCATGGTATGCACCAACTGGTCATTCTGCAGATAATCAGCACCCCAGTATTCAGCGGCTCTTCCCCTCGATTTGGCGTAAAGCTCTAGGATTAAATTGCCGTGGCTATGCATTTGCGACCAGCCAAAGGCACGAAATAATTCGGCTTTGTTCTTGGCAAAAATGTGCGGAACGCCCCAGCTATCCCAAAGGATTTCAGTGCTCTGGGATTGGGTAGTTTGGCAAGCACCCAGTAATAAAATGGAGATGAGATTTAGGCAGAAAAGCCCTCTCAGGTAAGCTTTATACAAATTCATGACTCCTCAGTGATTAGATTTTTAGAATTTTGAATAGATTTTCTAGTATTTTTCTAAACTTAAAAGAAAAATCTGAAAGGAGAGAAGATCAGAGAAGAAAATAATCCAAGTTGTTTCAGGGAGTATTTACATCCTTTTCTTCCTTTATATTTTTTTGGGAAGATCTGGATGAGCCACTAATTTTGTATAACAAGTATCCGATTCCTACTACAAAATGTAAAATAATCACCGAGGCGATCAAGATGACAGGAGTAACGTTCATAATTTTTGTCAGTCAATGAATGGATGGAAGATAAAGAAAATATTCGTTTTGTTCCTTTTCCTAAGGAATCTTATTCATATTTTAGACCTTTTTTTGGTTTTGTACCCTGTGCTTGATCAGGCGACGCCCACAAAAACAGATAACTCATCAAAATGTATAAATATTTAATCCAACCGATTCTTTTCCAATTTGCTGCCGAGCAGGTTCATCGGATGGTATTTACCACGCTCAAGTTTGCTTTCAAAATCCCGGGGGTAGCTCCGCTTTGTCGTGTTGCTTACGCCAGTCGTTGTCCAGAAATTCCCAAAGAAGTATTTGGTTTAAGGTTTAAAAACCCAATCGGCCTAGCGGCAGGTTTTGACAAGAATGCCGAGTTAATTCCAGCCTGGGAAGCTTTTGGTTTTGGCTTTGTAGAGATTGGCACCATTACGCCTCAGCCACAGGCAGGTAATCCGAAGCCTCGCCTTTTTCGCCTCAAAAAAGATCAGGCACTCATTAATCGAATGGGTTTTAATAATCAAGGCTTGGAAGAAAGCATCCAAAGACTCAAAAGACAAAATCGCTCCGTATGGATTGGTGGCAATATTGGCAAAAACAAAATCACCCCCAACGAATCTGCGCTGGATGATTATATAAAGTGCTTTGAAGGCTTGTTTAATCACGTGGATTATTTTGTAGTGAATGTGAGCTCTCCCAATACGCCAGGTTTAAGAGAATTACAAGATAAAGAGCCACTGCAAAAAATATTAGAATCCCTTCAAGCTATAAATCATAGCAAAAAAAAGCCAAAACCGATTCTCCTAAAAATTGCTCCCGATCTGAGCAATCCACAATTAGATGAAGTCATTGAAGTCGTGATTGCCTCTGGAATCTCGGGTGTCATTGCGACCAACACCACGATTAGTCGCGATGATTTAAAAACTACCTCTGAGGAGGTAGCGCGTATGGGAGCAGGGGGCTTGAGTGGACAACCACTTAAGCAAAGAGCCACGGAAGTAATCCGTTATTTGAAAGAAAAGGGTAAGCATGCTTTTCCCGTGATCGGGGTAGGAGGCATCCAAACGGCAGAAGATGCCCTAGAAAAATTAGAAGCAGGGGCTGACTTGGTACAGATTTACACGGGATTTGTCTACGAAGGCCCGGGCATCGTGAAAAAGATTACCCGTAAATTGAAGAAAAAAGGATTCGAGTAGTGATTTTTATAACTTTGTTTTTTTGCGTTTGGGTTTATTTTTATCCACGTAGGCTTTTAGTTTTTCATAATTTGTATATTCCTGATTGCTAATTTCCAAAAAACCGTTGCCAAAGTGAAGGCTAAGTAGCTTGTATTCAGTATTAAAAGTTTTGATGGTTTCTTCTTTAACATCTTCTAAATCTTCCAACTCAAATCTTTTTTGCTGTAAACGAAAGCGATAATCTACTGTAATCCGGCCTTTGCCCGCTTGAATGATCTTATAATTAGAAAAATTTCGAATCGTAATCGGTACCGCGATCAGTATAATCAATAAAGCCCCTCCATAAGTCCAGAGAGAAGGTTCCTGCTGGCTCCAGAGCTGATAAATTAAGAAAAATAATCCAGCGTAGCACAGCACCAGAAAAAACATCATGGCTTGCTGTGATCTGCCTTGCGGTTTGCTGAGTATCATATCGTATAATTCTATATTGAGGAATTAGTAGCTGGACTTTTACAGTCGAGATAAAAACCTGATGATGCTTGATTTTTGTAATTTTTCGCTTGTCCGACCATTTTATTTTAACATTCAAAAATATAGATAGTTTTAAGAGCTAAGAGTTGTTTAGGGAGAGCTATGGGTTGTGAACGTCTTTTTCAAGGCTTGCTCGTCGATTTTCCAAGGTTTTTATATCTAAATGCTTAAAATATAGAATTCATGCCTAAAACTTTCAATTTCCGAGAAGGAGAACTACTTCTGGTGGATAAGCCGCTGGAGTGGACTTCTTTTGATGTCGTCAATAAAATTCGTTACGCAGTTTCTAAATATGAAGGCAAGCGCATGAAGGTAGGGCATGCCGGAACGCTTGATCCTTTGGCAACTGGCTTGCTCATCATTGCCACGGGCAAGAAAACCAAGCAGTTGCAGGAATACATGGGGCAAGTCAAAGAATATACAGGGGCTTTTCGTTTGGGGCAAACGACTCCCTCTTATGACGCCGAAACCGAAGTAGATCAGGAATTTGATCTCGGCCACGTGGATGAACATTTGATCCTTGACACTACACAAAAATTCTTAGGCACCATCGAGCAATTACCTCCCCTGTACTCTGCGGTCAAAGTAGAGGGGGAGCGTCTCTACAAAAAGGCGCGTAAGGGGCAAGAAGTAGAAATCAAACCGCGTCAAATCACCATTGAGGAGTTTGAGATCACGCAAATTGAGATGCCCACCGTAAAATTTCGAGTAAAATGCTCCAAAGGCACTTATATCCGTAGCCTGGCCTATGATTTTGGAAAAGCAGTAGCAGCAGGTGCCTATCTTTCCGAGTTGAGAAGAACCCAAATCGGTGAATTTCGGGTAGAAAATGCCCACGCCTTAGATCAGTTGGTGGCTCAGATTCGGAGCGAAATCGCTGAGAATTCCTGAGCTGATTTTAATCGGAGTGCCGAATAAAATTTATATTTGCAGAGAAATTGTCTGGAGGATTGATTTAGAAGCGAAAAACTCGATTTTGGGTTCTGATGAAATGAAATTTTGAAGTAATTGAGCTATTACTGAAAAAATTCCTGAAATCAGGTTCCAGAAGTGGAGTTTTGTAGTCCAAAAATATACTCCAGATAATTTCCAAGCCAAAAACCCAAAACAATATGAAAGTATACGAGGGGCTGGACGCTTTCGAGAAACCTGACTTTGCCGTAGTTACGAGTGGAACCTTTGATGGCGTACATCTCGGCCATCAGAAAATCCTAGCCCGCTTGCAAGAAATTAGTCAAAGACACCAGGGCGAAAGTGTGGTCATTACCTTCTGGCCCCACCCACGCATCGTGCTTTCCAAGGGAAAAACCGACCTGAAGTTGCTCTCAACAATTGAAGAAAAGACCTATTTGCTGGAAAAACAAGGCATTGACCGCTTGCTCATTCTCCCTTTTACCGAAGAATTTTCCCAGCTAAGTCCAGAGGCATTTATTCAAAAGATTTACCGGCAAGGCGTGGGCACCCAAAAATTGGTCATTGGCTACGATCATCGCTTCGGAAAAAACCGCGAAGGAGGTTTTGATTACCTGACCGAAAATGCCAATCGCTATGATTTTACCGTGGAAGAAATCCCACGAGAAGATATTGATCACGTGGGGGTAAGCTCCACCAAAATTCGGAATGCCCTCTTAGAAGGAGCGATTCAAAAAGCAAATCAATACTTAGGTTATGCCTACGGAATACGGGGCGAAGTCGTACACGGCGACCAATTGGGTCGGCAAATTGGCTTCCCCACCGCCAATCTGGAAGTGCCCGAAGATTACAAGCTCATTCCCGCCGATGGTATCTACGCGGTTAAAGCTTACGTGCGGGATCAAACCTTACAAGGCATGCTCTATATTGGTAATCGCCCCACGCTCAAAGGCGATCCTAAACACCGCATTGAGGTAAATATCTTTGATTTTCAGCAAGAAATTTACGGGGAAAAACTGAGGCTAGAGTTTATCCAAAAAATCCGAGGAGATGCCACTTTTGAAAGCCTCGAGGCCATGCAAGCACAATTGGTAAAAGACGAGCAACGTGCCAGAGAAATTTTGGGGGTTTAGCGATAAATACTCAACACTCAATCACATTCGAGGAGATATGCACTGCCAAGCCCCCTTCGGAGGTTTCTTTGTACTTGTGGTTCATATCCAGAGCAGTTTCCCACATCGTTTTGATGACCCCATCTAAGCTCACTCTTGCATTTTCTGGGTCGCTCTCGAGAGCAATTTGAGAAGCAGTAATGGCCTTGATGGCTCCCATGGTATTGCGCTCAATACAAGGAATTTGCACCAAGCCACCGATAGGATCACAGGTCAATCCTAGGTGATGCTCCATGGCGATCTCAGAGGCCATCAGTGCCTGAGCAGGAGAGCCCCCTAATCGCTCTGTGAGTGCGGCGGCGGCCATGGCCGAGGAGACACCAATCTCAGCCTGGCAGCCTCCCATTGCCGCCGAAATGGTTGCTCCCTTTTTGAAAATGCTTCCAATCTCGCCTGCCGTCAATAAAAATTTGACAATATCTTCTTTGGTTACTTCATCGCAAAAGCAGACATAATAAATCAAAACCGCCGGAATCACGCCCGCCGCGCCATTGGTAGGAGCCGTTACCACGCGGCCAAAAGAGGCATTTTCTTCATTAACCGCTAAGGCAAAACAGCTTACCCATTTGAGAATCTCCTGAAAATTTTTGCTGCCTTTTTGAATCTGGTCAATCCATTCACTGGCATTTTGATAGACGAGATGCTGTGCGAGTTTTTGATTCATCTTGAAAGCACGCCGTTGTACCCGCAGCCCGCCCGGGAGTTGGCCTTCTCGGTGGCATCCTGTGTAGGCACATTGTTTCATCACTTCCCAAATGCGCGTCAAGCCCGATCTGACCTCTTCTTCGGAGCGCCAGTGTTCTTCATTGCATAGTACGATTTCCCAAATGGCCTTTTGGTGTAGCTCACACCATTTCAGTAAATCTTTGGCCTGGTCAATGGGGTAGGGGAGTTCGGCATTCGGCTGGTCATCGAAATCTTCGCCTTCCTTGACGATAAAACCACCACCAATGGAAAAATAAGTAGCCTCGTACACATCTCCCACCTGATCTACCACTTGAAAACGAAGTCCGTTAGGATGATAATCCAGACTTTCTCGCACTAGAAAATACAAATCCCGCGCGTAAACAAAAGAAACCAGATGGGTCTGAGCCAGTCTGAGTTGTTGGTTTTGCTTAATGGCCTCTACTCGTTCGTGTATTTGCGAAGGATCAATAAAAACCGGGTCTTCTCCACTTAAACCTAATAAAATTGCCACGTCTGTTCCGTGTCCTTTACCAGTTTTGGCGAGGGAGCCATAAAGAAATATTCGTAATTCTGTGACCTGTTCCAGCGGAATGGGCAACTCGCGAACAAAACGTTGGGCGGCCCGCCAAGGTCCCATGGTGTGCGAACTGGAAGGCCCCACGCCGATTTTGAAAATATCAAACACACTAATACGCTCACTAGGGTACTTTTGGGTGCTCATATCTGCTTTGTTAAATAGTGCTTGTTACTTTTAATACGCAATCAAGCTAAATTCAGGCTCGTTTTCAATGCGAATTTATATAAATTAGGCGATATTTTATTGTATAATTCAACTAAAAATAGCATTTAAAAAGAATAAATAGCTCGGGTGTATTTAAATAGATATTATTTTGATATCATTTGCATTCGAAAAAATCCGCCCAACCTCTGAAAAGAATAATAAAATTAAAATCCTTATTTTCAGGAATTTGCAATTAAAATTACTAGTCAAGTTCATTTTTTCAAGAAATATTCATGAAAAAGTATCCTTTTTTCTTGCAAATCGTATAGTATATAAATATAATTGTAATATCAATTCAATATCAAAATAATTAAGTCATGAACCAAGAAAAAACCTTCCACCCCTTATCTGGATATATTATGATACTTGTATTACTTATTTTAATGGGAGCCTTTGCTGCTCTTCTCTATCTCCAATTGATCGCGGTACTGATTCCTGTTGCCCTTTTGTTCCCCTTGATTGGAGCAGGTTTTTTCATTGTAAATCCCAATAACTCGAAGGTCTTGACTTTATTTGGTGATTACCAAGGGACAGTTAAGGAGAATGGGTTTTTTTGGGCGAATCCTTTTCTTAAGAAAGCTGGCATATCGCTACGTGCCCGTAACTTTGACAGTGAGCGTCTGAAGGTCAATGACAAAATCGGTAATCCCATCATGATTAGCGTTATTCTGGTTTGGAGGGTGAAAGATACTTACAAAGCGGCCTTCGAGGTAGACAATTACGAGAACTTTGTAAAAATCCAAAGTGATGCCGCCGTACGCAAGCTAGCGGGTTCCTATCCTTACGATAACTTCGAGGAGCAATCAGAAATTACTTTGCGCTCTGGCCTCATCGAGGTGAATCACGATCTGGAAAATGAGCTTACCGACCGCTTAGCGATGGCAGGGATCGAGGTGATTGAGGCCCGCATTGGTTACTTGGCTTATGCCACAGAAATCGCGAGTGCCATGCTGCGTCGCCAACAAGCCACTGCGATCGTAGCCGCCCGCAAGGAAATCGTAGAGGGAGCCGTGGGTATGGTAGAAATGGCACTCGAGCAGATGAGCGTTAAAGATATTATAGAACTGGATGAAGAAAGAAAAGCAGCCATGGTGAGTAATCTGATGGTGGTGCTTTGTTCAGACAAAGATGCTAGCCCCGTGGTCAATACGGGTTCACTCTACTAGACAATACCAGCTAAAATTCGGATTGGACATCCCTACAGAACGAAAAATAGGCGAACTGTAGGATGGATGCTTATTATAATAAAGTGTAATCAGACATGGCGAAGAAGGGAAAATCAGATAAAAAGAATTTCGTGTTGAGGGTAGATCATAAAACTATGGAAGCGGTTGAGAAATGGGCTGCTGACGAATTTCGCAGCACCAACGGACAATTAGAATGGATTATTCATCAAGCACTCAAAAAAGCAGGAAGACTTAAAATTCAAGAGGATACAGATTCCGAAGACGATAATTCAGCGGAAACCAAAGCAGATAATTGAAATGTTAGTTTATGCTGATGAATCAAAATGGTAGTTAGACATTTATCTAATTTGTAAAAGGCCATTATTTTTTGCTATTTTTAGTGATCTAATTGAATAAAATCATAATCCATAATTTTTGCATGCTTATGAGTTACGAAAATATTGACATAGAAGCTTTCAAGGAAAAAATTGATACCATGCCAGACGCCGTTATCTTGGATGTACGTGCAGAAACTGAACTCAATGAGGGCTATATCCCCAATCATACGATGATTGATTTTAACCAGCCTGATTTCGCCAGCAAGGTACAAGAACTAGATACCGAAAAGACCTATTTGGTTTATTGCCGAAGCGGCAACCGCAGCGAGCGAGCCTGCCAACTGATGGAAAGTTTAGGCTTTGAGAAGCTCTACAACCTAAAAGGCGGTATCCAAGCCTGGAATAAATCACAGGCTTAGGCACCGTGGATCGGAGTATCTATCCCGAGTTCCACGCCTTTGATTTACTCAGCCTGCGAGAATAGCTCAAAAATTTCCTGATGTAGTTCGGGGCAAATCCCCTCGGGTATTTCGTGCCCTACTCCGGCTAACCAAACTAACTTAGCACGAGGGATCAGGGGAGCGTAGCGTCTGGCGTGCTCAGGAGGTACGAGCCAATCGTCGGTTCCGTGTGCAACTAAGGTAGGTACTTTGATTTCTGGTAAACGCTCTAAGCGTGAGCCTGATAAGATAATGGCGGTAAGTTGATGATACGCACATTTGGGATTAAAACCCTTACGTACTCGGATATTGTAGGTAAAAAGTGCCCGCCAGCGATCTTTGATAAAGGGAAAACGCTTCCCGGCAAGTCTTTGAAAACTACGGACTCGCCAGTCGATTAATGCTTCCTCACTTTTCTCTCTTCGGGTCAGATCAATACGTGGAATAAGAAAGGGAGAGACCCAAGCCAGCAATTTACGGAGCAGATTAGGCTGTACCTTGATATCAAAACCATAACCAGTCGAGAGCAAAGAGGTAAGTGTTTTCACGCGTTCGGGGTAATCTAGGGTTAGTGTCTGCGCGATCATGCCCCCCATGGATACGCCGATGACGTGTGCTTTCTGAATATCAAGTGCATCCATCAAGCCCACTGTATCTTTGGCCATATCCTCGAGGAGGTAGGGCCGTTTTTTGTTCCAATCTTCTATCCAGGTAGATAGGCCAATATCACGATTATCAAACCGAATAACCCGATAGCCCGCGTTCACAAGCGGGTCAATAAAATACGCCGACCAGATGGTACATTGGGCATCCAGCCCCATAATCAGTATGATCGGTGGGTCAGTTGATTTTCCAAAGCTTTCGTACCATATTTTGATTCCATTGCTGTCTACAAGTCCTGACTGCTCGGAACGAAGTAGTAGACTTGTGTATTCGGAAGAAGAAGCTTGCATTTGCTAAAATTAAGATTCAGGAGATTGTATAGGGGCGAAATCTAAGGATAAAAATAAAAAAAGAAATACTTCTGGGCTAAGTTTTGATGAATCTTCTGTTAATGAAGAGTAATACCTGAGAGGCAAGAGGGAGTTTTATCTAAGCAGGTTGGTCATCTCGAGAGGGAGGTTGATCCTGATCTTTTTTGGCTAATTCTAAGGTATAGCGGTCTTTTTTGAGTTTTTCACGTGCCTGTGCCAATTCTTTTCTGGCCTGTTGCAAAACTTTTTTCTCGTGATCTAGGTCTTGGTTAGATTTCTGGAGTTTGACTTGAGCGGCAAAGAGTTGATTTTCTTCAAGAGTAAAGCGTTTTTGCTGTTTTTCTAAGTCGCGTTTCTCTGTTTCTAATTTATTTTTTTCAGTATTCAGTTTTTCTCTTTCGTGATTCAGTTGCTCACGTAGAAAATGCAAGCTTTGCCTTTCGGCTTCCAGTTTTTCTCTCTCAAAATCGAGCGTTTGTTTGTAGCGTTCAAAAATAGCATCCAAATGGGGAAGCATTTCCGCAGAAGCTTGTCGGATAATTTCTTCGGGAAGGTTTGGATAATCTTCCCTGGTTGAAGCTGGTGGGGAAAGCTTTTGAGCAGGAGGCTGCTTCTCATGTAAGCAAGTCTGCACTTTTTGCAGCAGTTCCTGCTCTTGTACAGGTTTAAAAATCCAAACGTGGTTTCTTAAGTTTTCAGGTAGAGGCGGATGCTTCGCTGGGGATAAAGCACTCATAATCAACAAAGAAGTGGCCTTGCTCGGCTGGTCTTCTTGTAGCTTTTGCTGAATAGTCGACTCAACTTGATTAAGTATCTGCCAATCTATCAGCATCAAATCCACGGGTTTATGCTGGATGATGCGTAGCATAACAGTCGCATCAGTGGCACTCAGGATGTTATAATGTGCTTCTCGATCCAGGTACTGAAACATTTTTTGCAAATGTCCCACGTCTTGGTCGGCCACGAGGAGATTAAACTGACGCATTAGCCCCTAGCGATTAGTTGCTTGAATTTTCCTTCATCCAGACTGTAGATCGCGTCTTCCATTTCTTGCTTCCATTGAAGTACCTTGGCGTTTTCTTGACAGTCCATTCGGGAAAGTAAACTCTTGAGGGCTGAGGTTTCATAAAATTCTAAGCCACGAAACTCCCCTAGATAAGGCTCGAGAATTTGGAGCTCGGTGGGCGAGAGATTCTCAGAGGCTAAATCGGCTTGCTCTTTGATAATTTGTGGTTTTGCTTCGGGCAAGGTAAACACGAAGCTAGTTCCTTCTTGGGGAACAGAAATGACTTCTACACTCCCTCCGTGAGCCTCGACCGCCATTTTGACATACGCTAGACCCATGCCCGAGGGGCGGGCCTCTTCGGGGGCGAATTTCTTAAAAACAGAGGCGATGCTACTCTCGGGAATACTTTGTCCATTATCTCCTATGGACACACGAATAAATTGGGTATGGTGCTTCTCCAATTGCCAGGCATCCAGACTAACCTTACCGCCAGGAGCGGTATATTTCAAGGAGTTTTCTAGTAGACAAAGAAATACTTTCTCGATGATATCAGCATCAAATTCAGCGTAATAAAAGGGTTTGATATGATTATCTACGGTCAAGCCTTTTTGGGCAATCAATTCGCTAAACTGGTCAACCGCTTTACGAGCTACTTTAAAGATAGAATGCTGACTTTTATCGAGCATAAGCTCATCTTTGTTGATCGCTTGTACCGTGATGATTCCGTTTAAGATATTCAAGGTATAACCCGCTAATTGTTTGAGCAGATGCGGATTGGTTTTTTCTTGGCTTGATTCAGCGATGATTTTTTTCAGAGGTGGAGCTACTTCTTCACTCAGAATTTGGGTTAAGGAGCTACTTTCCATTTTTGCGTCATCGATTTGCGCGTAAGCATCCGCCAGCTCGACTTCTTTTTTGTTGATCGCATCTTCTTTTTCTCTCAGTACGATTTCTTGTCGGTTGGCTCGCTCGTTGATCGCCTCGAGCTTAGATTTATGTTCTTGGAATTTGCGTTGACTTTGCTGATGCGTGTAGACAAAGTAGCCAAGCAAGGCTATCAAAATCAGGGAGAGCCCTAAAAGCCCCCAGCCAAATGGAGTGGACTTGCTATTGGTCTTGGGAGGTTCATTTTTCGTCTTGATATCCAGAGAAGCCTGATTTTTATCTAAAATGCTGTAGCTCAAAGAATCATCTTCCGGTGAAACCTCATTTTTCAGTTCTTCAATTACCTTAGCCCGGTCTTCGGCCATATCCGAATCTAAATCTAAGGCAGGAGCCTCGGTTTCGCTACCTGGGTCGCTTTCAAGGTCAGGAGCACTCATGGTATAGACACGCTGCCCTTCCGAGTTTTGGGAATTTGTATTATTATCCAACAGGGCATTCACCTGATATTGTCGGGTCTTGAGTTTGGTAAGGAGATTTTGAAAAGTGTGATAACGGCTATCGTACTCGTCCGCTTTGAAGCGGTTGTTATGTTCAGCATAGTACTTAGCCATGTTGACGTAGCAGCCCATCACACCCTGAATGGCCTCGGCTAATTTCTGACCATTTTGGTAAAAATTATAGTTCTTACAAACTCCATAACTTCTCAGGAAATATTTGAGCGCGGGTTCATATTCCTCTTTGTCCTCGAGGAAGAGCGTCCCGATTGTATTCAGGTATTTAGCAATCAGGGGTTTGACATTGACCGTCTCGGCCGTTTCCAAGGCTTCATAGTAATACAGTAGTGCTTTATTGTAATCGGCCTGAAAGTGGTGATAGAGTGAACCAATTTGATATAGAACCTCTGAGGTTGCCGTCAACGCTGATTCGCTTCTGTATAAACTCAGCGCTTGATCATAGCGTTTTAGAGCATCTTTGAGTCCTTGCTTTTTATTTTGTTCGGTAAACCAAGTGCCTAGTAGTACATAAGCCTCTGCTTGTCCTAGGGTGTAGCCAGTATTTTCGGCTTTCTTGAGGTTTTGTACGATGAGGCGGTAGGCTTCCACGTTTTTCGATTTTTGTAGATACAACCGTGATAAACCATTATTTGCATCAATTTCAAGTGGAGGATATTGATCTATTTGGTCGGAGGCAAGAGCTCGGTCGAAGGCTTGCTTTGCTTTGTCATATTGCTTTAGGGTCAAATATACTTGACCAATCGCCAGATGACTTTTGATTTGGAGTTGAATCTGATCAGAGGCTTGGGCAAGGTCAAGTGCTTGCTCGGCTCGGTTCAAGGCAAGGGAGGGGTCTACCCATAACAGATGCGAGGACAGCTGATGGAGCAGACTTATTTTTTGTTCATTATTGTTCGTCTGAGTAATTGCTCTTTCTAATGAGGAGATCGTTTCATCCTCAGTTTGTGTGTAAGCATTCGTTACCCCACTCACGAATAATGCCAGCAAAAGAAAATATTTCATTTTTCGCTTCATTATCATTCCAGATGTATCTTTACAAACGGCCTGTGAGCAAATATCACAGATTGGTTCTCCCAAAATAAGCATTAAATTTAGCAATGAATTTGAGAAAAACAATTATTGGGCTTATGTTTCTAACAATGCTTGTCCCTTTTGTGCTCGTCAATAACCTCTATCCCTGCTTTCGCTTTGGGATGTTTGCCGAGCCAATCCGCAATACGGTATCGGTCGAGAAGTTATTAATCAGTTTCGAGAACTCAGAAGGTCAAGAATATATTTTCTTTCCAGCAGTAATTGGTTTAAGCGAGGGTCATTTTAGCTATGTGGTTCGAAGCTATTATTATCAAGGGAATATACAGCAACTTTTTAGCCAACTTCACTCTATTCAGAAAAAATCTCAGAAAATTAAGCAGTGGGATTTGTATCGCTTGCAGATATCGAGTACTTCTCCAACAGATACAAGTCATTTGCAAACTTGGCTGCCCCGTGAATGAGCATGAAACAAGGAAAGACATTGGCTTTGAGCCTTTTGGGTATTGGTATCTTGCTTTTGATCGTGGTAGATCTTTGGTATGGCTTATATGGTCGTGGTTTGGTGGAGCTTGTCTACCAAGATGAAGCTCCGGCGTGGTTTAGGCAGACCGTCGAGTTTTTTTACCCAAGATTCAACACCGAAAAGCATCGTTTTGACTTTTATTTTTTCCTAGAAAAAGCCGACCAAGTGATTTGGAGGGCAAATTTGTGCAGTATTTTGCTTGGTTTGCTTGTGATTTTATTTTACGGTAATTCCCATCTTCGCACGAAGGTCAAAGATTTTTGGAGCCAGTCTACCTCACGCAAAAATATCCGAGTACTCCGCATTCTATGCTTGTTATTCCTGTTTTACTTTACTTGGGATTGGATTTACTTGTTACAAGGACGTTTGGCAATTGTAGATTTGTATCATCCCGTTTTCCTGCTTCAAGTTTTGCATCTGCCCTATCCCTCTTTGGAGTTTATTTATATAGGATGTATACTGATGTGGCTCAGCGCATTGATGGTGTTGCTAGGATGGCGTGACGTTTTTTTCTCGAGTATGCTAGCCATACTGTTCATTCTTTTACAAGGATATTTGTATAGTTTTCATAAACTGGATCATACTTTCGCTACTTTCAATTACGGTCTACTTCTTTTGCCTTTTTTGCTTTGGGAGTGTCAGCGTGTCAAGTCCACTCCTGCTCCTCCGGCAGCTTGGCCTATTTCATTAGCCCAATGGATGGTAGTTTCCGCTTACTTTTTGGCTGGACTCGAGAAGATACTGATCGGAGGCGGGGCTTGGTTTGCCCCTGAGACTATGGCTACCTATCTTCGTCTGCACGCTGTGCCGTGGGGAATTTGGGTGGCGGATCATCCGATTTTATGTGTGTTTTTGGCGGTGATGGGGGTTTTGTTTGAATTAGCTTTTTGCCTGATTATGTTCTTACCCAGATACAAGTATGTGTTTTTGCTGGCGGGCTTGTTTTTTCACTGGGGCAACTATGTTTTATTGGAGGTAGGAGGTTGGGTGCATCCGTGGATTGTGATGTATATCTTTTTTATTGATTGGGGAAGAATTTCTATGCAACTGGCCGATAGATCATAAAGAATTTCATGCTTCTTGTAATTTAGCTTTATTTGCAAAATCTTTTGACAAAAAAATCAATTTGACCCAATGCCACAAGTCTTCCAAGCCGAAACTCTCCGAGATTTTTGTGAGCGTGTCTTCCAAGCCATCGGTTGCACGCCAGAGCACGCTGTACAAGCCGCAGACGTGCTGATAAAAGCGGATTTGAGAGGAATTGATTCCCACGGAGTGGCTCGCCTCCGTGGCTATGTAAAACAATGGGAAATGAATCGCCTGAACCCTAAACCTCAGGCTAAAATTATCTACGAGACTCCCAGCACCGCTACCTTGGATGCAGACCGTGGGCTAGGACTCATTGCGGGGCAAAAAGCGATGCACCTAGCCATTCAAAAAGCAAGGCAAGTCGGTACGGGTTGGGTGGCCGTACAAAACTCCGGACATTACGGGATTGCTGGTTATCACGCCATGCTCGCGCTCGAGCACGATATGATCGGTATCTCCTTGACCCATGCCACCAGCTTAGCTACCCCCACTTACTCACTGGAAAAGTTATTGGGAACCAACCCCATTGCCGTAGCGATTCCAGCCCATACAGAACCCCCCTTCGTGGCTGATTTTGCCACTACCGCGGTGGCTTATGGTAAAATGCAAATTTTGCAAAGGCAAGGACAAGAGGCTCCTTTGGGCTGGGCACAAGATGCCAACGGCCAGCCTACTACGAACCCTCACGCCCCCAAAGAGGGAGGAGCTTTATTGCCCTTGGGGAGTGATCCTTTACACAGTAGTCATAAGGGTTATTGCTTGGGAGCAATTGTAGATATTTTTTCTGGGGTGCTGTCCGGAGCCAATTTTGGCCCTTGGGTTCCTCCTTTTGCCACGGCTGGGGCTACTTCTGAGAGGCAACCCCCGGTAGGAGCAGGAACGGGACATTTCTTTGGAGCCATGCGGATCGATGCCTTCCAACCAGCCGAAACATTCAAAAAAAATATGGATCTTTGGATACAAACTTTCCGAAATGCTCCTGCCCTAGCGGGTCAGCAGGTATTGATTCCGGGCGATCCCGAAAGGAATGCCGAGATACAACGTAGCAAAGAAGGGATTCCACTCTTGGCTGCGGTGGTGGAGGATTTATTAGCCTTGGCTCGCCAATTTGAAATTAAGTGGGAGGCTTAGATTATCGAGCCGGCGTTAGTCAAATTCTAGACAATTTATTATCTTGAATCCTGTAATATTGAAGTTGTCTAAAGTTTATCTTTGAGCTGCAAAATTCTACCTCTGGAACCTGATAAAAAGAAATTTTTCGCTTCTAAACTAAAACTTCTGAAAACTTCATTGATAACCCTTGACATCACCAAATTATGAAGCTCCATTTTCTCAATCCAAACCTCATGGTGCAGGATGTACAAGCAAGTGTAGAATACTATCAAGCGTATCTGGGTTTTCATTTAGTACAAAAAACTACGCAAGAAGACGCTGCCCAATGGGCCATCGTAAAATCTGGTGAGATCGTGATGATGTTTCACGAAAGAGCCAGCCTCACTCATGAATATCCTAGTTTGGAAGAGACTACGATTGGAGCCAGCATGACTTTGTATATCCAGGGAGAAGGAATCCGAGAGTTTTACGAGAAAGTTCAACAGCAGCCGGTACAGATTATCAAACCGATCCAAGAAACTGATTACAACACGATAGAATTTGCTATCCAAGATTTGAATGGCTATATCTTAGATTTTGCTGAAGTAATTTCCTGATTCAGCTTTATTCAGCCCTGACTTGGCTTGCTAAGCTTATGAAATTTATGCTCTTCCTTAGAAAATACTTGAAAAAGTTGCTGATTTTACTTCTAATGGGAATTTTTTCAGTCTTGTTGGTGATCTTTCTTTCTGACTGGCGGATTGATACGTATGCCTCACCATACGTGTATAATCAATTAGATCAAATCCCACATAATAAAGTAGGGCTCGTACTCGGAACTAGTCGTAGATTAGCTAATGGTCAGGTGAATTTGTATTTCAAATATCGTATCCAAGCGGCAGCCGCTCTGTATAAAGCGGGTAAAATTGACTACATCTTGGTAAGCGGTGATAATAGCATCCGACAATACAACGAACCTATGGATATGAAAAAGGCTTTGATGAAGCAGGATGTTCCTGAAGATAAAATTTACTTAGACTTTGCTGGGTTTCGTACCCTAGATTCCGTGGTCAGGGGTAAGAAAGTTTTCGGGCAAGATCGTTTTACGGTGATCTCACAAGAATTCCATAACAAAAGAGCGATCTATTTGGCCAGTTCGCACGGCATCCGAGCCGTAGGCTACAATGCCAAGGATGTGGGGCTTATCTCAGGTTTTAAAACTAGAATTCGGGAAAAGCTTGCCCGTGTGAAAGTATTCTTAGACATTTACATCCTCAATAAACAGCCTAAGTTTTTGGGAGATAAAATAAAAATTGATTAGCCATAGATACGCTATGAAACGCATACTTGCCCTTGTCCTTTTTTTCGTCCTTCCTGTACATCTGTCGGCACAAGTACACATCATTATTGATTCTCTCCCCGCCGATACGCCTCCCGAAGATAGCATTTTCTTGGCTGGTGATTTTAATCAATGGAATCCCAGCGACACTAGCTACCGATTTCAGAAGAGAGAAGATGGTAAATATGACATAGAACTTCCTTTTTCGTCGCGCGAGATTGCCTTTAAATGCACAAGGGGTAGCTGGCAATGCGTAGAAACCGATGCCCAAGGGCGAGATATTCCCAATCGGGTTGCTAAAATCGGCAATGACCACCCAGCGATTCACCTAAGCATTCAAGGCTGGAAAACGTCTCAGCCTGCTATTTCTACCCGTAGTGCTCAGGTACAAATTCTCAAAAAAAACTTTACAATTCCGCAGTTAGGCCGCCAACGGCGCGTATGGATTTATCTCCCTCCTGATTATCAGGCCTCGGGGCGGCGCTATCCAGTACTGTATGTACACGATGGTCAAAATGTATTTGACCGGGCGACGGCTTTTGCTAAAGAGTGGAAAATGGACGAAACGCTGGATCAAATGTTTGAAGAAAATCCCCAGCAAGCCTTGATCGTAGTGGCGATTGACCATGGAGATTCGCTACGTTTGGCCGAGTACAGCCCTTGGTCAAACGAAAAATACGGCGGTGGTGAAGGGAAAGCCTACGTACGCTTTATCAAAGAAACCCTCAAGCCTTATGTGGACGAGCATTTTCGCACGCGCACTGGCTCTACCGATACGGGCATACTGGGCAGTTCTATGGGAGGCTTGATTGCTTACTACGCAGCACTTGAATATCCTGAGACTTTTGGCAAGGCGGGCGTATTTTCTCCTTCTTTTTGGTTTAATCCAGAGATTTACTCGTTTGCTGAAGCTAAATTAAAAACAAAGCCAAAAAAATTATCGGCACTCTACCTCATCGTAGGAGCTTTGGAAGGTCAAGATGGTTTTATGGCTCAGGATCTAAAAAAGATGCGAGCGTTGTTATCCGAGCAAGGCTATCCCTCTGAGAAGATTTTCCAGCAAATCTATGCAGATGGGAAACACGAGGAACAATTCTGGCAAGGGGAGTTTGCCAAAGCTGTCCGTTGGCTATTTTTCCAAGAGTAATCTGCCTGTTTAGGGAAAATGCACCCGAAAGGCATTCACGTCCAGCCGTCTTTTAGCAGCATACCAGAAAATGTCATATTTTTTCCCGCCCTCCAAACGATGTACAACCGTGGTAGATCCCAAACCTGGAGTGGTGATTTTCATCAGGGCAGGCGCTTTCGCGACTTGATAAATGACCCATTCTTCGGCTTTCATTTTTATTTTCTTCCAGCGATTTTTTTTGAGGCTCACGAAGATAGTGATATCCATGTAACTCTGGTTGGAAATCAGCACTTCTTGGGCACTCAGGGAGGGTTCTTCTGCTTGTGCGCTCAGATTGGAAAGAGAAACTAAAAGTGTGGTTATCAACAGTAGAAATTTCTTCATACACCTAGTGGGTTTTAGATTTAAGTATTTATGCTTTCGTGGTATGTTTCATCAGTACCCAACTTCTGTACTTTCACATGAAGCCTATCTATAACAGAACGGAACCCGAGCAACTTGCGGATATATTTTTCCATCAGACTGCTTATTTTCTGGTCTTTTCTAGAGGTTTATTTATTCACTTTCATCCAGTATTCTGGTGCCTTCATCGTCTACCTCCGTAATGACACTTTGAGCTTTGATCTGGTACTGCCGAAAAGTGCGTAGCATGGCATCTTCAATAAAGCGAGCCTTGCGCAAATCACTGGTAATCGCAAAAAGGCTTGGGCCTGAACCAGAAATAGCTAAACCGTCGGCACCAGCACTCAGCGCGTGCTGTTTGACCTCGTGAAAACCTGTGATTAGCTTCGCACGGGCAGGTTCTATGATATCGTCATTCAGGCTTCGGGCAAATAGACTGTAATCATCTTTGGCAAAAGCCGCCGTAATGAGGCAGGAGTTAGCCATATTGTACACAAAGTTTTTGAGAGCGATGCGTTTGGGGAGAATTTCTCTGGCCTCTCGGGTAAGAATTACAATTTGAGGGGTAACTAAGATAATAATGAGATTAGAGATGGAGCCAATTTTGGTCACATCCAAAGGCAGGCAAGAGCGGGTTAGGGTAGCTCCTCCCAGCATACACGGAGCCGTATTGTCAGCAAAAAAATCGCCTGAAACATGTTCTTCGGCTCGAGTGGCTGGTAGGATTAATTCTTCTTTACTTAATTGCTCACCGTATAGATAATTAGTAGCAAAGGCAGCCGCAGCGGCCGAAGCCGCACTAGACCCCAGTCCAGAGCCAGAAGGCATCCCTTTTTTGATTTTCAGTTCTACTCCTTCTCGAATGTGTAAGATATTGAGTACCTCTTGGGCGGCAATCCCTGCGGTATTTTCACGAGGATCAGTACTCAGAGGAATATCCGATTGAATTTCACTAATCACCACTCCTGAGGCAATCTTGCGTGCCTCAATCACGTCTCCCAAATGCTTCACAGAGAGGCCGAGTACATCAAAGCCAGGGCCGATATTCCCGATGGTGGCCGGAGCAAATACGCTAATCCATTCTTTCATAGGAGTTTCCTAAGCGTGAAAATTAAATTTCTATGGTGCATCACTCGTCCCAGACTGGAGCAGGTAATCTTTAAAGTGCTGGTAATCATTATCGAGATAAACGGGACTTCCTTCCCGCTGATTGAGTCTGTCTAACGCCAAGCTATTCTGGGGGCGAAAATGCAAACAGCTCTCAATCACTTCTGGGAACTTAGCAGGATGCGCCGTCTCGATGACTACACTGGTATAACGTTTTTCTTCGGGAAATTCTTCTAAATAAGCTTGTAAAGCCCTGGCTCCGATCGCGCCGTGTGGCTCCAAGAGGATTTTTTGCTGATTATAAACCTTTTGAATGGTCTCGATGGTAGCCTGATCCGAAAAATCATAACCCACCAAATACTTCTGCATCTCACCTAGCTCAGGAAGCTGATACACTTGCCCTTCCTTATCTACGGTGCCACCATAGAGATCAAAAAAACGGGCTAAGTTACTGGGATTGCCCACGTTCATGGCATTAGAAATGCAAGCTTTGGAAGGCTGTATTTTTTGGTAAACTTGCGCTCTCAGGAAATGGGGAAAAGCATTATTGGCGTTCGTACCTATAATAATTTTACGAATGGGTACACCCACGCGACGGGCAATTTCACAGCCTAGCGCATTCCCCAAATTCCCAGAAGGGATGCTAAAAATTACTTCTTCACCCGCCTGGCTTACTTGTAGATAAATATATACATAATATACCATTTGTGGCAGCAGGCGACCAATATTAATGGAATTGGCAGAGGTTAGATTCAAATGACGCAAATCCTGATCGTTGAAGGCTTGTTTAACGATTCTTTGACAATCATCAAATTTGGCTTTTAGAGAAATGGCTTGTACGTTTTCTCCGATGGAATCCAATTGTTTTTTTTGGATAAGACTCACTTCCTGTTCTGGATAGAGAATACACACTCGGGTTCCAGTTACGCCCCGAAAAGCTTCGCCCACCGCACTGCCTGTATCGCCAGAAGTAGCCACCAAAATGGTGATCTGCTGATCGGGCGAGCGAAAGTGCTGCATCATTCTTGACATCCATTGTGCGGCAAAATCCTTGAAAGAGGCCGTCGGGCCTTGATCCAGTCGTGCCAAATATTGTCTTTTCCCCAATGGCACCAAAGGGATCTTTACGCCGCCTGGCCATTTGGGGTTATCAGTATAGGTTTGTGCTAAAATTTGCCTCAACTTTTCGCTTGGCATATCCTCTCTCAAAAAGAGATTTAAGAGATGAAAAGCGACTTCGTGATACGGTTTATTTCTAAGAGAATTAATCTCGGCGGGGCTGAGTTGGGGTATCTGATTGAACATATAAAGCCCTTGGTCAGGAGCCAAACCTCTCATTAGTGCCTCTGGGAAACGGATGGAAGGGGTTCTTTCCGAAGAGAGAGCACGATTGGTACTATGATAATGAATAGAGGCCATCGTATTTGAGCTTAGTAGACACGATACTGGGATTAAAAATTGAGCGGATCAAAATGTTTGAAATGTCCATTCATGCGAATGAGTTGTTTGGTTTTTTCCATCTCACTAATAATAGGAATGGCTTTCTCGAGATGTGCCGAGAGGTAGCTTTGTCTATCTTTTTCACTACTTAATTTGAGGAGTTCGTACTCCTGCTCGGTAGAAAGGCCAATTTTGTGAGCTACTTCATAAGATAACTTTTTTTGATCGATTAGTTTAAAATCTGCTTCAATTTGTAGTACCTTATAAAGCTCGGTCAGTTGCTCCAGTAATTTCTTGGTAATCTCTGGGGCGATCTCATAATCCACTTCCATGACCTGAACCAGTCCTCCGGCGTAGAGATGATTTTTGAGGGGATTATCAAACGTAATCATTTTAAATACTTGAATCCCTTTGGTTTTGATATCCATGCGGCCATCTTCATAGATGCGCTCGATGTGCACCAGCTCTACCTCAGTGCCATACTCAGCGACTTGCTCATTGATATAGACAGGAATACCAAAAGTACCTTGATTGGATTCGCAGTCTTGAACCAGTTGCTTGTAGCGAGGCTCGAAGATATGAAGGTTTAATTTTTCTTGGGGGTAAACGACGAGGCTGAGCGGGAAGAGTGGGAGTATTTTTTCCATGCGCTTTTTTGTTCTGGGCTTGCTAATTAGTTTTTGGTTATGCGTCTTTTTTTTGACTTGGCACCGAGTAATGCCTAATCTATACAAAGGTATGGATAAGCCAGCGTCAAAGCAAAAATATCCCAAGATTCACGGCTCTCATGATTTTCCCTTTTCAATACGAAGCCCCACGGTCAGGATGCCCGGTAAGGGGTCACGTCGCATGTATTGTTGCAAACGCAGTTTGTATTTGCCCGGTGCCGGAAAAGTAAATGGATTTAATAAAGGAACCATGAGCTGGTGACTGAATACATCCCACCCGCTTCCAAAGGGTTTACCTGTTTTCTCGTCCATTAGGCTAATATTCTGTAATTGTTCGGAGATGATTTCTCCAGTAGAATCTTCTAGGTAAAAAGTAACATACAGATTGTAGTAGGGGTAATCTATGGTATTTCTTATATTATAATAAAAGAAATAGGGAGTCTGGTGATCTTGAATATTGAAATCAAAGACGCGTACCGAATCCACGAACCACTGCCCCTCTGCTAAGTCGTAATTTTTCTCATAAAAAGGAGAAGATTGACAAGAAGACATGAGTATTCCACCTAAGAGACAGACTAGACAAGAAGAACTAAGCCAAGAAAGGAATGTCGCAGTACGTTGTTTCAAATAGATAAGATTGAGAGTCCGAAAAATTTTGCCGTAAAGCTCTGAAAAATAATTGTCAATAAGAAGCAATTGGAGCTTCCTATTGACAAGAATCCGTTTAGGATTTCTTATTGCCTGGGTTATCACCTTTGCCACGGCGGCGCTTGCGTTTGCGACGTTTTTTCTTGCTTTTGGGTTTGTCTTTGATCTCTGGGAGAGTCATATCACTGATTAGGGGTTGGTTGGTGGCTTCCTTGGCCACTACTTTGTCCTCATTGAGGGTGGCTGGTTTTTTGCCCTGTTTATTCAAGTCTAGAATGTGCAAAACCCGCTCCACGGAGACTGGATGCCAAACGGTTTCATCATTATAACCAAACCACATGAGCTTTTTGAAGATATCGGTTTTGTACAGAACCGCATTACCTTTGTGGGTTTGGAGTGGTTTGTCTAGGCTTGGAATATCGTGTAGGGCTTCCATGTAAGTTTCTAGCTCATAATTGAGACAGCATTTCAGGCGCCCACATTGTCCGGAAAGCTTGCTAGGATTCAGGGAGAGATTTTGATAACGAGCGGCGGCGGTGGATACGCTTTTGAAATCGGTAAGCCAAGTCGAGCAGCAGAGTTCTCTTCCACAAGAACCAATACCTCCTAAGCGTCCTGCTTCTTGCCGGAGGCTGATTTGTTTCATTTCTACTCGGATCTTAAATTCGGAGGCCAGCACTTTGATCAATTCTCGAAAGTCTACCCGCTCGTCGGCCGAGTAATAAAAAGTTGCCTTGGAGTTATCGGCTTGAAATTCTACATCAGAAAGCTTCATTTTGAGTCCCATCTCTCGGATAATTTCACGAGTACGATACATAGTGGGGAGGTTTCTTTCCTGTGTTTGGGCAAATTTGTCCAAATCTTTCGAGGTAGCCAAACGGATCACGTCTTTGATCGTATCATCTTTTTCTTGGACTTTTTTCTTTCGCATCTGTAGGCGAACTAATTCGCCCTGTAACGCCACGTGGCCCACATGATAGCCGTTTTGCATATCTACCACTACGGGGTCGCCTGTGAATAAGTCCAAACGATGTTTATTTCGGAAAAAATCTTTGCCTCCATTTTTGAAGCGGACTTCTATAATATCAAAATGATCGACGGAAGGAATATCCATATTATCCAACCAATCGAAGGAATTCAATTTGTTACAACCTCCATTGAGGCAGCTTCCGTTACTTTTGCAGCCAGACACGCCAGATTTAGTTTGCTTGCCTGCTGTACTGCATCCGTTGGAAGAACACGTGGTACATCCCATACACTTGAGGTTAATTAATTGGTTTAACCATATGATTAACTAAGCCCCGGTAGTATTTATCGAGTGAGGGTTCCTGAGAGAAGAGGTTTCAGACCAAATGTATTTGTCAATCAGAGTAAGTCGAGACCAATGTCGGTTCGGAAGTATTTGTCTTCAAACTGAACTACTTCGGCGGCTTCTCGACTCTTTGCCAAGGCTTCACTTACGGTTGAGCCTCGGGCAGTCAAGGCCATGACGCGGCCTCCATTCGTCAAAACTTGCTCTTCTTGATAGACCGTACCCGCGTGGAAGGGTATGACTTCCTGGGGTAGATTTGTATATGTAATTACTTTACCTTTTTCGTAATCTTCAGGATAACCTCCGGAAACAACTACCGTGGTGGCAGCATAGGCCGAGTGAATCTCGAGCTCATAAGCTGCTAATCGGTTTTGAGCAGTAGCCCAAAGCATTTCCACGAAATCTGATTTGATGCGTGGAATTACTACTTGGCTCTCTGGGTCGCCCATTCGCACATTGTATTCAATCACAAAAGGGTCATCTCCGACTTTCATTAAACCGAAAAAAATGAAGCCTTGATAGTATAAGCCCTCTTTTTGTAAGCCATAGATCGTAGGCTGAATCACCTGCTGCGCTACTTTATCTAAAAAAGCTTTATCAGCAAAAGGGACAGGGGAGACAGCTCCCATTCCCCCGGTATTTAGCCCCGTATCGCCTTCTCCAATTCTCTTGTAATCTTTGGCTTCGGGTAGTATTTTATAGTCTTGCCCATCTGTCAGTACAAAGACTGAAAGCTCTATCCCCTGCAAAAAATCTTCCACAATTACTTTTTTGCTGGCCTCACCAAACTTTTGATTGAGCAGCATTTCTTGGAAAAGGTTTTCTGCTTCTTCCAGGTGATCTACAATGAGTACACCTTTTCCCGCGGCCAAACCATCGGCCTTGATTACAAAGGGAGGTGTTTGTTTTTTTAAATACGCAATTCCCTGTTTTATGGTTTCTTTATGAAAAGTTTCGTGTTTGGCCGTGGGAATTTGGTATTTATGCATAAAAGCTTTCGCGAAATTTTTACTCCCTTCCAAAATCGCTCCTTCTTTTCCCGGGCCGATGATCGCGATGTGCCTTAGTTTTTCGCTATCGGCGAAAAAATTCCGAATGCCTTTGACCAAGGGAACCTCAGGCCCCACCAGTATCAAATCTATTTTTTTCTCGATAGAGAAGCGGGCAAGTTGTGTGAAGTTGCCCACTGGAATGGCTACATTCTCAGCAATTTTGGCGGTGCCTGCATTCCCTGGGGCTACGTAAAGATGGCCACAGTGAGGGCTTTGCACGATTTTCCAAGCAAAAGCGTGTTCTCTCCCCCCGTTGCCGATGATGAGTATGTTCAATTGCTTATTTGGTTTCATAGATTTCCCGTGTGGCCTCTTTGGTTTAGTTCGCTACCTCAGACAAGAATTTGATTCGCATCAGGCGAAGTTCTTCTTCACTAAATTCGTCATCTCCCAGTTCCTTAAGGGCTTCTTGGATATTGTCCGTTTCTGCCTGCATGAAGTATTCATAAATTTCATCCTGGCGGTCATATTCCATGACTTGGTCAATGTAATAATCCAGATTCAGGCGTGTACCTGAATAACAGATATGCTCAATTTCATCTAGTACTTCGGAGACATTGAGTTTTTGAGACTCGGCAATTTCTTCCAGATCTACTTTACGATCAATTTGTTGGATAATAAAAATTTTGACTTTTGATTTCTTAACGGCTGACTTCACGACTACTTCCGAGGCCGTCTCGATGTCATTATCCTCTACGTATTTTTGAATCAGCTCTAAGAAAGGTTTACCGTAGCGATTTACTTTGCCCATCCCGACTCCGTTCACCTGACTGAGTTCTTCCTTGTTAGTAGGATAGGTAGTGGCAATTTCTTCGAGCGAGGGGTCTTGGAAAATTGCGTAGGGGGGGAATCCTTTTTGACGAGCGATTTTTTTGCGCAGGGATTTCAACATATCGTAGAGAATAGGATCGTGCGCTTTATGCTGATGGTTGCTACCAATCTCTTTATCATCCTCTTCTTCTTCTTTCACCTTAGAATAATCGTGCGTTTGGGCTAAGGTTACGTAAAAAGGATCTTCTAAGAATTGCTGTCCTTTTTCTGTTATTTTGAGAATAGAAATGTTATCGATGTCTTTTTCCAGAAAATTTAGCACTAAAATCTGGCGAATCAAAGAATTCCAGTAGTGTGCATCGTTTTCTCTGCCTCTTCCGTAAATCTCTAACTGATCGTGCGCGTAGCTTTCTACATAGCTGCTTTTTTCACCCCGAACCACATCCACGATATGCTCAATGGGAAAGCGTTGCTCCGTTTTGAGAATCGTATTTAGGACCCATACAACGTGATCTTTGACCCGAAAGGTTTCATTTGGCTCCTTACAATTATCACAATAGCCACAATCTTCGCCCATGTATTCTCCAAAGTAGTGGAGTAATTGCCGGCGACGACAAATCCCAGAACTTGCGTAATACATTACCTCTTGCAAGAGATGTTTGGCATTGTCTCTTTCGGTAACGGGTTTGTCTTTATTGAATTTCTCGAGCTTGGAGATATCATTGGGGCTATAAAACATAATACAATCCGCCTCGATACCATCTCTTCCGGCTCGACCTGTTTCTTGATAATAGCCTTCTAAGGATTTGGGCACATCGTAGTGAATGACGAAACGTACGTCGGGCTTATCGATGCCCATCCCAAAGGCAATCGTAGCCACGATCACATCTATTTCTTCGTTAAGAAAGGCGTCTTGATTGGTTTCGCGAATACCGCTGTCTAATCCCGCGTGATAAGGAGCGGCTTTGATGTCATTGACTTTTAATAATTCAGAAACTTCTTCTACTTTTTTACGACTGATGCAATAGATAATCCCCGAATTGCCCTTTTGCCCTTTGAGGTATTTGATGAGTTGCTTTTTGACAGAAACTTTGGGTCTGACTTCGTAGTACAGATTAGGACGATTGAAAGAAGTCTTGAATACCTGAGCGTCCTCCATTTGGAGGTTTTTCTGAATATCGAGTTGCACCTTCGGCGTAGCCGTAGCCGTGAGGGCAATGACAGAGAGGTTCCCTAGGTTATCAATAATACCGCGTATTTTGCGATACTCGGGGCGGAAGTCGTGCCCCCATTCCGAGATACAATGCGCCTCATCAATTGCGACAAAAGAGATATTGGCTTTTTTAAGAAATTCTACATTGGTTTCTTTGGTCAAGGATTCGGGAGCAACATAGAGCAGCTTGGTTTGCTCTAGGAGCACATCCTTTTTGACACGGGTAATTTCTCCTTTGTTCAGCGTAGAGTTCAAGAAGTGTGCATTAATACCCAGTGCATTGAGTTGATCCACCTGATTTTTCATCAAGGCGATTAACGGGGAAATCACAATGGCGGTACCATCTGAAATAATCGCGGGGAGTTGGTAGCAGAGTGATTTGCCTGCTCCGGTGGGCATCAATACAAAAGCATTTTTATGATTAAGAATGCTATGGATGATTTCCTCTTGTGCGCCTCTAAATTGGTTGTAACCAAAGATTTCTTTAAGTTTTTCTTTTAAATCTACTTTTACTGTTAGCATCGTCTTGAATAATAAATGAGCGAAACCCTCTTATCTGTCATTAATTTTGGCATAAATCTGTACTGCGTATGAATTTAGGAAAAATTTTAGAATACCAAGCAAGGAGGCGTGTAGAAATGTTAATGAATTCCACAAATAGCGGTTTTTTTATCCATTTGGCACATCGATCAAAACAAAGGTATAAATTTTTTGAGTAAAAAACGTATGAACTAATTGAGGAATCTTAATTTTTGTTTAACCATTATATCTGCCTTTTTGAGGTAAAAAAAACAGAAAAATGACCAATAAAAACAACTACGCCGTAATCATGGCAGGAGGAGTGGGCACTCGTCTGTGGCCTTTTAGTCGCACGAATTATCCTAAGCAATTCCATGATATTTTGGGAACGGGTAAAAGTTTGCTCCAACAAACTGTTCAGCGCTTCCAAGAAGTTTGTCCTCCTGAAAATATTTATATCGTAACCAATGAGATTTATTACGACCTGGTCAAAACCCAACTTCCTTTCTTAAAGGATGAGCAAATCCTGCTAGAACCCGTTAAGCGCAACACGGCTCCTTGTATTGCCTATGCTTGCTACAAAATTGCTCAGAAAAATCCAGCGGCAAATATGGTGGTGGCTCCTGCCGACCAAGTGATTCTGCAAGAAGATAAGTTTGCCCGTACCATTATGACCGCGCTCCAAGAAACAGCCGAAAAAGATATTCTACTCACGCTCGGGATCAAACCTACGCGACCCGATACAGGCTACGGCTATATTCAATTTTTGGAGGCTGAGCACGAAGTGAAACCCGTGAAGGTTTTTACTGAAAAGCCCGAACTAGAAATGGCGATCCAATTTTTAGAAAGTGGAGACTTCGTTTGGAACGCGGGCATCTTTGTCTGGAATGTAAAAACGATCATACAAGCCTTCGAAACTTACATGAGTGAGATGGCAGGCATTTTTGCAGAAGTAAAGGACGATTTTTACACCGAGCAAGAAGCCGAGGCCATGAAAAAAACCTACTCGCTCTGCAAGAGTGAATCCATTGACTACGGTGTGATGGAAAAAGCCGGGAAAGAAGGCAAAGTCTACGTGATCCTCTGCGACTTTGATTGGTCTGACTTGGGAACTTGGAAATCGCTTTACGAAAACTCACCCAAAGACCAAGGGCAAAACGTGGTAACCGGACAGGTGATGACTTACGATACGCAAAACTGTATCATCAAAACGCCCGAAGATAAACTCGTAGTCGTGCAGGGCTTAGACAATTTTATTGTGGCCGAATTTGACGGCGTACTCCTGATTTGTAACAAGGACGAAGAGCAAAGAGTAAAAAGCTTCGTGGCTGACGCCAAAAATAAGGGCAGTCAGTACGTTTGATGCTTGTAAGCTTTTAGGGGCAAAAGCTCAGGCGCGGATGCTGCCGCGTGTGGGCTTTTCCGACTTCCTCTGACTAAGCGAGGAGTGCTTAATTTTATGCTCTTTTCTAGAAGTGCTGTGGCTTTGTCGCTTGGTTGGGTTCCATCTTACCCAAGCTTCAGGCTCTGCCACCGTTTTTTGTCGCTCTCGCGCCCATGTTCATGGCAAATGAACCTAAGAAAAGGCACGCGTTGCAAACGCGCGCTAGTTTGGGTCCCCACGAGCCAAGGGCTTGGCGTGAAACCCAGCAGCACATACAGGAAATTTACAAGCCAGACCAAATCGCCAAGCTCATCTCTTCGGACAGGCCCCTATGGAGCAATGCCAGAAAGTTACTGTATTCTTGCCTCAGGTTTTCATCAGGCTTGGCTTCTTGCACTAAAAATACCTGAGTGTCTTCTAGCAAAGATTCTGAAATGGCATAGTAAACCGCTGGATAGCCGCCTAAGCACGTAATCTTTAAGGACTTATTCTCGCGAGTGTCATCAAGAATCAGTTTAGAGAGATGAGAGGATGTTTGCATCAAAACTCCTCGCCAAGCAGGTAATTGATTTCCTAGCCAACTAAGAAATTTTTCACTAAATTCGTAAGAGGGTTGAAAAAACCAGAAAGGTCTGTCGGGGGTCTGATTGAGATAGAAAAAATAAAGCTGCTCTAAGGCTACAATATCAGTATTGGTCAGATACATACTCATCTGTTGGAAGTGATTCTTTACCTCCAGAACCATTACCTTGAGTCTTTGTAGCTCTTGATTCATATATTTTGACAAATGCTGTTGATTTCTGACAAAGACTCGATCATAATAGGCAGGAGACAAGAAAGAGTTTTGAGCAAAGGGGTAGTTCTCGCTTTGCTCCGCAAGTTGTTCTAAATTCAGTTCATTCAGCTCTTTTTCTAAGAACTGAGCCAGTTTCATCCAGCGTTCTTTTCGTGTCGAAGTACTGGCTTTTTCTGTCTTATACGCTTGCCAGGAGGGGCGATGGATCAAATAAAAGCGTATATTATAGCAAGGATACACAGTGGGTTGAGTGATCTGTGAATTTTTGGAATGATAGAACTCCTCCACCTCGTGTAGTCTCCGTTTAAATGATGGATACAAGGCAGGCCAATCGGCTATCTCGTAATCTAAGTGAAATCCCATCACATCTGTGATGCTTTTACAAAAATGAATCTGTAGATTCTCAGCCTGATCGGAAAGGTAGGGTCGATAGATTTTTGGATTGCAAGACAGATAAAGCTTCCATTCCAAAAGTGGATAAGCCTGTCGAAGGGCTTCCCCGTAATAGGCTATTACAGGGTTTACTAGCACAGAGTTGAATTCTCCCGTAGGTAGAAATTCTCTTATTTTTTGGTCGAGTAGATGAAAGCTTTCTGGAGTCTTATCTAGCTGTGCCGGAGCGACTTCCAAGAGGGTAGATAGCTCATTGACCAGCGCATCAACCTGACCTATAAAATTCTGGTTGTCAGGCTCAGGCAAATCAGTCATTTCCGCTGCTTCCTTCATTCGTTGATAATACTGCCAGATGGCCGAATAGTCAGAGTCTTGATACCAATAGCTATCTCCCTCTGCATACCAGTGCAACCAGTCCTGTTGGTCTATGCGATATACTTTCACATTCAGATTAGGAAAAGGATTTTCCTCTGGGGCTAGTGTATATTCTTCCAAGGTATGTGCTTCCCGAAAACGCTCTATCTCTTCCTGAGCAATGACTGTAACCCAGTACCATTCTTTGTCTCCAATCAACAATTTTTTAGACTCCATATTTAGTTTGATTCATACGAGCTTAGCTTTGCCATTCTCGTGGTTCTTGTCCCCCACTACCGCAAGTTTCGAGCGCGAGCGATCACTCGTGGTAATTGATAGTGGCAAGTCCCCAAACTTGCGTACTCATTTAGCCAGCGGGTGGTTCTTCAAACAAGACCCTTTCAGGGTGACAAAATGTGTGTACACTGTAGGTTCCCCGACAAATCGCAACTAAACCATCTATATGAACGTCTTTTGTCGTGTGCAGTTCAGTGCTAAAAACGCTTTACCCCCCCTTGCTACCCCCACCCCCAATCACCCAACTAACCCTCCCTACCACAAACACAGAATAGGGGGGTAGAAAAGGCGCGCATGGGGGGGTCATAAG
>CAZKBP010000037.1:0-56649 GCA_964551015.1 uncultured Cytophagaceae bacterium | reverse complement strand
TTCATGGCAAATGAACCTAAGAAAAGGCACGCGTTGCAAACGCGCGCCAGCTTGGCTAATCAATGAAGTGGGTAATCTCCTTCTTTAAGATAAAAATCAATCCTGACCGAGTCGCCTGGGTTTAGCTCTAAGTCATTTATGGTTACGGATTCGTAAGAAATGAGACTAACACGCAATCGGTGCAATCCTGAAGACAATCTATATTGATAGATATATGAATCTGCTGACCATCTCCATTCTTGATTATTGATCGACATCCCACAACCCCAAAGTTCATAGTCTGGATCATCTATATCTCGGTATTCTCCAAAAATCACGGCACTATCACCCAGTGATGGATTTTTGAAGCGGGTGATTACATACTTACCTCCGTTATCATAGCCTACTTCTCTTTCTGCTTCGTAGAAAACATTTTTGGAGCTTTCGCAAGCGAGAAGGCCACTGCATATGCATAGCCAGAACACAAATAGTCTCATATTGGATATTTTTAGGAATTTTATGCTAAGCACTGGTGCAAGCTTGTTTGGCTTGCACCAGCGCCTAATTAATCAGTGAAGTGGGTAATCTCCTTCTTTAAGATAAAAATCAATCCTGACCGAGTCATCTGGGCTTAATTCCAGATCTGGTAATACTACAGATTCGTATGATATATACACAACTTTAAGGCGATGTAGTCCAGAAACTAACTTAAACCGATAAGTGTATGAATCTGAAATTGTTCCCTGCTGATTATCAATTAACATCGCTCCTCCCCAAAGTTCATAGTCTGGATCATCTATATCGTGATACTCTCCAAAAATCACGGCACTATCACCCAGTGATGGATTTTTGAAGCGGGTGATTACATACTTACCTCCGTTATCATAGCCTACTTCTCTTTCTGCTTCGTAGAAAACATTTTTGGAGCTTTCGCAAGCGAGAAGGCCACTGCATATGCATAGCCAGAACACAAATAGTCTCATATTGGATATTTTTAGGAATTTTATACTAAGCACTGGTGCAAGCTTGTTTGGCTTGCACCAGTAAGTAATTAGTGATAGTGGGAATCTAGTTCCTTCAGATAAAAATCAATCCTGACCGAGTCACCTGGGTTTAATTCTAGATTTTTAATTTCTATTGACTCGTAAGAGATATAGAAGGCTTTTATCTGGTGGGAGCCTGCTATCAGTTTCTCCTTGTAATGGTAAGCAGGTTCTCTGAGAGAAGATAAGTATTGATTATCAATCCAGATCCTTACTCCGTAGAAATAATCGTCTTTTTTTTCAATATCGCTGAAAGCTCCAAAAATCACGGCACTATCACCCAGTGATGGATTTTTGAAGCGGGTGATTACATACTTACCTCCGTTATCATAGCCTACTTCTCTTTCTGCTTCGTAGAAAACATTTTTGGAGCTTTCGCAAGCGAGAAGGCCACTGCATATACATAGCCAGAAAATAAATAGTCTCATATTGGATATTTTTAGGAATTTTATACTAAGCACTGGTACGAGCTTCCTTTGGCTTGCACCAGTAAGAGGATTAATCTCGAAGCTTAATATCAGCTTCGGTCAGGTAAAAGTCTATTCTTATGGAGTCCCCGTGATTTAGCTTTATTTCTGGAATAACTATATCCCTATAAGAAACATATAGAGCCTTGAGGCGATATTTACCTTTGAATAGTTTGTGGCGATGAACATAGGATTCTGATATCCTTGCTTCTTCTTGGTTAATTTTTAGTTTCACGCCATATAAGTAATCACCTGTTTCTAGCCAGCGATGAGTCCCAAAAATCACGGCACTATCACCCAGTGATGGATTTTTGAAGCGGGTGATTACATACTTACCTCCGTTATCATAGCCTACTTCTCTTTCTGCTTCGTAGAAAACATTTTTGGAGCTTTCGCAAGCGAGAAGGCCACTGCATATGCATAGCCAGAACACAAATAGTCTCATATTGGATATTTTTAGGAATTTTATGTTGAGCATTGGTGCAAGTAAAGGAGGCTTGCCCAAACTGGCGCGCGTTTGTAACGCGTGCCGCTGGGTTGGGTTCCATCTTACCCGAGCTTCCAGCTCTGCCACCGTTTTTGTCGCTCCCGCTCCCATTTTCATGGCAAATGAACCGAAGAAAAGGCACGCGTTGCAAACGCGCGCCAGCTTGTTTTTCCAAACTCATCAAAATAGGAAGTAATTTACATCCTAATCATAATTCCTCGCTCCAAAGATCGCACTGCCCACGCGAATCATAGTGCTTCCTTCCTCGATGGCAATTTCGTAATCCCCACTCATGCCCATGGATAGCTCCGAAAAGGCGACATTGGGTTGTTGTATTTCGGCTTGCATTCGGTCGTAGAACTGCTTCAGACCGCGGAACTCTCGGCGGACTTGCTCCATGTTGTCTGTATTGGTGGCCATGCCCATGAGGCCGATGATTTTCACGTGTTGGTATTGAAGAAGCTCTTCGGATTTGAGTAATTGCTCCGCCTCGGCGTAGTCAAAGCCCGATTTGGTTTCTTCGTCTGCGATATGAATCTGGAGCAGGCAGTTGATGATGCGCTCGTTTTGTTCGGCTCGCTTATCAATTTCTTTGAGGACTTTGAGGCGGTCTACCGAATGAATCAGATACACGTAAGGGGCGATATACTTGATTTTATTGGTTTGCAAAGTGCCGATCAAATGCCAACGAATATCTTGGGGGAGAGCTTCGTACTTGGCGGTCATTTCCTGGACTTTGTTTTCACCAAAATCTCGCCAGCCCACTTCGTAGGCTTCCATGAGTTGTGCCTCGGGTTTGGTTTTGCTCACGGCTACCAATTGTACCGAATTACCCTTGAGTTTTTCTAAAAAAGCCTGCAAATTACTTTGTGTATCCGTCATCTTTCCGTTTTCAAAAATAAATCTCAACTACCTTTTTAAGAAAGCAGCAAGGGCAAAAGTTTCAAATTAGGGACAATTTTACTTACAATTCACACAATTATCCCTTACTTTGTAAAGAGTGCTTTTAGATTAAGAGTTTTTTGGATCAAATCTATGAATTCATGCCAATTCTAGGTAGATTACTTAAACAGGGCATTAAGCTCAGAAATAGTATTGAACAGGATCGCAAAAGTTCCTTCCGCTTACAGAAAAAACAATTGCATCACCTGCTTTGGGCAGCCCGACACACGGAATTGGGGCAAGCCCACGACTTTGAGAAAATTTTGAAGTCTTTTCAGGAAAATGCAGATGAGAAGGAATTTTACCGTCAATATCAGGCTTCAGTACCACTTTTTGATTATAATAAAATTTATGAGCAATGGTGGCACTTGGCGCAAGAAGGCCGAAAAAATGTAGCTTGGCCGGGTAGTGTAGATTACTTTGCCCTCAGTTCGGGCACCTCGGAAGCAGCCAGTAAATACATTCCAGTGACGAGAGATATGGTCAAGGCCATTCAAAAAACCAGTATTCGACAGATTTTATCCCTTTCTAATTACAAGGACTTGCCGGGCAAGCTCTACGGCAAGGGCATGCTGATGCTGGGAGGAAGTACCCACCTGAACCGTCGGGGCACTTACTTCGAGGGCGATTTGAGCGGGATTACGGCCAGCCAGCTTCCTTTTTGGTTTCAACATTTTTATAAGCCCGGAAAGAAAATTGCCAAAACTGCCGATTGGGATAGCAAATTACACGAAATCACCCTTAAGGCACCCAAATGGGACATTGGCTTCGTGGTGGGGGTGCCGGCTTGGATTCAAATTATGATGGAGCGCATTATTGAGCATCATCAAGTAGAAACGATCCACGATATCTGGCCTAATTTGATGGTTTATACCCACGGAGGTGTGTCTTTTGAGCCTTACAAAAAAGGTTTTGAAAAATTACTGGCTCGCCCCATTACCTATATCGAGACTTACTTGGCCTCTGAAGGCTTTATCGCTTTTCAATCACACCCCGAACGAGATATGCGTTTGGTGCTCAACAATGGTATTTTCCATGAATTTGTCCCCTTCAACGAAAAGAATTTTGATGCTCAAGGACAGTTAAAGCCCGAAGCGGAGACACTAATGATTGATGAGGTAGAAGAAAATAAAGACTACGCGCTTCTGCTTTCTACTTGTGCGGGTGCTTGGCGTTACCTGATTGGCGATACGATTCGTTTTACTTCTAAGGAACGCTCAGAAATCATTATCACGGGGCGCACCAAGCATTTTTTGAGCCTGTGTGGAGAGCATCTTTCGGTAGATAATATGAATAAAGCCATTGAGCTCGTTTCTGATGATTTGAATGTCAACGTAAAGGAGTTCACGGTGGTGGGCATCCCGCACGATACGCTGTTTGCTCATCAATGGTATGTAGGCACCAATGATGCGGTAGATGATGAATTATTTTGCCAAAAATTGGACGAAAAGCTTAAAATATTAAACGATGATTATCGGGTAGAAAGAGCAGCGGCATTGAAAGAAATATTTGTAAAAACGCTCCCTTCCGAAACATTCTACCAATGGATGGAACAAAAAGGAAAGGTAGGTGGGCAAAATAAATTTCCAAGGGTCTTGAAAAGGGAACAACATGAAGACTGGCTTAATTTTATTCGTCACAATCCTGCTTTAAATTAGCGATTTGACTTCATCTGAAACCCCTTTCAGTTCTCATGATCGTTGTATTCTCTCAGGGAGTTTTATATGGTTTGGTACTTGCCATGCTGATTGGTCCTGTTTTCTTTGCACTCATTCGCACGAGCATTGACAAAGGCTTTGAGTCGGGCGCATACTTGGCTATTGGCGTTTCGGTGAGTGATTCTATAGCGGCCGCAACTGTTTATTTTGGTGTTTCACGTTTTACGGAAAGCACAGATTTTCAAACTTTGCTCGGATTTGCCGGAGGATTCATGATGTTGGCTTTTGGTGTAGTTCCTTTCATCAAATCCAATTCTTCCAAAAAATTTCTACCGCAGCGCCCAGTTCGTAAAATCAAAGGTATCCGTTTCATTTTAGAAGGCATGCTGCTCAATCTACTCAATCCCATGGTTTACTTTTTCTGGCTAGGGGTAGTGAGTTGGTTGACTGTCTCTCAGGATTATACTTCCCAACAGCATTTGCTTTTTTTCGTAGGCACCATGATTACGGTTCTTTCTACTGATTTGCTCAAGGCTTACGTGGCTAATCTGATTACCAAGTATCTCACGGCAAGCGTGATCAGTACCATTGACCGAGTAGCGGGGGTAGGCTTAATGATTTTTGGAATTAGGCTCCTGTATTTTGCCGTGTACGGGGTGTGAATATCAAATTGCAGATTACAAACTGAGGCTTAAATAGATCAATAAAATAATTTGTAATCTACAATTTGTCGTGAATTTATCTGCCTACACTCGTGTAGATATGGGCATCCTCTTCGGTGATCATATCGTCGCTCATAATCACCAGGCGTTCTACAACGTTGCGCAGTTCACGGATATTTCCTGTCCAGGAGAGTTTTTGGAGATAGGTGATGGCTTTGTCTTCAATTTCTTTTTTGGCCGCACCGTATTCCTCGGCGATATCCCCCAGAAATTTATCAATGAGTAAGGGAATATCTTCGGGACGTTCGTTGAGCGGTGGTACGTGAATCAAAATCACGCCGATGCGATGGTACAAATCCTCACGGAATTTATTTTTCTCGATTTCCTTGCGGAGGTTTTTATTGGTAGCGGCAATGACACGCACATCCACACTGATTTCCTTATCGCCTCCCACACGCGTGATTTTACCTTCTTGCAAAGCACGGAGCACTTTTGCCTGAGCAGAGAGGCTCATGTCCCCGATTTCATCCAAGAAAAGGGTACCACCGTTGGCTTGTTCAAACTTTCCGATGCGCTGCTTGATGGCCGAGGTAAAGGAACCTTTCTCGTGTCCAAAAAGCTCTGACTCGATCAGTTCGCTGGGAATCGCGGCGCAGTTTACTTCTACGAGCGTCTTACCAGAGCGATTACTTTTGGCGTGTAGCCACTTACAAACCAATTCTTTACCTGAGCCATTGGGACCTGTGATAAGGACTCTGGCGTCGGTAGGGGCTACTTTTTCTATATCTTCTTTGACGCGCATGATCGCCTCAGATTCCCCTACGATATCAAAGGTTTTAGAGACTTTTTTGCGAAGGATTTTGGTTTCGGTTACCAGATTAGATTTATCTAAGGCATTGCGCACACACAGAAGGAGGCGATTCAGATCGGGTGGTTTTTGGATAAAATCAAAAGCTCCTTTTTTGGTGGCTTCTACGGCGGTTTTGATGGTTCCGTGGGCAGAGATCATGATGAATTGAGTTTCCTTCCCGAGTTCTCCTGCCTTCTCTAGCACCTCAATTCCGTCCATTTTGGGCATTTTTATATCACATAGGGCTACATCATAATTATTCTTTTTGAGCATATCGTAGCCTTCTTCTCCATCTTGCGCCTCTTCTACCTCGTACTTTTCATATTCTAGGATATCTCTGAGGGTATAACGGATACTTTTTTCGTCATCAATTATGAGAATTTTTGCCATGATCTAAGTACGTGTCAATTTTGCTTATTAATTATGTTACGAGATTCTAAGCAAAAAGTATGAATAAAAATTCAAATTCTCTTGCAAGCTTTGTTCAAATATAGTGGAATTTTGAAACATTTATACAAAAAAATATGATGCAAGCCGATAAGCCGGGTTCTGTTCCTTGCCCTGAGACAAGGTTCTTATCATTTATCTAGGCTCTTCCTCACGGAAAAGCTCAATCAGCCTACCCACTAGCATCGGACGAGCCGCCCTCGAGCACTAGCCTATTTGGCCTTTCAACTCATAAGGTTTACCCTGCCCTGCTTGTCACCAAGCAGGCGGTGAGCTCTTACCTCACCTTTTCACCCTTACCGGAGTTTTTAGCGTAATTCCGTTACTAAACAAATTATTCATCAGACGATTACAGGAGGTGCTGCCATCCTCACCTGATGCATAGGAAACTCATGAGAAACACGCTAAAAACTCCGGCGGTATGTTTTCTGTGGCACTATCTGTCATTACTTCGTCGCCAAAGCAATGCCTTCCCGTTAGGAAGTATGACGCTCTGCGTTGCCCGGACTTTCCTCTCTCAGCCGAAACTGACAGCGATAAGATAGCCTGCATCATGATCTAAGATAGAGTACAATCCCCTAACTTACAAGCTTTTCTACAAAGTAAATTACTTTGATCTCGCTAAAAGAGAGGGAGCTGGTCTTGATTAGGATCAGGCTTTTTCTTGGTGGGTTTGCGTTTTCTAACGGCTACGGTCTCGATCAAATGCATTGGAATTTCTCCGATAAAGCGAGAGACATGTTGAATTTGCTCTTGACCAAATATTTTGCGACGGCTGGCGTGGGTAATTTGCAAATGTTGCTCGGCACGGGTCAAAGCTACATAAAATAATCTGCGCTCTTCTTCTACTTCTACGTCTGAGCGGTGAGAAGGCGTGATACCTTCTTCGGCTCCCATGACGAATACCACGGGAAATTCAAGCCCTTTGGCGGCGTGAAACGTGAGTAAATGTACGCCCTCCGTCTTGAAACGGCCCGTATCTGTGTAAGCATCAAGGGTGAGCTTTTGTAGAAAATCTTCGGGATCGGCCTGTGCTTCTCGGGCAAGTTCCAAGATGATCTCCTTGGTAGCTAATTGAATAGTATCTAAATGATTATCAGGAATATACTGCTCAAATATTTTTTGCACGGCTCCCAGCACGCCCTGATTTTGAAAAAAATTGGGCAGTGAGGTATAAAACTTTTGCCAGTCTGTCCAAGCTTGTTGTTGATCTTGATTTAACTCGAGAGACCATGCGGGTGCCAAGGCAGTTTGTGCAGATTTTATACGTGGTAAAAGCTTCCGTACCGTTGCCTCCGGCCATTCCAAGGTGTTTTTCAACAAAGCATAAAGGGCTACGGCATCCTGTGGGTTCAGATACAGGTGTATCATATCTGTGATTCTCGAGAAAGGAGCTTCTTGTAGAGGAGAATTGCCCGCTCCCAGATGAAAAGGAATGCCTCCCTTCCGTAGTTGCTCCGTAATGGCGGGAAGCACCGACCTTTGCCGAAACAAAATCGCTATATCGGAGAAAGAAAGATCGCTTTCACCTTGATTTACACCCGTGGTCAGGTTGTCTAAGCCACCGATATATTGCTCAATTTGGCTGACGATGTATTTGGCCTCCATGGTTTCGTGTTCGGCACGAAAGAGTTTGATTTTCGCTTCGGCCTCACGCTCGGTAAAAAGATGCAGTTCACTACTGACTTGATTGTGCTTGATGAGATGCCGTGCGGCTTCTACAATGTTTTGGGAAGAGCGATAGTTTTGCTCTAGAGACAATACTTGGGCTTGAAAATCTTTTTCAAACTGGAAAAACAAACGCACTTCCCCACCCCGAAAACCATAAATCGCTTGGTCAGGGTCGCCAATGGCCAGTATATTTTTACCTTGACTCAGCATTTCCAAAAATCGATATTGCTGCCGATTGATGTCTTGTAGTTCATCTACGGCTACGTATTGACAGTTTTGACGGGCTTTTTCCAGCCAAGTAGGTTCTTTTTCCCAGAGCTGAAGCAAACGCGCAATAATCGCCGACAGATCCAGAGCCTGATGTGCTTGGAGGTAATCCTGATACTGCTGCATCATTCGCTGGACTTCCTGATCTTCGCTGACTCGTTCTTGCTCCCAATAGTGTTCCAAGGCTTGCGAAAAGGCTTGGATTTGTTTTTTCTTGGCCTCTGGAAAAAGGATTTCTAAGATTATTTGGCGGCCGCGCTGGTCGTAAATGGTTTCTAATTGGGGGAAGCGTTCTTTCAACCAAGCATAGGCAATGGCGTGAAAAGTGCCAATTTGGATGGTGCGAAGGCCATCTCCTAATGCATTTCGGAGGCGTTGTTGCATCTCCTGAGCGGCTTTTTGGGTGAAGGTAATGGCTAAAATTTCGGAGGGTTTTGCTTTTTTGTCCTCGACCAGTTTTTTGATCCATTCAATAAGCGTACGTGTTTTTCCAGTGCCAGGCCCTGCTTTTACCAGAGTAGCCCCCTCTTGGGTAGCTAGTACGGCGGCTTGGGCGGGGTTGAGGGTTGGGATGAATGAGGATTGATTTTCTGTTTCTAGTTTGGCTAATTGTTTTTTGAAAGAAGCATATTTTTCATTTTTCTCCTTCTTTGATGGAGAGGGCTTTTGAAAAAAATGCAATTGTCCGGCAAGTTTATCCATTTCTCCTTCTTCAAAGATTTGAATCACCCCGTACTGGCCATCATAGCCAGAAATAGGCCTGACTTCTTCGCTGCGAATGCGTCGGATGGCTTCGGCGGTGAGGATGCCAAATTGCTTCTCGATATCCTCGATGGGTACTTCTCTAAGGAGTGAAAATTCATTGCCAAAGGCAGAAATCAATTGCTGGTAATTTTGGAGCACGCCCTTACTATTTGGGCCAATGCCTTTGATCTCGCTGATCACTTCGGGTAGCGGAACGATGTAATGGAAATCGGCAGCCTTCGTGGGTCTTTCGGGCTGTGAACGATCGGCTAGTTTTTGTACTCGATGCAATACGCCCAAGGTCAACGGTTTACCGCACGCTGGGCAAAGCCCTTGATACTGTAAACTATCCTGCGGGTCGAGCACGACACCACATTTACGATGTCCATCCAGGTGGTATTTTCCTTCTTCGGGGAAAAATTCGTAAGTGCCTAAAAAGCCTTTCTGGGATTTGATGGCCTCAAACATTCCTTGATAGCTTCTTTCAGTATCGAATAAGTTGGCTTCTCTCCCTAATTTTTGAGGCGAATGGGCATCCGAATTAGAAACTAAAGTGTATCGATCTAAGGCACTCCACTGCCAGTTCATTTCGGGGTCAGAGGAGAGCCCCGTTTCTAGGGCAAAGATGTATTCGGTCAAATCCTCGAAACATTCTTCTAATTGGTCGTAACCAGACTTGGAACCAAACGTAGAAAACCACGGAGTCCAGATATGCGCGGGTATGAAATAAAGTTCTTCGGAAATCTCGAGAGCGATTTCCAGCAAATCTCTCGAGGGTAAGCCCAGAATGGGTCTACCGTCAGACTTGAGGTTACCAATGGTGGCCAAACGGGCATTTAATTTAGCAACTGTTTCTAGATTGGGAGCATAGAGCAAATTATGATTTTTGCGGACCTTGTCTCCTTTTTTATAAATTGAGCTGATTTCGGTACTGAGGCAAAATCTGACTTCATCCTCTTTGCATTTCATTCCGGGCCAGTAAGGGTCAGCGGGTGGATTCTTCAACCGATAAAAGCCGTAGCCATCTGGCTCTAACTTTTCCTGAAGCTCTTTAAACCAAAGCGGGTGTGTAAAATCTCCGGTGCCCACGACCTGAATTCCTTTGATTCGTGCCCATTGATAGAGGGACTCCAGATTGAGGTTTTTACTGGTAGCACGCGAATAATGAGAATGCACGTGTAAATCAGCGATATAAAACATAGATTATTTAATCTTTTACTCGGAATGTTTTTAATGGGCAGAAATCTTAACTAAGCTGCCGACCTGTGCTCCTGAAAGAAACTTCGTGAATGATTATTTTCTCGGAAAATACCAACAGGTTTGAGGAACTGCTAGCTAAGGTTTTCATCTTTTCTTCTGAAATATAATAAGGCTCATGATGAATCAGGAATTATACGAAAGAATTTTTAGCGACAATCAATTTTATCAATCTGAAAACAGTCAGCTAGTTCATTGGATTAAAGTCAGAGAGATTGCCCAATATCACTCTATCAGTGGACAAATTGTATTGGCTGACCCCGAAGTTAGTCTAGACCAAGCTCCTCTTCCTGTTTCTTTTCCCAAGGGGAGATTTCCGGTGAGTCTAAGCTATCTGTACGATGCCCGAGGGCCGAGCTATCAAGTGGGCGCACTTAGAATTCAATTCAATCCTAACCCTATCGCTCAATGGGAGATGATTGCTACTAAGCATCTGAGTCCAGCCTTTAGCCCTTCTTCCTTGCTTACTTGCGTGGTAGATGAACAAACTATTGGTTTTTTCCAGAAATATCAAAAAGCTAAAGTATATATCGAGCCAGAAAGTTTGAGAAAAGTCCTTAAAAGGAATCCTAGTTTTGCTGATGTTAAATTAGAACATCAGCCTAAATACAACCTGATTGCTGTGCAGTCTGGATATCGCAAACAAGAAACCTCGCTCGCCATCGCCAGAGATGCTCGGGGAAATATCGTGTGTTTATTGGTACTTTTTTTAGGCTACGAAAACTTTAAAGAGTGGGATAGAAAAAAAGGCAAGTACTTGCTTCCGCCTCCTATTCTGAATTCGGCTTTTATCCAATGGCTTGACGATACCGAAAAGATCGCTGGCAAAAAATTTATCTCCCAAGGAAGCACGAGCGCAGAAGATTTGGCTTTTATTCAGGCAAATTGCCCTACTAAAATACCCCAAGACATTCTATTTTATTACCAACACTGCAGCCCCTTTGATTTGAAAAAAGAAGAATATCGGGATCAATGGCTGCAGGAATTAACCGAAATCTACTCGGCACTCAATAATTATTCAGGGGAAGATTGGCTGGCGCGTTGCGCGGGTTACGTGCCGATCCGTCCACAGGTGGCGGCCGGGATTATGGCCAATGGTCGTTATCATGTTTTTGAGCTAGAAGGCTTCGGGAGGGGAGAAGATTTGCAAACTTTTTTTGTGATGGAATTTCTCAGTTCTATCTAAATGGTCTCTCGTGTCTATTAAAATTTTTCAGGTGATGGATCGTCCTATCCCCAAAAAAGGGATTCGCAAGTGAGTTCAGAATCTGATAGAAACCTTGCTTATCCTGAATATTTCACTTAATATTAAGTTTACAAGGCTGAAATTCTGGGGTTGAACTTCGGCTTCTATTAAACGTTTATAAATACAAGCACTTATTCTCATTAAGTTTATGAAAATCAAAGGAAAAGTCACTCATCAATCATTAGGCCCTGGTTTTTGGGGTATTATCGGGCAAGACGGACAAGAATGGCGTCCTGTCAATATGCCAAAAGAACTACAAAAAGAAGGGCTGCAAGTAGCAGTAGAAGCAGAAGAAGCAGAAGAGCAGATGTCTGTCTTCATGTGGGGTACCGCGATTGAGATCAAAAGCCATCAAATTATCTAACTACTATCACCATTCCGTTTACTACCCATGATCACGAAAATGTTGATTGAAATTTTTCAGGCTATTATTGAAGATCCTTCCGTAAAACGGCTTTTAGGAGGATTTGACCTGAATAATCGTAGCAATATAGACTTAGAAACTTTGATGGACGAACTAGAACTTAACGCCGAAGAGCGTGTAAAATTTCGTCAGGCGTATGCAGAATACAAGGAAGATCCTTATCAAAGCTATCAGAAATATAAATATAAATACGAGCCTAAATCTGATAGCCCCTTCGACAAATTTGATGCTTATTTCCAGAAATACGATGATTGGGCCAGAGAAACCGAAAAAAAATACGGTAAAGGCACAGGCAATTGGAGCCATCGTAAATATAGCAAATACCGCTATGGAGGCAACCAATCACAATCTGGGAGCCAAGGCAATCAGAGCAGTCAGACTGAAGAAGAGAAGAAACATTATGAAACCTTAGAGATTAAACCTGGTGCTACTTTTGAAGAGATTCGAGATGCTTATCGTAAGGCCATGAAAAAATATCATCCCGATCGCTATGTAGATTCTAGCCAGAAAGAATATGCCGAAAAACTCTCTCGGCGCATCAACGGAGCCTATGACTATTTCAAGAAGAAATTCAACAAGAATTAATTTTTATTGGGTGAATAAACTTTTTTGTCTGGCTTTTTTTTACTAATTTAAACAATCTTTTCGTTCTATTTAAAAAAGAAAATATTATGCTAGCTTATTTATATCCAGTCACGTTCATTGTGGCTCTCCTTTCTATCGTCTGGTTTTTTTATAGAATCTACAAAGACGAAAGTACCATCCTACCTAATATCAGCTTTTGGGGGGCTTCTGTGGTACATGCGGTCACTATTTTTATGACCGACTTTAGCTTCTATTACAAGCTCCTAGTGATGCTTCCAGGAGAATTGACCGCCTTTGTCATGGTTTTCTTACTCGCCAACAATCTAAAGAGTACTCGAGCCTTTTACCTTTCAGCGGTCGGAATCGGATTGGCTGGCTACATGATCTATTCTAATTTTGTTCCAGAAACTGTTGACAAATATTTCTTCCCAGCTGAGCCTCAAACCGAACAGGAAATTTCTTACAATAACGCCGAGCTTGACCCAGATGGTGAGCTATTGGTAGATATTAAAAGCAAGGATTTGGTAGGCTTACTTCAAGCTACTTTGAAACCTTATGATATCAAACTAAGCAAGGCATTCCCTAACCTAGCACACGAGGAGTACTCAGAGCTAGATGATTATTATTTGCTGGATATTCCCAAAGACAGTAAGTACAAGATCGAGAAAATTATAGATGTACTCTATGGAAGTGGTACGATTGATTGGGCAGAGGAGAACGAAATCGTGAAATTGAGCCCCATAGAAACCGTACCGACTTATACCATCAACAAACCCCTCGACTATGGTACTGATGATCCTTACCTAAACAAAATGTGGGCTTTTGAAAAAATGGAAGTGGCCGCATATTATGATTTCTTACGCAAACAATCCAAGAAGCCCAAGAAAAAAGTAAAAATCGCCATCCTAGATACAGGCGTTGAGGGTAAGCACGAAGATTTGCAAGGTAATTACGTAAGTACGCGTGGTAGCTACGACCGGGATAAGCAAACCCACGGAACACACTGCGCGGGGATCGCTGCCTCAGTTTCTAATAACGGACTGGGTGTGGCTTCTCTTGCTCTGAATGACCAATTCGTAAAAGTTACGAGTATTAAAGTATTGAGTGATTACGGATGGGGAACTCAAGACGATATTGTCAGAGGAATGATCGAGGCGGCGGATCAAGGAGCCGATGTGATCTCTATGTCTTTGGGCGGGCCTGCCCGTGGAAACGCACGCCGTGCCTACGAAGAGGCAGTAAAGTATGCCAACAAAGCAGGAGCCATCGTGGTGGTAGCCGCTGGGAATAGCAACAAAGACGCAAAAGACTATGTTCCCGCCAGTTGTAAAGGGGTAATTGCCGTGTCTGCCGTGGATAGTGAGCTGAACAAAGCCAAGTTTTCTAATACCATCAACAGCCTTCAAATGGGCGTTGCTGCTCCTGGGGTAGATATTCTCTCTACTGTACCCGGCAACAAATATGCGGCTTACAGTGGAACTTCTATGGCTACGCCTTACGTAGCTGGACTTTTAGGGATTATGAAAGCTTTCCGCCCTAAAATGGATACCAAAGAAGCTTATCAAATCTTGACCAAGACGGGGTATGAAACCAATGATACCAAGCTCACTGGTAAAATGATTAACCCACTCGAGGCAGTCAAAGCCATTCAATAAAACGAAACGAAAAGATTAGAAAAAATCCCAAGCCCTTCTAGGGTTTGGGATTTTTTATGGCCTTACTTAGTTAGATTTGAAGCTTAGCTATTATCTTTACTCAGTGTTCTTTTCTTGTAAAATCACTTAATCAAGCGATTTTTTTCTTCTCCAAATTAATTTTCAATCTTATGAAACGCTGCGTCTTCATCTTCCTTCTATCTGGGAGTTTTCTCACCGTACAAGCACAAATCCTTTCCTTCCAACCCAAGACCGACATACCTATGTCGAGCGAAGGCCAGGTCTTAGAAAATCCTTGGGCAGGTGGCTTGAATGCTCCTCAATTTTCTACCATGGATTTGAACCGAGATCAGGTAGACGATCTGGTTGTTTTTGATCGTACTGCTAGCAAAATCACGACCTTTCTGGCGGTCAACCGAGCGGGGAAGTGGGCTTATCAACATGCGCCTAGTTATGAATTTCTATTCCCTAAAATTGATGGATGGCTGCTCTTGCGTGATTACGATGGCGACGGACACAAAGATTTATTCGCTCATACGGGGCTAGGAATCAAGGTTTATCGGAATTCGCCTCAGGAAAACTACTTGCGTTGGGAGCTTACTGCTGACCCAATCCGCACGCAAGGCTTTAATGGATTAATCAATCTGCAAGTTAATATTATCGATATTCCAGCGATCGTAGATTTGGACGAAGATGGAGATTTAGATATCATCACCTTTGACTTTATTCAGGGGAATATGCTAGAGTATCATCAAAATATGAGTGTCGAGAATCACGGTGAGCCTGGGCATTTATCGTACAAGCGCTTGACCAAGTGCTGGGGCGGTATTTTTGAAGGGCAAACCTGTGGCGATTTTAGCTTCGGAATCACCTGTGGCTCGGGCAGAGGGGCGGGCGGTGGCGGTAGCTCAGAAACGGCAAGAACCCTGCATGTCGGTTCTACTATTACCGTATTAGACCTCAATGGTGATCAAATGAAAGATATATTAGTAGGGGATGTTTCCTGCCAAGAAATTTTTCAAATGCTCAATCAAGGAAGTAATGTAGAGGCGAAATTCACAAGTTTTTCCACGGACTTCCCTCAAAGCCAAGCGATTAATTTTCCTATTTTTCCAGCAGTCTTTTGGGAAGATGTTAATTTTGACGGTCGTAAAGACTTGATTGCCAGTCCTAATGTATTTAGCAATGAAGGAAATCAAGTGGATTTCGCACGTTCGGCTTGGCTTTATCAAAATGAAAGCGATTCTCCCACACCTAATTTCCAGTTTCAGAGAGAGGATTTTTTGCAAAATACCATGCTGGATTGGGGAGAAGATGTGTTCCCGGCGGCGGCAGATTATGATGCAGATGGCGATCAAGATTTAGTCATAGGCTATCGAGGACAGCGGCAGGGAGATGAGTTTTGGGCAACCTTAATCCTGTTAGAAAATGTGGGTAATGCTCAAAATCCGAGTTTTGTAGTGCAAGACGCAGATTATTTGCAGGTTTCCAGCCAAAAACTAAGCGATCTTAAACCCTTTTTTCAGGATTTGAATGGAGATCAGCGATTGGATTTGGCCTTTGTTGGCACCTCAGAAGGGCAAACCCAATTGTATTGGTTCGAGAATCAAGCAGATTCTCAGCAGGCATTGGTTTATAATCAAACCGATCTTCAGATGTATGCGCTTCCCCTACCCATGGGTTCATTTCCACTGCTCTACGATATTGACCAAGATGGCGATTTTGATTTATTTACAGGTGGACGTTTAGGGAATCTTAGTTATTATCGAAACGAAGGAACATCGTCTGAGCCTAATTTTCAGCTCATCAGTGATACTTTAGGAGGTTTAGAAAAAAACTCATTGCGACGCAACTTATGCCCTCGGATTGTGGATTTGAATCAAGATGGTCAGCTCGATTTACTCACCGGGGACGGTAGCGGACGGATCCGATTCTATTCAGATTTTCTTTCTCGTCTAGAAGAAACTTGGTTGCCAGAAGAAGATTTCTTTTACAGTGAGCTAGAAAATCAGCCTCGGAGCTATCATTTCGGCCTGAATACCTATCCTCTTTGCGTAGATTGGAATCAAGATGGGGGTTTAGACTTGATGGTCGGTACACACGGAGGAGGGCTGTCACTTTGGGAAAATCGCAGCCAGATTACGTCATTAGAAGAGCAATTTGATTTTACCAGTCAGGTCAAAATTTTCCCGAATCCTACTGAGCAGGTAATTTACATCAAGTCACCGCGCCCCTTAGAAATTGAGGTATATACCAAAGATGGGAAAAAACTTTTGATTGAAGATTTTGTCCCTCCTCACCAAAAATTTTCTATTGAAATGCATACATATCCCAGTGGGACTTATTTATTCAAACTACGCACAGCGGATGGGCAACAAAGTGTACAAAAAGTGATCTTACGTCCTTAGTCTGGGTGATCTTATTAGCATCAACTTTGTATATAAGCTTGTGAACTTCCATTGAGACTATGAAATTACTAGGATGGTTTATAGGCATCTATCTGGTGTTTTCGGCTTCAACCCCAGCCGCTTGGGTGGAAGAGGAGAATCGGATTGCCGGAACCTGGCGGGGCTATTTGCTTCAAGAAGCAGGTTCCTTGGATACAAGATATCCCTTTGAAATGAAAATTTATCAAAGCAAGCAAAAAGTATGGGGAACCACCTACATCCGCTCCGAAAATTATCCTGATATCTATGGTCTGATTAGTTTTCAAGGAACCTACAAGCAACAGGTTCTCAAGTTTCACGAGACTCAAATCATCCGTCAGCACATTCCTACGCGCTATCAATGGTGTATCAAGGAAGCAGAACTAAGCCTATTGCGTATAAATCAAACTTTTTCCCTCGAGGGACTTTGGCAGGGCTGTGATTCTGACCCAAAGAATAAGAAAAATCAAATTTTCCTAAAAAAGGTAAAACCCATCTAAGCAGTAGCTCAAATCTGGGCTTTCTTTGCGTTCACTGTGTAATTTTCCACATTTGTGAACGTTAATTGCACGTACGTTTTCTTTTACGTACCTTGAATTTCTATTATTTTATTTATTATCCTATGATGAAAATTATTCAATACCTGAGTTTAAGTATGGTTGTTTTCTCATTTTTTTGTTCCTTCGCCAAGGCACAAGATTCTGAACAACTAATTGCTCGTAAGTGGAAAATCGCACAGATAGAAGTGCTAAATCAAGAACAACTCGAGGCACTCACTCCCGAACAAAAGGAGATGATACAAAAAAAACTCGATGACATGGCCACTAATTCCTACCTAGATTTTAAATCTGATTTCACTTGTGAAATTATGATGGCAACAGGAGCTTCTGGCCCTGAACAAGATACCACACAGGCTAATTGGGAGATAGGTGAGGAGGGCAAGACCCTAATCACGATTGAGGAAAACGGTAAGCGTACAGAACTTAGCATTCTTGAACTTGCCCAAGAAAAAATGGTGCTCACTGATGGTACCAATATGAAAATGCATCTCGCCCCTTACGAAGACTAAATTTTTGACCATTCAGGAGCTTTATCTTTTTTACTTCATTTTCTTGGTAAATGCTGTTTAAAGAAAAAAACATTTTTTCTATCGGAAAAATTTGGATGTTTATCTAAAACTTTCTTTCTTTGTGTCAAGACGAGAGCAGTTTTTTTAGGGCTGGTTAATTTACTGCTCATATAAGTCTTTCTTTCCATAGCTGGTTGAAGGATATTGGAGGCTTGACATCCCCTGTCAAAAGCCTCCATTTATCTCTTTAGACCGCTTCCATTTCATAAGACATCTTTTACCTTCTTGTTCTTATTTGCTGCGTGATTCGTCGTTCGTGAAACAGGTTTATCGTGTCAAACTCTTGCCTAAATGGGCTTTTGTCACCGAGCAGACCTTTTTTTAGCCCTTCTGTTGGCTATACTTGAGCTAGAAATTAGAGATTTCTTGGTCTATCACTAAGATAGATCAATCTCTAACAAGACTGAACTTTAATCTACAACCAAATCTTCATGATGATGAAAAACAGTTTGTTTTTATTAGCTCTTTTGGCACTAAGTCTATTCTCCTGTGATGATGATGATACACAAGTTAATCCTCCCGAAGCGACCACTGCCAGTTTTACGGTTACTATTGAGAATGTAACAATTCCTGTTGATTTCTTTGCTAGCAACGTTTTTAATACTCCCGAAGGTACGGCGTCTCCGGGTGTGGCCGTGGGTGGAGAAGCCTATGTATTCACCTTCAATGCACGACCCGGGCAGCGACTTTCTTTCGCTACGATGTACGTGCAGACCAATGATTTATTCTTTGCATTTGATGATGAAGGGATTGCTCTCTATGACAATAATAACGACCCTATCTCTGGTGATTTGACCAGTCAAGTCCAAATCTGGGATGCAGGAACAGAGGTAAACCAAGAACCTGGTGTAGGTGATGCACAGGCACCTCGCCAAGGCGGGCCTGATGTGGGTACTGAGGAGAGCGAAGCAGTGCGTTTGATTGCTGATGTTAACGATGGTTTTACCTACCCGGCTGCAAATGAGTTGATCAATGTAAGCATTTCCAACGATGGAGGAACCGAGTTTACCGTAAGACTTGAAAACGTATCAGGAGACAATGATACGCCCATGAGTCCGCTTTCTCCCGGAGTTTGGGTTGTTCACGAGAGTGGTACGCCCTTGTTTACAGAAGGCGAAGTGGATGCTGAAGAAGGCTTAGAAGCGATCGCCGAAGACGGGGATGCTACTACCTTAGGAGCCTTTTTAGCAGATAATAGTGGTTTGGTAAGCCCGCTATCACCCGGCGCTTACGTGGTGCACAGCGATGCGGTTACCTTTTTTACCGAAGGACAGGCCGATGCTGGTTTAGGAATTGAAGGAATCGCCGAAGATGGAGACCCTAGTAATTTGGTAGCATCACTAGACGGGGTAGATGGAGTAAGCGGTGTAGTGGCATTTAATACGCCTGTGGGGGCGGCTAGTCCTGGCCCGATTGGCCCGGGGGGTAGTTATGAATTTACCTTTACAGCATCAGAGGGAGAATTTCTATCGCTGGCTACGATGTTTATCCAGAGTAATGACTTATTCTACGCTTTTGAACCTGAGGGGATTGCTCTTTTCAACAATGGTGTGCCTATCAACGGGGACGTAACCAATCAGTTAGCTCTCTGGGATGCCGGTACAGAGGTCAACGAATTTCCGGGGGTAGGGGCGAACCAGGCTCCACGCCAAAGTGGCCCCGACACCGGAGAAGTAGAAGACGGAACCATTGAAGAAATTACAAATTTTGCACTTTATCCGCCTACTAATGAAGTGATTAGAATCACGGTCACTTCTACGATCCAGTAATTGCTTCTGTTTATACATACATATTTCGTAAATCGATTGCTCAAAGAGTAATCGATTTATTTTTCGAGCTAAGTCATTCTTCCAAGCCTTCTTTGATGATTTTAGCTTTGGCTTGGCCCACTACTTCGGCTAATTCTGTTTCGGTGCTAGCTTTGACTTTTCTGAGAGATTTGAAGTGGCGTAAGAGCTTCGTAATGGTAGATTCTCCAATGCCTTTGATATCTTCTAATTCGGTATGGAGGCTACTTTTGCTTCGCTTGAGACGGTGAAATTCAATTGCAAAACGGTGGGCTTCATCTCTGGCTCTTTGGATGAGCTTGAGGGCGAGTGATTTTTTGTTGATGTGCAAGGGAATATCATCCTCGGGTAGATAGATTTCTTCCAATCGCTTGGCAATCCCAATGATTTTGATTTTACCATAAATTTCTAATTCTTTAAGGGCAGAACAAGCAGAGCTTAGTTGTCCTTTGCCTCCATCTATGACGATCAAATCTGGTAATTCCTTCTCTTCTTCTAAAAGACGACGATAGCGACGAAATACGATCTCGCGCATGGAAGAAAAGTCATCGGGGCCTACGACGGTCTTAATGTTAAAATGGCGATACTCCTTTTTGAGAGGCTTGCCATTTTTAAAATAAACCATAGAAGCCACGGGATTAGAGCCTTGGATATTAGAATTATCAAAGCACTCGATGTGGAAGGGAGGCTTGTTCATACTCAGTGCTTTCTGTAGTTCTTGCACGGCCTGTACGGGTTCGTCTTTGGGTTTGTAATTCCCCCGTTTTTTTTCCAAGTCTCGGCGATAGAAAAGTACATTTTTGAGGGATAGCTCGAGTAGCTTTTTCTTATCTCCAATCTTAGGTATGATGTTGATGGTATCTATGATCTCACTATCCAAGGCCACATTGCTAATAATTTCCTTGGCTTCGCTTTCCATTTCTTTGCGTAGCTCCACGACCACCATCGTCAGCACCTCCTCATCGGGCTCGTCTAATTTCTTCTTGACTTCGGTATTACGAGTACGGACAATGGCTCCATCTTTAATTTTAAGATAATTGACATAGGCTCTTTTTTCATCGGAGAGAATAGCGAACACATCAATATCTTGTAATTTGGGGCTGACTACCAGCGATTTACTCTGGAAATAATCCAAGCGATTCAGCTTTTGTTTGTAATCCTCGGCTTGTTCAAACTCCAAAGCTTCGGCCATTTCCTGCATTTTGTGCTTGAGATGATGGCGTACACTAGTGATATTTCCTCGCAGGATTTGGTGCACCTGCTCAATGTCTTTGAGATATTCTTTTTCAGACTGCAGCCCTTCACAAGGCCCGAGGCAATTACCGATATGATACTCAAGACAGACTTTAAATTTGCCTGCTTGAATGTTCTCTGGGCTCAGGTGATAATGGCAAGTACGGATAGTATACAACTCCCGAATTAACTCTAAGACGGTATTCATCGCCTTCAAGTTGGTATAAGGGCCGTAATAGCTCCCTTGCTCTTTCTCGATCCGTCGGGTTACCATTACCTTAGGAAATGGCTCACGGGTTACACAGATGTAGGGGTAAGTTTTATCATCTTTGAGTAAGATATTGTACTTGGGCTGGTGAGTTTTGATGAGGCTATTTTCTAAGAGTAAGGCATCAAACTCGGTATTGACCACCGTGAACTCGATCCGGGCAATCTGCGCTACGAGCCTTTGAGTTTTACGGTTATGCTGGCCAGACTGGTTAAAATAACTACTCACCCTACTCTTGAGGTCTTTGGCCTTACCGACATAGAGCAATTGGTCAGCTTCATCATAGAATTTATAAATGCCAGGTGCTTGGGGCAATTTCAAGGCACTTTCTTTGGGACTAGGGTTAGAATTTGAATTTGCGTCCATGGGCTTAGTTGCTTAACCTGATGTAATACCTGCTTAAAAAACGCTTAAGTTGCTAACAAACTAACAAAGCCCACTAAAAGTGGGCTTTAAAGATACGAAATTTATGCGAATTTTCTGATTATTGACTAGCCTTGAGTGCTTCGGCTCCTCCTACGATCTCGAGGATTTCTTTGGTAATCGCAGCTTGGCGAGAGCGGTTATAAGTTAATTTCAACTGTTTTAAAAGCTCCTCTGCATTGTCGGTAGCACTGTCCATCGCCGTCATACGCGCTCCGTGTTCGGAGGCATTCGATTCTAAGATGGCTCGGTAAAGCTGTATTTTTAAGGTTTTGGGGATCAATTCTTGAATAATTTCTTCACGAGAAGGCTCCAAGAGGTAATCTACATTCGAGGTCTTTGTTTCTTGGCTTTCCTCCTCTTCGCTATCTACGATAGGTAGGAAAGGGCGCTTTCGCACGATTTGCGTAGCCACGTTTTTAAACTCATTATAAACCAAATCCACTCGATCGTAAACTTCATCGGCAAAAGATTTTAGCACGAAATCACCAGCTTCTTTTACCTTTTCAAAACTCAGGTTTTGAAAAATCTCCATGTATTCACCCTTGACGGTATAGCCTCTTTTTTGTAAAGCCTCAAAGCCTTTTTTACCCAAGGTCAAGAAATGTACTTGGCCGTTGGCTAATTGCGTGGGATAATTGGCTTCCGCGTGCGCGATAGAACCTTTGATGATATTACTATTAAAAGCTCCACACAATCCACGGTCGGAGGTAATAGCGATGATGAGGATTTTCTCTGGGGCGCGTTCTTCGGTGTACGCGCTTTGGATATCATCGTCAGCGGTACTAGCCGAAAGATTTTTCAAAATAGAGGTCAGCATTTCGGTATAAGGACGCATCTGTATGATTTTGTCCTGTGCTCTACGCAACTTGGCCGCGGCTACCATCTTCATGGCACGGGTGATTTGCTGAGTGGATTTAACCGAACTGATTCGATTTCTAACTTCTTTTAAACTTGGCATCTTTCAAGGAATTTTCCAGTTGAATAGCAAATAAGCTTACCTACCTCCCAGGCTGAGAGGCAGGTAAAGATGACTATTAGTTATATTTCTTAGCGATATTTTGTGCTACGGTCTTGATGATTTCTCTCTGCTCGTCTCCGATTTTACCAGATTGTAGCGCTTTCAAGGTATCCTTGTGTTCGGCATCCATCACCATCAGAAGTTCTTTTTCAGCTTCCTTGACCTTGTCCAGAGGCACTTTATCAAAATAACCTCCCGTAGAAGCCGTGATCACTGCGACCTGATTCTCCACCGTCATGGGAGAATACTGAGGTTGCTTCAAGATCTCTTGGTTTATTCTGCCTCGAGTAATCGTCAATTGCGTAGAAGCATCTAGATCGGAACCGAATTTGGCGAAAGCCTCCAGCTCGCGGAACTGTGCTTGGTCTAGCTTCAGAGTTCCAGCTACTTTTTTCATGGATTTGATCTGAGCCGAACCGCCCACCCGAGATACGGATATACCTACGTTAATAGCGGGACGAATACCTGAGTTGAAGAGGTTTGTTTCCAAGAAAATCTGACCATCCGTAATTGAGATCACATTGGTAGGAATATAAGCAGATACGTCTCCGGCTTGCGTCTCGATGATGGGCAGTGCCGTTAAAGAGCCTCCCCCTTTTACTTTATCTTTGATAGAATCAGGAATATCATTCATACGCTGTGCTACCTCGTCGGAAGCATTGATCTTTGCGGCACGCTCTAGCAAGCGGCTGTGCAGATAGAATACATCACCAGGGTAAGCTTCACGTCCGGGAGGTCTTCTTAGCAGAAGCGACACTTCTCGGTAGGCCACGGCTTGCTTGGAGAGGTCATCGTAAACCACGAGAGCAGGACGGCCTGTATCACGGAAGAATTCGCCAATGGCAGCCCCAGTAAAGGGAGCAAAAAACTGCATAGGAGCGGGATAGGAAGCAGGAGCAGATACGATAACCGTGTAATCCATAGCCCCATTTTTGGTCAAGGCCGCTTCTACCTGCTTCACGGTACTTTCTTTTTGTCCAACCGCTACGTAGATACAATAAACGGGCTCTCCTCTTTCGTAGAATTCTTTTTGATTGATAATGGTATCAATGGCCACGGCCGTTTTACCTGTCTGGCGGTCGCCGATGATTAGTTCGCGTTGCCCTCTTCCGATGGGGATCATGGAATCGATAGATTTGATTCCAGTTTGCAAGGGTTCGTTTACAGGCTGGCGATAAATTACACCGGGAGCTTTACGTTCGAGAGGCATTTCGTAAAGCTCTCCACTGAGGGGGCCTTTTCCGTCCACGGGTTCTCCTAAGGTATTGACGACCCGCCCGACCATACCTTCGCCGGCCTTGATGGAGGCAATTTCGTTAGTTCTTTTTACGTTATCTCCTTCTTTGACGCCTGTGGAATCTCCCAAGAGTACAATTCCCACGTTGTCTTCTTCTAGGTTCAGTACGAGTCCTTTTAGTCCAGTTTCGAACTCTACTAGCTCACCAGCTTGGGCTTTGGTAAGTCCATATATACGTGCTACACCATCTCCTATTTGTAAGACAGTTCCTACTTCTTCGAGTTCTGCTTCTGTCTTGAAGTTAGACAGTTGCTCTCTCAGAATCGCAGAAACCTCGTCTGGTCTGATTGCAGTCATATCAATATTAGTTATAGATTCGTTGTATAAAATTCATTTTGAGTCTTTGCAGGCTATTTTTGAGGGAGTTGTCAATTTGACTACTTCCAATTTGCACCACAAAGCCACCGATTAGTTCAGGATTTATTTTTTCTTGCAGGTGAATGGTTTTCTTAAGGCCATTCTCCAGTTTCTTTTTAAGTTCTTCCTTGAGGGGGTCAGACAAGGCCACAGAACTGATTAAGGTTACTTCTTGGATATTTTTGTGTTCGTTGTAGAGTCGCTTGAATTCTGTACTCAGGGCATAGAGTACGCTTTCCCGATTTTTACGGGCCATGATTTCAATCATAGAGAGGGTCAGGGGAGAGAACTCTTTCTCAAAGAGTGCCTTGAGGATGCTAAATTTTTTATACCCTCGTATTACGGGGTTTTTCAGGATGGCAAGCAGCTCTCGATTTTGATCACAAGTTTCTTTCAGCAGTACCATGTCTTGGTAGACTTCATCTACGGTGCCTTTTTCTATGGATAGCTCTAAGAGGGGCTTGGCATATCGGAATGCCACATTTTCTTCGGACATAAGTTTTTGTTTTTATGAAACCAGCAGTGGATTAGATAGATCATTAATTGATTTTCATATCATTGATTAGGTTCTCAGCCAACTGCTTTTGCTTGTCCGGATTTTCTAACTCTTTCTTGAGCAAAGTTTCCGCAATTTCTACCGACATCACTGCTACCTGTTTTTTGATTTCAGCTACGGCTGCATTTTTCTCATTCTCGATGGTACGCCGGGCATCTTCCAACAACTTATTGGCTTCGACAGTAGCCTTATCTTTCGATTTTTCTATATTCTCATCAGCCACTTTTTGGGCGGACTTCAGGATTTTATCGCGCTCAATACGCGCCTCGTCGAGTAATTTTTCGTTATTGGCCTTTAGCTTTTCCATTTCCTCTCTGGCTTTCTCCGCCTGTTTGAGGGCATCTTCAATGGAACGCTCCCGATCTCTCAAAGCCGTGATAATGGGCTTCCAAGCGTATCGGGACAAAAGAAACAATACGATTAAAAAGGTTACAGTTTGCCAGAAAATAAGGCCAAAATCGGGGCTAAACATATCTTTGAGGTTAGAAAATTAATTGACAAAATAATCTGTTAAATATTTATTTCCAAAATAACCTATCCAAAGCCAAGCTCTGGATAGGTTGGAAGACAAGAGTAGGTTGCTTAGCTAATGGCTACCAACAGACAAATTACTACCCCGAAGAGAGCTACACCCTCAATCAAAGCGGCAGCAATAATCATTACTCCTTGAATTCTTGGCGTAGACTCGGGCTGACGAGCAATCGCGTCCATTGCACGACCACCAATTTGACCGATTCCTAGACCTGCGCCTAGCGCAACAAGTCCAGCACCAACACCAGCCAATCCCATACCCATGTCTGCGAGCAGAATACTTAATAAATCTAGTAACATAGAAATATATAATTATAGTTAGGAAATAAATGCACTTATTAATGATGATCTTCTTCTACTGCTCCCCCGAAATAAAGAGCCGACAACAACGTAAACACGTAAGCTTGCAGTAGTGCCACGAATAGCTCCAGAAAAGTCATCGCTACGGCAAAAGCCACGCTCAGAGGAGCAACCGCCCCGCCTACATTGCTGAAAATAAAGATCAAACTGAAAAGACTCAACATGATGATGTGTCCCGCTGTGATATTAGCAAACAAACGAACCATCAGTGAAAAGGGCTTGGTGAAAATCCCGATAAATTCTACCAAAGGCATAATAGGAATCACGGTTTTGAGCCACCACGGCACACCAGGTGTATTAAAAATATGGTTCCAGTAATTCTTGTTAGAACTAAAAAGCGTAATGAAAAAGGTAAATAAGGCAAGCGTCAAAGTAACGGCAATATTACCCGTCAGGTTAGCTCCCCCGGGGAAAAGCCCTAAAATATTGTTGATCCAGATGTAGAAAAACACCGTCAACAAATAGGGTAAGAATCGCTCGTACTTAGGGCCAATCGCTCCTTTGGCAATGTCATCTCTTACGAACACGATAATAGGCTCTAAGAATGATTGCAAACCTCTGGGCGCTTTCCCTTGATTCTTCTTGTAAGACTGGGCGATGGTGGTAAAGATGACTACCATCAAAATGATGCTGACAAACATTGCGAAGACGTTCTTGGTAATCGAGAAATCATAAAGTGTGCCTCCTGATTCCAGTTGGATATCTCCGTGGTCAATAATGTAGGTATTGTCTCCTCTCTCTAGCTTTTGTACATGCACAGTCTCTCCCTCCTTTTCCATTTCCACATGTTCAGCGTGATGGAGTTCAGAAGACATAAAAACATCCCAGCCATTGTTTGTATATAAGATTACAGGTAGGGGTAGCGTAATGTGCTGATCGCCAATAATCGCAAACTCCCATTCATAGGAGTCAGCCACGTGGTGGAGAATCATATCGCTCGGGTTGAACTCTTCAGATTCACCCTCACCACCGCTGGCGAAAGTTGTCAAAGGGCTTAATAAAAGGAGTATTACTAAAGAAATGCTCGAAGTGTCGATGGTGAAACGACGCCAAGATTTTTTCATAATTTTTGCTTTACTTTTCCGTTGGAGCGCAAGATACCTAACAAGTAATAAATTTCAAAAACTATGTATAAGAAATAAAATATAAAGAAATTCAAGATAAAAAGAAGCTTTTGCGCTAGGCCCCACCACAGAAAAATAAAGATAAATAGCACACTAAATACCATCCGAAGCATCATAGAAGTGAAGTATAAAACCTGAAAACGCTCAGGGTTTCCGTCTACACCAAACTCCAAAATCCGATCATTCATGTAGGAGAGTGCTACAAAAAAGGCCAGCATATATCCCGCACGAGGATGTATAAAAGGAAGAGGAAAAAGAAAGTAATCGATCAAAATCAAAATCACAGCAATCAGTGTTGGTGTGATCTTTTTCAAGGTTGTATTCATAGCACCAAGAGCGTCAGGGAGGTGAATCTGAGGAGCTGAGTAAATGTGCAAACTAATATTTGGGCATACTTCTAATGAGCAGTACAATCACGCCCACCACCGCCGAGAGTGAAAGTAAAATGGTAAAGGCAGGAAAAGAAAGTCCGAGATAGCGATCCAAAGACAAACCTCCCCAAATAGCCAAGCCCAGCACTGCCAACATTTGGAAGGCCAGGCCTGAGTATTTGAGATATTGATTATAGGCTGCTTTGTTTGAGTTTTTTGTTTTCATTGATGATGCTCGGTACGTGCTTGATGGGTGACTTCTCGGGCTTCTCATCAAAATTGATGTCTTTGGCAGCATTACCCATAGAGATTTTACCGTTGAAGGTAGCACCGGTTTCTACCACAAATTTATTACAGACAATATCGCCCTTGATTACGGCTGTCTGCTTGAGAGTAAGGATGTCAGTAACTTCTACTTTACCTTCTACTTCTCCAAACACTTCCGCATTTTGAGCCATTAGGTTTCCTTTCAGCTTGGCACCTTCACCAAATACCACACGGGCTTTACACCTGATATTACCGTTGACTCTACCGTCTAATCGGATGTTGCCGTGAGTCTCGATATCTCCGGTCAGGGTAGCACCCTTGCCGATACGGGTTTCCGAATTATTCTGCTCAGTATTTTCTTTGGCAGTTTCTCGATTGTTGTTTCCAAACATTGCCATGCTAATATAATTTTTGGATTAAAATGAAACTAACTCTTCGGGGTTTACCGGGTTACGATTGTACCACAACTCGAAATGGAGATGCGGGCCGGAACTAAATTTCCCCGTATTGCCAATGATGGCGATAATCTCACCAGCTTTGACGAATTCTCCAGTTTTCTTTAGAAGGCTGGAGCAGTGTTTATAGACTGATACCAAATTGGCTCGGTGCTGTACCGCAATCACGTATCCGGTTTCATCAGTCCAAGAAGACATGATTACAGTACCTTCGGCTACGGATTTGATGGGCTCGTCTTTGGCCGATACGATATCAACTCCGTAATGACCAGTTCGGGCATTGTATTTTTCTGAAACGATTCCTTCGATCGGAGAGAAAAGAAACAAATCCTTCAAATCAGCTCCTGCCGAGGGGGAGGAAAAGCTAACAAAGAGGCTACTTTTTCGCTCCAGTTCTTCTCTCAGCTTTAAATCAGCTTGCTCCAGCGAATCTACATTGTAGGAGCTTTTCTTTTTCTGACGAAAGCTTCCTTTCTGATTCACTAATTCATCCTCGTTTAGGCGATCTGCTTTCATATATTTAACATCGCCTCCCAGTAATTTTTTGATATTATCTAGATAGTTGTTCTTTGTTTCTAGACTTAGAGCCAGAGAATCTACTTTGAATTTAAGCTCTACCAATTTTTGGGTGGTTTTGGCTTGGTCTTCGCTCATCCCTCCCTGTCTGTAAAACTTTCCAGCTACTAAGAAACCACATACAAATAGAATTACAAACAAAATAAAGGAAAAAAATACTAACTTCGCAGGTGTAAAAGGAAAACGATGCTTTTCGGCAAAGCTTTCATCATGACGCACGATCAAAGAGAGCTTCGTCGTCCACCAATCATTGGTAAATATTTTCTGCTTGAGGTTCAACTTCACGAATCTATTGATTTTAATTGATACTTAATTTAAGAAAACTACGTAAAAATAAGAACAAACCAGTCTCTAAGGTCTTTTTGTAATTCTCGAAGACACATCATAGAGAGAGAAGAGATAGAAAAATTTCCTCTTGGCTGATTTTCTGAATTCAAATAGCTCCTTTGCTTAGTCTTGACTCGATAGGGGGATACTCAAAAAAAGTTCCTAAACCCACGGAAATTCTGGTAAAGTTAAGTTTTTTTTGTAAAATTAATATTTTATATGATTTTAAAAAATTTGGAAAGAATTTTGAATTTTCAGCTTCGCAATAAAATCTGGCTTGTCATTCCCATTTTTGTCCTCCAAGCCTGCTCCGCCAGCAAAGATAGCGTTACCTCCAAAGCTTGGCACAACATGAATGCTCGGTTCAATTCCTACTTTTTAGCCAACGAGGCGATCAAAGAAATGGAGCGAGAACTATTCCAAAACCGTAAGGAAGATTATAACCGAGTGCTGGATGTTATCCCCATCACAGACACCAATACCTTCCAAGCTTACGATGAGAAAATGGAGGACGCGATCAAGAAGTTAGCCAACATCAAAAACCGCCACGAGAATAGCCAATTATTGTATCCAGCTTATGTTTTGATTGGTAAAGCGCGCTATTACCGCCGAGAGTTCGAGGACGCTCTGAATACTTTTAAGTATGTAAATTCTCGCAGTGATGATTCAGAAGCTAGTAACAAAGCCCTCATCGAGCTAATGCTTACCTATATTCAACTAGAAGACTTCCGTTCGGCTCGTACTGCTTTGAATGCTTTTCGCAAACGTAGCTTAGATAAAGAAAATAAAATTGACTATCTGATCGCCCGAGGGCATTTCTTTAGGGAGCAAGATGATCTGATCGAGACGGCTAAAAGTCTGGGCTCTGCGGTCAAATTGATGCCACACGGCGAACCCAAGGCGCGTGCACATTTTATCTTAGGTCAGATCTATCAAAAAATCAATAGCGACCGCTTGGCTTATCGGAACTATCGCCAAGTATTAAAAAATAACCCTCCTTATGAGTTGTCTTTCTACGCCAAGCTGTATTTGGCGCAGGTTTCTAATCTCAAAAATCAAGGCGATGTCAAAAAGGTAAACCGCTATTTCAAGAGATTACTAAAAGATGCCAAGAACCAAGAATACCAAGACAAAATTTACTACGAAATGGGGCTTTTCGCCCTCAGGCAAGAAGATGTGGAAGGAGCCATCCAAAAATTGAATCAATCCTTGGTTGTAAGTTCTAACAATCCTGTACAAAAAGCCTACTCCTATTTAAAATTAGGAGAAATTTATTACGCTGAGCTACAGAACTATGAAACCGCCAAAAGCTACTATGACAGTGTCATGACCAGTTTGCCTCCCAATGCCGAAAATTATAAAGCGGTCAAGCGACGCCAAGAAACTTTGGAAGAATTTGTAAAGCAATTAAATATTTACCGTACGCAGGATAGTTTGCAGCGCCTAGCCAAAATCCCTGAGCCTCAACGGGGTGATTACATTTCCAGCCAACTCAAATTGGAAGAAAACAAACGCTACGAGCAAGAACAAGCGCAGGCAGAGTTCGAGCAAAAACAAGCCGCCTTGGCTGCCAAAAAACAACAAAATGCCAACACGCGGAACCCCTTTGGTAATCAGGGGCAAGGGCAAGGTTCTGGGCAGTGGTACTTTTACAACCCCACCAGTGTCGAGTTGGGTTTAGAAGCCTTCCGCGACCGTTGGGGCAGGCGACCTTTGGTGGACAACTGGCGACGTGCCGAAGCCATCAAGAACGTACCTGACTCGGTGCGCATAGACACTATCCGGATCGTGCCTCCTGAAATCATGAAGGAGCGAATCATTGCCAAACGGGTAGAAACGCGTAAGAAAGAAATTTATGATGCCTTGCCCGAAACCGAAGAAGATTTTCAAGTCTCTGATGAAAAAATAGAAGAGGCCACTTTTGCCCTAGGGAAAATCTATAAGTTTAACCTAGAAGAGCCAAAGAATGCTATCAAGTATTTTGATATTCTCTTAGATCGCTTCCCCGAGACACGCTACGAAGCAGAGGTGCTTTATTATCTGTATCTGCTCTACGACGAAATTTCAGCTCCCGTAGAGAGTGGCAAAGCCAAACAAAAACTCTTAGATAAACATCCGAATTCCTTGTATGCCAAACGCATCGTAAACCCCAATTGGGAAGAAGAAGTGAGAGCCAGCGAAGCCGCCGTCAAAGCGGCCTACGAGCAAGCTTACCATCTCTACGAGGTTGGACGCTATGAAGAGTCCTTGGCTGAAATTCAGAAAATTAGAGAGGCTTATCCTAGTAATGCCTTGGAAGATCGCTTGATGTTTTTGGAATATCTGATCAGCGTGAAGTTAGATCAAGATCGAGCCGCCTTTTTAAAAAATATGGAAGCATTTATCAATAATTATCCCTCCAGTGAACTAATTCCCAAGGCTGAGGCGCTCTTGAAAGAATTACAGTAAATCGGTATATTAGTTGAAGACCAATGACTAATTTTGTATTTTAAACAAAATCTAAAAACCAGAAAAGACCATGTCAGAAACTTATTATTATAACTATAAAGGCAAGTTCTACCGAGCCATCATGACCATCTGGATTATCTTCCTGGCGGGTTTGCTGGCTTTGGTGCTTTATTTTGTGGCACTGAATTACAACTTTTTAGGCTTATTTGGTAATATTCCCAGTTTTCAAGTTTTAGAAAATCCAAGAAATGAGTTAGCCTCCGAGCTTTATACCGCCGATAACGTGCTGATGGGGAAGTATTATCGAGAAAACCGAACCCCAGTTACCTACGAGGAGCTTTCTCCCTACTTAGTCAATGCCTTGATTGCTACCGAGGATGTGCGCTATGAGCAACACGCTGGGATAGACCTCAAGGGTATTCTTCGTGCAGCTTTTACGCTGGGAGCCGAAGGAGGGGGAAGTACCATTACGCAGCAGTTGGCCAAGAACCTATTCCGTACCCGTGCCGAGGAGAGTAGAGGTACTCTTTATGATTATCCTTTGATTAGCACTTTTGTCATCAAGACCAAAGAATGGCTAACCGCCGTCAAGATTGAACAGCAATACACCAAGCGCGAGATCGTAGAGATGTACTTAAACACGGTTTCTTTTGGGCACAATGCTTTCGGAATCCATACCGCTGCCAAGACTTTCTTTGATAAACATCCGAGTCAGCTCAATGTGCAAGAAGCCGCTACCTTGGTAGGAATGCTCAAAGCACCTACTCGCTATAGCCCTATTTCCAATCCAAATACTTCTAAGGACAGACGGAACACGGTGCTGGCTCAGATGTATAAATATGGTTACATTGACCAAGAGCAGTTTAATTATTCCAAGAAGCAGGCCGTGGAGGTTCGCTATGGAGTCGTGCAACATATCGGGGGAATTGCTCCTTACTTTCGAGTAGAAACCCAAAAATTCCTAGAAAATTGGGCGGCTGAAAACGGGCGTGATCTTTATCAGGACGGCCTCCGTATTTACACCACTATTGACTCCAAAATGCAGGCTTACGCCGAAGAAGCCGTACGAGAGCATATGCTCAAATTCCAAAAAATATTTTATGACCACTGGAAAATGCTGGGCAAAAACCCTTGGGTAGACGTTTGGAACAAAGAGTTACCCAATTTTATCGAGAATGAAGCCCGCAAGAGTGCCCGCTATAAATTGCTTAAAAAAGAATACGGTAACGATCGCAAAAAAATCTTTGCCGAAATGAATAAGCCTCGCAAAATGCGGGTCTATTACATGACTGAAAAGGAAATCGGTGAAAAAGATACCATCATGAGTCCTATGGACTCGATTCGTTATTATAAGCATTTCTTACAGGCAGGTTTTATGGCCATGGAACCCCAAACTGGGCAAATCAAAGCCTGGGTGGGGGGAGCTAACTTCAAGCATTTCCAATACGACCACGTGTATCAAGGCCGCAGACAGCCCGGCTCCACTTTCAAGCCGGTTCTTTACACCGCCGCCTTGGATAATGGCTACACACCCTGCTACCGCTTGCCGGATGTGCCCGTTCGCTTCCCCGGAGGCTGGACGCCGCGTAATGCCACCTCGTCTTACACAGGAGCGATGCTTACTTTGAAAACCGGTTTAGCGACCTCTACCAACAGTATCGCTGCTGGTCTGATCAAACGTTTGAAACCCGAAACGGTCATCGAGTATGCACGGGAGATGGGCATCACCAGCCCCATTGATACCACGGCCACGATCTGCTTGGGCACTAGTGATGTCTCTATCTTTGAGCTACTAGGAGCTTACTGCACTTTGGGTAATAAGGGCAAACATACCAAACCCTTCTTTATCACGCGGATCGAAGACCGCCACGGGAATATTATCCAAGAATTTATTCCCGAAGTACGCCAAGCCGTCAGCGAAGAGACGGCCTATCTGATGCTCGATATGATGATGGGAACCACGAAGGCAGGTGGTACGGCCGTGGCTATTCACGGCTACGGGAATTCCAGAGAAAACAACGTGGGATGGCGCAACGAAATCGCAGCCAAAACGGGAACTACTCAAAACTACTCCGATGCTTGGTTCATGGGGATGACTCCTAACTTAGCTGGTGGCGTATGGGTGGGTGGCGATACTCGTGCCACTCGTTTTACCACGATTAGTTTAGGTCAAGGAGCCGTACTGGCTCTACCCGTGTGGGGTAAATTTTTTGCCAAAGTTTACGCTGATCCTGAATTGAGAAAAAAATATCCCAAAGGAGCCTTCGAGAAGCCCGAAGAACTCTCGATTGAACTCAACTGTGCGGCCGTAGAAGCCGAGCGACAAAGAATGCTCCGAGGTCAATAGAGATTTTCTAAGCTCACAAAGAAGTCCTTGGTTGAAATATTAGCCAAGGACTTTTTTATATAAGAATAATACAATTTTCACTCATGCTAATTAGGCACTACGAGCCAAAGAATATCCCAAATTGCATTTATCCTACCAAATTTAAGGATGATTTTTTGAGTTTAAATCTTCTTTCCTTCGGATGCCTTGTATAGTCTCTAATAATTGATTATTTTGCATCGAAAACCGCCTACTAGAAAAAGTTAAAAGCCCCCATTGTATTTATTCCTATCTGCGATAGGATTTGTTCAAGCATTAACATCATAAAAGACATTAGACTGTGAAGATAGTTTCCAAACAAGAAAAATCTGCCTGTGGCGTCGGCTTTATGGCAAGCCGAAAATCAGAATACAATCATAAGATCATAGAACGCACTCTCTTTGCTCTCAAGTGCGAAGAACATCGTGGTGCTTGTAGTGCCGACCAAATCACGGGCGACGGGGCGGGTATCATGACTGACATTCCCTTCGAGTTATTAGGGCACACCAAAGGTGAAGTAGCGGTTGCTCAAATTTTTGCCCCTACCAATGCCGAAGAAAGAAGAAAGTCCCTGCAAGTATTTGAAAATACTTTTGATTTCATGGGCTTGGAGGTCATCAAGTACCGAGAAGTCCCCGTAGATAAATCGGTATTGGGTAAAGATGCCCTGCTTTGTGTACCCTATATTTTGCAAGCAATTATTCGTCGTCCGGAACACTGCAATACCGATTCTTCCTTTGAAAAATTACTCTACACCACCAAGCAACTTCTTCGCACTAAGCTTTGGCAAAAAGGCCTGTTTGAGCTTTTCTTCGCCTCCCTCTCCACTCATACTATTGTTTACAAGGCACTGAGCCGTGCCCAAGACTTAGAGCGATTCTATTTAGACTTGAAAAACCCAAGTTACAAGAGCCGTTTTGGTCTATTTCATCGCCGATTTAGCACCAATACCACCAGTACCTGGGACAAGGCTCAGCCCTTCCGCATCTTGGGTCATAATGGAGAATTCAACACCATCACAGGTAATCGCTCCTGGGCTATTTCCCGCGAAAAAGCCATGGGCTTGTATGAAGGCGAACTGTTGACGGCCTCCGAAATTAGTGATTCAGGAAGTATGAACGAGATGGTAGAAGCTTTGCTCTACCGAAGTAGTATCTCTTATATTGACGAGATTTTATCCATCATGATGCCTCCCGCTAATCACGCCAATGACTTTTATAATTTTTGGGGAAGAGCGATGGAGCCTTGGGACGGTCCTGCCTTGGTGGTTTACTCAGACGGAGAAAACGTGGGTGCCAGATTAGATCGGAATGGCTTTCGCCCTTGTCGTTGGGCCATGACCGATGATTATCTTTATCTATCTTCGGAAGCAGGTTCTTTTAATTTGGATGAATCCGAAATCCTTTCCAAGGGAGCCATCAAAGCGGGTTCTGGCGTGCGGATTAGTTTGAAATCGGGAAATGTCTACTTTGTTGACCCGAGTCGCTCTCGTTATAATTTCGATGCCAAATTTGACCACCGTACCTTCGAGCTGGGCTTTAAGAAAACCAGCGTAGACGAACCCCGGCATTTGCACAAAAAGCACCTTTTTAGTTATACGCAGGAAGATTTTGGTAAGATCTTGGTTCCCATGATCCAATCAGGCAAGGAACCCATTGGTTCTATGGGAGATACGGCACGTTTGGCGGTTTTCTCCAGCGAAGCACGCTCTTTTTATGATTATTTTTGTCATAATTTTGCTCAGGTTACCAATCCTCCTCTAGATTATCTCCGAGAAAAGCTCGTTACCGACCTACGCACTTACGTGGGTCGTCGCCCTAATATTTTTGCTAAAAAAGAATTGATTCCCCCTCACGTAGCCTACGAACTGCCTAGCCCGATTTTGAGCTTAGGGCAAATGGAGTACATCACCAAGCTTATGCAAACTCAAGAGGCAGAAAACCGCATCTTCACCCGTGAGTTTGATATGACTTTCCAGCGAGAATTTGGCGTAGTGGGCTTCAAATCTCGCTTACAAACCCTAGGCGAAGAAGTAAAACAGGCTGTGCAATCAGGAGCTTCAGTAATTATCCTGACCGATAAACGCGCTGATTATGAGCACCCTCCGATTCCCAGCCTATTAGCCGTGGGAGCCGTTACTTCTTACATGCGCGAGTCAGGATTAAGGCTCAAATTTTCATTGATTGTACATTCTGGAGAAATTCGCACTACCCACCAAGTAGCTACCACCATCGGAATGGGAGCCGCTGCCGTGTGCCCGTATTTGGCTTTGGAAATTGCCCGCTACGAAAAAGACAAAAAGCTAAATAAAATGAGCGCGGACGACAAGGAGCAAAACCTGATCAAGGCTTACGAAGGAGGGCTTCTCAAGATCATGTCCAAGATGGGAATTTCCGTGGTCAGAAGTTATCAAAGCTCTAAGTTATTTACCTCCATCGGTGTTTCTGAACAATTAATTGAAGAATATTTTGCTGGCGTGACCCCCAAACTCAGCGGTATTGGCCTTGACGAAATCGTGGAAGATGTGTTGCGTAAGGTAGAAAAAGCCCGCCACGCCGATGAAGCTGATAAGCTCATCAATAATTATCTTTTTAAAGAACACGCTCGTGGTTTAGTCGGCGAAAAGCACTCGATGACCGCTGCTCGCTCTAAGATCATTCATAATCTTGTCCGCGAGAAAGACCTAGAACTCACCGACATAGAGCTTTATCAAGAATATCTCCAACTGGGTAATGACGGTGAACCTGTTAATATTCGTCACCTTTTTCAACTCAAACCATCCAAGAAAGAAATCAAGGAAGCCGAAATACAGCCCCGCTCGGAGATTCTGCAAAGATTCGGCTCAGGTGCGATGTCTTTTGGAGCCATCAGTGCCGAAGCCCAGCGTGATATTTTTTATGCGATGCGCGAAATCGGTGGGCGCAGTAACAGCGGCGAAGGAGGCGAAAATCCTTATTACTACGAGGAAGGCATCACCGCTTACTCCAAACAGGTAGCCTCAGGACGCTTCGGGGTAAAAGCGCTTTATCTTATTTCTGGACAAGAAATTCAAATCAAAATTGCCCAAGGAGCCAAACCCGGCGAAGGTGGCCAACTCATGGGTGTAAAGGTCGATGCGCATATTGCCAAAGCACGTAATTCGCTGGTGAATGTAGACTTGATTTCTCCTCCCCCGATGCACGATATTTACAGCATTGAAGATCTGAAGCAATTAATCTACGAACTCAAACAACTACATCTGGGCGTACAGGTCAATGTCAAACTAGTGGCGGGAGCAGGGATTGGCACCATCGCCGCAGGAGTGGCCAAAGCGGGAGCCGATGTGATTCACGTCTCCGGAGGCGAGGGTGGAACGGGTGCTGCTTCGCTCTCTTCCATGAAACACGCGGGCTTGCCCTGGGAGCTAGGCCTCATCGAGGTACATCAAGCTTTGCTAGAGAATAATCTTCGACATACCGTCAGACTGCGTACCGACGGAGGCTTGCACTCTGGTAAAGAGGTAGTCATTGCCGCCATCTTAGGGGCGGAAGAATATGATTTTGGGAAATTACTCCTCATTGCTCAAGGCTGTATCATGGCGCGTGTCTGCGAAAAAAATACTTGCCCCACAGGCATCGCTACGCATAATCCACGCTTCAAAGCTAAATACAAAGGAACTAAGGATCATATCGTCAAAATGATGCATTATGTCGCCGAAGATGTGCGTAAGCACCTCCAATATATGGGGGTGAGGTCCTTGGATGATTTGATTGGGCGCACGGATTTGCTGGAAGCCAGTGAGCTTCACGCGGCTTTAATTCAAAACAAAAAACTAGATTTAGGCTTTGCCTTGGGAAGGGAGTTTGTTTACAAACCCAAGGAGCACGATGGTAAAAATCCGTTCAATGAACCCATCAATCCACTTAACCAAAGAATTGTGGAGGATACCAAAAGAGCTTTGTTAGAAAATCAGGATATTCAGCTTAAATATCCCATTTATGCGACAGATCGAGCCATTCCCGCCACACTTTGCGGTAAGATTGCCCAAAAGGAGCATCGTCAATTTTCTCAGCAATTCAAAACCGAAAGTAATGGGCACGCCCACAGTAATGGCTTATCCGAAGAAAAGCCTTACACAGGTCAAATTCAATTAGCATTTACTGGAAGCGCAGGGCAAAGCTTCTGTGCTTACCTGACGGGCGATATACATGTACGCTTACAAGGAGAAGCCAATGACTCTGTTTGCAAAACGATGAGTGATGGCAAAGTAGTGATTACACCGCACCCCAAGGCTCGCTTTAAAGCCGAAGAAAACGTGATTATTGGTAATGTTGCCTTGTACGGAGCCACGGGTGGTACGCTCTATGTCAATGGTTTGGCTGCGGACCGTTTCGCAGTTAGGAATAGTGGTGCTACCGCCGTGGTAGAAGGCGTGGGCTTACACGCTTGTGAATATATGACTCAGGGTAAGGTAGTGATTTTGGGGGAAACCTCCGACAATATCGGCGGAGGCATGACGGGTGGAGAAGTAATTCTGCTGGGTCATAAGGGGCACGAACATGAGTACATCAATCCTGAGTATATCGCCTTCCACCCGATGGATGAGGAGGAATATGAGGCTTTAAAAGTTTTGATAGAAGATTATTACCAAGAAACCAATAGCCATAAAGCAGAACACTTATTGAAGAATTGGGAGGAAAGCAAGCCCCTCTTTCATCGTTATATGCCGATTGGCCTAATCGAGCGTGCGTTGGAAGCCGAAGCAACCGAAGTGGAGGAAGAGGAGAGCGTAGAAGGGGAATAGATTGAGAGAGGGCGGTTATTTAGCTTGGGGGTTGCAACCCCCCAAGCTTATTAAGAGAAGAAAGCGATCGTATCGAGTTTTCGTCTTTCCTTAATTCCTGAGCTTTTCCGCCTGTTCTTCGGCCTCTTTGATAATTTGCTCGGCTTGTTTATCGGCTTCCTGCTCGATTTGCTCGGCTTTTTTGTAGGCAGCTTGTTTCACTTTGCGGGCGGCGACTTCGGCTGCTTTTTTAGCGATGAGGCCTTTTTTAGCTCCTTCTTCAATGGCTTTCTTTTCTTGGGCATCTGCTTCTTCTCGGATTTGCTGGGCACGTTGACTGGCTTCTCGGCGAAGCTTGGCGGCTTGTTCATTGGCATTGCGGATAATCTCGGTGGCGGCTTCTTCCTTATCGGTATCCACGGCATTGCCCACGTCCTCGCCTAAGGTTTCCTTTACTTTATCTACGGCTTTATCTTTCACCTCGGCTACTTTGTCTTTCACCACATCTTTGATCGTCTCTCCTTGTCCGTTTGTCAGGCTGAGTTTGGGATCTTTATAAGTACCTCCAATTTTGATAGGAAGAATGATATTATCACCTTGTTTCTGGTCGAGATTCAAGCCAGCCAGTCTGCCCACGGTGCGCGTCAAGGCTCCTAACTTCTGGGAAGGAATCTCCATTCTCAAATTAAAGTCCAAAGAGCCATCTACCCCGTTGCTTCCCTTGATATTTACGTTATACCCGCCCAGACGTACATCAAAAGGCTGGTAAGTTACTCTTCCATCTTTAATCTGTGCCTTAATGTTTGTATTATTAAAAGTTAATTGATCTAGGGAACCCAAGCCGGTGAGGTTACTAATTTGTCCCAGTACAGGGAGATTACCGATCATCCCGTCGGCTACGGTAGCCGAAAAAAGCCCGTTCATGGATTCATTAAAAAGAGGCATGAGGTCTTTACCCAACTCACCACTGATCTTCAATTGGCTAAACAAATCACCCCGCACGGTTTGAGCCACTAAGCTTTTTTGCCCACCCGCGATTAACTCTTGATAGGTGCGATTCAGCGGCAATTCTTTGATGCCAAAGTCAAAGCTATACTTCGGCTTCTCCAAATTGGTTGGATCATAAGCGGCATTAGACAAGAAGCTTCCGCCCAAGGCATCAAAAGTTACTTGGTTTAGGTTGAGCTTACCGTCTCGGATGATAATGTTTCCCTTCAAGTCATTTAATTTGAATTTTCCATAAATGACTTCTTTGATATAAGAATCCAAGGTGAAGTCTATGTTTTTAGGAATCTCAGTAGCGGCTGATGCTGAGGAAGAACCACCACTGGAGGTGGGTTGCGTCGTGGTGGAGCTGCTGCCCGACTCTTCTTCCTCGAGCCATTCGTTGGTATCAAAGCGGTTGGATTTGAAATCCATTTTGCCCACTAACACGCCATTTTCTGTAAAGAGATAAGCAATATAATTGTTAAGATTTCCAGTCAGGCTAATATCGCTTTTACCTAAGAAGCCATTCATCTTTTCCAGATTGATTCCTTGGGGCGTAAAACTACTCTGGGCTTCGGTGATTTTGAAGCCTTGGGGCAAATCAGGGCTTTTGTAATTAAGATTGGTAATGCGCGTGGTGCCCGTGGTGGGCAATTGGTCATAACGCCCCGCTTCTACGTCTGACATTTGGCCTTTGGTGTGAATGTCGGCAAAAATTTTTCCCGATAATTCTGTATCTTCCAATGGGTAAATATGCATAATCTTCTCCAGATTAATGCCTCCCTGCACATTCATCTCGTAAAGAGGATCATCTAAATTTTCCACGTAGGCATCTGCCTCGAAGGGTTCGCCGTCCAGCACCATTTTAAAGGTTTCTAAGTGAATCTTGGTATCAGCGTATTGCCCTGTGCTGTTATTGACTTTGGTAAGAAATTGTACTTGCTCCAAGGCATCTGGGTATTGATCGGTTTTGACATAGCCATTTTGAAGAGACATATTGGCGTTGACGCTGGGTAGTTGATGGCTTACCGCATCGTAAATTCCTTTGGCATTGAGGTCTAAATCAAAATTTCCTCGGAGGGTGAGCCCGGGCATCGGGAACATCTGAATAAGGTCGGCCAGGTTTAGCTTGGCTAATACTTTTGCATCAATTTTAGAGCGCGTCAAGTTCTCAATTCTGGCCTTTGCATCAATCGGGTTTTTCCCCAAGTCCATATGGAATTGTTTGATCTCTATTAAGGTGTGATCAATCACCCCGTCTTTGTTTTCAATTGTCAGGTCAGTTTGCACATTATTCACAGCTGTGGGTAAGTCGGGATACTGGAACATTCCCTCAGAGACTTGGAGATTGAGGTTGAAGGCTGGTAATTGTTCTGCGTAATAAATGCCTTTGACCGCTCCGTCAAAAGCTAGTTTTCCTGAGGTCTTGAGTTGGTCAAAATCTTCGGTAAAGACGCCAGGTACTAAGGAGAGAATATTCTTAAATTCATTTTCTTTGGCGGCGTAGGTCACATCCATTTGGATAGAATCTCCTGCTAACTGCACAAAGCCATCAAAACCAAAGGAAAACTCATTAATCTGGATACGATTATCCATAAAAGTGTATTTGGACTCGGGCAAATTCATATTTAAGTCCATCTTTACATCTAGCTTTTTATTCTCCAGATAAGTAATCCCTTCAGAATTGAGGAAAAGGTTTGCTAATTTGGTCTGAGTTCTAAGATCAAACTCATCTTGATTGAGATTCCCACTACCCGAGTGCGTGAGGTCGTCTAATTTGAGGAGGGTGTTAAGAGAGGCATCCTCATAGACGATGAACGCGTGGTTGATTTCCCAGCGACGAATGTCCACATTAAATTCGGCTGGAGCTTTTTCTTCCTCTTCTTTTTGGGTTGTATCTTCTGGTTCGGCGATAACAATATCCCAGTTGGCTTTGCCATTACTCAGCACTTTGGCATAGATGCGGGGCGAATCCACATAAACGCCTCTTACTTTCATCTCACTTCCAAAGAGCACGCTCCAAATGTCTAGCACGAGGCGAAAATCTTGGATGGAGGTGAGCGTATCACCTGCAAATTCATCCTTGCCCACTACACTCAAATCACCCAATCCTACGCTAATGTTAGGAAAATTTCGAAACAAGGAAATACGAAAGTCATCTAATTCAAAATTTACATCCGCATTGACTGATTGTGCAATTTGCTCGTCAATCGCTGCTTTGATATCGTCCTTGAAAAAATAAGGTACAAGAATGGCGGCCAACAAGAATAAACTGACCAGGCCAAAAAAGATGTATAATGAAATTCTGATCCAACGTGATTTTTTCATGGAAAGGGGGATTTAGAAAAGCACTTGCGCTTTTGCTGCTATTAGATTCAAATGACTAGTTTCCTTAAAATGATAACAAGAATTTCTGGATTTCACATTAACAAAAATAGCTTTTTTCACGCAATTTTAACGAAAATTAACCTATCTTGATCCGACTCAGTCGCCAGAAAGTAAAATATTTATAGCTTTGTAGAATTGTTTTTCATTAAAATATCTCCCTATGTCTGCGAGCCTCTACCTAATTCGGCATGGTCAAGCCTCTTTTATGCAAGAAAATTATGATCGTCTTTCTGCCGTTGGGCATCAGCAAGCTTTTTTGCTAGGTCAGTATTTTTATCAAGAACACTATCGGTTTGACTATTGTTGGCGAGGTGCGCTGGAAAGACACAGAGACACTTATTTAGGCGTAGACCGTGTGTACCACGACCATAAAATGGCTTTCCCCAAGGCCGAAGTCTTGGAAGGCTTAAATGAGCATCAGGCCGCAGAGATTCATTATCACCATTTACCAGAGGTACTGGCACAGCCCGAAAATACAGAAATCAAAGCCTTGATGGACGAAAAAGGCACGAAGCACCCCGCGGTCAAAAAAGAATTATTAAAGCTTTTCTTCCAAGGGACACGCCAGTGGGCACGCGGAGAACTAAATCTGGAAGGCTTCGAGACTTTTCTAGAATTTAAAGTTCGGGTTTCTCGGGCTTATGAATATCTCCTGGAACATATGGAAGGCAAAAAACAAGCGATCGCCTTTACCTCAGGCGGTACCATCGCGATGCTTTTGGGATTGATGTTGGGGCTGAGTGATGAAAAGGTCATCGAGCTGAATTGGCAGATCAGGAATGGCTCCATCACGGAGCTTTCTTACAGTAAACATAAATTCTACCTAAGAGGCTTCAACTACATCTCTCACTTCGAGGATAAAAGTATAATTACCTACACCTAAGTGGCTACCGTTGCTAAATTGCTTTATGGCTACATTTTTTGATAATAATTTAAAAATGTAAAATTCAATAATTACTATTTCAACCTCATGAATAACTTAAAACTCAATAAAATCATTACCGTAGAAGCAGGTAAGCGACAGAGCAGACCTTGTATCCGAGGAATGAGAATCAGCGTAGAGGATGTGATCGGGTGGCTGGATTCGGGGATGAGCCCTGACCAGATTGTTCGCGATTATCCAGAGCTAAATAAAAGAGATATCACAGCTTGCTCGAAATTTGCAAAGGATACTTATCAAAAAAGTTTACGACTTGATTCATGAAAATCCTTTTAGATCAAAATATCTCTTACAAAATCATTAAAAAACTGAATCATCTCTATGAAGAGATTACGCAGATCGGTCGCCTGGGCATGGCACAAACGGATGATGCGATGGTCTGGCAATACGCCCGCACCCACGGCTATATGCTCGTTACTTACGATATTTATTTTCAGGAAAGGAATGCCGTCTCAGGGCATCCCATCAAAATCATTTGGTTGAGAACCGATAATACCTCCACACCCCATATCATCCAGCTCCTGACCGACCACCACGAAGCCATCGAGCAATTTTACCAAAGTCCAGAACACAGTTGTCTGGAAATTGTAAGCACCTCGGCAGAATAGCATCCTAAAAACTGCCTTTATTACCACCTGAATATCTTTTCTTTTTCTAAAATAAGACACTTGACCAGATAGTCTTGCTTATGAGTGACATTCTGTCATACTAAATCTATGATTTTACCCTTGGCATAAGCATTGATAAACTAAGGGTACAATCCGCAATTAGAAATAACTCAATAAAACTTAAATATAATAATGGGAAAAATCATAGGAATAGATTTAGGTACGACCAACTCAGTCGTGTCGGTTATGGAGGGAAATGAGCCTGTCGTGATTACCAACAGCGAAGGTAAAAGAACCACTCCTTCTATTGTTGCATTTTTGGATGGTGGCAAAGGCGAACGAAAAGTGGGCGACCCAGCGAAGCGTCAATCCATCACCAACCCCCAAAACACTATTTTTTCTATCAAACGTTTCATGGGGAAAAAATACCAAGATATTACCGAAGAAGCTAAAATGGTCTCTTATTCCATTGAACGTGGAAGCAATGATACGCCCCGTGTCAAAATCGGCGACCGTCAATATACTCCCCAAGAGATATCGGCCATGATTCTTCAGAAAATGAAGCAAACTGCCGAAGATTATCTAGGAACCACAGTTACCGAAGCAGTCGTGACCGTTCCTGCATATTTCAACGATGCCGAAAGACAAGCTACCAAAGAAGCTGGACAAATCGCCGGACTGGAAGTAAAACGTATCATCAACGAGCCTACCGCCGCTGCCCTTGCCTATGGTATGGACAAGCGAGACAGGGATATGAAAATCGCTGTCTTTGACTTAGGAGGGGGTACTTTTGATATCTCTATCCTCGAGCTAGGTGATGGCGTTTTTGAAGTAAAATCTACCAACGGTGATACTCACCTAGGTGGTGATAACTTTGACGAGCGTATTATCAACTGGCTGGCCGATGAGTTCCAAAGTGATGAAGGCATTGACCTACGCAAAGACCCTATGGCTCTACAGCGCCTCAAAGATGCTGCTGAAAAAGCTAAAATCGAGCTGTCTAGTTCTAGCACCACGGATATCAACCTGCCTTACATTATGCCCGTAGACGGCATTCCCAAGCACTTGGTACGTCAGCTAAGTCGCTCCAAATTTGAGCAGTTGATTGACGACTTGGTACGCAAAACGCTGGAACCCTGCCAAAAAGCCTTAGACGATGCCAGCATGACCAAGAACGATATTGACGAGGTCATCTTAGTTGGTGGTTCTACCCGTATTCCTAAAATTCAGGAAGAAGTAGAGAAGTTTTTTGGTAAAAAGCCATCTAAAGGCGTAAATCCAGATGAAGTGGTAGCGATTGGTGCTGCTATTCAAGGTGGGGTATTAACTGGAGAAGTAAAAGACGTACTGCTTCTAGACGTTACGCCACTATCTTTGGGAATTGAGACGCTTGGTGGTGTATTTACTAAGCTCATTGAGTCTAACACGACCATTCCCACGAAGAAATCTGAGACTTTCTCTACCGCTGCCGATAATCAGCCTTCCGTGGAAATTCACGTATTACAAGGAGAACGCCCGATGGCCAAAGATAACCGTACCATTGGTCGCTTCCACCTTGACGGGATTCCACCTGCACCACGCGGGGTGCCCCAAGTGGAGGTAACGTTTGATATTGATGCCAATGGTATCCTCAACGTATCCGCCCGTGATAAAGGCACAGGTAAAGAGCAAAAAATCCGTATTGAAGCTTCTTCTGGACTAACCGATGCAGAAATCGAGAAAATGCGTCAGGAAGCAGAGGCAAACGCCGAAGCGGATAAGCAAACCAAAGAGAAAGTAGACAAAATGAACTCGGCTGACTCGCTGATCTTCCAAACGGAGAAGCAATTGCAAGAATTTGGCGAAAATCTCTCTGAAAATAATAAAACCGCCATCTCTTCTGCTCTGGAAGATTTGAAGCGCGCCCATCAGAATCAAGACCTCGATGGTATTGACCTCAGCATGAAAGCCTTGAATGATGCTTGGCAGGCTGCCTCTCAGGAAATGTACTCCGCCGGAGCCAACCAAGGTGCCGAAGGACAGCCCGGAGCAGACTCAGGTCAAGAGCAAAAAAGCCAAGGTGATGATGTAACCGACGTAGACTACGAAGAAGTAGACGGTGATAACAAAAGCTAATTCACCTCAACCCTAAGTTTATAGATGAGAAAGCCGAAGCCTGATGGTTTCGGCTTTTTTCTATCTTTACTCTATAAAGACAAAGCTTTGAAAGTCAATCCACAGCTCCTATCCGTTCCTATCTCGGGTAAAATTATTGCATTATGTTGGTCTAATCTGCACCATCATCAAGTCTATGCGCTCACCCAAGCTGCTTCTCTTTTGCTAATTGATACCACAACCGGCAGCATAGTGGCGGAGCATACACTTCCTTGGGGCGATTTGGATTGGGAAAAACCAGTTCAAGTGGCATTATCTTCACAGGACCAATTTCTTTGTTTGGCTAATGATTACGATCAATACGGGTACGTCTTTGATCTGCATCAAGGAGAAGTATCTTTCAAATTAGACCGGGGAACTTACCACACTATTCAAACTAAGTTTCCCACCATTTTTTTTAGAAAAGAAGGAAAAGAATACCTTATCCACGCCGCCGACTGGAATCATATTGACATCACGGAGTTGGCAACCCAAACGCTCATTACCCAAAGGGATACTAATCAATACGAAAAGGAGGGCTACCTTGATTATTTCTACGGGGAACTTCATCTCTCACCTAACCAGCAATGGCTCTTGAGTAGTGGCTGGGTTTGGAATCCTGTTTCAGTCATCAAATTTATCAATTTGGAAAAATGGTTCTATGAGAATAAAGCTGAACCAGAGCAAAATCAAGAAGCTAATTTTGGCATTGTCAGTTATTATTGGGATAGAGCCATATGCTGGGTAGGTAATACAACTGTGGCTTATTTTTATGATCCACGGGAAGAAGAACTAGAAGAGGATGCCTGTGAAGAGCAAGGTATTCGCCCCGACCAGAGTTACCTATTTCTATATGATGTACGGACACGGGAAATGATAAAGCGCATCGAGTTTTGGGGCTTTTCTCAAAACCAATACCACGAAGCTACTCCCGACTGTGGCTTATTTTTCCGTCAGCATCTCATCGCCAGTTCTCGGCAACGAGGCACTTTTGTGATTGACTTAGCGAAAGAAGCAATTATTTATCAAAATCCTGACTTGTATCTGGAGCATTTCCAGTCAGCGTTTGGGATTTTTTATTGCCTGAAAGAGGAAAATGTGATTGAATACACGCAGTTTGAGTTTTAAACTCGAGTTTGCCCGAGGTTCAGCACATCCTTACCCAATTCGTGCGCCAGCCCTACCCACAAGTTAAACATTACTTGGATGAATTAGAGTTGAAAATAGGAGATATACTTGGAAATAAATAAGCAAATGCTTACTTTTGAATTGTAAATGGGACGCAACAAAAAATACAAGCGCGAAGAAGCACTCGAGAAAGCCCTGAAGACCTTCTGGGATCACGGTTATGAGCAAACCACTTCCAGAATGCTGGGAGAAAATATGGGCTTAAATCAAAATACCATCTTCAAAGAATTTGAAAGCAAAGACGCACTTTTTATTGAAGCCCTAGGGCAATATCAAAAATTAAATGAAGAAATTATTTTGGCTCCTATCCTCCAATCCAACGGAGAAATAGAGGCGGTTAGAACTTTCTTCGAGAATTTTATCTCAGCCGTCAAATCGGGGCAATCTCCTAATGGCTGCTTATTTGCCAACACCGCAGTAGAGTTTGGTGCTACTGAGGTAGAAGATTCGCAGATGAATGATTTTCATAAAAAAATTCACAAAAAATTAGACATCTATTATCGCTTCCTACATCAAGCCTTTTACAACTTACTCGACAAAGCCCAGAAGAAGGGAAATCTCTCCTCGGACGTAAACCTCAATCAGCTCAGTAATTATCTGGTTGGATGTACCGAAGGTCTCACGGTCATTGTCAAAGTCTTAGATGAAGCAAGCTTGAAAGACTTTACAGACACCGTAATTGAAAATTTAAGATAAATTTTTTTAACCAATAAGTAAGCAAACGCTTATATAAATTAATTTTGTTTCACCTTAAAACTTTCAGTAATGAATACTATTTTTCATAACACGAACATCGTTCCCAATTACACCCTACACGGCACCGGAGACAAGCACGTGATTGTACTCCACGATTGGATGGGTGATACGGAAGGCAACTGGAAATTTGCCCTGGAGTACATTGACACCGCCCAATTTACGTATGCGCTCGTGGACGTGCGCGGCTATGGCAAATCAAAGGAGCTTCTAGGAGAGTTTACCATTGATGAAATTGCTTCGGACATCTTTGCTTTGGCAGATAAGCTCCGCTGGGAAAAATTCTACTTGGTAGGACATTCTATGGGGGGAATGGCTTCTCAAAAAGCAGTGCTTCAAGACAAAAACCAACGGATTCAGGCCGTAGTGTGCATAACCCCCGTATCTTCAGCCGGATTTCCGACGGATGCAGAAACGGAAAGCTTTTTCCGAAAAATGATCACTGACCCAGAAAGCGCTTACAAAGGATATGGAATGTTAGTCAACGACAAACTACCATCATCTTGGAATCAGCAGCGAGCCGAAAGATGGCACTCCCTGACTAATCCCAAAGCGGTCAATGCCTACATGGATCAGTGGCAAAGTCAAAATTTCTATGAGGAAACTAAGGGTATCCAGCTTCCTTTCCTAGTTATTTATGGAGAAGACGACCTTGAACCTTGGCAGGAAGAAGGTCAGAAGAATGCTTTTCAACATTTCAAAAATGTTTCTTTTACAGGAATAACCAACGCAGGGCACTACCCGATGCAACAAGTACCTGCTTACACGGTCAGATTGATAGAATCGTTTTTGACCCAGCACTAAATTTCTTTCCATCGCATCATGGCCGTGGCTCATGGTGCGATTGTTATTTTTCTGATGGTCAATCAACTAAGGATTTTCCCAAGACACACTAAGACGGAGAGGTATGAAGGAAGCTTTCAGGTGCATTTTTAAGCATAAAATGCTAATTATCAGAGGTTTACATAAAATTCATCAAACTCCATACGCTTCTAATTTGCAATTTGTATTGTCCGTACAATCCTAGACTTAAATCTCAAAATAAAATCCAGCACTTAATACAAACCTGAGGATGTTATTTTCAATCTCGGCAAAGGGAGCCAAACCAGAATAAGGGCTATTCTCACTAAAGGAATAAGGCACATAGACGGAATCAAAACGACTGTTAATCACCGCCAAATCTGCGTACCAATTCCGCAATCTGACGCCAAGCCCCCCCGTAATGTTGATGATCTGACGGTCTACATCGTCGGCTTGCTCATCAAAAGGATCACCCTCGAGGGCAAAGCCTCCTCTCAAACGGAAGATTCCTTGCCGAAACTCCGCCCCAATCCGGTAATTCCAAGTGGGTTGATACAGGCTGCTGATGGTAGCATTATCCGCATCAAAAAGGCCAGGAAAATCCTCATTGCGTAAGTTCATACTTTGGTAAGCCACGTACTCGGCATCGGCGGAAATAAAGCCATATTTACCAATCAAGAAAGCCGCCCCAATCGAGGCACGCCACGGCGTGCGCAAGCGATAATCAAAGCTACCGGGGATGGTACTAGCCGGAGAACTGACGAGATCGTCAACATTGTCAAAATCGAAACGGAGGGTTTCAAAATCCGTGTTAAATTCTTCTCTCAATGAGTACAAGGTGGGAGAGGTGAAGCTGGCTCCTACACGCACAAAATCCAAGGGACGATAAATCACACCCAAGGCCAAGTTGACCCCAGTTCCTCGCACTTCCAACTGATCTCTTTGCGTAAAAGAATCCAAAAAAGAAAGGTCATCTGGATTAAAGGCGATATCATTGCGTACGATTTCGCTGAAGGTTCTAACCTGCTCATAATTGATGGTAGTAATCCCCAGAGAGGCTCCAAAGTAGAGTTTGTCATCATAATTTCCTCCGTAAGCAAATGACCATTGGTACTGTCCTCCTGTGGTTTCTACCATTTCTGACTGCTCCAAGGGGGCAAGTAAATTCTCGACTTCATTGCGAGCCAGCGTAAAATAATCCACATTATCGGGGCTACTGACAAACTCATTGGTCAAAAAAGCAAAGTAAGCAGCTCGCTGAAATTCAATGTCCACAAATTGGTCATTTTCTAACTCGCTCAGTGGAATGCCATTGGTGATATCCACAAAAAAATCCGTTTTGGAAGTATTCTCATTGATTCCCTGATAAGAAAATTGATCTTGAAAACTTTGTATTCTTGAAACAGAAACCCCAAAAGAACCACCCCGCCATTTACCTCCTTCTAGATCATCTTTGGCTCCGGAAAGTACGATGCCAAAATGGGCAATATTGGGATTTGTCTTGTTGTCATCTTGGCTGGTCTGGTCAAAAGGATCAAAATAATTGGAGGTAGTACTAATCAGGTCAAGTCCGGGGCTGACGCTAAACTCTGACTTACGAAGAAACCCCAGACCAGCCGGATTCCCTGTCATCGCGCTAATATCTCCTCCCAAAGCCGTCTGTGCTCCTGCAATTCCTTGAAAACGGGCGGTTCCTGAAAAAGTAGTTCTTGAAAAACGAATGGCATCATCAAAATATCCTAGCGCATTCGGGTCAATCTGCGCTCTTGATGAGAAAGAGAAAAGAAAAAGACAAGTGTTCAGAATAATCGTGAATAAGCTGATTTTTCTACGATAAAATTTTTTATAATTCATATATCAATAGCTAAAATAATTGTGTGGGAAGTATACTAAATCAAATCTACTTTAATGTTTCCATAACAGTAGAGGGAGCAAATGTGTCTCTGCAAAATAAAAAAAATGTGAAAACCGAGGCTGAACCTCTGGATCTTCACATCTTTTAACACTTATATTTTATTTAATATACGCTTTGCTTTAAATTAATTTCCTCGGCTACGGTTTGTAGATGAACCAGAACTCGAGCGAGAACGACTTGGAGTACTACGCGACGGCGAACTAGTACGAATACTGCTGTTATTTCGGCTAGGTGTAGTAGTACGGCGAATACTTCCGCTGTTATTGGTTCTGCTGGGGGTATAAGTACGACTACGATTGAAGGTAGGCGTAGAACTACGTGGATTCGTGTTATTTCTACGATTGATGTAAGTACTCGTGCTTCTGGTGCTTGTAGTATTGCGATTCGTGTAGCTTGAAGTACTTGCACTGCCTACGCGATTATTTCGAAGGCTAGAGTTCGTTCTAACCGCAGTATTAGTAGTGCTTCGGTTTCCTGTGTTTTGGTTGGTGTATGAACTACGAGTACGTGTTCTGCGAGAATAGCGATTGCTTGCTTCTAGGGTAGTTCGGTTTCCTGTGTTTACATTATCATTTGATGTAGTAGAAGTGTTGGTGGTACCTTTACGAGCGCGCACCGTAGTACTGCCACTATTGACAGGCTTAACGGTATTAACGGCTGTGTTATAACGAGGGCCTGTATACCTTCCATTGTTTTGAGCTTCAACGTCTCCGATACGACGGAACGTTCCAGTCAATATTCTGGAAGTAACACCAGGTATAGGACAATAAGATGCTCCTACAAAAGAAGGTGGTAAATACCAATATGGAGAATTAAACCAACTAGCACCCCAGCTATTGTAAGGATTATAATAAGGGCTATTTACATAATTGCCCCAGACATAAGGCGTACCAAAACCAACGCCCACATTAAGGCTAGAACCACTCCAGGGCCGCCTCCAAGGATTATATGGATTATAAAAGGGGTCGTTAAATCCGTATGGGTTATAGCCAAAAGGTTGATTAAAAGCATAAGGATTATTCCCAAAACCAATTCCGTAATTGATACCAACTTGCGGAGTGTTCCAACCTTGATTTTGATTGTATTGATTCGTGTTGTAATCGCTTGGAAAATAGGAGTTAGAACTGTAAGTAGGATTACTACTGGTAGTCGTACTGTTATCTAGGCGACTTTGCTCCTGATACTGCTGAATGTAATCTGGATTGACATTGCTGTTGTCAAAGCTAATATTGGGCGTCTCAGCAATCTCCTCAGTACTACTCTTTTCTGTATTGCTGGTTGAGGCAACGGACTTTGTCGGCACCGTGGTAGCTACTGTTTCGTTGGGTGTGGCGTTGTAAACTTCTTTGCGGTCGCTAGCTGTGTAATAGAGGTCATCGTATTCGCCTCTTTGCTGGGTCAATTGTCCACTACTAGTACAAGCAGTAGCGAAGACAAGTAAAAAAAATGCAAAATTTGGGAATATCTTGTTCTTCATAATGTGCTGTTATATTTATATTTAGTTGAAATTAGATTCTCTTCTCTTGAACCTGCAATACTTGATTTATATCAATTCATTACAGATGCCCCATTCTTTGTAAAGATACACTATCTTTGCTAAGTGGATAGGGCAATTCATTAATATAACAAAAAATAAGATAAAATCTCTCCATTAAACCAGATAAATTCAAATGAGTAAGGGAATTACGAAAAGAAGCGAAGATTATTCGGCTTGGTATAATGAACTGGTCAAAAAAGCAGACCTAGCCGAACACTCTCCAGTAAAAGGCAGTATGATCATCAAACCTTATGGCTTTTCTATTTGGGAGAAAATGCAAGCGCAACTGGATCGCATGTTCAAAGCCACCGGGCATAGCAATGCCTATTTCCCGCTTTTTATCCCCAAGTCTTACCTGAGCCGAGAAGCCAGCCACGTAGAAGGTTTTGCCAAAGAATGTGCCGTTGTTACGCATTATCGTCTGAAAAATGCCGAAGATGGTAGCGGCGTCATCGTTGACCCCGAAGCAAAACTGGAAGAAGAATTGATCGTACGCCCTACCTCAGAAACAGTCATCTGGAATAGTTACAAAAACTGGATACAATCTTATCGTGATTTACCGATCCTCTTAAATCAATGGGCCAATGTAGTACGCTGGGAGATGCGCACACGCTTGTTCCTGAGAACGGCTGAATTTCTCTGGCAAGAAGGGCATACCGCACACGCCACCCGCGAAGAAGCAGTAGCTGAAACTGAGCAAATGTTGGGGGTTTATGCCGATTTCGTGGAAAACTACATGGCCGTACCCGTAATCCGAGGCTTGAAAACGCCTAACGAACGCTTCGCGGGTGCCGATGAAACCTACTGTATCGAGGCACTGATGCAAGACGGAAAAGCCCTGCAAGCAGGTACTTCTCACTTCTTGGGGCAGAATTTTGCCAAGGCTTTTGACGTGAAATTTGCCAATCAGGAAGGAAAGCTAGATTACGTGTGGGGTACATCCTGGGGGGTGAGCACCCGCCTCATGGGAGCCCTCATTATGGCACACTCCGATGATAATGGCTTAGTGCTACCGCCTCGTTTGGCTCCGATTCAGGTCGTGATTGTCCCTATCTACAAAAGCGATGATAAACTCGCCCTCATTTCTGAGAAAGTAGCCCAAATTCAATCCGCCCTGGAAGCGAAGGGTATTTCGGTAAAATACGACAATCGTGATACTTATAAGCCAGGATTCAAATTTGCTGACTGGGAAATGAAAGGCGTACCCGTTCGGATTGCTTTGGGAGAAAGAGATTTGGAAAATAATACTGCCGAAGTTTCTCGCAGAGATATTGAGCGAGGAGAAGAGGGTGCTAAAACGGTAGTCAGTCTGGATGAAATTGTTGCTCACACAGCGCAACTACTCCAAACGATGCAGGAGAGCATTTACCAAAAAGCACAAGCCTTCCAGCAAGCAAATCTACGCAGAGTAGATACTTACGAGGAATTTAAAGCGCAATTAGAAAAATCTGAGCAAAATGGCTATACGCAGGGTGGTTTCTTACTCGCGCATTGGGACGGCAGTGGCGAAACAGAAGAAAAAATCAAGGAAGAAACCAAAGCAACCATTCGTTGTATCCCCTTGGAGGCAGAAAGTGAAGAAGGCAAATGCATATACTCAGGAAAGCCCTCTGCTCGTCGGGTGGTCTTTGCCCGGGCTTATTAATAGGATACCTGTGGTGAATTGCCTCTTAGATTATAAACAAAAAGTAGATACAGGAAAAGAAAACTGATAACCTGAAATGATTTACCGCTGGATACAGAGGCATTCGTAGGTAATCGTTTTATTCCTGAGCTACTTCTACAAATTCTACCCAGACACGCCTCTCAGTATCAGAGACAACGACTGTATCTGCTTCTTCTCCTTTCTTGTCCTCCATTGGCAAGAAATAAATGTCTTTGTCCAAAGTTGGGTATCGAGTTCTTAGATAGTTTTGAACCGCTTTCATCCTCTTAGCCGATACGCCTAGGCCGAACTCGCTTAGGTTGTGGTGGCCCAAAATCTTTATCCTGAGATTACCTTCTAGCAACCTCGTTATGATGCCACATATTAAGTACGAAGTAAGGATACCTTCTATATCTTTTTTTTCGTTTTCGCTTAGACTGGCTCGTCCCTGTTCTCCAAAAAAACGTTGAAACCAATGCGAGGTGAATTTAAGTACTTAAAAAGTTCATGAGCATTCTCTCTGTTTAAAAGTTCAAAACTGTCTCTTGGAATACAACTCCCTAACAGGTCAACGTAATAAGAATAGTCCTTAACGGGGTACTCAGTGCCCCAAAAAGGATTAGGCTGGATAATTTGACGGGTGCTACAATAATCTTATTACCAGTAGATATCCGATAAGTTTCATTATGTGAGTCTGCCCCTGAGAAAATGAAAGGAATTTGCACTTCTCCCAGAGTATTTATGTATCCACAACGCTGAACACTAATATGGTCTAAATGAAGCTCCTCGCATACAGCGGCTAAGCCATTAGCAAAAGGCAAAGCTTTGGTGAATACGCCAGGAATTACGATTTCACTGGTACTAGAATCTTGGTAGCCGTAGAGGCCGTTTTCATCTTGGAAGACTTCTAGTCTGAAAGGAACGCTTGGCTCATGAACCTCTTCCTTACTTTGCGGTGCACCTGCACAGGACACACACCCGAGGGCAATCAATTGGAGGTATTTGGAGATGGAAAGGCTTTTTTTCATTTTGCTTCTGATGCTTGCTTCTCCACGAAGATTACTTCCACCCTTCGGTCGGAACCAGCGACAATTTCAGTTTCCGCATCTTGGCCTCCCCGATCTTCGGTTACGTAGAGTGTATCGGAGGCCAGACTTGGATAGTAGGTTTGTAGGTACTCTTTGACCACCTCGATTCGCCGAGCGGAAGTACCCTGATCTGCCCAGCCACTACTGTGATAGCCAATGATTTTAAACTGCCATTCTCCTGATAGTACCTTATCTATTCTGCCTCCTATCAGAGATCGAGTTACATCCTCTGCTAAGCTCTGCTTATGTTTCTCATTCAAATTGATCTGTCCCTCTTCAAAAAAAACATTAGCCATCAAGGGCTCTGGATACTCTTCATAAAGAATCTGAGACATGAGATGCGCATCTTCCTTGTAATTTGATTCCGCCTCTGGGTGAGGGATACAAGTGCCCAACAAGTCTACATAGAACCGATCACTAGGCGCTGGCACCTGATTAAGAAATTTGACGGGTGCCACGATAATATTAGTGCCTACCATCACTTCCAGCGTGTCCAGATGTTGCCCTGCCTCCGAAAAGACAAAGGGAATCTGTACTTCTCCCAGCGTGTTGATATAGCCCCAGCGACGGGTACGGATATGATCTAAGGTATCAGCCAGGCAAACTGCCGCTAAGCCATTGGCAAAGGGCAGAGCCTCTATGTATTGGGGGTTCACCAGTACCTCGCCTGTTTCGGGATGGCGGTAGCCGTAGAGGCCATTATTGGGGTCTTGATATACTTGCCAGCTTTGCATAGGCTCAGAGTCAGTTGCTTGGTGGTAGGTATCAGCCTCCTGAGAGGGAGAGCAGGCTCCCAGCCCCAGAAGAACGTAAGATAGTATAAAACGAAAATAAGGAAGCTTAAACATTACAAAACTTATCTTTGGGTTTTGACAAAAGAAATCACTACTCGACGGTCACTGGCTGCGATGATCTCTTGGTCTGCTTTGGTTTCACCCAGAGGTTCCAGCTCAAAATGCCTACTTTTCAGGCCGTGTCTTTTTAATTCATCCCTACCTAAAAGACGTATTTTAACATTTTCTATTCGTTGTTTTGAGATGTTACGATTATACTCGGCGGTATGGGAGCTACTGGCGTGCCCAGTGATTTTGATTTTGTATTCCCCTCTTCTTACTTGGTTTAGCTTTTCTTTGGTTGCTGGATTGCTGATAAAGGCCTCGATGGCTCGCTTATCTTCTTGCTTGTCTAGTGTAGTCTCGTTTTCTTGGTAGAAGATATTACCAATGGGGCTGAAAATGGCTTCCGAAACCCGAAACAAATTGACTGCTTCTACGAGCTTGCCGCCGGTTTGGTAGGCCGTTTCCAGAGAGGAGTCGATCTGGGAGGAGCTGTCTTCTTCAAAAGAATAGCCAAAGCCCGCCCCCAAATCAAAGGCCAAACTGGGATTGATCTGCAGGTCTAGTTTCTGCTTGGAAAGAAGTTTTTTGATCTGCTCGTTGGAAAGGGCAAATTTTTGAAATTTTTTCAAGAGTTCGCCCAGAGAGCCTTTGAAGAGCTTGCGGCTCCCCAGGAGCATCAGCACGTCGTTACCATCCATCAGCAAATGAACTTTGGCTTTCATATCCAGACCCAAGCTCCCGCCGATCTTAAAATGGTTATCACGGTGGCTTTTGGAAGTGGTGGTACTCTGCTCCTTTCGGTTTTTTTGGGTGGTATTCTTGACAAAGGCAGTGGCGTATTTGATCTCGTCGCTGTGGTCGCGGTAAATTTTTCTAACGAATTCGTAGCTATTGCCGTATTCGGTCTCAAAGGCGTGGATGGTATCGATGACTTTTTCGGAGTCATCCAGATAGATAATGACCCGGTTGTAATCATCTCTTTCGTAGCTGAAGGTGGCCGAGAAGGGTACGTCTTTGATTTCTTGATAATAGGCACCGAATTGGTCAATGAGGGCGGAGGCTTTGGCGTTCAGGTAGATTTTGCCTGCGTAGCCCATCTTTTCTTCGGGGATGATGGTGCTGGGCGGGGTCTCGTCGGTGGTGGTCATCGCGTTTTTGAGGAAGGTGGGGCTGGACTTGCCTCGGGGTTCTACCTGGAGCTTGGAGTCAATCTGAAAGTAGGAGCTATCACTGTAATCAAAGTTTAGCAGATAGCCGTATTCGCCTCTGCCTTTGAGGGGGTAGCGCTTCATCTGCGCGGTCTTCTGGTGGGCTGGGTAGGGGCTGCCGGGTCTGACCAAGGCTCTGCGTTGGAGAGTGA
>CAZKBP010000036.1:0-61437 GCA_964551015.1 uncultured Cytophagaceae bacterium | reverse complement strand
ATTCTTACCAAGAGAGACGTTGACAGAGAGGGCTTTTGGGGTATTCCCGCTGTAAATCCATTCCTACTCAAGTGTACATATCACAGAGATGGATTGGTATTAGATTGATCCCAAACCGCCGTCGTAGAACGATCTCACAGATTGAGCCTTCTCAAACCGCCGTCGTAGAACGATCTCACAGATTGAGCCTTCCTAAACTGCCGTCGTAGAACGATCATGGAATTTGATAGATTCATATTCTCCTTGCATATATCTGAATGGCTTATTCTAACACAGAGACACAGAGGCACAGAGGGCTTTCGGGATATTCCCGCGGTAAATCCATTCCCACTCAAATATACACATCACAGAGATGGATTGGTATTAGATGAAGTTTGATGAATCTCAAACCTGCTTTAGCATTCCCCAAAAAAATAAAAAAGCTCCTCAGGAGAAAGATTCTTCTGGGAGCTTGTGTATTTTCAATCAGGTTTCTTAGGAATACAAACCTTTTTTGTCTTATGCTAAAATATCGCCTAGGCTAATCCTGCTTTAGCTTTGATCTCGTCTACTACTTCTGGATTCAGCAGGGTGCTGGTATCGCCCAAGTTAGAGACATCTCCCTCGGCTACTTTGCGGAGGATACGGCGCATGATTTTACCAGAGCGGGTTTTGGGCAGTCCGCTCACGATCTGCACTTTATCAGGCTTAGCAATGGGGCCGATGATTTTACTCACCGTGGCGATAATTTCTTTTTGTAATTCCTCTTCGGTATCCGTTTCGCTAGAAGCCGCCTCCGTAATCACGTAAGCATAGATACCTTGCCCCTTGATATCGTGGGGGAAGCCGACAACTGCCGACTCGATCACCATGGGGTGCTCATTGATGGCGTTCTCGACCTCAGCAGTACCCATTCTGTGGCCGGATACGTTGATGACATCATCCACACGGCCTAAGATGCGATAGTAGCCATCTTCATCGCGCTTCACACCGTCACCTGTAAAATACATACCAGGATAGTTAGCAAAGTAGGTGGTACGGCAGCGCTCGTGGTCACCGTAAGTGGTACGAATCATAGAAGGCCAAGGAAATTTGATACAAAGGTTTCCTTCTACACTGTTGCCTTTCAATTCTTTTCCTTCGGTGTCTACCAATACGGGCTGTATTCCGGGTAGAGGCAGGGTAGCATAAGAAGGCTTGGTAGGCGTGATTCCGGGTAGTGGAGAGATCATAATACCGCCCGTTTCGGTTTGCCACCAAGTATCTACGATGGGGCATTTGCCTTTGCCAATATGGTCGTGGTACCAGTGCCAAGCTTCTTCGTTGATTGGTTCACCCACAGAACCCAATACTCTGAGCGAGCTGAGATCGTGCTTCTCGATGGGGTCTAAACCAAAAGCCTGTAACGCGCGGATGGCAGTAGGTGCCGTGTAGAATTGATTGACTTTGTGCTTTTCTACTACTTCCCAGAAACGACCAGCGTCAGGATAAGTAGGGACTCCCTCGAACATCAAAGAAGTAGCTCCAGAAACGAGTGGCCCGTAGACGATATAAGAGTGCCCCGTGATCCAACCTACGTCAGCGGTACACCAGTAAATATCGCCTGGGTTGTAATCAAATACATTGGTAAAGGTATAGGAAGTGTAGACCATGTAACCACCGCAAGTATGCACGACTCCCTTGGGCTTACCCGTAGAACCTGAGGTATAGAGGATGAAGAGCATATCTTCGGAATCCATTTCTTCGGCTTTGTTTTCGGTAGAAACACCTTCGGTTTCTTCGTGCCACCAAAGGTCGCGACCTGCTTGCATGGTTACTTCGGCCTCGGTTCTCTTGAGAACGATTACTTTCTCGATGGTAGAGGTGTTTTGTAGAGCCTCGTCTACCACGGCTTTTACGGGGATATTCTTTTTACCGCGGAAGTTCCCATCAGAAGTTAAGACCATTTTGGCTTGGCAGTCATTGATACGATCGGCCAGGGCGCTGGAAGAGAATCCGGCGAAAACCACTGAATGTACAGCTCCTACGCGTGCACAAGCCAGCATGGCAATGGCAGCCTCTGGAACCATGGGTAAGTAAATGATCACGCGATCGCCTTTCTCGATGCCGTTTTTCTTAAGCACGTTGGCGAATTGGCATACTTTCTCGTAAAGTTCTTTGTAAGTGAAGGTAAGGGCTTCTTCTTTGGGATCGTTGGGTTCCCAGATAATAGCGGGTTTGTCGGCGTGTGTGAACATATTACGTTCGAAGATATTTTCGGTAATGTTCATTTTGCCATTGACGAACCACTTGACATCAGGCTCCTCGAAGTTCCACTCCAAGGCCTTATCCCATCTTTTGCGCCAGTAGAAAGTATCAGCAATGTCTCCCCAGAAAGCTTCGGGATCGTTGACACTTTTTTGATATTCGTGAATATAACCACCTAGGGTGTTAATTTTAATTGCCATATTGTTGCAGTTTTTTTTGTTGGGTTAGTAGTTAGTTGGGGTTTTCTTGAAATTTATAATTTTTTATCCGTGAGATTGTATAAAATACAGATTTTTATAGAGAATATAAAATGATATTCGTCATCTTTTAAAAACTAATCCACGGTTATTTTTGACTAACCGTGGATTAGTTTATGGGTGCTTCACAGATTAGCCAGATTAGTGGGCAACTGCCTGTCCGGCTCCGCGAGGATAGCGGATTTGCTCCACGATCTCTTGTACTTCTTCGGGGGGAGGAGGGGTCATACTAGATACGATCAAGGATACCACGAAATTCAGTAGCATACCTAACGTACCGATTCCCTCAGGCGAGATTCCAAACCACCAGCCTGCTTGGGTACCGCCTAAGAATTTGAAGTAGACAATGTACCCGATAGTAAAGGCCAGACCAGCCACCATACCCGCGATCGCACCTTCTTTATTCATGCGCTTGCTAAAAATACCTAGAATAATCGCGGGGAAGAAGGAAGCCGCCGCCAGTCCGAAGGCAAAGGCCACTACCTGCGCCACAAAGCCCGGCGGATAAATGCCAAAGTAACCTGCTACACAGACTGCTACTGCCGCTGCAACACGCGCCGCGATTAACTCGTTCTTTTCAGACATATCAGGGTTGATTTGCATCTTGAATAAGTCGTGCGCCACTGAGGTAGAAATTACCAGGAGTAGACCAGCTGCCGTAGAAAGAGCCGCGGCCAAACCTCCCGCTGCCACGAGGGCAATCACCCAGTTGGGAAGCTGCGCAATTTCTGGATTAGCGAGCACCATAATATCACGGTCAATAGTCAGCTCATTTCCCTTCAACTCGGCTCCTAAGCTGGCTGCAGCCGCCGCAGTTGCTTCGGGCGTTGCATCGTTGTAGTATTGGATTTTACCATCTCCATTTTTATCTTCAAAGGCGATCAAGCCAGTTTCTTCCCACTTAGAGAACCAGGCTGGCATCTCAGAGTACTCCTTGTTGCTGACCGTATTGATAAGGTTGGTACGAGCAAAAGCAGCAATCGCCGGAGCCGTGGTGTAAAGAATGGCGATTAGCACCAAAGCATAACCTCCAGAAATACGGGCATCCTTTACCCGAGGTACCGTAAAGAAACGTACAATTACGTGGGGTAGACCCGCCGTACCCACCATAAGAGCCGCCGTAATGAAGAATACATCCACCATGGATTTGCTACCAGAGGTGTAAGCAGCAAAGCCCAACTCTTCGTGCAGGCCATCTAGTTTGTCCAGTAGGAAAGTCCCTCCTTCTACGCTTCCACCGAAGCCAAGCTGAGGAATGGGATTCCCCGTCATTTGCATTGAAATAAAGAAAGCAGGTACCATAAAGGCAAAGATCAATACACAGTACTGAGCCACCTGCGTGTAGGTAATTCCCTTCATACCACCGAGTACCGCGTAGAAGAACACGATCGCCATCCCGATGATCACTCCACTGGTAATGTCAACTTCTAAGAAGCGTGAGAATACCACGCCTACTCCACGCATCTGACCTGCTACGTAGGTAAAGGAAACGAAAAGGGCGCAAATAACCGCCACCGTACGAGCTACTCCCGAATAGTAACGGTCGCCGATGAAATCCGGCACCGTAAACTTACCAAACTTCCGCAGATAGGGAGCCAAGAGCAAGGCCAGCAGTACATAACCGCCCGTCCATCCCATCAGATATACGGCTCCGTCGTAACCCATAAAAGAGATCAAACCCGCCATAGAGATATAGGAAGCGGCTGACATCCAGTCGGCAGCCGTGGCCATTCCGTTGGCCAGAGGAGGCACACCGCCACCTGCTACGTAAAATTCTTTGGTGGAACCTGCTCTCGACCAGATCGCGATCCCGATGTAGAGAGCAAAGGTGACCCCTACGATGATATAAGTCCAAACTAATACACTCATTGTTGTCTATTTTTTAAAGTTTTTTTTGATTTCGGTTTCTAATTACAATTTACTTTTCGTCTACGTCAAATTTCTTATCTAGCTTGTTCATCAAGTTCACGTACACGAAGATCAAGACTACGAATACATAGATAGAGCCCTGTTGTGCAAACCAGAAGCCGAGCTTGAAGCCTCCTAATCTGATGGAATCCAAGGCCGGAGCGAGTAAGATGCCAAAGCCGTAAGATACGACAAACCAGATCACGAGGAGGATCAACAGATACTGGAGGTTTTGCTTCCAATATTCTTTTCTTTGATTACTGTCCATAATTGTGTAAGATTTTAGAATGATTAAATTATATAAAGTTAAGTGTTTGATTTATAAGAAAATATGTGTTTGAATCGTGAAGCGGTTGTTGGTCTCTGCCCCTTCAAATCCTTGCTGACCTGTGGCATATTCCACGGTTACCTTGGCAAAGTGCCCGTTGATCAGCCAGTTTAGCCCCACGTTAAGCTCGTAACTACTGTCTGGGGTAGCGTCAAAATTTTGCTGAGAGTAGGCTACATAGGGCATAAAGCGGGTTTCGGCTGCTTTGAAAGGAAGCACATAGCCCAACTGTCCGTAGATGATATTACCCGAGCCGGGCACCAAGCCTCCCCCCGAGAAAGTCTCGCTTCCACCAAAGTCATAATTATAATAAGCTCCCAAGGCATTAATTGCTCCCCCGTTGTCCCCAACTGGGGCATCGTAGAAGACATCCACGGCCCATTTAGTAATGTTTTCCCGACTATCTTCGTCAATCACCATCGTACCCTCCTCGTCCATTACTCCACGAGCTAAAGCATTAGGGTGATGGTGGAAGCCTGCGCCGATACTCAGTACCTTTTTGGCACCAAAATAAGTCCCCACGAAGTAGGGCAGTTTGTCAGATTCCTTATCAAAGACATCATACTTGAAATAGCCTCCTACCAACCAGTCCTGACCGTCGCCATCTACCTGAAAAGACAACTCTTCTGTGCTCAGTGAGCCCACGTTGCGACGTGCGCCGTTGGCCGCTATCCGATAACCGAACTTCCCGATGGTTCCCTTGGCGTACACGCCCAAGTGGCGAGCAAATTGATCACTAGAAGTAATATTAGACCAAGGGAAAAGCGCAGCGTCCGAAAGGCGAGGTGGGCCTTCACCCCCTAGACCTACTCGTCCGGGGTTGTCTAAGGTCATCATGTTCAAGGTACTTTGGTTGGTGAGACGAGAGATTCCATTCCAGTAATGCAAACCAGTTCCCACGTGGAATTTCTCGGGCACTACGGCAAATTCTGCCCAGGCATCGTGTAAGAAGAGTAAGCTTGCTTGGTTATCTGATTGTGTGTTGGGATTGGCGGTGATGCCTTGTGTAGTAAGATTGTTTAATCCCCAGTGAGTTAGAATTAAAAAGCGCGGACTAATTTGAGCGTAAGCCAAAAAACGAGAGCGGCGAATACTCATGGCAAGACCACTTTGACCATCTCCGGTTTGTAGCCAGAGTTGGTGCCAGGTAATGAAGCGGATGTACTTAGAGCCATCGTCATTCAATCTGACGGTCAGGGGCTTGTAGGAGTGATCTTTCTTGGGAGTGGGTGTGTCAGCTTGTGCGCTTGCGCTTTGACTGAATCCTATCAAAAGCAGGGATAGGCAAGAGGCGAAAAGTAGTTGTTTTAATTTCATATCTCTCAATCTTTAATTTTAGGTTTCAAAAGATAAAATTCAGTTGCGCAGCTAAATTTCTTTTTTGTAAAATTCTAAGATTGGATATGAAATCTAAAATGTTGTGTATAATTCCGTTAAAAAAGTATAGATAGACGAGCTAAGCAACTCATTCTCTGAACCTTTCCCATTTGATGAGCATATATTTGTCTCCTAACTCCGTGATGAGCATGCCCGCACCTTTGGTATTTGTATCGTTTTTGAGATATTCAATTAATTCTTCGTGTTTGAAGACCTTATAGGTAGGATGATATTCGTGATTTATAGGGGCTTTGATGTGATATTTTTTGACCCAATTCATGACCGAAACGTGGCTGATTCCTAAAATTCGCTCTATTTCACGATAGCTTACGCCTTCAATGTAGAGTTGTAGGGCTTTAATGACATAATAGTTGTCAATCTGTTTGCCCATTTTATTAACCGTAAAATAATAATTACATTCCTTGCAGAGATAGCGTTGCCGACCTTTTACAATACCACTTTTGACTATTTTTTGAGCCTGACAGCGAGGACATACGGGATTTTCCATGCGTAAATATTGCTTAAATGAGTTTATATATCAATTTAGCAAACATATACTAATTTAGCAAGGTTTGGGTGGTATTAAGCCTATAAAGCCTGTTCCTGAAACAAAAAATGCTCAGAAGTTAAAAACAGCCAATAAAATGCCAATTATTTTTTAAATGACAAGAGAAGAATTTGGAGCAGAAAGGTCGCTCAATTTGTATACAGACAAGATGAAAACAGGTCTGCTAAACCTCCAAGCGGGGGAGATACATTGAAGGCAAGAAACGTATCTTACTTTGGAAAGCGATCAATAAAGCTGCGAGTCATTAGCAAGAAGGCGGCAAGTAGTGGGCAAAAAAAAGTATCAGGCGTGATTCAAGAAAAGATTTTTGACCTCCTTGACCAAAGCACGCGTAGAGAAAGGCTTGGTGAGATACAAATCTGCGCCACTTTGGTAGCCTTTCTCGATATCTGCATCTTTGCTTTTGGCACTAAGAAAAACCACTCTAATGTCCTCGAGTTGCGGATTGGATTTGATATAGCTACATACTTCGTATCCGTCTACCTCGGGCATCATAATGTCTAGAATGACCACCTTAGGATTTTCTTTCTTGACTATATCAATCGCTTCCTTTCCATCGCGGGCAATATACACCGTGTATCCTTCTTTCTTCATCAAAAATTCCAGAGAAAGTAGAATATTAGGTTCATCATCAACAATCAATACCTTCGACATCTTTTTTTAAACTTACAATGAAAAAAATAAATTACGTTGCTAAACTAAGGGCGCAGGGGCTTTAAAAAAATGAAAAGCTATTTTTTTTGAGCGGTAACTTTCTAATTCCCCGAAAAAGTATAATTTACCCATTCAAAATTAAACCTGGACCTTGGTTTGCGCCTGCAATGCGAGAGGAACCGTGAAGCAGAACCTAGAAAAGTGATTTTCTTCACTCTCTACCCAGATTTCTCCTTGATGATACTGGATGATCTTTTTACAGATAGCCAAACCGAGGCCACTCCCTTTGGGTTTGCGTATGTTTTGGTCTTCTGCTTGATAAAATTTATCAAAAATCAAATTCTTAAACTCTTCTTTGATTCCTCTACCATTATCGTAAACCCTCACACGCAACATATGTTCCACTTTACATGAATCAATTTTGACTTGGGGGTTTGCTGGATCGCAAAATTTGATTGCGTTAGAGAGCAAATTGAGAATTACTTGAGTGATTCGATCTTTATCTCCCTGCACAGAGGGCAAATCCGACGGGAGGTTCAAAGTAAGATGAATCCCTTTATCTTGGATCACCTGCCTCAAAGATTCGGTTGCTTCTAATATCGTGGCATTTATATCTAGTAACGAAATATTGAGCTTTTGTTTTCCCGAGTCAAATTTTTCTAGCTCGAGTACTTGATTAATGAGCCGCTCCATTCGGTTCGTTTCTTTGATAATTGTACTCAGAAAATGTCGTTTTTCCTCGAGATTCAAGTCATCATTATCGTACAAAATTTCCGAAAAAGCGCGAATAGAAGTAATCGGTGTGCGCATTTCGTGCGTGACCGTGGAGATAAATTCGTTCTTTTGGTCGTCTGCCTTTTGTAATTGTTGATTGGCGACTTTGAGTTGATCACTGGTTTTTTGTAGCTCAATAGATTTTTCTTTGAGTTCTTGATTGAGCAAGATCAATTGCTGTGACTCTCGTAGAATATCATAAACTTCTTCTATTCGGATCTCTTCCTCATCTTTGACCACCGAGGCAATCATGGTTCTGGCGGCGGCCACACCGATGGTTCCCGCTAGGAGCCGCTCGGTGTAAGCAATGAGATGGAAGTCCGCCTGCGGGCTTCTCTGCCAATTTTTGCCATAGATCTTGGAAAAATCTTCAAAGGCTTGATTGGTTCGTTTTTTCCCTAGAAAATCGGTGAGCAAAATTCTCAAATCTTGAATGTAAGCAGTACCTTTCCAGTAAATCGCCCCGTCGTAGGATTCATAATACTTATAAATATTGACAAATATTTCCGCTTGATTTTCTCCCTTGGCCGTTTGCTTGAAGGCATAGGAGCCCCCCACGTAACCTAAGAGATTGAAAAACATGCTCCAAAAGAAAGCATGCGAAATCTTATCCATACCCTCCAGACCCAGTAATGCATAAGGACGAAACACCGCCCAGCCCCAAGGGCCAGCTTGAATGATATTTTCTGAAATCACCCCAGCCGTAGCAAAAGAAGGAAATACCAAGGTGTAAAACCAGATGGCAAATCCGCTCAAGATACCCATCATGGCTCCTTCTTTGTTGGCTCTTTTCCAATAAATTCCTCCCAGAATAGCAGGAGCAAATTGAGCCACGGCGACAAATGAGACCAAACCAATGGAAACTAAGGCAATATTTTCTGCCAAAATCTTGTAGTAAGTATATGCTAAATGTAGGATAATTAAAATGCTCAGGCGACGAATGTAGAGCAGCAATTTTCCCAACTGATTCGTGTATCGTTGTTTGAGTTTGGGGATGTTCACCAAAATGGGCATAATGAGATTATTACTCATCATCACGCTGAGTGCCGTGGTAGAAACGATAATCATACTCGTGGCTGCCGAAAATCCTCCTAAAAAGGCTAAAATGGCAAAAAAATGCTGCCCCTGACTCAGCGGAATGGCCAGCACGTAAGTATCTGAATTCACATTTCCTTGCGGAAAGAGGAGTGTGCCCCCCAGCGCAATGGGCAGCACAAAGATGTTAATGATCAACAAGTAGAGTGGAAAGAGCCAAGCGGCTTTGGTGAGGTGTTTGCGATTTACATTTTCTACCACGGCCACTTGGAATTGCCGAGGCAAAAACATGAAAGCCAACATGGAAACCAGGCACAAACAAAACCAACGTACATAAGATTGTGGCTCTTCCATCGTGAACAAACGATTTAGCTCGGGTAAACGCACGGCCTGCTGAAAAATATCTTGTACACCTCCAAATACACCATAGGTCACGAACACGCCTACTAGAATGAAAGCTAATAACTTGACGATAGACTCAAAGGCAATTGCGGTTACCATGCCCTCGTGCCTTTCGGTGGCCTCAATATTTCTTGTGCCAAAAAGCACCGTGAACAAAGCCAAGAACAACATCATGTAAAAAGCAGAATCTGTGAAGAGCACCGTTTGTCCCGTCTCGAGTCCTAGTAAGCGTGTATCGGTTAGTGTCAATAAACTGGCAGAGATGGCTTTCAGCTGAAGGGCAATGTAAGGCGTAACCCCCAATAAGCAAACAATCGTAACCACTACCCCCAATAAGCTACTATTACCATAGCGCGACGAGATAAAGTCTGCAATGGAGGTAATATGCTTGGCCTTACAAATCCGAATAATTTTACGCATCACAATCCACCAAATGGGCATGAGCACGGTGGGTCCGATGTAAATCGTCAAAAAATCAATGCCGTGTTGTGCGGCACGTCCTACACTGCCGTAGTAAGTCCAAGCCGTGCAATAAACGGTCAGCGAAAACGCAAAAACGTAAGGATTATTGACCAAGCTATGGCCAGATTTTGCTCTCCTTTCTCCCCAGTAAGCAATCGCAAAGAGGAGAATTAGATAGCAAAAACAGAGAATGATGATAAACATCTCAGACATCACACTGACCTGATTTGAAGTTTATAGAATTATTTCTCATTTTACAAAATTCGTTTGCGGACGCGTGCGGGCGCGTGAGCTCTGGCTAACCTTTTCCAAGTCAGCACCTTGCGAACGCTAAGCCTGTCGGCACTCCTTGCCAACGAATGTCAGTTTTTCAGAGCTACTCTTCTTTCTATTTTTATGAAAATTGTGCATTAACGCTCCCGTTTTCGGGAACCCTCTAGCAATCCCACGATTAAAATAATAGACAGTAACCAGGCCGAGAATACATACCAGTACAAGACGGGCACTCCCCCCAAAAAAGATACTTTACTAAATATAGAAAGGATGGGAAAATTGAAGAGTACTAAAAAGAGTAGCGAAACAAAGAGTACTTGCGCCCCGTGGATGCGCTTATTTGTATTAAGATTCTTCATCATAAGAAGGAATCTAAGATAACTTAAAATCGTTAAATCTAGACTAAGAAATGTTTTATCTAAGCTAAAAAATTATCCTAAATAAAGCAAAAAAAGCCTTTATTTTGCGCGCCCGCCCCAGCTCTGGGCGACAAGATTTCGCGTGAAATATTACTAAAAGGAAGGAAATTTATATAAATTTGAATGCAAGGAGAGGGTCAAAATACGTGTTGAAAAGCTAATCCTCTTAACTCCACTTGTTTAAGCAAATCTAGGTGAGGCTTTTCAACCTTTTACAAACTGAGGGGATCATCGGTACAGTAGTTTGTTAGCAAAATACCAGACATTAGCATATTTAGGGGTTTTATCTCATTCAAAACTGTTTCAATCCAAAGCACGTAAATTTCTTAAATACAAAAATGGCTAAGCACCACTCAGATTCAAGATAAGACGAAACCATGACCAGTCTTTTTATAAAACTATTAACTTTTTGCCTATTATTCCTCATCTTGCTCCTGCCCCGGGTAGACGCACAGGCATTGGTTCAAAAAACCGATGAAAAGCATCCTATCCTCCAAAGTGCTCCCGAATTGGCTTACTACGTGATTGGCTACATTGTAATCGAGGGCAATCGTAAAACCCGTAAAGATATTATCCTTCGCGAATTAGACCTGAAGGTAGGTGATACCCTCTTTGTTTCTAAAATAGATACGGCCCTGGTTCGCAATCGTAATAAAATTTTTAATACCAACCTTTTCGTAACCGTTGATTTATCCTTAGAGAATGCAAATCCTCCTCAGGCACTGCTTCGCATCAAATTGGAAGAGCGTTGGTACATATTCCCTGGTCCGATCTTCGAGTTGTCTGATCGTAATTTTAATGAATGGTGGAATACTTACGATGCTGACTTCGGGCGCACAAACTACGGGGTGAGAGTGGTTATTGAAAATTTTAGGGGGCGTAAAGAAAAGCTAGACCTCTTGGCTCAGTTTGGTTTCACCCGAAAGTTTGGCCTCGTCTACGAAATCCCTTACATCGACCAAAAGCAAAAGCACGGACTGATCTTCGGTGCTAGTTATCGCCAAAATAAATCCATCGCTTATCGTACCAGTGGCCACCAGCTAGATTTTGCCGATTCTTCTTCGGTTTTACAAGAACGACTCGAGGCCTCCGTTGCCCTGACCAAGCGGAATGCTTATTACCAGTTCCATCGCTTAGAGCTCAAGTATGTGAGTAATTACGTAGCGGACACCATCCTAGAACTGAACCCTCAATTTTATTTGAGTTTGGATAATCGGATTCAATACTTCAATTTATCCTATAGCTTTAAGAAAGATAAGAGAGACATTGCTGCTTATCCACTTCACGGAAATTTACTCCAATTAGAAGCACATCGTAGCGGATTAGGTATTTTTAATGGATTAAACAATACGCGTTTTTTAGCTACTTACCAGTTGCTCAAGGAGCTGGGCAAAGGATTCTATTTAGAGAATTTTTTCAAGGGTCGTGTGTCTTTTCAACCCGAGCAGCCCTACTTCAATGCGCAGGCGCTGGGCTACCGAGAAGATTTTTTGAGGGGTTATGAACTCTACGTGATTGATGGGCATAGTTATGTTCTCAGTAAAAATACGCTTCGTTTTCAGCTTTTCAAAACACAAAAAGAGCTAAATTTCATCCCTATTCAGCAATTTCGTACTATTCCTTTGGCTGCTTATCTCACCGCTTATTTTGATACAGGCTATGTACGAGACGATTATTTTACCGAAAATAATCAGCGTTTCTCGAACAAGCTTCTCTACGGAGCGGGGCTTGGGCTGGATGTAGTCACTTTTTATGATTTAATTTTTAAGCTGAACTATTCGGTCAATCGGGATGGAGAATTTGGCTTCTTTTTGAATTTCCGCAGTAGCTTATAAGGATGGTTAGTTTTTAGTGGCTCGTGGTTGCTTACTCGTTTCATCTGATGCTTGTAAAACAAAGGGTACTTGAAACAAGCCTCATCACGCAATAGCACTTAGATCGCGCTTGATTTCTGGTGATTATTTTTTGAGGCATTCCATAAAAAAAGGCGATGCTGACCCATAAATATGGATTAACATCGCCGGGAAGGCATTCAAGCCAAAAACTTGACCGATTGCCTGAAACAAAAATGACACCAAAATTAATAGCACTTAGAGTAGAACAACAACGGTGCCAAAAGCCGAAAGCACTCCGATTTTGCGAATATAAAACAAGAAAATCCACATTTTACTAATAACCCCGCCGCCGCCTGAGGATGAATGCCAAGCTTCTGAGCAAAATCAACCCGTGATTCCAGATATTTTGCACAAAGCCATAGTGCTTTTGAAGGATTCGGAAGCGGTCCAGGAGGGAAGCACGCAAATGACGGCGAGAAAACCCGCCCTGCAAATATATCGCCAAAATCAGGTGTGTATGCTGGATTTTTTCAGCTTTTTGGAGGCATCTGATGATCCAATCAATATCTGCACTGTAGGGATGGCTGAGATCATAATCTACCACTATTGATTTATTGACTAAGATCGCTTGGTGGCATACCACCATCCCTCTTTTCAAGCTTCGCCAGTGGAGTTTAGAGGGGAGTTTGAGCGGCGTTACTTCACTGCGTAGTCCTAAGTAATTTCCTTCCAAATCCCTAAATTCAGCTTCTCCATAATACACATCCGCCCAAGGAGGTGCTTGGAAAATCTTCTCCAGCGTATCTTCGGCATAGATTTCATCACCAGCATTGATAAACCAAAGATAATCCCCACTAGCTTGTCGGATGCCTTTGTTCATAGCATCATAAATACCCTCATCTGGCTCACTCAGCCAATGGGAAATCTTCTCTTCATACCGACGGATGATCTCCAAGGTGCCATCTTGAGAGCCTCCATCTATAATAATGTATTCTAGGTGAGGATAAGTCTGCTTCAAAACACTTTGGATGGTTGCCTCCAAATAGGATTCGGCTTGATAGGTAACCGTGATGATGCTCACCAAAGGTGGAGAAGAAAGGAGTTGAGAATCCATTTTATCTAATTATCTAGAAGCTAATTGCTGGTACAAAGCTAGGTATTGCCGAGCAATGGCTGGCTCTGAAAATTGTGCTTGAGCCTGTTGCTGTGCCTGCTGTTCTATGGTTTGATATTGCACTGGATTTTGCTCGTGTAGCTGCCAAAGCCAAGCCATTCCTTGGGCTAAGTCTTGGGCAGAACGTGCTTCGGCCAGATAGCCTGTCTGCTGGTGTTGGATCATCTCGGGGATGCCTCCCGAGCGAAAGGCCACCGTAGGGCAGCCACAAGCCAGAGCTTCTATGATGGTATTGGGCAGATTATCCTCCAAAGAAGGCAATACAAAGAGATGCGCGGCATTGTAAGCATTGACCAAATCCGTTTTACTATCTAAGAAACCTAAATCATGTACGGGGAAAGGCAGGCTCTCCAGTATCTCCGCGTCAGATTTTCCAAAGACCAAAAGCTCTAAACTATTCAGTGCTTCGGGATGGGTATTTTTTAGAAAATCTAATGCCTCTTGCAAATAAATAAAGCCTTTGCGCGGATCAGAAGTATTCATAGAGCCAAACAGCATTAAAAACTTATGATTAGAAATTTTTAAGGCGGCTCGTGCTGATTCACGCTTTTTTTTATGAAATAATTTTGTATCAATGGGAGTAGGAATCGCTTGCACGGGCAAATGCCTCGCCAAGGCACTCGCTCTTAGACAGTCTGCCAGCCACTCACTCGAGGTGATAAAATGGAAATGCTTACTCTCGAAAACTTGCCGCTTTTGTTCAAAAACTCGGTAAGCAAGATCCTTTTCACGTTCTCCTTTAAGAAAAGGGCAATACCCACAATGTTTTTGGTAGCTTTGGCAATTTCCCACGTAATGACAGCCTCCCGTAAAGGCCCACATATCGTGTAGCGTCCATACGATGGGCTTGCCCAAGTGCGTCAGTTGCTCGAGAGAGCGATTGGATAAAAAGCCAAAGTTAATCCAATGCAAGTGCAAAATGTCGGCGGCTTGTACCCAAGGATGCTGGCGAATATCATTGCCAATATTGGCCGGCGAAAAAGCAAAACGCTGCGCACGTTCGCGTAGCTTGGGCCAGAGCATCAAACGCTCCATCACAAACTGGAGAAAAGCATATTTTTGTCCCCACCATCCGGGTTGGATACTTTTTACCTGAGGGTGAGATTCGGTCTGGCGATGTACCAAGAGCTTCATTTCCAGGTCTGTGTGCTGATCTATGGCCTGAAAAACTCTGCGACACGAGGCCGTCGCCCCTCCGTAAGTATCGAAAGTATTGATAAATAAAATTTTCATACAGTTTTTGGGAAATGCTAGCATGGAGGAGCTGGGAGTCAGGAGTCAGGAGTCAGAAGCTAGGAGTCAGGAGTCAGGAGCTAGTTTAGCTTGGGGGTTGCAACCCCCAAGCTAAGCTTTTCGGAGTTCCGAACTACCTTTTCGGAGTTCTGAACTCCTAACTCCTCAATACTAACTCCTAAATTCTAGCTCCTAGCTCCTCAATACTAACTCCTAAATTCTAACTCCTAACTCCTAAATTCTAGCTCCTAGCTCCTAAATTCTAGCTCCTAGCTCCTCAATACTAACTCCTAGCTCCTCAATTCTAACTCCTACTCCTCCCGATACGCGTGAATATTTAGTTGTAAATCCATGGTTTGTCCTTGGCGTTCTAAGCGATTCAAGAGAGGAGCCTCCTTCGGAAAAGGATGCACGATATAATAACGAAATTGATTTTCGGTTAAAATGGCCAATAGTTTATGTAAATTCTGCTTCTCTCCTGAAAAGGAATGATATTCCACAAAAAGATTTTTGACCTTCTGCAATTCTCCTCGGCAATCTTGAACCACTTCTAGCTCAGCGCCCTCGATATCTATTTTCAACATATCTACTTGAGATGCCTCCACCAGATAATCTTTAAGTCGGATGGAGGGAACGGCTACCTTTTCCCCTTTCCCGTGTACAGAAGAAACGTCTGCTCCGGCCAGATGCATGGCTACTCCTTCGGGATGGCTCCAGACGGCCTGGGCAATCACCTCGATATCTTCTGCGTGATTATTCTCTAGATTTTTTCTAAGAACCTTGGCAATTTTAGGGTCTGCCTCGAAGGCAATGATTTTGGCCTCAGGATAAATTTGCTTGAAATACAAACAGCTCAATCCCAGATTGGCTCCACAGTCTATAATATAAGGCTGCTCGGTTTCGCTCAAAAAACCATAGGATTCATCTACAAAGATTTCTTTGTATTGCCAGATAAAAGAGAGCGCGTCTGGCACTTCCAGCAAAAATTTGGACACGTTAATTTGTACCGCTTGGTATCGGGGTTTTCGTCCGTAACGCCAAGCTAGCCACAAAAACTTTCTCCCGTGTTTTTTGCGGAAGAGGTGGTAAATTTCTTTGAATATGATTTTGAAGAAAAGCATTAGGCAGTTTTAGTGAGCCACCAATTTTTGAGACGTCGGTACAGGCTGGGCTTGAAAAATTCTTGACAGCTCCTTAGCACGGAGTCGTCTAAGGCTACTTCTGTGGTAAAACGGTAAGGAGCAGTTGCTAACTTCGTGTCATATTTCTTAGAGTTAGGCATATGCACTCCAGAACCATCTGCTCCGATATTTTGAATTTTTGATCTCACTGGAAAAACCCCCAGTCCTGCTTCCTTGAAATGCGTGTAGCACCAGCGTACGGCCCAAGAGCTAATTTTACTTTGTTGTTGTTTAATGAGCATGGGCGTCAAGTCTGCTCCTCCTTGGTTAAAAGCGTGGATTAATTCGGTATTTTTCACAAAACGCTTAAAATCTTTCACCTCCCAATCTGCTTTTGTCCATCGCTCCCGCCAAGTAGCCCAGCCCCACGATGAAGCCCTAGGCAGGAAATACACGTCGTGTGGATAATGAGCCGGAATTTGCAAGGGATAACTATAGCCACTTATACTAAATACGCGCCCGAAGGATTGATAGAAGTCTAAGGCATCATTCATAAAATTCAAAAAATCTTGACTGCTAATCATATCGTCTTCTAATACAATGACGCTTGGATACTGCCGAAACATCCAATCTATGCCTTGAATCACCGAAGGAGCCAAGCCCTGATTTTGCGCACGCTCGATTAGTTCCACTCGTTTAAAGCCTTTCAGCGATTTGATGATCTTCCTGACTGCTTCTACTTTTTCTCTATCCCCTGGTCGGTCAGAGCGAGGGCCATCTGAAAATACAAAAAGCTCGCTTTCACTAGCTAAGTAATTACTAGTCAATGCCTTTACTGTCCTTTCCAGATGCTCAGGACGATTGTATACAAACAAGACAACAGGCGCCAGCATTTCAAGCTTTTTTTTGATTAATGCAAAATTAGTTATTAATTGGGAATCTCTTGCTGATGTTTATGAAATTCAGCAATCACTGATATGAGTTGTTAGAAGTTGTCTGAAGTTTATCTTTAGCAAAATGGCACTTTTGGAACCTGAATCACCATTTTTTCAAGCATGGCTATGTTTCCAGAAGATGGCTTGATCAGAACCCAAAATTGAAATTTTTTGCTATCAAACCAACGCCTCTAGACAACTTCCATGTATTATATTGTGCCAAAAACAGGAGAATTTCGATGCAAAATTTTAAGACTTGGCTCTTGCTAGCCCTTTCGCTTGGACTTTTAAATGCTTGTGGTTCTAAACCAGAAGAGAAACCCTCTTCGAGAACCGAAGCAAAAAACCGTGGTGAAATCAGCACCAGCTTTCGGATGCCACAGCTTAGCCCTGGCAATGTCAAAGCCTCTTTGCGAGCCTATGGAGAAGAAAATCCAGAGGATCGCGTAAAAATTAGCACCGAATATGGTGATATCATCATTGAACTTTATGAGCAAACGCCTTTGCATCGGGCTAATTTTATTTATCTGACTAAAAAAGGCTTTTTCAACGGAACGGTATTCTATCGGATTCTCAAAGATTTTGTGATCCAAGGTGGTAGTTCTGATTTTCCACAAAGAGAAGCCATCAAAAAGAAAATCGGCACCTATCGTGTACCTCCTGAGCTGGTAGATGGCCTAATTCACCGCCCGGGAGCCGTAGGCATGGCCAAAAAGCCGGGAGAAGGCCCTGAAATTGGCTCTACTCCTTATGATTTTTATATTGTATTAGGAGAACGATATACACCTGCACAATTGCAAGCCTTAGCACAGCAGGAAGGCATCACATGGTCTGGTGAGCAAACAGAGGTCTACACGACTCAGGGTGGAGTACCCTCTTTGGACGGTTTACATACCGTATTTGGCTTGGTGGTAGAAGGCATGGACGTGGTGAAAAAGATTGCCGCGGTAAAAACCCGTAAAGACGGCTGGCCTGAGGATGGCCTCATTCAGATACAGGTGGAAACCATAACCGAAGGTCAATAAAAAAATATTGCTTAGACTAGCAGGGCTAGCTAAGCAATATTGGGGCGTCGTGCCGGATTAATTTGCTTGAAGCTTGAGGATATCAGCGTCTATGTTGTATTTAGCCAAGGTCTGGGTGGCAAAACGCATGGTGCCTCTGGGAACCAAAAGGAAGAAGGAACCATTTCGCATCTGAGCGAGGGTAGAAAGTAGCTTCCACTTGCCTACCACCACTTCTTCATCGCGGTTCTTTTTGTCTTTGGTTACAATCTCAAAGTAGCACTTTCCTTCTCTTCGGAAGGCAGTAATATCCGGCGTATAGCTTACATCGCCATTTCTTTGACTCAGGGTAGAAGGTCGCTCGTAGTCTTCTAGGTCTGCTTTGATTTTTTCAAATCCCTGGTTTTCCAGCATATTGACCGCTGAACTCATCAGCCTGTTATACTTTTCATCCTGAGCTTTTACTTTCTGCATAGAATCTCTCGGTTTAATTTTTACATTTAATTCATAACTACTTAACATAAAAAAAATATCTAGAAAAGCAAATTTTTATCACAAATTATATCCAATTTCACGTCCCAATTTTGACTCATTTCCCACAAAAAATTGATTACCAATTACTTGCAAATTTTCTTTCTCCAACCCTCATCTGGATTAATTTTAGGGATTGCGTACATAATCAGTTTCTGAAAAGAAGATCCCCGACCCTGCCCATCGAGCCTTTTGAGAGCCTGTAATGATTTTCGCCAAAAGCAGTAGGTATAGATACGATGAAAAAATTGTCTACTTTATCTAAACGCTTATGGATTGGCGGCATACAGTACCTTTGTGGAGGACTCTTCTTGCTAGGTTGTCTTTATCTAGGAGCTGCCTTCGTAGGTAGCTGGGTGCAGACGGCAGAGAAGGCTTCGCCCAAAGAGGGTCAGGTAGCGTTGTTTGTATTGACCAATGGCTTACATACAGAAATTGCCGTGCCCTTGCACTATGCTAATCAGGATTGGCTTTCCAAGATTAGTCCAGATTTATCCGATTCCTTCTCCGAGTTTCGCTATATTTCGCTGGGATGGGGAGACCAAGCTTTTTATCTTCAATACAAAGAAAGAGCTTACCCTAGCTTAGCAAATACCTGTAGAGCGATGCTTTGGCCTTCGTCCAGCGTATTGCATATGCGATTTTATGCGAAACCGCCTCGATTAGGAGAGCGAGTCTTGCGAGTTTGGGTCAGTGCAGCGCAATACCAGCATTTATGTGTTTGGCTGGAAAATTATTTCCAAAAAGATCAGGAAGGAAAATTTGAACTACTCAGTCGGGGTTACGGACGTCGCGATTTTTTCTTCAGGAGTCACGGTCATTATCATCTGTTTTACACCTGTAATAATTGGACTGGAGAAGCATTGCAGTGCATGGGAATACCTGTAGGAGTCTGGACTCCCCTGATGCCCGGCCTTTGGTATCCACTTGAGCGTAAACTTAACTAGTCGTCTTCATACGAAATCAAGTGAAAAGGCACTTTGGCATCCTTGGCATAGTCTTCACCATTTTCAAGCATATCAATATCTCCCTCTTCGTAGAACCAGTTGATGGTAACCTCTCCGTTATTTTCAAGGTGATATTCGTTGAGTTTATTGATAATTTGCTGAAACCTGAAGGATGTGCTCGTATTGAAGTAATCCAGTTTGAAATTGAAAGTAACCTTTTGCCCCTCCACGGCCAGGTACTCATCTAGCCAATCCATTACGGGAGAGTAAATTTCATTCGTATACTCAGGATAAGAGCTATCTGTAATTTCTAATATACCAGTTTCCGCGTTAAAATTAATGGTAGGTCTTTCTTCGAAACCTTCTATTTCTAGATTTTTCATATTTTCCGCTTATTGAAGACGATGTGTGTCGAGTTCAGGAGTGATGGCTCCGGTACCTGTAAAAATGATGCTATGGATATTGACAAAAATCTCTCTGCTCAAACAGCCTCTAAAATTACGATCTTAGGCAAAAAATTACAAATAACTTCTTTCCTAGCGTATGTAATATTTACTCGTAAAAAATACTAATTTCTTCCAGAGGTTTTCTTTGCAGATCCGGAACCTGTGCGTTGGCCGCCGGATAACCCACTGGAATGAGCAGGAAAGGTTTTTCATTGCTAGGGCGATTGAGAATTTTTGTCAAAAAATTCAGGGGGCTTGGTGTGTGTGTGAGTGCTACCAATCCCGCTTGATGGATCGCTGCCAATAAAAAACCGGTTGCCAAACCTACTGACTCGTTTACGTAGTAGTTATTATGTTTGTTTCCCTGTTCGTCTAGTTCATAAATTCTACGGAACACCACAATGAGCCAAGGGACCGTTTCTAAAAAAGGTTTATTCCAGTCCGTCTGAAAAGGTCGTAAGTCTTCCAGCCATTCTTCGGACATACGATGTTGGTAATTTTCATATTCTTCCTTTTCGGCGGCCTCTCGGATTTGCTGCTTCACCACGGGGTCAGCAACTGCACAAAAAGTCCAAGGTTGTTTATGTGCCCCAGAAGGCGCCGTAGAAGCCGTGCGAATGAGATTAGCAATCACCTCTTTGGAGACAGGACGATCAGAAAACTCCCTCAGACTTCTTCTGCGATCCATTAAGTCGTAGAAGGTTTGACTGTGGGTAAGCATTTCCTCAGGAGTATAATCAGAGCCGTGATAAGGAATAAAATCCGTTTGGTTCATAAAGGCATTAGTGACAATTAAATACCCCAAGGTAATAAAAATTTAGTGAAAAGAACGATGCATACATCAAGTATGTATCGCTCTTGGAGGGATTATTCGTACTTCAAATTGTCGGCAGGATTACTCGAGGCGGCTCGCCAAGCGTGGTAGCTGGTCATCAGGATGGTGACTACCAGCGTAAAAATCAGGACAGACATAAACACCGTAGCACCGATCTCGATATGGTACTCGAAGCCTTGCAGCCATTCTTCCATAAAATACCAACTCAACAAAAAGGCAGGAAGGGCGGCAATCAATACTAGCCAGATAAAGTCTTGTACCAATAAGCGAATCAGGCCAAAGGTGTCGGCTCCCAAGATTTTGCGAATACTGATTTCCTTGGATCGCTGTTCTGCCGTGTAGGAAGCCAAACCCAACAAGCCCAAACAAGCAATCAGAACCGTCATCAGAGAAAATCCTAGAAATAAGCGGCCTCTTAATTGGTCGGTCTGGTATTGTTCCATAAATACTTGATCTAGAAATTCGTACTCCAGCGGAATCGTAGGGAACACTTTACTCCAAGTTTCATGGATATGCGCCAAGCTCTGCTCTATTTTGCCGGTTATTTTAATCATGGCCATGCGATTATTTTCGCCCAGAAAAAAAGCCAAGGGTTCAATGGGATTGTAAAGCGATTGCTGGTGAAAATTCTTGACCACGCCAATCACCTTGCGACTGGGTACAGAGTCAGCTTCTGCATACAGGCGAATTTCTTTCCCGATGGGTTCGAGCCATTTCATTCGCCTGACCAGAGCCTCGTTGACCACCACCGCTGAGGACGAATCAGAGGGATACTGCTTGGAAAAATTCCGCCCCTGGATTACGGGAATATCTAAAACCTCAAAGTAATCTTCGTCCACCTGATAAAAATCTATCCCTCTCTGGTCTTTGTTGCCCGTCTCGGTTTCTACTTGCATAATGCTCTTGCTCAAGCCCTGACCTGGGGTAGAGCTAGAGGTGCCCACTTGCTCTATACTAGGATATTGTAATAGTTGATCTCTCAAAACTGGCCATTTGGCTTGCTGCACTTCTGTACTCATCCGAAAACGGACAACCTGTTCGCGGTCAAAGCCCAAATCGGTATTTTGTACGTACTGCATCTGCTGGTAAATCACTAAGGTACCCACCAGCATGAACATAGAAATAGCAAATTGCGTGGTCACGAGCACACCCCTCAATCTTTGATTCCCACCTCTTCTGCTGAGATTTCCTTTTAAGGTACGAATCGGCTTGAAGGAGGAAAGATAAAAAGCCGGATAGCTTCCGCCCAAAACCCCCGTAATAAAAATGATAAGCAAAATGGCTAATACGACCGGCAGATCGAGTAAATGACTAATTTGTAATTCTAAATCTAATAATTGATTGATTTTTGGAAGAATTGATACCAACAAAACTAAGCTAATGACCAACGCGATCAAAGTCAGAAGAATCGACTCTACCAAAAACTGCCCAATGAGTGTGTTGCTTTTTGCCCCCATTACTTTGCGCATTCCCACTTCTACGGCACGGTTGGCAGAGCGAGCCGTGGCTAAATTCATGTAATTGATGCAGGCAATCAGTAGGAGGAAAATTCCCACGGCAGAAAATATATAAATGTACTTGATATCTCCCAAGGCTTCCAGTTCTCCCTCAAAATCTGAATAAAGGTGAATATCTCGGATGGGCCAAAGTTCATAAGCGATTTTCATGCCTACTTCGTCAAAAACCGGAGCTACGTATTTCTGATTGATCTGGGCAAGTTTTTGTTCAACCTGATCTGCATCCGCATTTTCTTCTAATAAAAGATAGGTATAAAGCCAGAACGAACCCCAATCTGCTTGATTAAACTCAGGCTGGGTGCTCACGGAGATAAGCCCATTGGCTACAAAATGTGAATTGCTTGGCATATCTTTATAAATACCCGTTACCTTTAAGTTTAGGGAGTCTTCGGCTTTTAAGATTTTGCCCATAGGGTTCTCTCCTTTGAAAATTTTTTGAGCCAAAGACTCACTCAGTGCAATTGAGTTAGGAGCTGTCAGTGCGGTTTGGGGATCGCCCATCGTGAAGTCAAACGTGAAAACTTCAAACATAGTGGAATCCACGTAGTAAATACGTTCATCATAGTAGTGAATGGCTCTTTGCTCTAAGCGGACACGAGGAGAGCGGATCAGGCGTACATACTGTTCTACCCCCGCCAGTTCTTCTTTTACGGTTTGGCCTAGTGGAGGCTGTGTAATGGCCCAGCGGTAGGCATCCTCTGGCCCTGTGGCCTCCGACGAAATCCGATAGATGCGATCTGCCTTTTGGTGCTGAGTATCATAGCTCATTTCCTGAAAGAGGTAGAGTAAAATCAGCAAGCTCGAGAGCAAGCCTATGGTCAAGCCCAAGATGTTGAGCAGGCTATACTGCGGTTGGCGTAGCATATGCCGCCACGCGATTTTTAGATAGTTGTAAATCATGGTTGGTTTGAGTATATGGTTATGAATCTCAAATTACTTGTCATTTGAAAAAAATCAAATCTCCTCGCAAGAATGCTTTTTAAAGAAAAGCCAAAGGAATCTCCTTGGATTTCTTCAATTGCTTTTTTGTAAGAAAACCTTAACTTTAAAAAAGAAAGCAATCTCACTCGAGATTATCTGTATCAGATTTTATTTCTTTATTACAAAAGATACACAAAATCTACTCACATCAAGATTATTATCTATGAAAACCAATAAAGTTTGTATCATTGGGGCTGGTTCTTCTGGCATTACGGCTTGCAAAGTGTTGCAAGAGCATCAAATCCAGTTTGATTGCTACGAAAAAGGCTCTAACATCGGAGGTAACTGGCGCTATAACAACGACAATGGCATGTCTTCTGCCTATTGGTCTTTGCATATCAATACCTCCCGCGACAAGATGTGCTACTCTGACTTTCCCATGCCCCTAGATTATCCTGATTTTCCGCATCATACCCAGATCATAGAATATTTTGAGCGCTATGTAGATCACTTTGGCTTTCGGGATAAGATTACTTTTAATACCTCCGTGGAAAAAGTTCGGCCTGAGTCAGACGGAACCTACACCGTAAGCACTAGCCGTGGGGATACCAAAAACTATCGTGCTGTAATCGTGGCCAATGGTCATCATTGGAATCCTCGCTATCCTCATCCACCTTTCCCAGGAAAATTCGAGGGTGAGACGCTCCATTCCCATTATTACAAAACTCCCCGTATTTTTGAGTCTGATCCGAATGTGGTAATCTTGGGCGTGGGTAATTCAGGTTTAGATATTGCTTGTGAAGCTTCAAGACATACCCGAGGGCAAGTCTATGTATCAAGTCGTAGTGGGGCGCATATTATTCCCAAATATATCTTCGGGCAACCCATAGACCAGTTTGGCAACCCTGAGCAGGTGGCCTTTCTCCCCTTGGGTGTGCAGCAAATGCTCAATGGTTTTGTACTCCGTCTGGCTCGGGGCAAGCAAGAAACCTACGGAGTACCTACCCCCGACCGGAAAATTTTTACAGAACATCCTTCCATTTCCCAGGATTTCCTTTCTTTGGCTGGACACGGTAAAATCAAAATCAAGCCCAACATCCGCGAGTTGGCAGGTAAGGAAATCATTTTTGAAGATGGTAGCACGGTTCAGGCCGAAGTACTCATTTATGCCACAGGGTACAAAATTACTTTTCCGTTTTTCGAGGAGAATTTCCTTTCCGTAGAAAGAGATAATGACATTCAGCTCTACCGCCGAGTGGTTCATCCTGAGCATGAGCATCTCTATTTTCTTGGTTTAGTTCAGCCTTTGGGAGCCATCATGCCGGTCGCCGAGCGGCAAGCCGAATGGATCGCCAAACTCCTCAGCCATGAGGTCGTCTTGCCCAGCAAAGCCTTTATGAAGCACGAAATCGAGAAGAAAGCAAAGGCAGTAGCCCGACAATATAAAAGCTCTCCTCGTCATACGATTCAGGTGAACTTTTATCAATACATGCACGAACTCAAGGAAGAGATGCGTCGTATGGCTAATGGCTACCATCGTTTCTCACCTCGCCAAGTGCATCAAGACCTACACGAACCCATGGATTAATCCATACCACCAGAAAAGCTTTGTCTGATTTTTGAGCATTTACCTAAATAAAAATCGTGCGGATACCATCTCATCGCCTTTGGCCTCGTGCTGCTTGTTTCAATTCTTTTTTTTATCTGGTTGCTTTATTTTTAGCAGCCTGTTCTTCCGAAGATAAGCCCATACAAGAGTCATTAGTTTTATCAGAGGTAAGCAAGCCCGATGTAGAAGTGGATAACTCCACCGAAAAAAAGCAATCATTTAGCTATGTTTCCAGCTTCCACGAGGGCTTAGCCAAGGCTCGCTTGGGCGGGAAATGGGGCTTTGTCAATGAAGATTACGAAATAGTAATTCCTTTTTGGTACCATTGGGTGAATCATTTTCAGGAAGGACTAGCCGCCGTAGAAATTGATGGTGATTGGGGCTTTATTGACCAAAATAATCAGGTGGTCATCAAGCTGGAATACGACTGGGTAGATAGTTTTCGGGACGGGGTCGCCACTGTACAAAAACAAGGCAAAGAAGGATGTATTGATAAAAGTGGGAAAATTATTATTCCCATTCGTTATGATTTCGTGGGCACCTTCAAAGACAGCGTGGCCATCGTCAAAAAATACGACTATGACAGCCTCAGTGCTTCTGCAACTGCTTATCAAGCACCCGTGCAAAAATGGGGATTAGTCCATCGTAGAGGCGAAGAAATTACTCCCTTGATCTATGATCATATTTCTGATTTTTCAGGAGAAGTAGCTCGGGTAACGATTATCAATGCTACCCAATCCAATTCCTTACAAAAGAGAATGGGTTTGGTCAATCAACAAGGTCAAGTCATTTGCCCCGTTAAATATCCAGTAATTGGTGATTTTCATTATGAAATTGCCGTGGTAAAAGGTCCCGATCGCTTGAAATGGGGCTACCTTAACCTGAAAGGCCAAGAAATTACCCCTCTAAAATACGATCAAGCTTTTGACTTTAAAGAAGGAATGGGGCGAGTACAGTTGGGTAATTATTATGGCTTTGTCAATACAGAAGGGCAAGAGATCATTCCCCTGAAATATCACTACGGCGAAGATGCTCAAAATCATTGGGCAAGGGTCGCCATTTATGGACAATACGGAGCCGTCAATGTGCAGGGCGAAGAAATAATCCCTCCCCAGTATCTGAAAATCCAACGCCTTCGCCACGGATTAATTCGGGCGCAGAAAAGCGCAAATCAATGGCAGATGGGACTCGTAGACTACGAGGGGAATCTAGCGGTTCCTCTGGAGAAATATGATACCTTGTTTTACCTAAGGGCGGGCATTGTACAGGTTCAGCAGGGGTATAAAACTGGATACCTTTCTCAGAGACGAGGACAAGTGCTGATTCCTGCCCAATACGATGCAATCAAGTACGTGGGCAACGGACTGGCTCTCATTCGCCAAGATAATCTGTGGGGAATCAGCAACTTAGCGCACAAAATCATTGTGCCTATCGAGTTTGACCAGCTAGAATTCCAGAAAGGTGGCCTCATTAAAGCTGAAAAACAGGGCACCTGGGGATTTATGTACGTAACCCGGCGTGGCCAATTGGCCGTTCCTTTTGCCAAATATCATCGGATTTACCCTTTTAGCGAAGCCTATGCCCTGGTCTTAAAAGATCAGAAATATGGCTACATCAACCGTCAAGGAGAAGAATGGGTTGCTCCTATCTTTGATCAGGCTGGAGATTTTAATAAAGGCAAGGCCTTGGTGCAAAAAGATAAGCGAGTGGGCTATCTAGATGAACAAGGCCAGGTTTATTGGCAAGACTGATCAGTCATTCATCTAGCCTATTTCTAAAACCCTTTGGCGAAAATCTTTGGGCAGGGGAGCTTTCTTAAGTGCCTGATAATCATAAGAAACCAACTTGGCTTGTACTTCCGCCACCACCCGCTTGAGCTTATGACTCACGATAATTTGCTCAGCGATAAAACTAAACTCGTCCATACTGTTTAGGTTCACCCGCGTGGCAACCGAAACCGTGTCGGGATAAGTGAGAGGTGCTTTATATTTACAATGAATTTCCGCCAAAATAGGCCCTACGGGGTTTGCCTCATTATTTACATCCACCTGAAAATTCAACGCTGAGAGGTAGGCGATTCGGCCACTTTCAGAATATCTCAGGTAAATGGTATTATTGACGTGCAGTGCCGCGTCCATATCTCCCCAGGCTACGGGGAGTTCTACTATACTGTTGTAACCTTGGAGCAAATCTTCCATTTTTGTCTTATTTTTTTGGCAATATCGGTTTAACTTTACCTAGCAAAGTTAATTTGAATTGAACATTTTTGAAGCCCTCAATGTAAATACAACAATGGCAAAGAAAAAAAGTGTAAGTATATTAGGATGTGGCTGGCTGGGTATGCCTTTGGGTGAATTCCTGGGAGAGCAGGGTTTTCATGTGAAAGGTTCCACCACGACCCTCGTCAAAATGAGAGAATTAGTAGAAAGAGGTATTTTACCTTTTCTGATCGACTTAAACCCTGAACCAGAGGGCTATGATATGTATAGCTTTCTCAAGTCAGAAATCCTCATCATAGATATTCCACCGGGCACACGCACAGAAAATGAGCATTTTCATCCCCGACAGGCTGAGCAAATTATTCGGCACGTGCGCCCCTCTCCTGTTAAGAAAATTATCTACATCAGTTCTACCTCAGTCTATCCCAATATAGAGGCAGAGGTAGATGAAAATACCCCAGCTCACCCCTCTAGCATCGCGGGGCAGGCTATTCTCAAAGCAGAAGAAATATTACAATCTTATACCGATGTAGAGCTAACCATTTTACGTTGTGGTGGGTTGATGGGCTACGACCGTGTTCCTGGAAAATATTTCGCGGGACGAAAAGGCTTGACTACAGGTCAAATTCCTGTTAATTTTGTGCACCGAGACGATGTAATTCGAATCATCTACGAAATCATCGAGCAGGAAAAATGGGGGGAAATCTTCAATGTAGTGGCTCCTGAGCATCCCCTTCGTCAGGATATTTATATGCAGAATGCGCTGGAGTTCCAGTTCGAAACTCCCGAATTTGTCCATACTGAGCCAAGTGATTACAAAATTGTACACGGGCAAAAGCTGATAGAAGCTCTAAATTATACCTACATATACCCTGACCCTTTATCTTTTCGTTACAGTAGTGAAGAAGAATTTGAAAACGAGGACGAAATATGAGACGCTTTTTTTTCCAATTAATACCCTTTTTCTGCTTGGGTCTATGCCTAAAAACACAAGCACAATCCAGCGGTTTTTCCTCCTTACCGGTGGAAGCCAACGGGGAGTTTTACCAGATTCAGTATAAAATTCATCCCAATTCTAATTCAGGTAAGAAAATCGCTCTAAAAGATTTCGTGAAATTTCATTTGGTTACGATGACCGAGTCAGATTCCGTGCTGAAAACCACCTACCCCGATCAGCCCTTAGTCAAAGAAATTTCTACCCGTGATTATCCTTACGTAACCGAAGGCTTTATCAAGGATATGCTCCTGAAGCTCTCCGAAGGTGATAGTGCGACTTTCTTGGTACAAGCAGATGATTTGTTTGAAGCCATTAAGCGAAAACGTCCCGACTTTATCGCTTCGGGAAGCCGTTTGAAATATGTTTTTAAAATCCTAGAAATTCAGGGCTTCGGCGAAGTAAAAAAAGATGAAGAAGCCCTTATTTTCGAGCAGCGTAAAATCGATGAAAAAATCATTGCCCGATATGTGGCTAAAAACATGGATGATGCCAAGCGTACTTTCAACGGGATGTGGTATCAGATTCATCATCAAGGTGAAGGAGACTTTGCCTTAGAAGACGATGTGGTGGCGATTCGCTACACACTCCGTCTCTTGAATGGGGAGATCATTGCTAACTCAGATCGTGATGGGCGTTTGTTTGAATTTCCAGTAAATAAAGGCTTTGTAATTTCTGGCTTAGATCAAGCCCTACTGCTGCTCAAAGAAGGAGCCAGTGCTACCTTTGTGATGCCTTCTTACCTAGCTTTTGGCTCAGTAGGCAAACCTGGCCTCATACCGCCTGACACGCCGGTGATTTATGATATTGAGTTTTTGGACATTGTATCTCGCAAAATCATCATCGAAAACAAAGGGCAAGTATTACAAGAAGAAAAACAGCGTGCCCAGAAAGAAGGCATCAGCGAAGAAGAAGCACTGAAAAGAATACAAAAAGATTTGCGTAAGCGAAATATCAAAGTAACCAATAAGAAAGAGAACCAATAAGCTGATTATGAGGTGTTTGCTTTTACGCAGTTGGCTATATTTAAGGCCATTTGCTGGAAAATTGGTCTGTTGACGCAGCCTGAGCACATACACGAAAACCGTATTAATCTTAAGAAAGCCTTCCTATCATCGCGGATAAACGTCAGCCGCCTTGCTGCTCCTCGTGATTTTATGTAATTTTGCCTTCCCAAATTTTTAAACAAGCGAAAATTATGAAAAAGAGAATTGCTAAAAAGATATTAAAGCAACAGGAAGAATTGAATTATAGCAAACAACAGAAGAAGAAAGCACAGCACAAAATGGATAAAGTGCAAGCCAATCAAGGCAAAGCACCCAAAGTTAAGACTAAAACTAAAACCGAGGCAGAACCTGCTGCTTCTACCGAATCCCCTGAGGATACCGCTAACCATACCGAGGAATAACGAGATAGAAGTTAGCCGTATAAAATTTGGCTTTATCCCAAAGTGAGCCTAGAAGGTTTTTCTTTACAAAATCCTGAATACCATGCAAATAGGTCAATTTGGCCTATTTGACTATTTATACGCAGAGATTGTCTCATTTTGAAACTTGCTTTAGCCAAATTTTATTTGGAGATCGCGCATAACTTTTTATCCACTACTTGGTTATTATCATTTAGAGAAGTTAGCCTGTATTCGTTTTATCGAAGGTTTAAGGTTCCACCACGCATCAAAATCACTCGCGATTAACTGCCAAAACTTATGAAAATCATTGATCCTCAGGAGGTAAGCACCCCCAACTTTCACGGCTACTTGCTGGGAGCCGTAGCACCTCGCCCCATTGCCTTCGTGAGTAGTATTAATCAAGCAGGCCAGATCAATCTGAGTCCCTACAGTTTTTTCAATGCTTTTGGTTCTAATCCACCTACCTTAGTTTTTTCACCTTCGCGCCGCGTGAGAGATAATAGCATCAAACATACGCTGGAAAATGTTCGCGAAGTGGGCGAGGTGGTAATCAATATGGTAAATTACGCGATGGTACAACAGATGTCTCTGGCAAGTACCGAGTACGACAAGGGCGTGAATGAATTTGTCAAAGCAGGCTTTACCGAAGCCCCTTCTCAAAAAGTCAAGCCCCCTCGTGTGGCCGAAGCACCTGCTGCTTTTGAATGCGTGGTGCGCCAAATTATTGAAACAGGACAAGAAGGTGGAGCTGGCAATCTCGTGGTGTGTGAGGTAGTACTGGCTCATTTTCAGGATAATATCTTTGATGAAGAAGGCAAGATAGACCCACAAAAGCTAGACGCCGTGGCTCGAATGGGAGGCAATTGGTACTGCCGTGCGCACGGCTCAGCCGTATTCGAGGTCGAGAAACCGCTGAGCAAAAAAGGCATCGGGGTGGATCAAATCCCCGAAAAGATTCGCCTCAGCCCCGTATTGACAGGAAATGACCTGGGTAAACTAGGAAACGTGGAAGAACTGCCCTCCCAAGAAGAAATTCAAGCGTTTAGCCAGCACGAGGCAATGCAAAAAGTCCAAAAGCAGTTTGGACACGACCCTGCCCTACTGGAAAAACACCTACATCATCTGGCCAAGACTTACCTAGAAAAACAAGAGACCAAAACGGCCTGGAAAGCTTTGCTACAAATACCAAATTTGTAAACAGCAAAATTTTACCTCTAATCCTAAACGTATTGCGCATTTATCTCATCTTATGTACGATATTTTGATCATCGGAGGAGGCATCGTAGGGCTGGCCTCTGCCCTCAAACTCAAAACCGCCCAACCTCAACTCAAAGTTGCTCTCCTAGAAAAAGAAGGAAAGCTAGCCGCACACCAAACCGGACACAATAGCGGTGTGATCCACTCCGGAATTTATTATAAGCCCGGCAGCCTCAAGGCGCACAATTGTGTAGAGGGCTATCGGCAATTGATTAATTTCTGCCAGAAAGAAGCCATTCCTTATGAGCTTTGTGGTAAGATTATCGTAGCTACTGCCCAAAGCGAAATCCCTGCCTTGGAAAATATTTTTACCAGAGGACAGCAAAACGGCTTGACCGACCTCAAAAAACTAGACCAATCCGCACTAAGGGAATATGAGCCTCATATCCAAGGGGTGCAGGGCATTTTCGTGCCTCAGACTGGCATTATTGATTACCAAGAAGTGAGTCTGCGCTATGCCGAAAAATTTCAAGAATTAGGAGGGGAGATTTTTTTGAGAGAGCGAGTGCTAGATTTACGCCCTCGTACGGGAGGTATGGAAGTATTCACCACCCGCCGTGCCCACGCTGCAAAATTAGTGATCAACTGCGCGGGACTCTACTCGGATCGAATTGCCGCCATGGAGTTTCCTGATTTGTCAGTGAGAATTATCCCCTTTCGAGGCGAATATTATAAGCTAAAGCCAGAGAAAACCTATCTGGTCAAAAACCTCATCTACCCAGTGCCTGATCCTAACTTTCCCTTCTTGGGTGTGCATTTTACCCGAATGATTCACGGTGGGATCGAGGCGGGTCCCAATGCTGTTTTCGCTTTCAAACGGGAAGGCTATCAAAAAACTGACTTTCGCTGGCGAGATACTTGGGCCTCACTGACCTGGCCGGGCTTTCGCAAAGTGGCAGGTCAATACTGGCAAGTAGGTCTGGGCGAATTTTATCGCTCTTTCTCCAAGCTTGCTTTTACCAAAGCCTTGCAAAAATTGATTCCTGAAGTTCAAATGGACGACCTCCTACCCGAAGGAGCAGGGGTGCGTGCCCAAGCTTGCGACCGAGAAGGTGGTCTGCTAGATGATTTTAAAATCTTAGAAAGTAAGCAAAGCATTCACGTACTTAATGCTCCTTCTCCAGCAGCGACTTCTTCTCTGGCCATCGGAGATACAATTTCTAAGATGGCTTTGCAGAGATTTTGAATGAATTTTTTACGCATCTTTTGTCCCGGCTTCCTCCATATCGTGTAAGCTTTGCAACCCTACTGTTTAATAATTTCCACACTCGTGCCACCTCTTGTTTCTATTAAACAAGTTTTCCCCTCTAACATAAACCACTGTCAATCAACGCTTTAAATTTCAAAATCCTGCACCTGCGTGTCATTACCAGTGGCTCGGTATGATATTTTTACTATATATAATAAATTTTTTCAATTAAAAGTAAACACGAAACATGCATTATTCAACATCAACATTGAGTAAAAATATTATATCGAGAACACTTACATGGCTGTCTACCTTGCTCTTACTTCCCTTCTTGGTGGACGTCGTGGAGGCGCAAAATAAGGATGAGGTTGAGGCCATGTACCAGAAAAATAATAGTTTATACATCCAAACTTACGACTTGATAGATCAATATCCAGAAATAAGCTATCGCTACGTGTACAATGAAGAAAAAGAGTTAGAAAACGTAGTTATCAGTGGCGTAAATAAGGAAGAAGATCGTAAGCAATTAGAGACTTGGCTGATCAAGATTAAGGAGAATAATGATATTCTGATGAATCGGATCGGGCCAAGAGGTTATTACTACGTAACCGAGCAAGAAGCATTACCGAAGAATGGTGTAGAAGACTTTTTGCGAGCGGTACAATCCCGAGTAACTTACCCAGAAAAAGCACAGGAACTAGCCTTAGAAGGTAATATATACGTTTCTTTCTTAGTCAATAGTGATGGTGAGTTAAGTAACGTGAGTACTACTACAGGTGAAAACCTAGATAAAGACTCTTACTACGTTAAGCAGATGATGAAAGAGGCAAAAAATGCCATAAAGTATGTCAATGAAAGCTGGAAACCAGCTACTGTTAACGGAGTACCAGTAGCGCAGTGGAACATGTTACCAGTTCGGTTTAGATTGAAGGAAGTTACTCCTTTTCCATACATCCCATTCTAAATAATAAAGATAAACAATCACGAAAGAGTTGTTTTCCTATGTTGGAAAACGACTCTTTATTTTTTGTACTTCCAGTTAACGTAGCTCCTTCCTCTTCAAAGCTCAAGTGATGGATGATCATTGTAAATGCCCTCTCCAGAAAATTACTTCCATTTCCACCCAAATATCCGTAACTTTAAAGCCTTATAAAGTAGAGCCAACCTGATTATGTTTGTAGAACCCAATTTTCACACGAAGGGACACACGGGCTGGATTGAAGTCATCACGGGCTGCATGTTCTCCGGCAAAACCGAAGAACTCATCCGTAGAGTCAATCGAGCCAAAATTGCCAAGCAGAAAGTAGCCCTGTTTAAGCCTGCTTTGGATCATCGTTATCATTCCAAACACATTGTCTCCCACGATGCCCATGCTATTTATTCTACTTCCGTAGAAAAAGCCCGCGACATTTGGGAGCCAGCCCTCCAAGAGCAGGCCGACGTGGTGGGCATTGACGAAGGGCAATTTTTTGATGAAGAAATTATAGACGTCTGTAACGAACTGGCAAACGCTGGCATCCGCGTCATCGTGGCAGGCTTGGATATGGATTACCAAGGTAAACCCTTTGGCTCGATGCCTTACTTAATGGCCGTGGCCGAATTCGTAACCAAGCTTCACGCCATCTGTGCCGTGTCTGGGCAATTAGCCAATTATTCTTTTCGTAAAGTGGCCTCTGACCAACAAGTACTTTTGGGTGAAACCGAGAGCTACGAGGCACGTTCTCGTCGTTATTTCTTTGGCCTGGCCGAAGAAGCCCCTAAAACCGAAAAAGAAGCCCCAGAAGAAGAAGAAAACTGAAAATTCGAAGGATTCCCCCTATCTTTGCGCTCGAACTGAATCAAAGGAATTTAACACTATGAGCGATTCATCTCCAGGTACTGCCCGCTTTGCCGCCAAGTATGGTTTATACACGGCGGTGGCTTCTATTATTTTTTACTGGGCCGAGATCATCACCGGACAATACCGAATGATTGACTGGCTAAGTAATGTGATCTTGATCGTAGGTATTGTCTTTGCTATCCGAGAATACAAACAAGCCTCAGGAGGATACATGACGTATGGCCAAGGAGTAGGGATGGGCGCCATGCTCTCTGCCATCGCTGGGCTTGGAGTAGGCTTTTTCTTCTTGATTTATTTGAGCTTTGACCCTAGCATTATTCAACAGGACTTAGAACTGCAAACACGGATGTACGAAGAAATGGGCGATCAATGGGGTTGGTCAGACGAGGAGATAGATCAGATGACCGACCAGTTGAGAATGTTTCTTCGCCCCAGTAGCTATTTCCTGAACTATGTCATCACCTACGGGGTGTTCGGTACGATTTGTAGCTTGATTATTTCTATTTTCATGAGAAAAAAGAAAGACCCCTTCGCCGAATAAGCGCATTCAGTACAGACTTTGCACACATTCAAAAAAAAATTCTAACGAGTAATCTATTAATTTTGAATTCCAATTTTACTCCCGATATAAGTGTTGTTATCCCTCTTTACAATGAGGAAGAATCTCTCCCCGAGCTTTGCGAATGGATCGAGCGGGTGATGCAGGAGAATGATTTTCTCTATGAAGTATTGCTCGTAAACGATGGTAGTCGGGATCGCTCTTGGGAAGTGATTCGCAAAATCAGCCGAGAAAACTCTCACGTCAAAGGCATTTGCCTCAATCGAAATTACGGTAAATCTGCCGCACTCAACACAGGCTTCAAAGCTGCCCGTGGGCGAGTGGTGATTACCATGGATGCAGATTTGCAAGACAGCCCCGACGAGATTCCCGAACTCTACCGCTTGATTAACGAGGAGGGCTATGATCTTATTTCGGGCTGGAAAAAACACCGCAAAGACCCTATCTCTAAAACCATTCCCACGAAGCTCTACAACGGAGTAACGCGCTGGTTCTCAGGAATCAAACTACACGATTTCAACTGCGGATTGAAGTCTTACAATGCGCAAGTGGTCAAGCATATAGAAATTTATGGAGAAATGCACCGCTATATTCCTCTTATCGCTAAATGGGCGGGTTATGCTAAGATCGGGGAAAAAGTGGTGGTGCATCGCCCACGCAAGTACGGCGTGACTAAGTTTGGCTTGGAAAGATTTGTCTATGGATTACTGGATCTGCTCTCGATTAGTTTTGTTACGCGCTTCCGCAAAAGACCCATGCACTTCTTTGGCTCTCTGGGAATTTTGGCCTTTTTAGCAGGGTTTGTCATTGCGATTGTACTGATTATCAAGCAAGCACTTTTTATCGAGAACCGTCCAGGCATGAGCTTGGTGACGGATCGTCCGCTTTTTTATCTGGCACTTTTGGCCATCGGGATTGGAGTACAGCTATTTTTGGCTGGTTTCGTGGGAGAGATGATTACTACCAATTCCCACCACAACAACGATTATATTATCTCCGAAACGGTGAATTTGGACTCGATAGAAGTATAGCAAGCACGAAGCTCCGACTCCGCATCATCTTGGCGATTCTGGTAAAACATTATTTAAAATAAACGTGTCCAATTTCCTTCTTCATTCGGAAAACCTAAAAGGCCTACAGTTTTTACTAAAAGAAAAGCAATTCGCGGGGCAAATAGATCTGGTCTACATTGATCCCCCCTTTGCCACCGGAGGAAATTTTACGATCAGCGAAGGACGCAACACCACCATTAGCAAAGCCAGAGCTGGAAAAATCGCCTATGCCGACCAGCTAAAAGGGCAAGACTTTATTCAATTTCTAAAAGAACGACTTTTATTGATCCGAGACTTACTTTCGGAAAGAGGCTCTATTTACCTACACACCGATTACAAAATTGGGCACTACGTGAAAATCCTGATGGATGAAGTCTTTGGGGTAGAAAATTTCCGTAATGAAATTGCCAGAATCAAGTGCAACCCCAAGAATTTCAAGCGTATTGGCTACGGGAATATCAAAGACTTGATTCTCTTTTACTCTAAATCCACCCGCCCCATCTGGAACGAACCGCTGGAACCCTACACGGAAAAAGATTTAGTCAAACTCTTCCCCAAAACAGACCAGCAAGGACGCCGCTACACCACCGTGCCCATTCACGCTCCGGGTGAAACCCAAAAAGGAAAATCTAACGAAAAATTCAGGGGAATGCTTCCACCCCCGGGTCGGCACTGGCGTACCGATGTACAAACACTGGAACGCTGGGATAGCGAAGGACTCATGGAATGGTCGGCCAAAGGGAATCCTCGCAAAATTATCTACGCCGAAGAGCGAGCAGGCAAACGAATGCAAGACATTTGGGAATTTAAAGACCCGCCTTATCCTAGCTACCCCACCGAAAAAAATGCAGCTTTGCTAGATTTGATCGTTCGCACTTCCTCCGAGGCAGGCAGTTGGGTCTTGGATTGCTTCTGTGGGTCTGGCACCACGCTAAAAGCGGCACAGTTACAAAATAGAAAATGGATTGGGATAGATCAGTCCACACTGGCGATCCAAGCTAGCCAAGATAAGCTCGGCCAGATGGGAGAACTTGATTACAGCTTTCTGCGTCTCTAAAGAGGTCATTTGAAAAATTGGCCGCGATATTCTAGGAAGTTTCCTAACTTGCCAGCCAAAATGGAAAGCTCGATTTTGGAAATATGAAATATTCCCTCGTTATTCCTGTATACAATCGTCCTCATGAAGTTAGAGAGCTATTGGCTTCTCTAACCCAACAGACCTACCGTGATTTTGAGGTCATTATCGTAGAAGATGGCTCTAGCCAGAAAGCCGATCAGGTAGTGGCTGATTTTCAAGATCAATTAGAAATCTATTATTACTTCAAAGAAAATACTGGACAGGGCTTTTCGCGGAATTATGGTTTCGAGAGAGCCAATGGCGATTTCTTCGTAGTTTTTGATTCGGATTGCCTCATTCCACCGCATTACCTCGAGACAGTTCATCAGGCGATTCTGGAACATAAACTAGATGCTTACGGCGGTCCCGATCGAGCCCACTCTAGCTTTACCCCCGTGCAGAAAGCCATCAATTACGCGATGACTTCTTTTATCTCCACGGGTGGCATCAGAGGGGGCAAAAAAATTGCTGAGCGTTTTCGGCCTCGGAGTTTTAATATGGGCATTTCAAGACAAGTTTACGAAGAGGTTGGGGGTTACAAAATCACTCGAATGGGTGAAGATATTGAATTTAGTATTCGAATCGAGCGCAACTTTTTCAAAATGGCCTTGATCCGAGACGCTTTTGTCTATCACAAAAGGCGCGTCAATTTTCGCCAGTTCTATAAGCAGTTACACTTTTTTGGAAGAGCGCGTATTAATGTCTGGCGGTTTTATCCCAAAGAAATTAAGATGGTGCATCTCCTGCCAGCTTTGTTTGTGTTGTTTTGTGCCTCGCTTCTCGTTACGCCTTGGTTCAGTTGGGAGCTTTTCTTGCTGCAAGTCGGGATGATTTTGCTATACATCACCCTGATTTTCTCGGATTCGGTAGCGCGTACCAAGAATCCCTATGTAGGTATTTTGAGCATTGCTGCCGTTTTCACGCAGCTTTCTGCCTATGGCATTGGCTTTCTGACGGAGTGGAGCAAAACTTGGGGAAAGAAAAAGTAGGGACGAAACTCTAGTTTTACCCAAAAGCTCTAAAGTCTAGCCTGATTTTCATACGAACCACCTCTAGGACATCTATCTGAACCAAACCCTCGCCATTCGTAGCAAAAAACCGTTGTTGGTAACATTCACTTGCAAAAGTTGTCCTAAGAAGATATCTTCATCATAATCACCCACTACCACGGGTTTGCCTGTCTCTCCTCTTAATCAGCCATGAGCAAGTGATTCTCATGCAGTTTATCATTATCTTAATTTAAATTTTTTAGCACCATGATAATACTCAAAAAATCATGCACATTTTACCCCAAAAGTATTACATACTTGAACAAGCTCTTGCGAGCATATCTATGGTTGGGGATCGTATTTAGTTTTTTTGCGGCAAGTAATCTCCCTGCTCAGGGCATCTGGAGACAGCTTGGACAGGACATAGACGGCGAGGCATCCGGTGATAACACGGGTCATTCTGTCTCTATTTCCGCAGACGGCCAGCGGGTGGCTATCGGCGCACCTGCCAATGATGATAACGGTGATCTTGCCGGACAGGTACAGATCTACGAGCTCAAGGGAAGCTCTTGGATGCAATTGGGTGGCGATATCCATGGAGAAGCAGCGGGAGATTTTAGTGGCAATTCCGTTTCTCTATCAGCAGATGGTAAGCGCGTAGCCATTGGTGCCCCTGCCTTTCTTTCCGGCCAAGCTGGTTACGTACAGGTCTATGAATACAACGGTCATGCCTGGATACAATTAGGAGCCAATATAGACGGTGCCGCCTCAGGGGATCAAAATGGCTGGGCAGTTTCTCTCTCAGCCGATGGGCAACGCGTAGCCATCGGTGCTCCGACTCATAAGGATGAAAATGGCAATGCCACGGGGCAAGTGCGTGTTTATCAGTACAATGGCAAGCACTGGTCTCAAATCGGAGCCAATATGGACGGGGAAGCCACTGACGACAATAGCGGTTGGTCGGTTTCTCTCTCGGCCAACGGGCAGCGCGTAGCCATTGGTGCTCCCGGTAGTAGCAATCGTCCCTCCACAAATCAAGTGCAGGTTTATGAATACAATGGTAGTAATTGGGTACAATTAGGTTCCGATATTGAAGGAAAAGAAGAGAGAGAGCAATTTGGTCTGTCCATTTCTCTATCCAGTGATGGGAACCGGGTGGCTATTGGGGCTCCCTTTAGTAGTGCCAATGGCTTTCAAACTGGTCGTGTAGAAGTATACGAGTATAATGGTAGCAACTGGGTACAAATAGGGGCTGAAATTAGAGGCAAGACCAGCCGAGAGGAGAGTGGAACATCCGTCTCCCTATCCGCAGATGGACAGCAATTAGCCATTGGTGTCCCCAAAACTGAACAAACCAAAGATGGCAATGGCCGAGGACAGGTAAGGTTGTATGAATATAATGGAAACACCTGGATGCCATTAGGTGCTTTTATTGATGGAGAAGCTCTCGGCAACAATAGTGGCACTTCGGTTTCTCTGTCTGCAGATGGAAGTCGGGTCGCGATTGGAGCTCCTCTGAATGCTGCCAACAGACAAGCTGGGCACGTGCGTGTTTATGAATTCGATGCCGATCCGCGAGCTTTTGCCATCACGCGCTTGATCTTGGTCAACACCGAAGCTAATATCATAGGAGCTAATCGTGATCTCCGTGAGCTTTCTGCCCAAGATGAAATTGACCTAGCGCGTTATCAGGATTTTGGCCTCAATATTCGCGCCGAAGCCCAGGGAAATGTAGGAAGTGTTGTCTTTACAGGAAATGGTTTTTCTCCCAATCCTAAAATTGAAAACTTGGCCCCTTATGCCTTGGGCGGAGATGCAAATGGGAATTTCAACAATATCAAAAATCAATTCCAAGCTGGTGAAACACTTACGATCACGGCTACGCCCTACGAACATGCCAATGGTCAAGGAAGAGCGGGTGAAGCCTTTACCTCAGTCGTTAGAATTGTCAATACTTCCGAAAATCCTGCTCCACGTTTGTTCTTAGTCAATGCCAATAGCAACCAAGACATCCGTGAACTTTCGGCTCAGGATGAGATTAACTTGTCTGCATTTGAGGACATAGGTCTGAATATCCGTGCCGAGGCTCCGGGAGAGGTAGAAAGTATTGTTTTTACTGGAAATGGTTTTTCTCCCAATCCTAAGATTGAAAACTTGGCTCCTTATGCCTTGGGTGGAGATGCGAATGGGAATTTCAACAATATCAAAAATCAATTCCAAGCCGGTGACATACTCACGATCACGGCTAGGCCCTACACACAAAACAATGGTCAGGGAGTGGCAGGAAACGCAGCCACTTTTCAGATTCGGATCAAGGATGAAAGCCATACGGAATTTCCCCGCTTGGCACTCATCAACACCACCAATCAACAATTGATTGGCCCTCTGCAGCAGGCTACTATTTCTGCCAGCGATCTGGATAAAAGAGGCGTGGTTTTACAAACCCAACCTGCTCATACCAACTTGGGATTGATTCGCTTTCAATTGAATGGGGAGTTTGCTCAGGCAGAAGGCCTAGCGCCCTACTCTCTGGCTGGAGATGCCAACCAGTCAGGTGAGATCTTCCCCCTGACCCAAGAACCAAAGGTCATTGATCTTCTGAATCTTTCGGGACAAAATACCCTTCAAGCCCTGGGCGAAGGCATAAACCTTACCGTGAGTTTCAGCATCACGGGGGCCAGCCCAGCTAAACTAAAAATCACGGGAACCGACCAACCTCTACCCCGTACGACCAAGGCACGGGTGTACCCTGTACCCCTCGAGGGAAGGTCGATTTTTGTCAGCTTTTTAGAGCCAGTGTTCGGTGAAGTTCGTTATACCATTTGGGATCAAGAAGGGCATGAAGTGAGTAGAGGGAGTCAGGTCTTGATGAGCGATCAACAGGCTTTGGAAATCAAGCTTCCGCCTCGGTGGGAGGCGAAGCAAGGCACTTTCTATCTACAGGTAGAAGGGGCTAATTTTCCTCCTGAATTACATCGCTTGCTAAAGCATTAAATACTTGCTATATGAATAAGCATGAAGTGTCTAAAGTTTTGATTTGCTGGCGAGATATGAATTTTGCCGTTCAAATTAAACTTTAGACAACTTCATATGAAACCCCTGATTTCTGCGCTAAGCGTTGCCTATTATTTTCAGAATATAAAAAATCAGGGACGGATACCTGAAAAAGATTGAGAGGATAAAAACGCTACATCCACGGCATTCCCTAAAATAAAAGCCCGAACCACCTTTCAATTACAAATCAAAAAATGCCATTTTTTGCTTCTTCCATAATTTAGGAGAGATTTTTAGTAAGATAGTCAAACTAAGCATTTGAATTATCTGTATTCCTTGAGTAACTTTGTCACGAAACCTCCTCAAATTATGATTTATCTAATTCTTGCTTCCATTAGTCCCGATTTGATTATCATTTGCTTGGGTGCCATTCTTGCTTACCTGATGGGTTCTGTACCTACTTCGGTGTGGTCAGGGAAATTCTTTTACAATACCGATGTTCGCAAACATGGTAGCGGTAACGCCGGTGCCACTAATACCTTCCGAGTATTGGGGGTAAAAGCAGGTATTTTCGTGTTGTCCATTGATGTTTTCAAAGGCTGGGCAGCTACTTCTTTGGCTTCTTTATTTGTGTATTTGGAGATGGTTTCTTATGACGAATTCCTACTCTACAAAATCATTTTCTATAAATTAATTTTTGGCTCCTTGGCGATCTTAGGGCACATTTTCCCGATTTACGTGGGTTTCAAAGGTGGCAAGGGTGTCGCTACCCTTTTAGGAATGATGCTAGCCGTAGATGCTCAACTGACTCTGATTTGCGTGGGAGTATTCGTGGTAGTTTTGCTCTTTTCTCGCTACGTTTCTTTGGGTTCCATTTTAGCTACTTTGACTTTTCCGCTCTTGTCTCTCACGCCTCGTTTTCGCCCAGATGATCCAATTTTGATTGTATTTGGATTTCTGATGTTCGCCGTGGTGGTATTGACCCATCAGAAAAACATTGTCAAGCTACTCCACGGGGAGGAAAGCCGAGCCAACCTGAGGCTTCGAAAAAAACATTAGCCTTCCTTTTTGGATATCGCTTCCTTTCTTGCTGCCTAGATTTTCTTTACTTACTAGTATCTAAGGAAAATCCAAAAAACATCTCTACTTTTACCTTAGTTTAATTTCTTTGCTCCAATTGATTCCATTTTATGAAAGCATACATTGATCAGCACCGCGACCAATTTTTAGAAGAACTCCTCCAACTCCTTCGTATCCCTTCGGTCAGTACCGACTCCAAATACCAGCAGGATGTGCGTAAGGCCGCCCAGTTTATCCAAGAAAAGCTATTGAAAGCTGGCGCAGACAAAGTAGAAATCTGCGAAACGCCGGGCTTCCCAATCGTTTACGGAGAAAAAATCATAGACCCCAAGTTGCCCACCGTTCTGGTCTATGGGCATTATGACGTGCAACCACCCGACCCGATTGAACTCTGGGATTCCCCTCCCTTTGAGCCAGTGATCAAAAACGAAAAAATCTATGCCCGAGGTGCCTGCGATGACAAAGGACAGATGTACATGCACGTCAAAGCCCTCGAGACTATGGTCGCCCAAAACCAAGTACCTTGCAATATCAAATTCATGATCGAGGGCGAAGAGGAAATTGGCTCTGACCACTTAGAGGGCTTCGTGAAAGAAAACCGAGAAAAACTAGCCGCAGATGTGATCTTGATCTCCGATACAAGCATGCTTTCCAATGAAGTCCCTTCCATTACCACGGGTTTGCGAGGGATGAGCTACTTGGAAGTGGAAGTCACGGGGCCTAATCGTGATTTGCACTCTGGCGTATATGGAGGAGGCGTAGCGAATCCTATCAACGTGCTTTGTGATATGATTAGTGCTCTTCAGGATGAAAACGGCAAAATTACGATCCCTGGTTTTTACGATGATGTCTTAGCACTCAATGCTGCGGAAAGAGAAGCTTACGCAAACATTCCTTTTGACGAGGATGCTTACAAGGAAGATCTATCCGTGAAAGCTTTGAAAGGCGAAGCTGGTTTTAGCACCTTGGAAAGAACCTCAGCTCGCCCCACGCTTGATGTCAACGGAATCTGGGGCGGTTATATTCAGGAAGGAGCCAAAACGGTTTTGCCCTCCAAGGCCAACGCCAAAATCAGCATGCGCTTGGTTCCTAATCAATCTTCTCAAAAAATTACAGAGCTATTCACTCGGCATTTTGAATCCATTGCTCCTCCTTATGTCAAGGTCAAGGTCACTCCTCACCACGGCGGAGAACCGGCCATTACGCCCATTGATTCGGTGGCTTTTCAGGCGGCAAGCAAGGCATTTGAGGAAGCTTGGGGCAAAAAACCCATCCCGAAGCGCGAAGGAGGAAGTATTCCCATCGTGGCACTCTTTGAAAGAGAACTGGGCATCAAAACGGTCTTGATGGGTTTTGGTTTGGATTCGGATAGCATTCACTCGCCCAACGAACATTATGGTCTTTTTAACTTTTTCAAAGGAATCGAAACCATTTCCCTGTTCTATCAGCATTATGCACAGATGATGAAAGGGTAATCGCCTCCAATCTTCGTTTGCTTGTTTTCTTAAATTTCTCGATCTGAAATTTGCCCCGATTGGATCATCTGATTTGGTGTTCTCAAGGCTGTCATGTAAGCTTTTGCCCCTATTTGTCGTATTATCCCTCACTAGCTGGAGGCTAATTACCCAATAAACACGAGGCCAATTTTTTGCATTGCTTGAAATTCATCAAATAGGGATGTTTGATTCGCACTTTTTTTCAAAAAAAAATCTGGCCTTTGATTAAATGTTTGCTTTGGCCGGATGGGCATTCAGCGAAATCGGCAACGTGGTTTGTCGGAACTTTCTGAGCTTTTATCATACCATTTTCCCAAGACAAACCTATCGCTCTTCGGGCGCGAACTAGCCAAACAGAGATGCAATGCCCTTGGTGATATTGGTTCAATTTCATTGGCTTTACTCAGAGAATTTACCGAAAAACGAAATCAAGCATTTTAAGTTACTGACCTAAGTTTTGATCTCAAAATCCAATTCTTAGCCAAAGCTAGTGCATCCTTTTTGCCCCTATGTCCTGCAAATTGTGTTGCTATGAGAAAGCTATTCGTCTACTTATATATAAAATTAGGAATAAGCTGTTTTTTTATTTCCTATCTTCCTGCACAGAATGATTCTTTGCCCTTCAGGGATATCTCTCAGGCTCCCGTACAGGACATCCTAGACTTACCCGTCAGCAATCTGCAGGGCAACGAAATCGTCAGTGCCTCCAAAAAAGCAGAAGACATTTTTGACGCACCCGTAGCTGCCTCGGTGATTACCCGAGCAGAGATCGAGCAGGCGGGTTGCCTCAGTATTATGGAAGCCCTCCGGCTATTGCCCGGGGTTTTGGTGAGGGAAACCTCCAATGGCAATTATGATATTAACATTCGTGGCTTTAACAACGTACCCCCTGGCTCCAATTTTTACTCCATGGACAACAGCAATAGCCTCGTGATGATTGATTATCGCCCGATTTATAACTATTTTTCGGGAGGCACTTTTTGGGAGGCTTTGCCCATTGATATTCAAGACATTGAGAGAATAGAGCTAGTCAGAGGACCTGTGGCCGCGCTCTATGGAACCAACGCGGTTACTGGAGTGATTCACATTATCACGCGCCAACCCACACGAGAGGGACTTTATCTGAATGGACAGGCCGAATACGGAAATCAGAATACCCTGAGGCTAAACACAGCGGCTGGTTACGCGGTAGGAACCCAATTTCACGGGATTATTTCCGCGAATATGACCCGAAGAGATCGTTTCAGTACGGAATTTTACGATCTGCTCGAGCAAAATTATACAACCGCACCCGATACCATTGCCAGCTTCCAGACGGGCAATGTCTACGAACTAGAAGGATTTCAAGATGCCTTCCCAGATGAAAATTTAGCCATTGATCGTTATGGCTTTAACACATTTTTGGCTTATCGTCCAAAGGTAGACTTGGGATTTGAACTTTCGGCTGGCTTTGAGAATTCACAGGCGATTCGTCCTTTTGCCGAAAATACCTATACCCCACATTCTACAATGCTTTCGGAAAGCTGGTATGTGAATCTGCGGAATCAGATCAGAGATGGTTCTTTTCAGGTGGCTTATTTAGCGGGTAAACAGGAACCGGGCAAAGAAGCATTAGGATCTAAGTTTGACTTTGAGGTGCTGGACTTGATGGCGGATTATAACTTTGCTTTCCAAAACTTCAGCTTAAAGCCTGGTCTTAGTTACCGTCGTACGGTTTATGATGATACTGATTATTTTAATACAGTCGATTCAACTTTACAATCGGGCTTGCTCAATGGTAGAAAAGCGATCAACAGCTTGGCCGCTTCGCTTCGTTTTGACTACACTTGGCAGAAGTTCCGCTTCATTGCGGCGGGTCGTGTAGATAAATTTAACATTCCGGATCGCTATTATCCAGCTTGGCAATTTGCCATCAATTATAAAATCAATAAAAGGCATTTGCTGAGAGCAGTTTATGCTCGTTCTTACCGGGGTGCTACTTTTACGGAAGTTTACGCGGATTTTCGGGATAGTTTTCGGCAATTAGCTCCGGGAGTATTCACCGCCACCCGTGCAATTGGTAATGCCGAGTTAGACTTGATGCGGTCGGGAAGTGTGGAGATCGGCTATCGTTATCAGCCGAATGAAAAGCTATTTGTAGATGTGGAAGGTTTTTGGTCAACCGGAAAGGACTTCAATAAAATCATTTTAGATCAGCCTGTTGATACAATTCTGGTGCAGGGAAGCCCCGCGGTTGTGATAAGTCCCACTTTTGAGCAGACGAACGTGGATTTAGAAGCCGAGCAACAAGGCATCACCTTGGCACTCAGTTATCAGCCACTCGCTAATTTGCGTTTTCGTGGATTTCTCACTTGGCAGCGCACACAGTTGAGCAACGTTTCTCCTTATGATGTAACGCCTCAGGTTGATCCGGTTTTTAACCTTTTCAATCAGACCGATGTGGATGATTACACGGGTACTCCTCGTTTCTACGGCGGGTTTTATGTGAATTATCGGTTTAAATCTGTGTTTAATATCAATCTGAATGGCTATTATTTTGGAGAGCACGAAATCACCCATGCCTCGGATGCTTTCTTAGGGCGTCCGGCTACGGTAGCCGAGATCGTGAGTAAGTTATTGGTGAATCTCAAATTAACCTACCAGCCCATTCAGGCGCTTAGTATTTACGCCAATATTCGCAATTTGAGCAATGCTGATCCTTACGAGTATTATTTTACCGATCCTACACAAAGGAGTATTTTAGGAGGTTTTCAATATACTTTTTAATGTACCAAGGTATGAAGATGAGGAAGATTTTCCCTAAATACATATGTTGCTTTTATCTACTATGCCAGGGATGGATAGCAGGAGCACAAGATTTATCCGATTTGTTGGATCAATACGAAAAAGCTACGCAGCCCGCAGAGCAAATCAGTACCCTCAAGCAGATTGGCACCTATTATCAGAGCAAACAAGGATACGCAAAGGCCATCGAGTACTACGAAAAAGCTTTGCAACTAGAGAAGCAGGAAAATGTACCCAAAGAGCAACTAACCAAAACTCACGAGGCACTGGCTTATGGCTACTTACTACAAAATCGCTACGCGGGAGCTAAGAAACATTATCAAGCAGTCTTGACTCTTCATCGTCAGTTGCAAAATCAGTCTGGTCAAATCCAAGCCCTGCAGGCACTCGCCTTTCTGGCACAGGGAGCTAAAAAATACCAAGAAGCTTTGGGCTACCAAGAGCAAATTCTTCTCATTCATCAAGAACACAAAAACCATCTCGAGCAGATCAAAACCTACAATGACATGGGGCTGCTCTATCATCAGTTAAATCAAGAACAAACTTCTCTGGATACTTACCTACGAGCTTTGGCGCTGGGAAAATCCCTCAATGATGCCTCAGAGAGTGAAGCGGAGCAGGCGGTTATCTTGATCAATACGGGCGTTACACTGGCGCATATGCGGGTATTTAATGAGTCTAATCAACGTTTTAACGAAGCCCTGGAAATCTACGAGAAACAGGGACAAATCAGGGAGGTAGCGCAAACTCATAACTACATAGCAGCTAATTACTACGTGAGCGGTCGTAATGACCGTGCCATTAGCAATGCCCTCAAGGCTCTCCGACTCGCTGAACCCATTGAAGCCGAAGAAGTACTTCTGAATAGTTATCGTATCTTGGCGGATGCCTATCAACAAGAAGGCAATTTCGTGGAATCTCGCAATTATCTCAAGCGTTATCAAAATCTTAAAGAAAAACGCAGTGAGCAGGAACGAAGCACGCAACAGAAAATCCTTCAAGAACAGATTAATTTTGAAAAAAAAGAAAACGAACTCAAAACCCTACTGGCTGACCAAGAAAAACAAGCCCTCGCCCTTCGCCAATCTGAACTGGAACGCCAAAAACAAGAACAAGCCCTACAGATCAAAGAAAAAGAACTGGCTCTCCTCAAACAAAACCAACATCTAAGAGAAACCGAACTCCGAAATCAGCAACTCGAAAAACAGCGAGTGAAACAATTATTAGAAATTACCCAACAAAAAGCGCGTGCCGAGCGTGATCGCCTTTTGGTAGAAAAACAAAAAGAAGAAGCGGCTCGCCTCAAACTTCTGGCTGAGAATGAACGCATCGAGAAAGAAAAACAACAGAAAGCGCGTGAAGCCTCTGAAAAACAAGCCGAACTGCAGCAAAAACAACTCAATCAGGAAAAATCGCTGCGCCAATATGGAATCGCCATCATAGGTTTAGTACTGGTCACGCTCTTGTTGGTCGCACTCGGCTTATTCAATGCACGGCGTACGGCGCGCAAACTCAGGCACAAAAATTTACAAATTGAAGAACAAAAGGCCGAAATCGAAACCCAAAACGAAGAACTCTACCAAAATCAAGAGGAAATTCTCTCCCAAAGGGATTTCATTGAGGAAAAAAACCAAGAGCTAGATACTTCCAATCGTCAAATGCGGAGTAGCATTAATTCGGCCATGACCATTCAGCAGGCCATCTTACCCGCCCACGAAAAGTTAGAACGCTTATTTAAAGATTATTTGCTCATCTATCGCCCCAAAGATGTAGTGTCTGGAGATTTTTTCTGGTTGAATCGGATCGGTGATAAAAATGTACTCGTCGCCGCTGACTGTACCGGGCATGGAGTACCGGGTGCTTTTATGACGCTGATTGGGCATACTTTACTCGATAAAATCATTGAAGTATGGCGGATTACCGAACCTGAGGAAATTCTCACCCGACTTCACCTAGAAGTGCAAAGCATCTTGCGCCAACGCCAAACGGGCAACAATAATGGCATGGACGCCACCGTCATCACTTGGCAATACCTCAACGACGACAGCGTAATGCTGACCTTTGCCGGAGCCAAACAAGATGCTTATTACATTAATCCGGGAGAAAACCAAGTACAAACTTTGGGAGGAACTCGGAAATCGATAGGCGGAGAGCAAAACGAAAGCAGGAAATTTACCAAACAACAAAAAATTCTGAAAAGAGGAAGCATTGTCTTTGCCGGTAGTGATGGGCTGGTAGATCAAAGTAATCTTAAGCGCAAACGCTTTGGTAAAAAACGCCTCATCGCCCTGCTCGAACGCCCCTTCAGCTCTCTGGATGAAATGTGCCGAAGGCTGGAGGCCGCCCTTGATGACCACCAGGCGGATACACCACAAAGAGATGATATTCTTTGGCTGGGCTTTCGCCTTTAGCTCGGTAACCTCAAAGCTGCAGCTTGAAGTATTGAGGGGCTGAGCTAAGAAAAACGCAGCCCCAATGGTTCACGAGGAACCCCTACTCGCCTCAACAAACAATCCGCATGGCTTGCAAAAGCAATCGCTCAAACTCTTCCCACCAAGGTGATTCTTCCCATTGGGGTACAAGCTCTGCCTTCTCTTGCCGAATCCGGTGCACCTCTTCCCCGAGTTCCTGGGCACGTTGCGGATGAATGCCCAGTTGCTCCCGAATTTCTTCCAACAAGGCCAACTCTTGCTCGGCGATGTCATCATCTACTTCCGAAAGCCAGGCGGCACAGATATAGGTCAGTTCCTGATCTTGATGTGTCAAATGGCTAAACTCTTGCGGAGGAGGCGTGCTCAGTCCGCCCTCGCTAATTTGGCTCAAAATCGTATCTAACTGTAAGGCTTCGGCGATCACCTTCATCACGGATTCCTCCTCCGTGGTAAGTACTTCATCGGCCCAGGTCATGCGGAGCATCACATCAAATATCTTCTGACGGGTAGCCAAGGGGATACCTTGAATCAGCTCTTTGGTTTGGGCTTTTTGTTTTTCGGCCATTCGGCTAATGATTTCCACACTGCGATCTGCATCGGTGAGCATATGCGTGTCCAGCAGTTCCTCGGCCATTTCAGGGGAAAGGATTTCCAAGGCAATGGCGGCCTCTTTGATGGTTAGGTTCTGTTGATGCGCGTATTTGGCGACTTTTACGCCAGTTTCGTAGCCATACACCATCGAGATGACCACGGCCAGAGAAAGCGTACTTTCCGCTTGTCTTTTGCATTCTTCCCGATTGGCCACGATTCCTCGTACACATTTAGTAGCAAAAAGGTTAATGCTTCGGGTCATCAATTCGCAAGACTCAAACAAGCATTTGGCAATAATAGAATCCCAAATATTCAAGTCCAGTTCTGCTCCTTCTACGGCCATGCTCACGCTCAGGTCATTCCCACACACCTGATAAGCGATTTGATTAATGAGTTCGGGGAAAGAAGGATTAATTTTACCCGGCATAATCGATGAACCTGCTTGTACAGGCGGTAAGACAATTTCTCGCATGCCCGTACGGTTCCCACTGGATAATATTCTCAAATCCGTAGCCATTTTAGAGAGTCCCGTGGCAATCGCTTTGAGGCAGGCCGAAAACTCTATAAAAAAATCGCCATTTTGCAGACCATCAAAAAAATTCTCATCTCGTCTGACCGTAAGGCCACTAATCTGTTGGAGGTGAGGATAAACAGCCTCCACGTAACCTTTGCGCGAGCCTAAGCCCGTGCCCACAGCCGTAGCTCCCAAGGGAATATCCAAGCAAGCGTCGGCTTGTTTTTCCAATTTGCGAATTCCTCTACGGATCAAAGCCAGATAAGCACTAAACTCCTGCCCCAGCGTGATCGGCACGGCGTCTTGCAGACAAGTACGCGAAAGCTTGACTACATCCTCGAATTCGTCTACCTTCTGAGCAATCGCTTCTTCTAAAACCTGCAGACTATCGATTAGGTGTAAGGCATAGAAATGCAGCGTAAGTTTGAGAGCCGAGGGAATGACATCATTGGTAGATTGCCCTCGGTTTACGTGGTTATTCGGATGTACAAAATCATAGCCCTTCTCGCCCGTAATGATTTCATTAGCGCGGTGGGCTAGCACCTCATTGATATTCATGTGGGTAGAAACAAAGCCCCCTCCCTGAATAATATCCACAGGAAATTGGCTCATCTTGATTCTTCCCTCTAAAATATCTCCTCCCGCATAGCGAATGGCTTGGGCAATTTCGGTAGAAAGCGCACCAATCTCAGCATTGGCAGCGGCAGCGGCTTGTTTGATAAGGACGAGGCTTTGGATAAACTTGGGAAAATGGCCAATACTCTGCCCAGAAACAGCAAAGTTTTGTCGGCCTCTTTCGGTGTGAATGCCATAATAGGCATCCTGTGGGATGGGCAAAGTCCCCAGAGAATCAGATTCAAGGCGGTTCATTAATTTTGGGTCTTGGTGTTTTGCCACCAAAGATAGGAAAATTAATCAATATTTGTAAGAACGAATGAAAGTGTTCGAGCTACGAAATACTTAATAAATTCCAATGTGGTAATGAGAGAGTTGCTTATCCAAGCCTCGTGCATTCCCAGAAACTTGATCTAGTAAGGCCCAAAATTTTTTCCCGTGGTTCTTCTCCACGGTGTGGCAAAGCTCATGCAACAGCACGTAGTCAATCAGTTCATCGGGTAAGCGCATCAAATGTAGGTTCAGATTGATATTATTCTGAGCAGAGCAACTCCCCCACCGAGAGCGGGTATTTTTGATGCTAACTTTCTGATACTGAAAATGAAATTGCTGGGCTAGCTCCGCCAAGCGCAGGGGCAGATAAGCTTTGGCCTCTTTTCGCCAAGCCTTCTCAATGGCGGCTCGGATTGCTTTTTGTAAAGATTCTTCTTTTATATCCAAATGGCGAGGGTAATAAAACTGAATTTGATCTCGAGTGATTCTACTTTTGACAGTAGTCAAGGAATGAGGCAAAATTTGTAATTGATGATGCCGAGTTTGAAAATGCGTACTTTCATCAAAAATGGTGTATTGATTTTCTAGGGCTTGAATTCTGGGCAGATGCTTCTGAATCCAAGCTTTTTTCTGTAAAACTACCGCCTCGGCTTGTTGATAGGTATAACGGGCTGGAAAAGAGACAATCACGCCCCCAAATGGCTTAATACGAATATTCAGACGACGCGCTTTCTGACTTTTTTTGAAAATTACAGAGCCAATTTCTGGCAGGTAAATGGTTTTCTGAGACAAGGGATACTTGATTATAAAGATTCACAGATGTTTACAAATAGAACAATTCATTTAACAATCAGCCGATAAATGGAGTTCTCATAGCATCTGATTAAGATTTTATTTAAAAGAAAATCATATCGTAAAATGTATAACGGAACTTTATTTATCCATTCCTGGCTACGCTGGGTAGTTTTAGTTTTAGCAATTGTGGTCATTGTCCGCTCTTTCATGGGCTGGTTTGGAAGCAAAAGCTACACAGCTTCAGACAATCGCCTGGCTGTTTTTTTCATTGCCTCTATGCACTTGCAGTTGGTATTAGGGCTGATTTTGTATTTTATCTACAGCCCTGTCGGGTTGAGCGCCTTTGACGCGGGCATGGGAGCCGTGATGAAAAACAGTGCTTTGCGCTTCTGGGCAGTAGAGCATTTGGTAACCATGATCCTTGCTGTGGTACTGGCTCAGGTCGGACGCACGCGTGCCAAGAAGGCCGTGGCTGCCCTGAAAAAACACCGCAATATGGCTATCTTCACGACGATTTCTATCCTGCTGGTGTTGAGTCGTATCCCTTGGGATCAAGCGGGTAGAATGTTTAGAGGCTTAAATTAAGTATGTTTTTAGCTTTCAGCACTCCCATAATACTGAGTGCTGGAAGCTGACTACTTATTTTCAAAAAAAGGCGTCTTCAAAGTGTTGGATTTCTCGCTGGTCTTCTTTTTGGAGAATGGCGATGATATCAAAGCGAATATCTTTTTGCCAATCCTTTTCTAAGATATAGTGCTCCGCCGTTTGGATGATTAATGCTTGCTGGGCTGAGCTAACCATTTCTTCGGGCAGGCCAAAACGGTCATCTGCTCGTAATTTTACTTCCACAAAAATTAGCCGGTTTTCCTTCTCCACGATCAGATCAATTTCTCCCCGGCGATGGCGATAATTGCGCGCTTGTAGGCGATAACCCTTCTGCTCTAAATAAGTCAGTGCCCAGTCCTCTCCTTTTTTTCCAATAGATTTTCGATCCATAAGCAACTTTTTTCTTTCAAATGCATAAAGATAAGCAGAGGTCAACTCTTTTTTTATTAGGCAAATAGATTTTTTATCTTTGCCTTAGATAGTAATACACTCACAGGTGATAGCAAATATGATAACCAAGCACCATTCATTATGGATTCCCCTTCTTTTATTAGTCAGTACTTGCCAAATTTACGCACAAGAATCTGGCTACCAAGCAAACCCTTTGGCTTTGGGCTTGAAGGGGCATTATGGATTCATTATTCCTCATTCAAAAAGTATTGCTGATATCGCTGACTCCAACCCGTGGGGGATGGAAGCAGAAGTAAGCTGGCACTTGAATAGTGAACACGCCTGGAATACTTTTGGAACTTACCCTCGCGTGGGCTTTGGTTTGGGTTATTTTAATTTTGCTAATCCCGATATTTTGGGAAGTACCTTGGTAACGACGGCTTTTTTTGAGCCTTATATTTTCCCCCAGAAACGCTTGAATGCATCCTTTCGCTTGACCGTGGGACTGGCTTTTCTCGATCAAGTCTATGATGTGGAGACGAACCCAGAAAATTTGTTTTATAGTGCTCCTCTGAGCTTTTTATTGGGGGTCAATTTTTTTCTTAATTATCGCTTGCATCCTCGCTGGAATTTACGATTGGGCGGAACTTACAATCATATTTCTAATGGGGGAATTAAAGAACCCAACAAGGGAATCAATTTTCCCACGGCTACCTTAGGTCTAGACTACTTATTGCAAAGCGTGGCTTTTCCCCAGCGAGAAAAATCCGATTGGCGTGCGGACGAGAATCGGTCGTTTCGCCTCCAGCTCGCCCTCTTTGCTAGTGCCAAAACCAATCTGGATGAGCAGCGATACTGGATTTCAGGGTTTTACGGTGGCATCGGAAAACGTGTGAGCCGCCTGAGCGTCTTGACCGCGGGAACAGAATGGATCATTGATCGCGCTACTCAGAGTAAGCTTCAAAGGAGAGAACAACCCGATAGCCCCGTGAAAGGAAGCCTCTTGCTAGGGCACGAGCTACTTTTGGGTCGCTTTGTGTTCTCCCAAGCTTTGGCCATCTACGTTTATCGGAAAGATTTTGAGACTTCACAGCTTTATCAAAGATATGGATTAGCCTATAAAGTAGCTGGCCCTTTCCAGATAGGAGTCAACTTGAAGGCTCACGGGAATGTAGCGGATTTTCTTGACCTCCGTTTGGGGCTGGTTTGGTAAGAGGCTTTCCCCGATTTTTGTTGTCATTGGTTGTGCAATTAACTTACTTTGCACCAAGGAAGTACCGTTCCTTCAAAGAGTTACACCTGAAACTTAGTAAATTTTGAGCATCATGATGAGAGAACTAATTGATGGTTTTAGCGACCAACTCCAAAACGCCATAAAAATTGGACAGAAAATTGAATTTAGTGAACCCAAACAAGAGATCAGAAATGTGGTAGTAGCTGGTTTGGGTGGTTCTGGTATCGGCGCCAACATCGTAGCGTCTTTCGTAGCCGATCGGTTAAAAGTACCCTACGTGATTACCAAAACCTATGACATTCCTAATTTTGTGAATCAACACACCCTCTTTATTGCTTGCTCTTTTTCGGGTGGTACAGAAGAGACCTTGATGGCTTTGGAAAAAGCGATAAAGAAAAAAGCTCATATCTTTTGCATCACTTCTGGCGGTAATATGCTGGAAATTGCCCAGAAAAACCACTTCGACCACGTTCAGATTCCCAACGAAGCTCCCTGCCCGCGTGCTTTCGTGGGTTATTCCCTCACACAGCTACTGTTTGTCCTGAAAGGATACAAATTGGTCAATGGCTTTTTTAGCAAAGACCTCAAAGAAGCAGCTACCTTGATTACGGAGCAGAAAGAAACCATCATCGCCAAAGCCCAAGAGCTTGCTCACGCGATTTTTGGGAAAAGCCCCATCGTTTATGCAGACACGCAACTGGGTGCTACCATCACCCGTTTTCAACAGCAAATCAATGAGAATGCCAAGCAACTCTGCCATATCAACGTGATGCCAGAAATGAACCACAACGAGCTGGTAGGCTGGGGCTTAATCAGAGAAGTTTACCAAAATACCGTCGTATTGATGATCCGCCACGGTTTTGAGCACGAGCGCGTTAGCCGTCGGATGGAAATTTGTAAGCCTATTTTTGCAGAGAAGGCTTTCCAGGTTTTAGATATTCAGCCCGAAGGAACTTCTTTTATCGCTCAAAATATTTATTTAATACACCTTTTTGATTGGATTTCATTCTTCTTATCAGAGCTAAACCAAGTAGATGTATTTGAAATCAAAGTGATTAACTACTTGAAAGGAGAATTAGCCAAGCTTTAGTTATATAGCTTTCAGTGGTCAGCTTTCAGTGAGTATCAAGAGAGCTTGTCTAGCAGCGGTTTTGAGCCAAAAACATTTTTAATTAGTGTTTTAAGTGAAAGCTGACCCCTCAACCCTGATTACTTACTCAGGATATGAAAAAAGATATAGATTTCCCTCCCGTTGAAGGGGTACAGATGGCTATCGCCCGCCGCCAAAGCAAATCAGGAGACTTTGATTGGTATACTTATCTCCTTAATCAAAATGACTTTGCCTTAGAAAATGTACTGATTACCGCCAAGGGTTATGGGCCCAATGAAGGTGGAAATGAACAAAAAACTTCGGTACTTCGTCATGTAATCGGGCATCTGGGAGCAAGAGATTTTACACAGGTAGAACGGATTGTTCCAGAGGTATTTCATCTCTACAATGAATATTGGCTAAGCTATTACGTAAAGGAACAGATTTACGATAAAAAGTTTATCTTCGTACCCGAAAGTATTGTTGAAGCCAACTTTATCAAAATAGATATGCTCGCACTAGAGGGCGTATTGCACCTGTAAAGTAAAAAGTGGTACGATTTTATAAGTATTGGCTTATGAAAAACTGAGATGCTTTTCAAATTAGCCTGAGCGTCAAACTTAGCACATCTCCCTATGTCATCGAATCATATTGCGGAAGATCATATACTAGAAGTTAAAAATCTAGAAGTTACTTTTTATTCGGATACTGGATCAGTCAAAGCGGTCAATGATGTGAGTTTCAAATTGCAAAAAGGCGAAACCATTGGCATCGTGGGAGAGTCAGGCTCTGGTAAATCCGTTTCTTCCTTGGCGATCATGGGGCTGATTCCCCAACCCGCAGGGCAGATTACGCAGGGTGAAATCATCTTTCATTCGCCCTCCTTGGGAAAAATAGACCTAACCCAGCTTTCTGACCGAGAAATGCGCCAAATCCGAGGCAAAGAAATTGCGATGATCTTCCAAGAACCCATGACGGCGCTAAACCCCGTCTATACCTGTGGCAATCAGGTCATGGAATCCATCCTTTTGCACGAACCAGAGCTCAGTCGTAAGGAAGCAAAAGCACGAACCCTGGAGCTATTTCGTAAAGTAAGACTGCCCGAACCCGAGCGAAAGTTTAACACTTTTCCGCACGAAATCTCCGGCGGACAAAAACAAAGAGTCATGATTGCCATGGCACTTTCTTGTAGCCCCTCCCTCTTGATCGCTGACGAACCTACCACGGCACTGGATGTGACCGTACAAAAATCTATCCTTGATCTTCTCCAAACCATCCGGGACGAAGACGGAACTTCCATTATTTTTATCACGCACGACTTGGGCGTGATCGCCGAAATTGCCGATAGAGTCATGGTCATGTTCCGAGGTCAAGTGATGGAAAAAGACGATACTTGGAATATCTTCGATGATCCCAAACATCCTTACACGAAGGGATTATTGGCTTGCCGTCCTCGCTTGGATATCAAAATGAAAGTCCTACCCACCGTGAACGATTTCATGGAAGTTAATGAAAGAGGAGAAATCATTGAGAAACCCAACCATAAATATGCCTCGGTGGGAGAAGCCCTACTGTTTAATTTCTTGACCGAAGATGAAATTCAGGAGAGACACCAAGAGCTGGTCAAAAAGACTCCTATCTTGAATGTGAAAAACCTGAAAACTTATTTTCCCATTCGCAAAGGAATTTTCCGTAAGGCACAGCAATTCGTAAAGGCCGTAGATGATGTTAGCTTCGAGGTTTATCCTGGTGAAACCGTAGGCTTAGTCGGTGAGTCGGGCTGTGGTAAAACCACCTTAGGGAGAACTATTTTGAGATTAGTAGAACCTACCGCAGGACAGATTGTTTTTGAAGATAAGCGCATTAACGAATATAGTCGTAAAGAACTCAGGAGACTACGCAAGGACATGCAGATCATTTTTCAAGACCCTTATTCTGCCCTCAACCCCCGTATTACCATCGGGCGTAGCATTCTAGAACCTATGCGCTTACATAAAGTTTTGGATAATGACCGCCAAAGAAAAGACAAGGTAATCGATCTGCTAGAAACAGTTAATCTCCAAGCTGACTTCTTTAATCGCTATCCACACGAATTTTCGGGCGGTCAACGGCAAAGAATCGCAATTGCTCGAACCTTAGCCCTCAATCCGAAGTTTATTATTGCAGATGAGTCTGTTTCGGCACTGGACGTATCCGTGCAGGCACAAGTGCTGAATCTGCTCAATGAATTGAAAGAAAAATTTAATTTGACTTATATCTTCATTTCGCACGATTTGTCCGTAGTTAAGTTTATGTCCGATCGGATCATCGTGATGAATAAGGGTAAAATTGAAGAGATTGATTACGCAGAAGAAATTTATGAAAATCAAAAAACCGATTACACTAAAAAATTAATCCACTCTATCCCCAAAGGAACCCTCGAAGATATCCGTAAAGCACAGTTGAGAAGAAAAATGAAAAAATGATTAAGGTACTCGCCCACGCTGACCACACGACTAAGATTGATTGTAAAATAGCTGAGGTAAAGCACCTCCGCGACCAGCCCCCTACCCATAAAAAATAAGCTCTTATGACAAAAAAGACGAAAAAATTGAAAAACAAGCCTTCCAAAAACGAGAAGAACTCCCAGACCAAAGGAAAGAAACAAACCAGAGTTAAAAATTACCGTGAAGAACTAAGCCGCTTTTTAGGCGAGAATGCTGCCAAAAGCTACAGCATCAAACAGATTTTTAAGAATCTCAAGATCCGTAATAAATCGGCCAAGATGAAAGTGGCCGAAGACTTAGAATACCTAACCGACCGAGGCAAGGTACAAATGACCCAAGATGGTAACTTTAAAAGCAATCAAGCCTTCCCCACCGTGGAAGGAATCGTGGATTTTGTGAATCCGCGCTTTGCTTTTATCATTAGCGATGATTTTGAAGAGGATATTTGGGTCGGTAGCGATGATATCAACTTCGCCCTAGATGGTGACAAAGTAAAAGTAAAGGTGCATAGCTACGCCGAAGGACGCCGTCCCGAAGGAAGCATTGTAGAAATTTTAGAACGTAGGCGAGATGAATTTGTCGGCAAAATTGAACTCTCCGAACGCTACGCCTTTGTCATTGCCGACAGCAAAAAAATGCACCTGGATATCTTCGTTCCCAACAACGCTACCAAAAAAGCCAAAAACGGAGATAAAGTCATCGTCAAAATCAAGCAATGGCACGACGAGAAAAATAGCCCCGTGGGCGTTGTACAAGAGGTGCTCGGTAAAGCCGGAGAACACCATACCGAAATGCACGCTATCTTAGCGGAGTTTGATCTACCCCTCAAATTTCCCGACCACGTCATGGACGAAGCCCGTCGCATTCGCTCCCGGGTTACCAAAACCGAAATCAAAAAACGCCGTGATTTTCGCCATATTCCTACTTTTACCATTGACCCAGCCGACGCCAAGGATTTTGATGATGCCCTCTCCATCCGCCCCATGGGTGATAATCGCTGGGAAATTGGCGTACACATTGCCGATGTAACCCATTACGTGCGCCCCAATACCGCCCTAGAAGAAGAAGCTTTTCGCCGGGCTACTTCTGTCTATTTGGTAGATCGAGTAATTCCCATGCTTCCCGAAAAGCTCTCGAATGAACTTTGCTCCCTCAAACCCCACGAAGATCGCCTGACTTTCTCGGCGGTATTTGATATTGATATCGAGGGTAACGTAACCCAACAGTGGTTCGGACGCACCATCATCCACTCTGACCGTCGCTTTGCTTACGAAGAAGCGCAGGAAGTGATTGACAATCGAGAAGGGGATTTTGCCAGAGAGTTACAAGTACTAAACGACATCGCCAAAAAGCTCAATGCCCAGCGTTTCAAAGAAGGAGCCATCAATTTTGAAACCTTGGAGGTCAAATTCCAACTGGATGAAGACGGACGCCCGATGAGCATCTACATCAAAGAGCGCAAAGATGCCCACAAGCTCATCGAGGAGTTTATGCTCTTGGCTAATAAAAAAGTGGCCGAGTTTGTCCACGGCCTCAAAGATAATGACCGCCCCAAAACAATGGTTTACCGAATTCACGAAAAACCCGATGCCGATAAACTGCAAAATTTCTCGGTTTTCGCCAAGAAATTCGGCCACGACATTGCCCTGAACGGCAAAGCCGTTTCTAGCTCCATCAATAAACTCGTACAAAAAACTACCAACACGCCCCAGCAAGATATTTTGCAGTCCTTAGCCATTCGTACCATGGCCAAAGCACGCTATAGTACCGAAGCCATTGGGCATTTTGGTTTGGCTTTTCAGCATTATACGCATTTTACCTCGCCCATTCGTCGCTATCCCGATATGATGGCGCATCGCCTCTTACAGCGTTATTTGGATGGAAAACGCTCCGAAAATCAGAAAAAATACGAGGAAAAATGCCAGCACTCTACCGACCGCGAGAAAAAAGCCGCTGACGCCGAACGCGCTTCTATCAAATACAAACAGGTAGAATTTATGCAAAATATGGACACCCGCCGTGCCTTTGATGGCGTGGTAACAGGCGTAACCGAGTGGGGCGTTTATGTGGAAATCAATGAAACCAAGTGCGAAGGCATGGTACGCATGAGCGACATCGTGGACGATTTCTACGAGCTAGATTCTGAAAATTACCGTGTCATTGGCAAGCGTAATAAAAAAATCATTGCCTTTGGCGACTCCGTCAAGGTCAAAGTCAAAGAAACCAACCTCGAGAAAAGAACCATGGATTTGGTTTTTGCTTAATGGCTCAAACGCGACTCCAGCGAATTAACCTCAGGTCTGCCCTCTGACCTACCGTATATACACATTTTGTCACCCTGCCAAGGGTCTTGTTAGAAGAGCCACCTGCTGGCTAAGCATAGGCACTCAGGATGACAGGAGGGGTTCTGGAATGAAAAAATAGATCTCATTAATCTCATGATGAGAAATGTGTGTATACTCTAGGCTCCTCAACCAACCTGTACCCAACAATTCCTTCCAAAATCCAAATGTTTGTTTATTTTTGTATAGAAGGAAGAAAAATTATAAACAAACATGCATACACTGGAAATCGCCCCCGAACGCAAACAAAAAATGGCCGAAAGTGGCCTCCAAACCCTCATCGAGCATTTCTACCACTGGGAAAAAGTCAAAGCCCAAGAAATCTACCTCTGCCAACCCCAAGGCGACCAATGGATCGTCTACACTTGGCAAGAAGTCGGACAGCAGGCTCGACGCATGGCCTTAGCCCTCCAAGCCATGCATCTGCCCCCCAAGAGCCACATCGGAATTGTCTCTAAAAACTGCGCCCATTGGGTCATCAGCGATTTGGCGATTATGATGAGCGGGCATATCTCCGTGCCTTTGTTTCCGACTCTGGCGGCCGACCAACTCGCCCAGGTCTTGGAGCATAGCGATACCAAGGCTTTGTTCGTGGGCAAATTGGACAATTGGGAGCAGATGCAAGCAGGCATTCCCGAGGATATTCAAGTCATTACCTACCCGCACTATCCGGGTGCCGCGGAGGTTCAAGGAGAAAATTTCTGGAAATGGGAAGATTTGATGAACAAGTACGAGCCTTTGCAAGAAAATTACAAACCAGCCCTCTCCGATTTGATTACCATTTGCTATACTTCGGGTACCACGGGTAAGCCTAAGGGCGTAATGCTTACCTATTATGCTTTTGCCAGAGTCTACGAAGCTACCCGCAAAAACGACGAAGTACAACTCGATAATCCCCGCTACTTTTCTTATCTGCCCCTCAATCATATGGCCGAACGCATCGTGGTGGAGTCAGGGAGCATTACATCGGGCGGTAAAATTTCATTCGTGGAATCTTTGGAGACATTTGCCCAAAATCTGGCCGAAACCCGTCCTACGCACTTCTTGGCTGTACCTCGCATTTGGGCCAAATTCCAACAGGGAATTCTGGCCAAAATCCCCCAAGAAAAATTAGACCGCCTTTTCAAAATTCCTATTGTCTCGGGTTTGGTCAAAAAAAGAATCAAAAAAGGTCTGGGGCTAGATCGTGCCCAAATGATCCTCACCGGAGCCGCCCCTATGCCTGCTTCCTTGATTGCTTGGTATCATCAACTGGGCTTGCGTATTCGGGAGGGCTACGGCATGTCCGAAAATACCGCCGCTTGCACCATCATGCCCAAGGACAATCTCAAGGTCGGCACGATTGGCAAGCCTCAGCCCGGCTGCGAGATCAAAATTGACCCCGACACGGGCGAAATCCTCATGCGCTCCGAATGGATGATGGAGGGTTACTACAAAGAACCCGCACTGACCGAGCGTGTCTTCCAAGACGGCTGGCTGCGCACGGGCGACAAAGGAGAATTCGATGAAGAAGGCTTCCTCAAAATCACGGGTAGGGTCAAAGAAATTTTCAAAACCGCCAAGGGAGAGTATGTTTCGCCTTTTATTTTGGAATCTGGCTTTGCTCTGAATGATCATATTGAGCAAATGTGCGTGGTGGGTACGAATTTGCCTCAGCCCATTGCCCTGATTACGCTTTCGGAAGCAGGCCAAAAAGCCCCACGGACAGAGGTAGAAAAAAGCTTAAAAGCAAATTTGGAAAAGGTAAATGCTCAGGTGTATAAATATGAGCATATTCATCGCCTCATCATTCTGCCCGAGTCTTGGAGCGTGGAAAATGGCGTAATGACTCCCACCCTCAAGATCAAAAGAAACGTGATTGAAGACAAATACCAAGCTTGTTTTGAAGAATGGTATCAGCAAGACGAACTGATCATTTGGCTCTAAACCACGGGCTTTCTTGTTTTTTATCCTTCTAAAATATAGAAAAACACGTCTGGGACGTGTCGGGATACGTCTGGGACGTGTCGGGATACGTCTGAGACGTGTCGGCTATACGTCTGGGACGTGTCGGGATACGTCTCGAACGTGTCGGGATACGTCTGGGACGTGTCTGGACACGTCTCGAACGTGTCTGCTATACGTCTCGAACGTGTCGGGGATACGTCTGGAACGTGTCTGGATACGTCTGGGACGTGTCGGGACACGTCTCGAACGTGTCGGCTATACGTCTCGAACGTGTCGGCTATACGTCTGGGACGTGTCGGGATACGTCTGGGACGTGTCTGGATACGTCTGGGACGTGTCTGGATACGTCTGAG
>CAZKBP010000035.1:0-66072 GCA_964551015.1 uncultured Cytophagaceae bacterium | reverse complement strand
TCTATCCTCTAAAAGCTGTTCCATTGCGCCCCATCGCTGTTGCCAGAGCCGTTTAAGGCTGGTGCTAAGCGCTTTAACGCGGGTCCCAGAGGGGGTAAAGGTGGTTCGTTAGGGGGTAAACGCGGTTCCCAGAGGGGGTATTTTCTGATAACAATGATTTATATATGCAACTATGTTGCACAAATAACGCGGACTACATATATTGCAATCATGTTACAAAGATATTTTCTTATCTCGTTTCTCTGGGTGTGTTTGCTGTTACCCTTCACGGAAATACAAGCACAGAACGCAGAGACTTTTCCTCCTCCTGACACGGTACCCACGATTCGGGCTGGTGCCACGCAAGAGAAAATCCTGATTGATGGTTTCCTCAACGAATCTGCCTGGGATACTGCTCCCGTGGTAGAAGACTTTTTTAGAATCGAGCCGCGTCAGGGAGGAGATTACCGCTACCCGACTCAGGTCAAGATTCTCTATGACCAGAACCACCTTTATTTTGGCGTATTCTGTCAGGATTCGCTCGGAAAGGAAGGAATCCGAGTACAGGATTTCCGCCGAGATTATTCTTCTTTCAATAATGACGGCTTCTTCATTCAGCTTGACCCTCAAAATTTAAAGCGATATTGTATGTCTTTTCAGGCTACTCCGCTGGGTACACAGCGAGATTTGCAAGTCTTTGACGATAGCTTCTACGATACCGATTGGGATGCTCTCTGGGATGTCAGAACTAGTGTAACGGATGAGGGCTATTTTGCCGAATTTGCCATTCCCTTCAAGTCTTTACGTTACGATCGTCCTGAGCCTGGCGATTCGCTGAGTTGGGGGATTACCTTTTCCAGAATGGCACGCCGAGACTTCGAGCAAACGGTATTTCCCAAGATTCCGCAGGCTTTTTCGCCCTATCGTATGACCTATGCCGCCCAGCTCAAAGGCATCCAAGCACCTCCGCCCGCGCTCAACTTACGCATTCAGCCCTATGTGCTCGGTCAGTATGAGCGAGCCGTAGACGCGTCGGGTGAAATTTCGGATGATTATGACTTGAAAATAGGCGGGGATATTAAATGGGCCGTCAACCCTAGCTCGGTTTTGGACTTGACGTTTTTGACGGATTTTGCGCAGGCGGAGGTAGACCGAGCCGTTAATAACCTTTCGCGCTTCAATATTTTTTTTCCCGAAAGGAGACAATTTTTCTTAGAAAATTCAGGCATTTGGGCAGGAGCAGATGTGAATGGCATCAAACCTTTCTTCACCCGTAGAATCGGCCTGGATGGAGGCTTTAACGCGCGCCCCTTGGATATTCAGGCCGGACTCAGGTTTGTAAACCGAACGGAAAAACGAAGCTGGGGAGGCTTGTATGTTCGCCAAGAAGCCAGCGCTACCACAGGCCCTTCTAACTTCTGGGTAGGACGCTATCTACAAAATTTTGGTACTCAAAATAACGTGGGCCTCATGCTGACCCACCGCCTAGACGAAGCCAAAGGAGAAGAAGGCTTGCCGGCCATCAATAATAGCACCCTCACGCTAGACGGTTTGATCCGGCCCAAGGATGAAATTACGATTCAGTATCTAGTCTCAGGTAGTCGAGACAATACCAACGATAGCTTGGGTACGGCAGGAAGCGTGTTTTTGGGCTATTCCCCGAACAATATGTACTGGGGCTGGGTGAGTAAGTGGGTAAGCCCGAAGTACAACTCGCGGATGGGTTTTGTCTTTCAGCAGGATGTGATTCAGCATAATCCGGGAGGTTATTTTATTATCCGACCCAAGCAGAAGAAATGGCAGTGGATTCGGCGCTGGGATCCGGGTTTGTTTGTGAATTTCTTTCAGAATGCTTCGGACGGGGCTTTCCAGCAGGCAGAAATTTACCTGTTTCCCGTTTTCTTACTGCTGCAAAATGGTGGGCTGATCGAGTGGGCTTTATTCCCGACTTGGCAAAGGATTGATTTTGATTTTCGTCCCCTGGGCTTGCGGATTGACCAAGGAGATTATTTTTACTTTACGCAATATGTGCTTTTTAGGAGTGATGCTTCTCGCAAATTGTCAGGTAATCTTCAATATCAGTGGGGCGAGTATTATGATGGCAAATTGAATACCCTCAGTGCGGGTCTGCGTTATGCCCCGATTCCCCATATTGCCACGACCTTGGATTACGAATGGAATCGCTTCCGAGAGGTAGGTAATGAAAATCAGGATTTGGATGCACACTTGATTACGGGAGGCTTGCGCTTGGCCTACAATCCACGTTGGTTATTATCGATCTTTTATCAGTACAATTCTTTTGATACGCAGGGGCGGTGGAACGTCCGGGCGAGTTGGCAATTTGCGCCCTTATCTTTCGTGTATTTGGTTTGGAATGATCAGCAATTTCGGGATACGGAGGTGCGAAATCAATCGGCGGTAGCCAAGATTACTTATTTGAAGCAGTTTTAGGAAATAGAACCAAGCAACAAATAAATATTGCTTGGTTCGGAGAAAAGCGTGCTATTTAGCTATTTGTCTCGGCACCTTGCGCCTCATGATCGGCCATCATCTTCTGGTGATCGGCTTCTATTTCGTCGTGTTCGGCTTTCATTTGCTCGTGTTGTTTTTGCATTTCCTGATGTTCGGCGAGCATGGCTTGGTGGTCGGCCTCGATTTTTTCCGCGTCAGCATCTTCGGCTTGGTGGGCGGTTTCTAGTTCTTTGTGTTTATCGATTAATGCCTGATGCTCGTCCATGAGTTGTTGATGTTTATCAATCAATTCTTGGTGCTTTTGCTCGAGTGCCAAATGGGTGGAGTCCTTTTCTGAGCTGATAGAATCGTGTTTAGCGACAAATTCTTGGTGTTTTTGCAGGAAATTTTCGTGCTCATCTTCCATTTTTTGGTGTTCTTCCTCCATTTTCTGGTGCTCGGCCATGATTGCTTCGTGGGAAGCCTCTGTATCGGATTCGGTTTGGCTCGTTTCGCCGCCCCCACAGTTATAAAACAACAAAGTGAAAGAGATGAAAATAAGGTTTAAAAAGGTTTTCATTTTAAGTGGTTTTTTGATTTAAAAAAATAAAGAATTGGGGATAAATTAAGCTTCAAAGCTAAGAACTTATCTTGATACTACCGTGGCTTCTTCCAGGATATAAATCAGATGGTCATAATTGCCTGCGTTGAGTTTCAGGCGGCCTTGTAGCGTTACAACCGATTGCAGGGATTTGCCCTGTCCGGGATTTTTTAGATAAACTTCCATCACCGTTTCTGGCCCTCCTCCTCCACAAAAGAAGCAACTACTGGGCGGCAAGCTGGAAAGGATAAAGTAGTCCTCTGCGTCCCCTCCATAAAGCGTAAGGGGTACGACATAGCCTCGGATGGTGATTTGGGTTCCCTGCAAGGCTTTGATTTTGGGCGTAAAGATTGGGTAAGGAACCTTGGTTTTAAACTCTTCGTGGTATCTTTCTTCCCATTTGACCTGTTTGAGAATAGCCCAAAGCTTGTCCTGAGTTGGCGCCGAAAAAGCCTCGGGATGGAGTAGAAAGAACTCCATCAGAGCCAAAGGGATCATGAGTAATAAGAGGAGTGGGTTGCGCATGAAAGTGGTTTTTTTGTGCAAGGTCTGATGTGAGTCTTACGTTTTCTGAAAGCCCCATTATTCGTTTTTTTGGTTAGATGGTCAGGAAACCGCATCGCACTTCATTGCCATACTGTTGCAACAAAACTAATAAAAAAATCTGACTCTGCAACAGTGTTGCACTTGCTAACTTTTGGTATTTTTCAAATGCGTTTCTTAAAATATCCGCAAGATCAATTATCCTTTGGATACGCGCGCTCCAGAACCCTCAAATCTAGGCTACACTCAGAGAGAAGTCAGACTAGCCCATTTTTTAATACACTAAGCTTCCAATAAAGTCAATTGATATTTTCAATCCAAGCCAAAAAAGCCTAAGCGAATGCTTAGACCAATTTTTTCTCGTTTGATCGCCCTGAGACCAGCTGGCTTTATCTCCTAAGTGCCACTGCTCTGGCCTTGATCGCGGGCAGGCCACCAAAAAGGCCCCACCGCCAAAAAGAGGATAACAATATTAAAAATGGCATTCAAGGCATTACCCGAGGTAATAGAGCCGGTGCTATCCAGGATAAACCAGGCCAAACTACCAATTAATACACTTTTCCGAACCCCTTCTGGTGCCAAGTCATACACCCAGAGCGATAAACACCAAATCATCACGCCCCAGCCCAAGAGAAAACCACCCGTCAGCGCAGACAAGAAGCGCACATCAGGCGAGTGGTACGTAATCGAGCCATCCAAAGGCCAGCTCAGCAAATCCATCGAGAAACGAGCAGGCTCGAGGGTGGCCTCCATCGTACCCAAAAAGAAAATCGGGGCAAAAGCACCCACGGTGAGGGCGGTGATTTTGAGCCAAAATTTGTGAAAACGATGCGTGCGGAAGCGAGGAGTTGCTAAGGTTGCTTGCTTATTCATAAAACTTGTTCATTTAGTGGATGAGCAAGTTTAGCGATTTACCGCCTCAAATTTTAGACGCTGCCGTTTAGTTGATGTAAGAACCCGTCCGCTTGAATTGGCCGACCATATTTTGGATGGTTTTAAAATACTCGTGGAGCCAAATTGGATTGAGGGTCTCGTCGGTGATTTGCAAGAAAAAATTCTCCAAGCTCAATTGCAAAACCAACTCCGCTAAGTAAGAATGGTCATCCAAGCCGATGATCTTAGACCAGATGGGAATGACTGCGGGTACGGACATTTCCGTAGTTCGCGTGAAGCACTGCTCAAACTCCGGCTGAGCCCGGTGTACCCGCAGTTGCCGACTAAAAAGCAGGTCTATTTTATGCGCCAAGATGACCTCGATCAGCTCCTCTAAGTCAGTACAGCTTGCCTCTTTCTCAGCCAAGATTTTGGATTGTTTGAGATGGTGAGCCAGCAATTCGCTCGTAAAAATTTCCAAGTCAGCAAAGAGATGATAAAAGGAGGATTTATTCTTGCCCACTTCTCGGGCAAGGCGTTCTATTTTAAGCCCAGCGGGGCCTTCGTAGGCAAAGGTAAGGTAGCCGGCCTCGATCCAAGGGATTTTGGTTGGGTTCATGTCGTTCTCGTTTAAATTACATAATTAGCCAAAATTATTCAATATTTTGCCTTCCGCAAGAGGCTTGAGAATTTGACGAATCTTGTTTTCTAATACTCGGATCTTTTGATCGCTTTTTTTCATAAGCAAAGGTGCCAGGTAAGTAAGATTTTTTGATAAAAGTTAAAAAAATAGGCTCAGCCCTTTTCCAAAAGTTTTTAGATAGGTTGAAATTAGGCGCAGAAGTGAAGACTGGTTTGTTATTTGAGACTGTATCTGGGCTAAGTTATTACTAATCTGTTTATGTCTTTTAATCATTTCTGGCACAAAGTTTCACACTGGGGAGTCCGTGAGAGTATGCCTTACTCTTTGCAGAAACAGATCATGCTGAGTAATCGCATCTCCCTGAGTTTTATTCCCTTGATTTTGGTGCTTCTGATGGTGACGATTTTTATTAATCATAATCTTATCAGAGCCGGGATCACCTCTATTGCCATTATCGCTTTCGTGCTGGTACTCTGGCTAAACAAGCGTCAGATGATCAATACCTCCCGCTTGTTGATGTGCCTCTTCTTCACGCTCGTGATTTTGGCCATCACGACCATTCCCAAAATGCTAAACCCTGGGGTAGTGCCCGTGGTAGAGTATTTTCAGCATAGATTTTTATTGTTAGGGGTGATTAATTTGCCTTTGCTACTCCTTGATTTCAAGCGAGAAAGACTTTTTCTTATCATTTCCGTGGGTTTCTCGCTATTAACTTTAATCTTTTTGGACGGGATTTATGCCCTGCTCAGGATCAGCATTCACGAGAAAAGTGAAATGAGCACGGGCTTGAAAGATTACTATCTCATCAATGCCTATGATATCGTGATCGCCCTCATTCTGATAGGTAGTGTCACGTTTTTGAAAAATATTAATCAGCTTTTCGAAAACAAGTTATTGTACATCAATCAAGAATTAGAAGAAGAAAAGGAAAAAACCCTCAAGCAAAATCAAGAAATTCTGACCCAAAACGAAGAACTATACCAGCAACAGGAGGAAATCATGACGCAGCGTGAGTTTATCGAGAGTAGAAACGCGGAATTGGACGAGATCAACCAAAAACTCATGGCCAATAGCCAATCGCTCAAAGCTTCGGTTCATCAATTGGAAGAGCGTGAAAAACAAATCCAAGTCCAAAATGAGCTACTCGTTGCCCGAGAAAAGCAAATCGCCAGCAGCCTCAACGCAGCCCTTACCATTCAAAATGCCATCCTTCCTTACAAGGCTAAGTTAGATACACTTTTGAAAGAATATTTTCTAATTTATCGCCCCAAGGATGTAGTTTCTGGGGATTTTTTCTGGCTCAATGAAATAGAGAACAAAACTATCTTGGCCGTAGTAGATTGTACCGGACACGGGGTGCCCGGTGCGTTTATGAGTTTGATTGGCAATACTTTGCTGGATAAAATCATAAGAGTTTGGAAAATCCTTGATCCGGCACAAATTCTCGAGCGACTCCATCAGGAAATCAAAATCGTGCTGAGGCAAGAAGAAACTGGTAATAACTACGGCATGGATATTTCTTTGCTCTGTTTAGAAAAACAGGATCAAGCACTTTATAAGCTCACCTTCGCGGGTGCTAAGAGCATTATGTACCTCATGCGCCCCGATGAAATGCAACTCAAAGTCAAAGGAGATCGTCGCTCCATTGGAGGCTTCCAAAATGAGTCTATTTGCTTTACCAACCAAAAATTCAAGCTCTGCCAAGGCGATTTTATTTGTGTGGGTTCTGATGGCTTCGTGGATCAAAACAATAAACGCCGCAAGAGTTTTGGGGAAAAAAGACTGATGTCTCTGCTCAAGGAAATTTCTACCCAACCCGTTGATCTTCAAAAAAAACGGCTAGAAGAAGCCCTCCAAGCCCATATGAAAGGCACTACGCAGCGCGATGATATTTTATTGCTAGGTTTTTTTGTGTAATTTAAGAAACAATTCGGGTTTGATCTCGGCCAATGATGACAAGCTATTTCTGGCAAGGAAACCCTGTCGGCTTGGGGCAAATCCTGCTTTACTCGATGCCGTTGCGAATCCTTCTGTCCACACTTTATTCCTGAGATTTACCACCTGTGCGATGGCTAGCTATTTGAAAATGACTTGGATGGAAACTCAGTAGGATCGTGGTAAGCAAAGATTTCAATTTGCTGGGCATAATTGCTTTTCAAAGCTTTGATCTGATGCAGGCTTTGTACTCTTTGGCTATTGTCTTCGGCCATGGAAATAGCAAACTGCGCTACCGGATGCTGATCATCCTCCAGTTCGACTCTCAAAAAATAAGCATCTCCCACATACCACAGCCACTGTTCGCCTTGCTGAATAGCCACTCCACAATGCCCTAGTGTATGCCCAAAAAGAGGAACGAGATAAATATCGGTGGCAAAAGGAATATTCACTGGGCGAGCTTCCAAGCCAAACCAAGTAGCTTCAGAAGATGCATAAAATACAAAGTCTGGCTCGTGGGCTACCTGCTGCGGAAAATATCGGAAAGATGCCTGCTGAAAAGCCTTCCACTCTTCTGCCGAAACGTGTACTTGCGCCTGAGGGAAATCGGCCAAGCCTCCCGCGTGGTCATTATCCAAATGGGATAAGATAATATGCTTCACATCTTCTGCCTGAAAACCCATTTGCTCAATTTGCCGAATAGCCGTTAGCTCTTCGTGAAACTGAAAACCAACGGCATCAATCATTTCTTGCCCTACTCTCTCGAGAGGATTTTGCACTTCTAAGAGTCCAATGCCTGTATCCACAAGTGCTAGCCCTTGGGCATCTTCTAATAATAAACAATGACAAATTGCCTCAGGCTGAGGAGGCTTATGTAAAATACCACAATTAAGGTGATGAATCTGAGTCATTTTTTTTTACTGCTAAATTTTACCATAGAGCCATTTGGCGTTTAGATTTATATTCAAACTTCAAACGGCTTCCGTAACTATTCAGCAAATGAGCAAAAGAGACTGGTCAAAAAATTGGATAATCACGCCATCTTGGAAATCAGCTAGGGCCAGGGAATGAGATTTTCGGCCACTTCTCCTTTTTTGTGAAAATAGAATTTAGGCGAAAGCCCCGCAAATTTTTTAAAATCCCGAATAAAGTGAGACTGGTCATAATAGCCACTTTCTATCCCGATTTCCGTAAGGCTCAGATGCTTGGCGGATAGATTAACGGCCTTTCTAAATTTTATCAGGCGGCAAAAAAGTGCAGGCGATAGCCCCGTCAGTTCACGAAATTTTCGCTCAAAATGACGCCGTGAAAGCCCGACTTCTTCGGCCAGTTTTTCGGGGCTCGTTTGTCCACCTGCCTTTACGATCGTGGGCAAAATTTTGACCAATGCTGGTTGCCCCACTGGCTCCACATGGGCACGAAGAAAGTTAGCCAGTAGCTCCACCTGTAAGCGCGCATCAGAAGTGCTTCCTAAAACCTCCTCGAGCCCTTGTACCTCTCTACCTAGTAATTCTACGGCGGGGAAATGAGTATTGTAGAAAATCTGAGGAGGGGTTTTGAAAAAGAGCCTCAAAGCCGATGGAAATAAGGTTGCTCCCGTGAGGCGCATGCCTTTGGTAAAGAGCGTCTGCGGATGAGGCTGAGAACCGTAGATATGAAGTTTGCCCGAAGGACTGGAAACATCGGTCAAATTTCCTTGAATAAACACAATTTCAGGAAGCACTTGGGCGAATAATCTGAGTTCTAAACTAGAAATGATCTTTGGTATTTCCAAAGACCAAAAATTCACGACCAATGCTTGCAGTTCTGGAGGAGATGGATATTTACGGAATTTCATGGATGGTCAGCAAGTATAGGGGCGATTTTTTTACCTATCTGAAAATTAAGGTATTTTCTTTGAATTTCTAATAAATTTCCCTGTACCGCAAAATTTATCCTAAATTTGAATGCCTAGCATCACCCACCAAGATGAGCAATCTATCCCAAAACGACATTGATACCTTGGTCGAGAGATTTAGCGATCGTACCCTCTCCAAAGCAGCGTGGACGCACGAGGCGCATCTCCGGGTAGCCCTTTGGCACAATTGGCATTATCCTTACCAAGAAGCACTGGCGCAGATGAGGACTCGAATCATCGCTTTCAACGAAGCGGCGGGAATTGCTAATACCGATTCTTCTGGCTACCACGAAACTCTGACGGTATTTTGGATGCAGCTAACGCAAAATTTCTTGGTAGAAAATAAATTTCCAAACCTAGCAATAGCCACGGAAGCATTCTTAAAAAGCCCTCTAGCCTGTAGAGAAAGGCCACTTCGGTATTATACCAAAGAAAAACTATTCAGTATCCAAGCGCGGCGTGGTTGGGTGGAAGGAGATTTGCAGACGCTCGAGCTTCGTTAGGCATTGATATCACGCCTCTTTCTCATTAAAACTCCAGCCTCAGCTCTAAACCAGATATTTTTTCCTTTATGCCTTGCTGAGCCTCGTCAAATTGAAGGGTCAAGTGAGGCGTATCACCAGACACAAAGGTGAGTAATGTGATCTATTTCCATGCCTGTAGTGGGTTGTCAGTTTTTCTGAGAATTCTACATTAAAAACTATTTTATGTACCATTGAAACTAACAGATTTGCTGGTATGTTTTGAAGTGGGGATAACACAGGCCGAATTTTTTTAGCTACTCATCTATAATTTTCGTATTTTAGTCTAAAAGCAAAGCAGAGCACTTTCTGGCACCTATCCATCACGAATAATATTTTGGCAAATGAAAAATGCACCACCTTTCATTGCGAAGAAAGTTCTTACCATCATCGTATTTATAGGGTGTTCTGTCTTTTGCTTTCAGATCAAGGCTCAACCGAGCTTAGCAACACTCCAAGCTCAACTTGCCTCTGCTGATTTGGATAACTACCGCCTTATCTTGGAAGCCCTTGATTCTACACTCCATCCGCTTCCTCCCTCTCAAGCCATAGCGCATGCCCAAGAAAATTTAGAAATCGCCCGAAACACGAAAGAGAAGCAAATTGTATGTCTGAGCAAATTTTACCTATTACGTACAGAAGCAAGCAAATTAGAAAAAAACAACCTGAATCTGCCTAAATTTCTAGAACTACTCAATTACGCTCAAGAACACGATTTCAAATACGAAATAGCACTCATCTATCAGACCTTGGCTCGTATTTACAATCTAGCCCAAGTACCTTCTAAGAGTTTATACTACGCGGAAGCTTCTATTCAGACTTTCGAGTCTCTTGCGCTGCACGATCAATTGGTTAAAAATTACGTGGAACTAGGTTTGGCTTTACATCGAGTGAAAGAGTATGAAAAAGCCAAAGGGTATTTACATCAAGCGCTGCGTCATGGCTTATCGAGCCTCACCAAAAGACGTCAAATTAATACGTTTAACGCCTTGGGGCTTTCTTATTTTCACTTGTCTCACTACGATTCAGCTTTGATTTATCTTGCCAAAGCCATTCGTTTGGCTCAAAAGTACCAAGACAGCTTGTGGGTCGGTATTTTGCAAGGTAATCAAGGGCAAGTGTATGGGAAAATGAAGAAGTATGATCTCGCACAAGAGCTACTCGCTCAGGACATCGAGGTTTCTCTACGCTATCACGTGCCTAGCAACGCTATCATTTCTTTGACTTATTCGGGCGATTTTTACTACGAAACCAATCAAATCGCAGCCGCACTAGCACGTTACCAAGAGGGACTTCGCTTATCCAAAAACCCTGACGCTGAGGTATCTTATGCACAGTTGGTAAGTTTACATCGTGGCGTGGCTCAATGTTATCAAAAGCTTGACCAAGCAATTGCCGCTCAGGCTCACTTAGAGCAGGCTTTGGCTTATCAAGATTCTCTTTTGAGAGAAAAACAAAGTGAGGAATACCAGACCATCCGCAAAGTCATTGATTCAGAAAAGAAAGAAAGGCAGGTAGCTAATTTGACCATAGAAAATCGCCAGCAAAAAGATCATTTAGCTAAGGAGCACACGAGGCAACATCTGCTTCTGGTTACGCTTTTGGCGATTAGCCTTTGCGTTGTGATTTTTTTTCTCTCTAATCGCCAGCATCGAAGAAAAAATGTGTTGCTCCAGAACCGAAACCAAACCATCTCACAGCAAAAATTTATCATCCAGCAAAAAAATGAAGAAATCGCCCAGAGAAATCAGGAATTGAGCAAAAAGAACCTATCCTTAGAAAAACAAAAAGAGGAGAACCTCCATCAAAAAAACCTAATTCAAGCCCAATACAATGAACTGAAATTGGTACACGAAAAATTGCAGAAACGAGAGCAGGCACTGAGCGAGGCTCTCGATCAAATTCAAGAAAAAGAGAAACTCATCTTAAAGCAAAATCAACAGTTAAAAGATTATAATCAAAACCTAGAAGCTGAAATACAGGCTCGTACTCAGGAGATTTCAAATAAAAATCAAGAATTAATTCATTATAATAACCAGTTGGAGCAACTGAGTTTTATGGCGGCTCACAACCTGCGCTCTCCGGTGGCTAACCTCATAGGTCTTTGTAGTCTAGTCAAACAGGAAAAAGTTTTTTCTACAGAAGCCTCACTCTATATTGATAAAATAGAATTCACCAGTCAACGCCTGAGTCAAATTATTAGCGATATAAATAATCTCTTAGAAGTCAGAAAAAATATTCCACAGCCCATAGAAGAAATCAATCTGAAAGCCATTGCTACCCATATTTTCCAGATGCTAGCCTCCGAAGTAGAAGCGGCGCAGGCACAAATTACATATCACCTCGAGCCGTCAGCAGTGATTCCGTCCATTCGTATGTATTGGGAAAGCATCCTTTACAATCTAATCAGTAATGCCCTCAAGTACCGTTCGCCTCTTCGCCCTTTGAAGATCGAGATGGGTGCTTATCAAGCTAAAAACCGTCGGATTATTTACGTGAAAGACAACGGCTTGGGTATTGACCTGGCCAAGTATGGGCAGGATTTATTTGGTCTTTACAAACGTTTTCACAGCAAAATCGAGGGGAAAGGCATGGGGCTGCATCTGGTCAAACTACAAGTAGAAGCTCTTGGTGGACAAATTCAAGCCCTCAGTCAGCCCGACCAAGGTACTACCTTTGAGATTAGTTTACCCTTGTCCTCTTCAGTGTAGCTTTTTAGATCATTTTTTCTACGGAAGTGTGGAAATGGCTACGCGATTGCCACCATTCTACCGATTATCCCCTCTTGTGGAATAACTCTAATTATCTCTTTTTTAGACACTTGCAAATTTATTCAGCCAGTTTTCTAGAATGGCACTTTTCTTTGCTAAGAAATAATGGAACGAAGGAATTTCTTAACCAAAACTCAAAATGATGCAAAAGCCAGTACGTAAAGAATTACTTAAAGAGATGCAGCAAACTACCCAACAAATCAAAAAAGCACGCCTTGCTTCCGTTGCCAGCAAAAAACGAAGGCAAAGAGCTTTACAAAGGTAGGTTGACCGCCCAGCCTATTTTCGCGTTTACTTCCAGAGATTTGACAATCTCTGGATTTTTTTGTTAAAAGTTGCCCTCTAAGAAGTAGATTTGCCAGACAGATTCCTGCCTGAAATGCCTAAGGTTGATCTTTGAGTAGTGATCTGGAAAAACTTAAGGTGTCTCACATTTGTTTTCGAACCGCTATGTCAATGGTTTTTTAGCATTCTTTAATCAATACATCCATGTGTGGAATCGCTTTTATCCGACTCAGAAAACCCTACGCTCATTACGTAGAAAAATACGAAACTTACCGCTACGGGCTCAAAAAGCTCTATCTCTTGATGCAAAAACAGCACAATCGAGGTCAAAACGGGGCGGGAGTTGCCAATATCAAAATAGATGTTTCTCCCGGGCAGCGTTACATCAGTCGCTACCGCTCGATGGCCGAATCACCTATCGATGATATTTTCAAAAGAATTAATCTAAAGCTAAAAGAAGGACTTAATGGAATGGGTTTTGACCCCACTCAGGCCGATTGGGTCAAGGAAAATGTGGCTTTTACGGGTGAAGTTTTACTGGGGCATCTTCGCTACGGCACCCACGGTCGCAACAGTCTGGAGCACTGCCATCCTTTCCTGAGACAGAGTAATTGGCGTAGTCAAAACTTGGTGCTGGCTGGTAATTTTAACATGACCAATGTAGATCAATTGTTTAACAAACTAGTCGAGCTGGGTCAGCACCCCAAGGACAAGGTAGACACCGTAATCGTATTGGAGAAAATTGGTCATTTCTTAGACGAAGAAAATCGCAAAATCTACGACCAACTTCGTGAAACCCACTCCCGACAAGAAATTTATAATCAGATAGAAGACAAATTGGACTTACAGAGAGTCTTAGAACGCTCCTGCAAAGATTTTGACGGAGGCTACGCGATGGCGGGCATCACGGGTTACGGTGCTTCTTTTATAGCACGCGACCCCGTAGGCATTCGTCCTGCTTACTATTATGTAGATGACGAAGTAGTCGTAGCCGCTTCTGAAAAGCCCGCGATCAAAACGGCTTTTAATGTAGAATACAATGAAATCAAGGAAATCAAACCCGGCCACGCACTCATTGTAGACAAGCAAGGAAATTACCAAGAAGTGCCTTTTATCGAGACACAGCCCAAAAAATCTTGTAGCTTCGAGCGCATTTATTTTTCGCGTGGCTCAGACCCCGTGATTTATGAAGAGCGCAAAAAATTAGGAGAGCTTGTTTGCCCCCGTGTACTCAAAGCGATTGATTATGATCTGGAAAATACGGTCTTCTCTTACATCCCCAATACTTCTGAAACGGCATTTCTGGGCATGATTAAAGGGATAGAAAAATACTTGATCGAGTTGCGTAAAAACATGATCATCGAAGGCAGAATGAACGGCAAGGAATTAAACGCTCTCAATCCGCAAGAGCTGGAAAAAATTCTATCTTTCCGCCCCCGTGTAGAAAAATTAGCCATCAAAGACGTAAAACTACGCACCTTTATCACCGATGATGAACACCGTGATGACTTGGTAGCGCACGTTTACGATACTACCTACGAGGTTATCAAGAAAAAACAAGATAACATTGTACTCATTGACGATTCTATCGTACGGGGAACCACTCTCGAAAAAAGCATCCTTCGGATGCTCGATCGCTTGGAGCCTAAAAAAATCGTCATTGTATCTTCTGCTCCCCAAATTCGCTTTCCTGATTGCTACGGGATTGATATGTCCAAAATGGGTAATTTTATTGCTTTCCGTGCTGTCAAAGCCCTATTGGAAGAAACGAATCAAGAGCAACTGATGGAAGAAGTTTACGACCAATGCTTACAAGCCTTGGCGGAGGGTCGCGCGGGCGAAGTGAATTATGTCAAAAGATTGTATGAACCCTTTGCTTACGAAGATATTTCTCGCAAAATCTCTCAAATTGTTAAAGCCGACGATGTACAGGCCGAAGTGAGCGTGATCTACCAGACCGTAGAAAATATGCATGAAGCCTGTCCAAATCACGAGGGAGATTGGTATTTTACTGGCGATTACCCTACCCCTGGTGGTAATCGTGTGGTCAACAAAGCCTTTGTCAATTTCATGGAAGGCGTTTTAGAGCGGGCTTATTGATTGTAATCTGCCACTTGATATGTCCTCTCATCACATTGTCCGCGATGCCCAAGAGCCTGCCTTGCTTTTGCTAGAGCCAGATGCCTGTCCTTGGTCATTTGTAGAAGAATTGCTGGAGTGGTCGCCCACGGTTTTGGTTCCTGTTGCTCAGGTGGCGGCCATCGAGGCCAAAGGCATCAAAGTAGATGTTTTGTTGCAGGAATCTTGGGATGAACCTCTTTCGGAATCTTGGCTTGCTTTTCAATCTCCACTGGAAATCGTGACCGTAAAAGACAATTTACTAAAAACAGCCACGGATTATCTCTCTACGAAAGGGCATCAAACCCTGAGCGTGGTGGCTTATCCAGAAGATGATCTTCAGGCTTTAGGAAATGCAGAAGCCATGGAGCTTATTTTTTACCATGGTTCTTTCAAAACTTATCAAGTTCATGCCTCAATTTGGCGAAAGTGGCTAAGCGCCCAGACCTGTATTCAATTTCACGGCTCGGTCAGTCATTTGAAAAATTTGAAGCCACTTGCTGATGAAAAAAAGTATCAAGTAGAACAAGATGGTTGGGCAGCAGCCAGCTTCTCTCAAAAGCCTTATTGGATTTCGGAAAAAATCTTTTAAGTCGGAGCCGCGTGATGAAGCATTAAAATTTCTTAAAAAATAACTTCAACTGAACTTTGTTTTTTGGTTCTCGTTGGTTTACTTTGAAAACAAAAGTACTTTATTCTATTCCAAAAATGAAAAATCCTGAGCATCCTTTACATACCTTGACCGAGATTCGCAGCCTCATGGAGCGATCTTCTCGTTTTATTTCCCTAAGTGGACTTTCGGGCGTTTCGGCGGGTATTTGCGCTCTGGTGGGGGCTGCTTTTGCTTATGTATATCTGGATATTGACCTTTTCTCCGATCATTATCCTACCTACCTCCGCGATGCAGCAGGCAGACTTCATCCAGAGGTGCTTACCTTCTTGATGGTGGATGCCCTTTTGGTTTTGTTTTTTTCCATTTCCTTCGGGGTTTATTTTACCACACGCAAAGCGCGGCGTCAGGGGCAAAAAATTTGGGATGCGACGGCTGCCCGTCTTTTGACCAATCTCTTGCTTCCTTTGGCTACGGGAGGGATCTTTGCTTTGATCTTGCTATATCACGGCCTGATTGGCCTGTTAGCTCCCACCACGCTGATTTTTTACGGATTAGCTCTCTTGAATGCCAGCAAATACACGCTCAATGATATCCGTTATTTAGGAATTTGCGAAATTATCTTGGGCTTAGTCTCGGCGCTTTGGATCGGCTATGGCTTGTTGTTCTGGGCGATTGGCTTTGGCTTGTTGCATATTTTGTACGGCTCGATGATGTATTTCAAGTATGAACGCTCGGCTTCAGCCTAATTTCTCATTTTTATTTTTCTATGAAAAGTATCATTGCTGACTTAGATAAAACCTTCAACCACAAGCTCAGAGTGGGCATTATGGCCATCTTGGTGGTGAATGATTGGGTGGATTTTAATACCTTAAAAGATTTACTAGATATTGGGGATGGAGCCTTAGCTGGTCACTTGAAGGGGCTCCGCAAAAGCCAATACATCACCGACAAGAAAGAATTCGTAGCCCGCAAGCCCAAAACTTCTTACCAAGCCACGCCAGAGGGTAAGGAAGCATTTCGCAAACATCTCAATGCCTTAGAAGAACTCATCAAAGCGCAAAACTTGGATACAAGTGATTAAAAAAATTTTACCAATTCACTTTTGTTTTCAAAGTACTTTTTATTTATAAATCTTTTGCAAAAATGCCTTTATACCAAAATCAAGCAACTATTAACCAAAAAACGAGCAACCAAAACCAGCAACTGAAAAAATCTATCAACAACCTAAATTCACAACGATGTATTACGACGCTTTAAAAATCGCCTTATGGATGTTCTTATTGATTATTTATCACTTCTTTTTCTGGCAAGAAAGCTTAGGTTTGAACTTGCTCCTGTTTCATCTCTTATTGAGCGGAAGTTTATGGCTCTTGTATCCAAAGAGTTGGCGTTCAGGCACTTTTAGATGGAGTGCTATTTTCACCTTAGTTGCCGTGCTGATGGTAGTCTGGCACAACTCCTTAATCAGCAAGGTAGCTTATTTCAGTTCCGCGTGGATTATGTTGGCCTTTGCACACGAGCGGAAGCTTGGATCGGTCATTTATGCGGCAGCCTACAGTGCCACGACTTGGATCATCACGCTGTGGATGAGTTGTACCCTACCCTTGGCATGGATACACGCTCTGGCGGATTACTATCCAGCTTGGAAACAGCGGATCAGGCAATTACGCTTAACGGTCATTCCCATGATCTGTTTTGCGGTATTCTTTTTAATTTTTAGAGAGGCCAATCCAATTTTTGACCAAATGAATCAAAGAGCCTCGCTTTTCCTTCACGAAATGTTCATAAGATTTTTTGCACAAATTTCTTTGGCAAAGCTTTTTTTCTTGTTGATGGGAGCTTTCTTGATCGCGACTTACTTATTTCGCTGGGAAATTGCTCATTTGCTAGATCACGAATCCAAGCAAAATAACGAAATCACGCGGCAACGCAACCATTACCGGGGCTTAGGCATTTCTTTAAATACATTAGCCTTGAAAAATGAGTATCGTGTCGGGCTGCTTTCTATGTTCCTCATCAATGCGCTCTTGTTGGTCATCAATCTTATAGATATCAACTGGCTTTGGTTAGGGTTTGACTATGGCTTGGTAGATAGCTTCAAAGACTTAGTACACAAAGGCACTTACATGCTGATTCTGAGTATTTTATTATCGGTGGGTATCCTTCTGTATTTTTTCCGAAATAATCTAAATTTTTATCCAAAAAACCATTTATTGAAAAAATTTGCCCACTTATGGATCGCCCAAAATGTTGTGCTCACCTACTCAGTCATGCTCAGAACATATTATTACATCCACGAGTATGGCTTGGCTTACAAGCGAATCGGGGTATTGATTTTTTTACTCCTGACCTTGTTTGGGCTATGGAGCCTCAGCCGAAAGATCCAAAATCGGCAGTCTACTTATTGGCTCCTGAAAAAAAATACTTGGGCTGTCTATGCGATGCTCGTGGGGATGAGTTTGATTGACTGGGATATGCTCATCGTGCGCTACAATCTAAAACATTACGAGCGTACTGGACAAATCGGAGTTCCTTTTATGATTCATCGTGCTGACAAAACTTTAATGCTTTTAGATCAGTATAAATTTGCAATAGATCGAGAAGGAAATCCCACCGAGGGTGGCTTGTTTTGGTATGAAAGCAAACGCGCTTTGGTAGAAAATAGGATAGAAAATTTCTTGGAAAAACAATCACAAACCAGCTGGCTCTCTTGGAATTATGCCGAAAATAGCGCGTATCAATATCTCAAAAAGCATTACCAGCCCAAGGAATAAATTGACCTGTATTGATATCATTCAGGTAGATCCTAAGAATTGTACGAGCATGAGTTTTCAGAAATTTTCATTCCAAAAGAAACTCCATTTACGAGAGATTGTTATTATATAAGGCTAAATTTGATTATAAGACACTTCTAATAAGCATAAAAATGATTCAAGTAACCATAGATAAAAACTCCGGCTACTGTTTTGGTGTAGAATACGCCATCCAAATGGCCGAGGATGAACTGGCGGAGAGTGAAACCCTTTACTGCCTGGGCGATATTGTGCACAACGATATGGAAGTGCAGAGGCTTTATCAGCAGGGTTTGAGAGTGATTGACCGAGAAGAATTAAAAAATATCAAGAACAGTAAAGTATTAATCCGTGCCCACGGCGAACCTCCCGAAACTTATCAGATTGCGCTCGAGAATAATCTGGAGCTCATTGATGCCTCTTGTCCAGTAGTACTCAAGCTACAAAACCGAGTGAAAAATGCCTACGACCAAGCGCAAACCCAAGCAGGGCAAATCGTGATTTATGGAAAAGAAGGACACGCCGAGGTCATGGGTCTTACCGGACAAACAGAACAAGAAGCCATCATCGTGGCGAGCGAAGAAGACTTAGATCAAATTGACTTCACGCGTCCGATTACACTTTTTAGCCAGACTACTAAGAGCACCAAGGGCTTTTATCATATCAAAACCTGTATCGAGCAGAGAATGCAGGAAGCGCGCCCAGAGCCTGCCGAATTTGTTGCCAATGATAGCATCTGTCGGCAAGTTTCCAACCGAGAACCTCAACTGGTGAAATTTGCCCAAGAGCACGATGTAATTCTTTTCGTGAGTGGCAAAAAAAGCTCCAATGGTCGCGCACTCCATCAGGTCTGCCAGAGTGTCAACCCTCAGAGCTATTTTATAGAAAATGAAGAAGATCTCAAGGAAGATTGGTTTCACCCCCATGCCAAAGTAGGGATTTGCGGAGCGACTTCTACCCCGATGTGGCTAATGGAGCAAGTAGCTCAGCACGTACTGGTCTTTGAGTCCAATTTGGTTGTCGGCTAAAGGAACTTTCATCACTTGGCGATTCGCCTTGAATAAATTCAATACAAAAATATACTCCAGCGTATACTGATTTTAAATATTTTGAGCTAGTATAAAATTTTCCTAAAAAACCCTCATTTAATTCATCTATTTGGTAATTTTACCCCGATAAAGCCCTCTTTGTCGGGGTAAATTACTCGAATTTCAAAATTTTTCTATTTTTGTATCAAGCAAAATACACATTTAAAGCATTGGTATGCAATTGAAACTCAAAAAAGGTTTTGATATACATTTAGTGGGTAAAGCTGAACCCAAGTTAGTAGAACAAGTTGATTCAGAAACTTACTCCTTCCGACCTACGGACTTCGTAGGGATTCAAAGGCCCAAAGTGATCGTCAACGAGGGAGATACGGTACAAGCCGGTACACCCATTTTCTTTGATAAGTGGAACAAAGAAGTGCAGTTCACCGCTCCTGTCAGTGGTGAGGTGGTGAAGATAGAAAGAGGTGAAAAACGCTTCCCGGTTGAAATCAGAATTCTGGCTGACAAAGAAATCAGCTATGTGGAATTTCCCCGATACAGCGAAAACGAAATCGCTAATCTCACGCGGGAGCAAGTGCTCGAACCACTCCTCAAGAGTGGTGTATGGCCCAATCTGGTGGAAAGACCTTTTGGCCTGATCCCCAATCCTGAGCACGAGCCACGTGATATTTTCATTTCTGCTTTTGACACCCATCCCTTGGCTCCTGATTACGAGTTTATCTTCAAAGGTGAAGAGAAATATCTGCAAGCTGGGATAAATGCCCTTCAAAGATTAACGACCGGCCAAATTCACATCTCTGTCCAAACTGGAAGCAATTCTCTGTTCAAATCCCTCAAGGGTGTGCAAATACACGAATTTTCTGGCCCTCACCCCGCGGGCAACGTAGGTGTACAAATCCATCACGTAGCTCCGATCAATCGCGGTGAATTCGTCTGGACAACTACGCCTCATGGGCTGCAACAAATCGGAAGGCTTTTCTTAGAGGGCAAGTACGATTGCACTCAAATCATTTCTTTGGCTGGCTCTGAGGTCAAATCGCCTCAATATTACAAAGTCAAATCGGGCATTCCCGTCAAAAAAGTCATAGAGGGAAATCTCAAACAAGATCACGTGCGTATTATCAGTGGTAATGTACTCACGGGTACAAGAACCAAGCTCGAGGGGAATCTTGGTTTTCTAGACCACATGATTTCGGTCATTCCCGAGGGAGATTATCACGAATTTTTGGGTTGGATTCTGCCTACTAGCAAAAAACTGAGCTTTCACAAGGCATTCGGTCTGTTGTCTTTTCTTTCTCCCAAAAAAGAACGCATTCTCGACACCAATATGCACGGTGAAGAAAGAGCTATCGTACAAACAGGCGTTTTTGAGCAAGTACTTCCGATGGATATTTATCCCATTTACTTGATCAAAGCGATTCTAGCCCGAGATTTTGAAGAAATGGAAGCCTTGGGTATCTATGAAGTGATCGAGGAAGATTTAGCCTTGTGTGAATTTGTAGATGTCTCTAAAATGGAAATACAATCCATCTTGCGAGAAGGCATAGAAGCACTTCAAGAAGCTTAGAAATTTTCAGCTTTGGATGAAACTTTTATCCCCAACAAATCCTTAACCCTGTAACCAAGAATGTTTAAAATACATAGATTGTAATCGACTGAAAAACAAGGAAAAATGAAGTTTTTAAGAGATATACTTGACAAACAAAAACCGCTTTTTGAGAAAGGAGGAAAATTCGAGAAATTACATCCTGCCTTTGACGCTTTCGAAACCTTCGCCTTCGTGCCCAACGAAACCACACCAGGGCGAGGCGCACACGTGAGAGATGCCATAGACTTGAAACGTCTCATGATGACCGTTATCATCGCGATGGTTCCTTGTCTACTTTTTGGTATTTGGAATGTGGGGCACCAGCACTATCTTGCCACGGGGGTAGCAGATGCAACTTTCTTAGATAAAATTGCCATCGGTGCTTGGGTCGTAATTCCTCTTGTCATTCTCTCCTACGCAGTAGGCTTGGGGATAGAATTTTATTTCGCTGTTCGCAAAGGCCACTCCGTCAATGAAGGTTATTTGGTAACCGGTATGCTCATTCCTTTAATCATGCCTCCTACCTTACCGTGGTGGCAAATTGCCCTAGCCACTGCTTTTGCCGTAATTGTAGCCAAAGAGGTATTCGGTGGTACGGGAATGAACATTCTGAACGTGGCTATGACCGCTCGTGCTTTTCTATACTTCGCCTATCCTGGCGATATGGCTGGCTCTTCTGACGTATGGGTTTATACAGGTGGCCAAGAAATGGTAGATGCCTACACGGGTGCTACTGCCCTCGGGGTAGCCGCTGATCCTAATACCACCAATGCCGTAGCCTCTTTTGGTGAGTTCTTCTCTTTCCAGAATTTATTCTTGGGCATTGTACCCGGTTCTATTGGTGAAACCTCTGCCCTAATGGTACTCATTGGAGCCATTATTCTCATTGCTACCGACGTAGCGAGCTGGCGTACGATCGTTTTTGGCTTTATTGGAGCTTATTTAATGGGGCTGTTGTTCAACGCCGTGGGTAGCAACGCCTTTACTAATTTACCTGCTCACTATCACTTGGTAATGGGAGGAATTTCCTTTGGAATTGTTTTTATGGCGACCGACCCTGTCTCTTCGGCACAAACCGAAATGGGCAAAATTTGGTATGGTTTCCTCATCGGAGCTTTGACTGTCTTGATTCGCGTATTCAACCCTGCTTACCCCGAAGGAATTATGTTGGCTGTTCTATTGATGAACGTGTTCGCTCCTTTGATTGATTACTTTGTGATTGAAGCTAACAAAAACAGAAGACTCAAAAGATTGAAATTAAAAACCGCCTAATCCATTATGAAAAAATCATCTAATTTATATATCCTATTTTATACCCTCGCGCTGACCGTAATCTGTGCCTTTTTGCTGGCCATGGCTTCCGAGGGCTTAAAGCCTTACAAAGAGGCAAATATCAAACTAGAAGAAAAAAAGAGTATCCTCGGTGCCACCATGGATATTAGTGGACGTAGCAAAGCCGAGATTGAAAAACTATACGAGAACCGAGTTAAAAAAGCCTACGTGGTCAACGTGGACGGTGAAGTGGTAGATATTCCTTTGGAAAAGGTAAAAGTAGAAGAAGAGTATCAAAAAGCATCCAATGATCGTCTGTTACCAGTCTACGAAGTAGCCAGTGAGGAAGACCCTTCGCAAACTGCCTACTATGTTTTCCCGATGTATGGTTTTGGTCTGTGGGATACGATCTGGGGTTACGTGGCCTTAGAAGCCGATCTAAACACCATCAAGGGCACTATCTTTGCCCACAAAGGAGAAACGCCTGGCCTGGGAGCCAGAATCGCTACCAAGGAAGTACAAAAAAGATATGAAGGCAAGCAAATTTTTGACGGCTTTACCTTCAACCCAGTAGAGATGCAGAAGGGTGAAGGAAATGACTATTCTGATAACCCTTACAAAATTGATGGTATGTCAGGAGCTACCATCACAGCCGTGGGTCTCAATCGTATGCTCAGTGACTATTTCAAGTCCTATCTCAAATTCTTTGAAAACAAAAGACCTCAGGAAGTATCTCTGAATAACTAAATTAAGAATTGGAATATCGATCTTATTATAAATCTGAAATAAATAATGGCTGAAACTGCAGAAAAGACTATAAATACCGCGGAAGCAAAGGTCGAGAAAAAAGAACCTTTACTCTCCAAAAAAAACCGAAAATTAATTACCGACCCACTCGATGGAGATAATCCTATCACGGTACAAGTGCTAGGAATTTGCTCTGCGCTGGCAATTACGGCACAAATGCAACCTGCCTTGGTGATGAGCCTGGCAGTTATCTTCGTGATGTGTGGATCGAGCGTGGTAGCTTCTCTCATCCGTCGTACCATTCCACCAAGTATTCGTATCGTGGTACAGCTCGCGGTTATTGCTACCTTTGTGATCTTAGTGAATGAAATCCTACTGGCTTTTGTCTATGACACGGCCAAAGATATGGGGGCTTTCATTGGTCTTATCATCACCAACTGTATTGTGATGGGACGCCTAGAAGCCTTTGCCACAGGTAATAAGGCATGGCCTTCTTTCTTAGACGCGCTTGGTAACGCCTTGGGTTACAGTGTCATTCTTTTGATCGTGGCTTTTTTCCGTGAATTGTTTGGAGCAGGTTCTATCTTCGGCTTCAAAGTATTTGAAGCCATGGGACTCAATTACCAGGGCAACGGGCTAATGCTCTTACCAGCTGGAGCCTCTATCGTGGTAGGATTAATCATCTGGGCACAGCGTGCCATCAATGGCTACGTGGAAGAAGCCTAAATAAAATTTTTGGTTCAAAAAAACTAATCAAGGAATATGGAACTCGTTAATTTAGGAATTCGCTCTATCTTCGTAGATAATATGATTTTTGCCTACTTCTTGGGAATGTGCTCTTACTTAGCCGTTTCTAAGAACGTAAAAACAGCTTTCGGGCTGGGTATGGCCGTCGTGTTCGTACTCACCGTCACGGCTCCTTTGAACTGGTTTATTTACAATTTTGCCCTCAAGAAAGGAGCACTCGCCTGGATCAATCCTGAATCTCAAGCACTGGCTCAACTCGATCTGAGCTTTCTGAACCTGATTATTTTTATCTCGGTCATTGCGGCTTTTGTACAGCTTACCGAGATGGTCGTAGAAAAATATTCACCTGCTCTCTACGGAGCTTTGGGTATCTTTTTACCTCTGATTGCGGTAAACTGTGCCATCTTAGGTGTATCTCTATTTATGCTAGGTAAACCACTTAATTTTGCCGGATCAGTCGTGTACGGACTAGGCTCTGGGATTGGTTGGTTGCTAGCGGTCATCGCCTTGGCTTCTATCCGTGAGAAAATCAAATATTCAGATGTCCCTGCTCCTTTACGTGGCTTGGGTATCACTTTTATTTTGGTAGGTTTGATGTCCTTTGGCTTCCTAAGCTTCTTAGGATTTACTATCTAAAATTATATGCGCGGAACTTTGATTCTGTGTGTTTGTATAAAATATTCAAAACGGAATGTCTGCAAAGGCGTTCCGTTTTTTTGTGGCTATAGAATTCTGGTTACGTGGATGATTATGAAAGTAATACCTATCGCTCTTCTCCGTACATACATGCGAATGGCTTATTCAAACACAGAGACACGGAGACACAGAGGAGTTCCGGGCTATTCCTGCGGAAAATCCACTCCCATTAAAGTGTACACATCACAGAGAGGGATTGGTCTAAAACTCAAATTGCGTGTAATAAAAACAGCCAAAATCAACTTTTAAAATTTTTTGTAAAATTTTCACTCGAAAACTTGCATTTTAAATCTGAGCAGTGCATCTTTGTACTGTAATAAAAAACGGAGCTAGAAAGTAGTCTGTATTTGAAACTCAAACACAAAAAGTTCCGTTAATCAAATTGTAATTCACACTTTACAATCTTATAATAAAATGCTTCGCTTACTTACATATCGCACAAGACAAGTACCCTTAGATGGGCTTGAATGCGAACCTGCTGATGAAGTAAAATTGCCCAATCAAAATAAAATAAACGCAATTTTGACCGATTCAGAGAAGTTCGCAGGGAAAGTCTTCCGGGGCTTCCAGTGGTGCTAGGTAAGTAGATTACCCCCCCTTGGAAAGCCCGAGTTCACCCAACTCAAAGGAGGCTTTCATTCCCAATCAATTAAAAACAAAAAAGTTTATCTCAAAAGGATAAGCAGCGAGTTAGGATCATAACTAATTCATTTTCAGAACATACGCATTTCTTTTGTACCGCTACACGCACGCGGGCAATTGAGCTTTTAAGCGTTCAAGTACAGTTTGTCGTCAGATACATTCAGTTAAACGCTTGCTCTGGTTTGTTGAGGGATGAGATACAGACGGCTGGCTTTGGTCGGCGAAATTTCTTTTACATCACTATTTCACGTGAGTAATTGAGCTTTTAAGTGTTCTAGTACAGTTTGTCCTTAGATACATTCGGTTAAACGCTTGCTCTGGTTTGTTGAGGGATGAGATACAAACGGCATAATTTTCACCAAACGAAAGGAGGTTCAATTCTTATGAATGATCTAGATTCAATTCCAGTCAACTACATCCGATGGGTCCTGGTGGTCGGTATCTTCAGACAACACGGATGGATGTAGCATCGGTGGGTAGCCGATGCTACTGTTTATTTTTTTACTTTTTCTGTAAATGTAAGATTTTACGGAGAAAGAGAGATTTTTATTGACCACACCTTAGTTAATTTAAGCCTCTACGGTACTAACAGCTATTACAAACGCCCCTTAACTATACAAAAAAAACTCGCAAGCAAAAACTGCTCAAAATCACTCTACCTTCAGCACTTGTACCTCAAAGAGCAGCAATCGACCCTTGGCTTCTTCCCGAAGGTAATCCGCATTGCTGGGAGCTTGCAAAAAGGCAATACGATCTCCGGCGCGGGTGAGTTGCAAAGCCTTTTGCCAAGTTTCATTAAAATTACCCAAGCCATTCACTTTTTGGATTTCTTCTCGCTCGAAAGAGCTATCGGCCCAAGTATCTTCGGTGATGACTTTATCTTGGTAATGCAGTTCTATTTTGGAGTCTAGTTGGCAGAAAGGGCCAGGTTTTTTGGTTCTTTTTTGGAAGTAATAGGTAAAGCCATCCGTGGTTACGATGGCGCGGTTTTTCCGCAGGAATCGGTCGTAGGCAGCTTGATCAGCTCGATTGAGCGATTCGTAATAATATGCTCGCCTTAGGTCAGATTTGTAGGTCAGACAAGAGCTCAGGATGATTGCAATAAGAAAAAGACTGACATAGGATAAAAATTTCATGGCAAGTATGTATAGGGTAGAAAACAACCGTGAATTTACAAAAAAAGGTCGGGCAAAATACCCGGCCTCTTCTCTTCATTTTGGCTGATTTGATTATGCTTAGTCAATATCATAATTCAAATTGGGACTGAGCCAGCGCTCTATCTCCTTTAAAGACATTTCTTTGCGCTTGGCATAATCTGCTACTTGATCTTTCTCGATTTTACCCAAACCAAAATATTTAGAATCTGGATGAGAGAAATACCAACCCGAAACGGCGGATGCCGGGTACATGGCTAAATTCTCGGTTAGGCTCAAGTCAAGTTCTTTTTCTACGTCCATCATCTGGAAGAGGGTGATCTTCTCGGTATGGTCAGGGCAAGCCGGGTAGCCCGGGGCCGGACGAATTCCCTGATATTTTTCTCGGATCAGATCATCGTTGTCGAGTGCTTCTTCAGGTTGGTAGCCCCAGAATTCCTTACGGACGCGCTCGTGCAAACGTTCGGCAAAGGCTTCGGCCAAGCGATCGGCTAGAGCTTTGACCATAATGGAGTTGTAATCGTCGTTTTCGGCTTCGTATTGCTTGGCCACTTCTTCTGCCCCGTGAATGACCACGGCAAAGCCCCCGATGTAGTCATCGATTTTGGTTTCGGCGGGTGCCAAGAAATCTGCCAAAGCGATATTGGGAACCGAGCTGGCTTTTTGGGCTTGCTGGCGCAGGCTGTGTAGCGTAGTCAGCACCTCAGAGCGATTCTCCGTAAATTCAAACTCAGCTTCACCTACCGGTTCATCATTTCCAGCCAAGGCAACTGCTTGTCGCTTAAACTGGTAAACTGCCATATCATCGTCTCCCACGGTATTAGCTGGGTAAAAACCAATGATGCCTTTTGCGGTCAGAAGTTTTTCTTCTACCAGTTTTTGCAGCATTTCCTGAGCATCTGCAAACAGCTTCTTGGCTTCAGTGCCCACTACTTCATCTTCTAGGATTTTGGGAAAGCGTCCGTGTAGCTCCCAGGCTTGGAAGAAAGGCGTCCAATCAATATAGTTGCTTAATTCTTTGATAGAATAATCCTCGAAGACTTTGGTACCCAAGAACTTGGGTTTAGTAACTTCTCGTTCGCTCCAGTCTATTTTGAATTTATTCTGGCGGGCATCAGCAATGCTCAGGAATTTCTTGTCCTTTTTGCGCTTGCCGTGGCCTTCGCGCATGCGGTCGTATTCTTCCTTGATTTTCTGGACATATTCCGCACGCACTTCCTTGTTCAGGAGATTACTCACCACGGGCACGCTACGCGAAGCATCTAAGACGTGAATCACAGGATGCTCGTACTTAGGAGCGATCTTCACGGCGGTGTGAATCCGGGAAGTAGTTGCCCCGCCGATCAAGAGGGGTACTTTGAAGCCCTGCTTCTGCATTTCACTGGCGACTTGTACCATCTCATCCAAGCTGGGCGTAATCAAACCACTGAGCCCGATCACGTCTACTTTTTCCTGCTTGGCAGTCTCTAAGATTTTCTGGGAAGAGCACATAACGCCAATGTCAATGACCTCGTAATTATTACAGGCGAGTACCACCCCGACGATATTTTTGCCGATGTCGTGTACATCTCCTTTCACGGTGGCCATCAACACTTTGCCTCCGCCCTGTTCTTCGAGTTCACCTCGTTTGGCGGCTTCTTCTTTTTCTTTTTCCATAAAAGGCATGAGGTAAGCCACGGATTTTTTCATCACGCGGGCACTCTTAACGACCTGCGGCAGGAACATTTTTCCTTCTCCGAAGAGATCACCCACGATATTCATCCCGTCCATGAGTGGCCCTTCAATCACGTGCAAGGGCTTATCATATTTCTGGCGAGCTTCCTCGGTGTCGGCTTCCACGAACTCGGTAATTCCTTTCATGAGCGCGTGTTTGAGGCGTTCTTCCACAGGATTTTCACGCCAAGCGTGGTCTACTTCTTTTTTCTTACCGTCACCTTTGACCGTTTCGGCAAAGTCCACTAAGCGTTCGGTGGCGTCGTCTCTGCGGTTCAGCAATACATCCTCGATTCGCTCTAGTAAATCTTTGGGAATGTCATCGTAAACCTCAATCATCCCGGCATTCACAATACCCATATCCATTCCGGCCTTGATGGCGTGATAGAGGAAAGCCGAGTGCATGGCTTCTCGCACCACGTTATTTCCCCGGAAGGAGAAGGAAATATTACTCACGCCCCCGCTGACTTTGGCGTAAGGGAGATTCTCCTTGATCCATCGGGTGGCATTGATAAAATCCACGGCGTAGTTATTATGCTCCTCGATGCCCGTGGCTACCGTCAGGATATTGGGGTCAAAGATGATATCTTCGGGTGGAAACTTGACCTCATCCACCAAGATACGATAAGCTCTTTCGCAAATCTCGATACGGCGTTCGTAGCTATCGGCCTGTCCTTGTTCGTCAAAGGCCATCACGATGACAGCGGCTCCGTAGCGTCGCACCAGGCGAGCGTGTTCCTTGAATTTTTCTTCGCCTTCTTTAAGCGAGATAGAATTAACGATGGATTTCCCTTGCACGCATTTCAAACCTGCCTCGATGACCGACCACTTGGAGGAGTCAATCATGATGGGCAAGCGGGCGATGTCCGGCTCGGAAGCAATGAGGTTCAAGAAAGTAGTCATGACTTCGGCGGACTCGATCATTCCCTCGTCCATGTTCACGTCAATCACCTGCGCCCCACCTTCTACCTGATGCAAGGCCACGGAAAGTGCCTCTTCGTATTCTTCATTTTTGATAAGGCGTTTGAATTTGGCGGAACCCGTCACGTTGGTACGTTCGCCCACATTAACGAAGCGAATCTCGGGTGTTACTACCACGGGTTCCATGCCACTGTAGCGACTGTATCGAGATATTTCGGGAATTTGACGGGGTTGGCGGCCCTGTACGGCCTCGGCAATGGCCTTGACGTGGTCAGGGGTGGTTCCGCAGCATCCGCCCACGATATTGAGGTAGCCTTCATCTAGGAAATCGTTGATGATGGCGACCATTTCCTGAGCACTTTGATCGTATTCGCCAAATTCATTAGGGAGTCCGGCGTTGGGGTGGGCGGAAACGTGGAAGGGCGCGTTCTTGGAAAGGCTTTGCACGTAAGGGCGCATCAAATCCGCTCCCAAGGCGCAGTTGATTCCTACACTCAATAGCGGCATATGAGATACAGAGATCAAAAAAGCCTCGATGGTTTGCCCCGAGAGGGTACGTCCGGCGGCGTCCGTGATGGTTCCTGACACCATGATGGGTAAGGTTTCCTCACCCGTGTCGTGGAAGTACTGATCAATGGCGAAGAGCGCGGCTTTGGCATTCAAAGTATCAAAGACGGTTTCTATCAAAAGTATATCCGACCCGCCTTCTACTAGGCCTTTAATTTGTTCGTAGTAGGATGCTACCAACTGGTCAAAAGTAATGGCACGATAGCCGGGGTTATTCACGTCGGGAGAGAGAGAAGCCGTGCGGTTGGTAGGACCGATGGAGCCAGCCACGAAGCGAGGCTTATCGGGGTTCTTTTGGGTAAATTCCTGAGCTGCCTCCTTAGAGAGACGAGCGGATTCATAGTTGAGCTCATAGACCAAATCTTCCATGTGATAATCCGCCATAGCGATGGAAGTACTACTGAAGGTATTCGTCTCGATAATATCGGCACCCGCCTCCAAGAATTTACGGTGAATCTCTTGGATGGCTTCTGGCTGGGTTAGCGAAAGTAAGTCATTGTTTCCTTGCAGAGGATGAGGATAGTCTTTGAATCGTTCGCCTCGGTAATCTTCTTCACTGAACTTATAGCGCTGGATCATTGTACCCATAGCTCCGTCTAGCACCAGTATTCTTTGTTTTAATATGTCTTGGATCATCTGAAAGGACGATTTAGGATTAAAAATTTAATTTCTAGCTTAAAATAGGATGTACCCTAATTATTGCTACAACAAGGTATCAGTATCAAATGGTTTAAAGATAGGCATACTTTGTTAGCATTCAAATTCACATAATAATAACTCTATTAAAACCCAATAGAGTCCTAAATAAGATTGACCAGGAAATTGAGGTGAAAGAAAACCTACAATTTATATTTCCTAATCTGGTTAGGTAGGATTTAGCACCTTACTTTGGGGAGCAGGTTGCCAGTGTTTCGTAGAGCCTATTCTCTCCACACTTCTTTATAAATCAATTACAAGCTTAAAAATTGATGATAATTGACTAAAAACCATTGCAAATTAAGGAAATTAAAAGGGGAAATGCAAATTGAGCACTATCTAGTGCTTTGTGAAATCTACAATAAGTGAAGTGTAACGAGGGGTTCCATCTTGATTTCTACTATCATTCACAAATGATCTTTTGATATGACCTTTATCGTCATTTTGATAATTTTGAATAAATTGATGATTTTCATCCCAATATTCCACGGGGTGTGCCAAGAAGCCCTGTTTTTCAAAAAAAGCTGATAAACTGCGATAAGTAAAAAGCTGCTTATGGTCGTGTGCTCCTTCGCCAGTTCCTCCTGGTTTTACCATTTGAATGTAGGCTGGGTCTTGGTGGAAACCATCTGGCACTGCAATCCGTATGTGAATTTTTTTAGAGGAATAATCATAAAAATTCTTAGCCATGATGTCAATCTGCTCATTGGTGAGGTGTTCTAGAACGTGTTCTGCCAAGATTTTATCAATTTTTCTCCCTTTTAAGTTTTTCTCAAAGTGAGAAGCATTCGTTATATCAAAATGGAATACATTTAATTGAATTTCATTTGGGTTCACGAATTGTATATCTGTAGGGAACCATCCAGGGTAGTTCGTTTCGGCTGCACCTACAATTAAGTTGACATCTTCACATTCATTAATGTATTTCTCCCAGCGTTTTTGCCATTTATAATCACAGTAACTTTTGTAAAGTTGAATAGGCCAATGCAGACGATATGCAATTTTTTTCAGGTTTTTACTAATGCTCAAAACAAGTTATTTTTTGAAATACAAAGTATCAGATATAAAGGCAATTGCCTGATCTGTAAAATAAGGAGGTGCAATAATTTTGGGAAACAATGGGAGTCATTCCCCAAAAATCTAAGCCTCTGAATCCTCTTGCGTGAAGATACTTACGTCCTTCTGCATATTCTGCTCGTTCAGAATTATCAAGAATAAGCACTCCATCCTCTCGCAGAAAATCGAGGCTACTAATAACACAATTATTACGATCTTTTCCATCAACGATAATAATATGATATTGTCCTTCATTGGTACTTATCGCTTGTGCGTATTTTGAAATAGCCGAGCTTTGATTTTCTTCGTAAGCTTGGTGAATGATCTGGGCGCGTTCATTCAGACGAGGCTGAACCAACTTGATCCACTCGAGATTGCTCTCTACTGATTTGATTTCTTTTACACGTTTGGCAAACCAAATGGTGGAATTACCTGAACCAAACTCGAAAACTTTCATGTCAGGATTTAATCTTGGTTCTATGAAACGAATAAAAGGATAGGTCAACCACGGAATTGGTTCTCCCCGCTTATCTACGGCTTGTTTTTTATAAAAGCTCTCAAACCAACCATCCTCTTTTAGACCACTCTCAAGATGTAACTGGATTGCTCCTCCCATCCCAAGATTATTCAATATTTTCCAAGTTGCTTTCTTGATGTTCTTGATAATACTCACGAGTATTCAAAAAAGTTTACATAAAAAATCCAATAGTGTGCTGTACTATTGGATGCAAAATAATAGCAAAAGTTTGACTTCTGTCTACTTTTCTATCTGCTTATTCTTCGAGAAGAAGATTTTGTAACCTAAATAAGCTCCTCCTCCGATCAAAGCCAGCTTAATCAAAAAGCCTAAGGTCCCCATGATAAAGCTAAAAGCATAACCTGCTGCGATTAAGATTAGTACTAAGATCAGAATATTTTTGATTAAGCTACTCATATCAATTGTTTTTTATTGTAGAATAAATGTTTGGCCAGATCACTACATGTCAAACGGATCAAACACAGTATACTTATCTCGCCACATCTAAATTACTAAATATTCACATTATTCCCAATTCTTGCCCTCAGAATCGCTTTTTATGTCAAACTAGGATGAATAAAATTACAAATTTTACAAAAAGTTAACACTCGATCAGTTTTATCGTCCGAAAATATCTTTTATTTGGACATCATTTCAAGAAGAAACCATGCGAAGCTTTCTTATTTTTTGGCTCTTTCTACTCTTCACACACCTTGCTCAGGCACAAATTGACAGCTATGCTTTTGGAGGGCGTGCCCTCGGAATGGGGCAGGCGGTCGCTGCCCAGAGAGACGCTTGGTCTATTTTTAACAATGTGGCGGGTCTTTCATACGTAGATCAGGGACAAGCTTTCTTTGCCTATGACAATCGCTTTAATGTGTCGGCTTTTCAGACTTTTGGCCTCGGGGCGGTGGCTCCGCTTAAATGGGGCGTGGCTGGAGCTAGTTTGAGTCGCTTTGGCGACGAACTTTATAATGAACTGAAAATTGGACTTGGCTATTCTTATCGGATTGAACCAGTCAGTTTAGGATTGAAAGTCAATTATTTACAAGTGAGCATCCAAGATTTGAATAGCGCCGGAACCGTGATCTTGGAGTTTGGTGGCATCGCCCGGATTACCCAGAATTTGTTTCTGGCTGGGCATGTTTACAACCTCAACCAAGCCAAATTGACCACCGAACGAGGCGAGGATCAAGATATTCCCACGGTGCTCAAAGCAGGGCTGAGTTACCAACCCGTGGAGGCACTCACGATTGGTATAGAAACGGAAAAGGATGTGGATTTGCCCGCTTCCTTCAAAGCAGGGGTAGAATATCAGGTGGTCAAAAATGTGTTTTTGCGAACAGGGGTGCAAACCGAGCCTTTTATCAATCACTTTGGTCTGGGCTTTAGTCCCAAGCGATTTAGTTTTGACTATGCACTCAGTACGATGAGCGAATTAGGCTTATCTCATCACTTCTCCTTAGGCTATCGTTTTGGCCGGAAGATCAGTCGCTCCGAAAATACGCAACCATAAGTAAGATTTGCTATGAAAAATTTTTGTCGCTTATCTTTTCTTGATAAAAAATTCTTTTTGAAGGTCATCGCTTTGGTTTTCCTCTGTCTTGGCCTGTACAGCAGAACTTTTGCCCAAGATGCCCCTCGCCCTCAGATTGATTTGGATGAATTTATTCAGAGCTTTTTCCCCATCCAAGATGATGATATCAATTATGAAGATATTTACGAGACTTTATTTCAGCTTTTCCGAAACCCAATCAATCTGAATAGAGCAACGAGAGATGAACTCTCCTCTTTCTATATTCTTTCCGAATTACAAATTAATAGTTTTTTAGAATACCGAGCCGAGAATGGTAAGCTACTCAGTATCTATGAGTTACAGGCTATTCCCAACTTTGACCCGATTACCATTGAGAAAATATTGCCTTTCGTAGTGGTAGAAGATTTAGACCTCAAAACCCAGCCCCTACCCCAACGCATTCTTTCCGAAAAAAATAATTACCTGCTTCTGCGCTACACGCACATTTTAGAAGAGCAACGTGGCTTTACCGAAGAGGCCAGCCCTTCTCAAGATTACCTTGGGTCTGCGGGGAAGCTCTATGCTCGTTTTCGGGTCAGCCATACCCGTGATTTTAGTTTGGGATTTACCCTCGAAAATGACAATGGCGAAACCTACGCCTGGGACCCAGATACGCGCCGCTACGGGATGGACTTTGTTTCTTACCATGCTTATTTTGAGAATAAAGGCCGTTTCAAACGCATTGCTCTGGGAGATTACCAGCTTCAGATTGGCCAGGGTCTGCTTCTCTCTTCGGGTTTTACGCTTGGGAAAGGCTCCGAAACAGTTCTCACCACGCGTCGAAGCAATTTGGGCATCAGACCTTACACTTCCGTGCTGGAGAGTGGCTTTTTCCGAGGGGGAGCGGCTACTTATAATGTAGGGCAATTTGACATCACAGGTTTTTACTCTCGGGTACGCCGTGATGGAAGTCTGAGTGAGGCTACCGACACCACCGAGGCTGAATTTGAAGCTTTTATTGAGACTTTGCAAACCTCGGGCTTGCACCGTACCGAGCGAGAAATCCTTAACAAAGGTCGTTTTACCGAGCAAACGATCGGCGGACATATTCTCTACAACAATCGGCGTGAAGATTTGCAGATTGGTGCCACTTTTATCCGCACGAATTACAATCGTGATTTTCGGCGAAACAATGACAATTCCCGAGATAGCCTCCGTAATCTTTTCGAGTTTAGTGGTCAGGATAATTATAATGTGGGCTTACATTTTAGCTACAACTGGCAGAATTTTGCTTTTTTTGGAGAAGGAGCGCGCTCCAAGAGTGGCGGCATTGGCTTCGTGGGTGGCTTTGTGTCAAGCCTTTCGCCTTCGGTGCAATTTTCCATGCTGTATCGGAATTATGATCGTGACTTCCATACTTTCTTCGGGTCGGCCTTTGGCGAAGGCTCGCGCAATATCAACGAAAATGGTATTTACTGGGGAATCAAAATTACGCCCATTGTCAAAAAATTAGTGATTGCTGCTTATTATGATCGCTTTACATTCCCTTGGTTGCGCTTCCGCTTGGATGCGCCTTCGGAAGGTTATGAGTTTTTGACCAGAACTACCTACAATTTTAGTCGGAATATTAGCGTTTATGGGCAATTCCGGCAAGAAGTCAAAGACCGTAACGTAACCAGCGACGATGCTCAGGGTGCTTTAAGAACCATTGCAAAGGGTACGAGACGAAACTTTTTGTTTAATTTTTCTTTCCGAGCTGAGAAAATCTTCCGAATGCAAAGCCGAGTGCAATTCAGTAGCTTTAACTTTAATCAACGCAATACCAACGGCTACGCTTTGGCGCAAGATTTTGGAGCGGATATTGGCAAATTGAGCTTAGATGTGCGCTTTGCGCTTTTTGACACCGATGATTTTGACAACCGCCAGTATGTTTATGAAAAAGATGTGCTTTGGTCTTTTTCCATTCCCGCTTACAATGGGCAGGGCATTCGCACCTATTTCTTAGCTCGTTATAAGCTCAGTCGGCATTTTGATTTTTGGCTACGCTACGCCCGTTTTGATTTTCGGGATCGGGATGAAATCGGCTCCGGAGGCGAAGAAATTCAAGGCGACACCCGCTCTGAACTCAGAGCGCAGGTAAGGATTCGCTTTTAGCACTTCTTTTGGAATTTCTTTTCTTTTTGGCTAGTTTTATTTAATAAATGCTCGTATTTTGAGCTAAACACTGATCACTGTTTACCCGAAAAAAATGGAACTACACATTAAAGACCAAAATTTCGCCGGCAAAATCCTTGACGAAATTCTCATCCAAATAGAACAAGAAAAAATCACCGTGGCCGAGCTAATTCGCCTCCGAGTGGAGCAAGAAGTGGCTAAATACAATACTTGTGTAGAAAAAGAAAGCCAAGGTTTTGAAAATGCCAAAGAAAACGCACTCAATGCCCAAACGAATGCCCGCCCCCTTAACCGCAAACTCGTTGACCCCGAACAAGAAGTCTACCGTACTCTGGAAGCCTTCCAACAAAATCAACTCTTTATCATGGTAGACGATCGCCAAATCGAGAATCTGGAAGACGAAATCATGCTCAATCAACATACGGATGTGAGTTTTGTACAATTAACGCCTCTGGTGGGTGGGTGAAATTGGCTGCAATCTACAACTTTTATGGAACAAGAACCTTGGAAATGGTTTGCCTCTCAGATTTTTACAGGAGAAGAACCACGTGAAGAATGGCATCATTTGTTTGTACATTGCTTCCAATTTGGCAAGAAAAGTTCGCCTACTGTAACTTGGCTCAAAGAAGCCCAAAAACATCTGGAGGCCATTGAACTAGCGCATTTCGTAAAAATTTTGCCCGGCTTCGCGGAGTATTTCAAGGAATATCCCGAGTGGTTCAAGGGCAAAGCTTCGCATATGCTCCGAGGTTTGCTGTGGTTTGCTTCCCTAAGCCCTCACGCCGAGTCCTATCGTTTTATCCGGCAGATGACCGAGCGTGCCTATCAAAAAGTGTCGGGAAAGGGAGCTTTTGCCAAGCAGGTGGGCAATACAGGCTTGAATGCCCTTGTAGATATGGAAACACCTGAAGCCATGATGGCCTTGTTGGAGATGAAAACGCGCACGAAGTACCCTACTTTCCTCAAGGCGATTGACCAATCTCTACAAAAACTCAGTCGCGCCACTTCTCTGAATGAGCACGAAATCCAAGATCAAATGACGCCTGATTATGGCTTAGAGGATTTATCTCTAGAAAAGGAGTTTGGAGATTATAAGGCGCAATTTTATCTGGAGAGTTATCAAAAAACGCATTTGGAATGGCTCAAGCCCGATGGCAAGACTCAGAAAAGCGATCCGGCGGTGGTGAAGCGAACATTTGATTTGGAACTTCGCCAATTCAAAACCCAAATTCAGGACGTGAAGAAAACTTTGCAAAGTCAGCGCTATCGCCTGGAGCAAAGCTGGATCAATCGTCGGGTTTGGGCTTATGCCGATTTCAGAAAATATATTTTGGATCATCCCCTTTTGCGTATTATTTCTCGTTTGCTCATTTGGCAATTTGAGCGAGGAGAACAAGTGCAAGTCGGCATTTATCAAGCAGGAAAATTCGTAAATGCCCAAGGAAATCTGCTAGAAAACTTGGAAGATACGCAGGTAAAACTCTGGCATCCTGTTTTGGGGGAAGTGAATGAAGTGCTCACTTGGCGAGATTACATTTTCCAAAAAGAAATTCGGCAGCCTTTTAAGCAAGCCTTTCGGGAAGTTTATGTGGTCACGGAGGCAGAACTGGCGACAGAGACTTATTCTAACCGTTTTTCGGCACATATTCTGGAGCAAAATAAGTTATTCGCCTTGGCACAACAAAGAAATTGGCAATACAAAGGCTCTTTTGGTTATGATTTTGATTCTCCTGAAACTACTTTGCTCAATTATAACTTAAAGGTTTATTTGGATGTGGCTTTTCCCTCCTGGGAATACGCCTCTACCCAAAGATTGCGTTTTGAAGATTTGGAAACAGGGCAAGATTTGGCCTTGAAAGACATTGATCCGGTGGCTTTTTCGGAAGTGATGCGCGATGTGGATTTGTTTATTGCCGTGTGTAGCATTGGTAGTGATCCTAATTGGGACGGCAGTGAAGACTACCGAGCCTATTGGATGGAGTATTCTTTTGGCGAAAAATCCGAAAGTGTATCGGCCAAAAACCGCCGAGAAATCTTGGAGCGTATTATTCCCAAAACCAAAATCGCTGACCTTTGTAGTTTTGAAGGGAATTTTTTGGTGGTACGAGGGCAACTACGCAGCTACAAGATCAATATCGGAAGTGCCAATATCTTGATGAAGCCCGATGACAAATATCTCTGCATTGTACCCGACCGTCGTGCAAAGAACCAAGGGCAGAAACTTTTCCTCCCCTTTGACGGTGATAGTCTTTTGACTTTGATTCTCAGTAAAGCCTTTCTTTTAGCAGAAGATGACAAAATCACAGACTCGCTGATTATGAGCCAGATAGAAGGTTTTTAGTAGAGCAATGCTTCATTTTGTTAAGAAGGTCTTAACAAACAAAATCTAGTTATTCATCACCTAGTCAGTGAGTGGAGGCAAGTCCCTTTATTCAAACAAACTAGAGACTTTCACCTGAAAACCCTCCAGAATAAAAGACTGTATAGCTTCTTCTCCTCTTACTTGCGCGTAAATTTCGTAGGTTCCTCGTTTGAGCACACGCACCGTACAGGATTGTTGCTTGGGGTGAATCTCCCAATACTCGGCTATATTGTGTTCGGCGCACATCTTTAGTTTTTGTTCTCGAAGTTGCTTGAAGTTCGCCGGAGAAACGACCTCAATCATCAAATCGGGGGCTCCTTCCACGAATCCCTCCGCATTCATCAGGCCACGCTCAGAGCGGATAAAAGAAATATCGGGCTGAATGACTTGTTTCTCATTCAATACCACATCTAAAGGTGCGGAAAGAATTTCTCCGGATTGATGCTTTTGCTCCTCGATGTAGGTAGATATCCAGAAAGTCAGGCGGCGTACAATTCGTTGGTGAACCGCATTGGGAGCAGTGCCAATACTGATTTGCCCCTGAATGATTTCTACCTTGGCCTTGTATTCAAAAGGAAAAGCCTTTCTGAGTAAAGAATAAGTCCACTCGGTATCCTCAGGATAATTCATTACGATGGTTCTCAGGGAGGCAGGACTGCCTTTATACATCTCTCCATCTTCTGAACTGGATATGCCTGCTATTCCTACTCCTTTTTTCTGCTGTCTTTGGTACACCAAAAAATCAATAAATTCTAATACTCGTTGTTGCTCACGTATGGTTAGTTGGCTCTGCTCTAATTTCTTCAGTAGCTTTTCCATAAATCTTGGGGTTAAGTGGTTAGCTATACGTTCTTGGTACCTGACATTTGCTTAGACTTCTGAATATCCCTGCTCAGATGCTTTAGCTGAGTACTCAAATAATCTATCTGGGGTGTGCACAACAAAATATATTCAATTTATATACCAATAAAAGTGAGTAAAATAATTTGTCCATCTCCTTTAAGCCTTATGAGAGCACTAAAGATCAATATTTTTGATTTTTTCTCAAAATCTCCGACCGTTTTGTTTCTCTCCAACGTCAAAGGGTAAATTCATTCATAAAATACAAATCTTATGCAGTCTTTATTAATAAAATCGCAGCGATCTTCGCCGCCAATGGAGAAATTTCCTCTGCCGTAGCCCAAGCCTTCGCCCAAAATGGGGCTTATCTGTATCTTTCTGGGAGAAATCTGGAAGCAGTACAAGCGCTGGTCGAGCCAATCAACGCTCAGGGTGGCCAGGCCAAAGCGTATGAGATGGATACGAGTTACTCCTTGCTCGCTACTTGGGGCTTTCAAAAAGCAGCAGGAGAGATTCAGGATTATTTTTGATGGACAAATGCAGATGACCCATGCTTATGCAAGGAAAGGTTGCCCCTCTGTAATGCAAAGCTCAAATACTAGCAAGAAATTTCAGCCGTAGGCTCGAAGTAGCCATTTTCTCTCAGCCAATCTCTGACTTCCATGAGCGCAAAGCCGAGTAGATTTGTACCATTCCAGTGATGGGGGTTGGCAATGGTTTCATCATCTTGGGCCAGACCCACTCCCCAAATGGTATCCACGGGGCTGGCTTCTACCAAGATTCTCTCACCCGTATTGAGGAGAAAATCTCCCAATTGGCGATTTTGGTTGAATTTGTGAATATTTCCTAGTTTCACGATCTTAAATCGCTCTACCATCCAGAGAGCAGGGTCGAAGCCTTGGACTTGTCTGCCCAGAGCTTTGGCTTCTCCTGGTTTGGTGGCTTGGATAATTTTTTCCAAGATTTTCTGATCTTGGAAGAGGCGTGCTTTCTCGGCCATCATCCAATGTTCAGCGGTGGGATAAGTAATTTCTTTTACCGTAAAAGGGCTGGCGTACCATTGGCTAAAGCAGGATTTTCCTACTTCCTCTCCATGAGATAAAGTATGCCCCCAGAAATAGAGATATTTTAAATTAGCTGCTTTATCGAGTTGAGCTTTGAGCCAGTCGAGATTGTATTTGGGTTGCATATTTTTGAGATTGCAGGTTGTAGGTCAAAAGTGGGATAAGATATCCGCGATCAAATCGCCTGACCAGTTCTTAGTTCTGCTATTTACAATTTTATTTCATCTTACTCCGTTTCACCAGATAAGCATACAGGATTTGGTCAAAGCCCTGCTTGATGTCGGCCTCAATGAAATCGATCTTGAATTGCCCACACTTGAGCTTGAGATTATGATAATATTCTTTGATATGTTTTTGGTAAAAATCTTTGATCTGAGAAGGTTGGAGCTTGACTTTTTCGCCCGTTTCTAAGTCGATAAATTCGTGTGGGCGTTCTTCAAAGTCAAAATCTTCTTCGGTTTTCTTATCTGTCACGTGGAAAAGTAAGACTTCGTGTTGATTGTGTTTGAGGTGCTGGAGAGCAGAGAAGATCTGATTAATATCAGCGGAGCTATCAAACATATCACTGAAAACCACGACCAAAGAGCGTCTAGGAATTTTATCGGCAATCTGATGGATCGTTTCGGCCACGGAAGTCTTGTTTCCCCTCTTCCGGTCAGGCGACTTAAGCAAATTTTCTAGGGTCAAGAAAATTTTGTGAATATGAGAGGGGGTAGATTTGGTAGGCGTGTGGCTCTCGATTGCATCCGAAAAAGTACATAAACTCACGGCATCTCGCTGCTTTTGGAGCATGTAGGCAATGGCCGAAGCCGCCATGATGCTGAAGGTCAGCTTGCCATTGTTTTCCTGTGGATAGTACATAGAAGACGAGACATCGAGCAGAATTTGTCCTCTGAGGTTGGTCTCTTCCTCGTAGCGTTTGATGTAGAGGCGATCGGTTTTAGCAAATACCTTCCAGTCAATATGGCGTGTACTTTCTCCGGTGTTGTAAAGGCGATGTTCGGCAAATTCTACCGAAAAGCCGTGGAAAGGAGAACGATGCAACCCCGTGATAAAGCCTTCTACCAGTTGTTTGGCCAAAAACTCTATATTGCCGAATTCTCGGACTTGCTCCAGATTTTGAATGCGCGTTTTAGTCTTATTCATGTGGCAGGTTAAAGATTGTAAATTTGATTTAGAAGGAATTTCTTACCTCAAAAGAAAAAGGTAAGAAAGATGAGAAAAAGCTCTTAAAGACCAGCTAAGCTAAGGCAAAAAAACAGAAAAAGTTGCAAATTGGGATTTTGAAAGTGCCAAAATGGTAATCTTTACTTTCCTCTGTTTTGCTAAAGCTTATTTGTGCTGAGTAACAAAGCCTTTTCTGCCAGAAGTGGCGATCACTTTTTGGCTCAACACCACCGCCCCTTTTCTGTCTTCTTCGGCACCAACGAGGATTTTATAGAAATTTTTGCCCTTCAAATCCATCACATGAATGTAAATATCCACGTCATCTAAGCCACTGTCTCTGAGTTCTTTGCAAAACTCTTGGGCTTTTTCTACGGTACTAAATCCAGCCATTTGCACGGCAAACCCTTGCGGAGATTTGGGGGAGCCCCATTGGCTATAGGTTTGATTGAGTTGATACGCTTCTTTTTCTTTTTCGGTAGAGGTCGCCAGGACGGGAGGCGGCGTTTCTTCTGCCTTCTGGTCTGGCTGGTCTTCATCGCTTGGGTCAGGAACTAGTCCATTGACCACCTCAATTTCAGCTTTGGCCGTACCAGAAGCCACCAAGCCAATTTTCTCGGCGGCTGCACGTGAAATATCCATGACACGCCCGTAAGCATAGGGGCCGCGGTCATTAATTCGGACAATGATGGACTTACCGTTTGCCAGATTAGTTACTCGAACTTTACTGTTAAAAGGAATTTTGTTGTGGCAACCGACAAGATCGTTGTTGTCAAATTTTTCTCCACTCGCCGTTGTGCGATCCTCAGCCTTTTCGGTGAAATAAGAAATAATGCCCCTTTCGGTATAGCCAGGGCTGTATTGAGCGTAAGTAGGTTGGTAGCTATAGACTACTAGTATCAAAAATAACAAAGCCTTGAGTTTCATATCTCTTCTGAAATTTGGTTGATTTTTTCAAGGTGATATTCCAAAAATATCAAATTATTTTGTTATATGAACAATTTTATTACCAAAACTCTTTTGTATCTATTCTAATTATGTTATAATTTTACCACGGACTAAAACAAATTTTATAGGACTGTGGAAGAAAACAAAGAAAAAGTGGAACTTTACTCTAAAAGAGTACGGGCGGGGAAAAGAACGTACTTCTTCGATGTCAAATCTACACGCTCGAATGATTACTACCTGACCATCACGGAGAGCAAACGCAGATACAAGGACGATGGGTACTTCTATGAGAAACACAAGATTTTTCTTTATAAAGAGGATTTTGATAAGTTTGTAGATGCTCTGCGAGATACCATTGACCACGTGAAGTCAGAGTTAATGCCGGATTTTGATTTTTCCCAATTTGATGAAAGTGGAAGCTCTTTTGACAGCTCCGACAATGAAAAGCTCAAGTGGGATTAATAAAAATATGGACAAGAGAAGAAACTCTTAGCCTCGGCTAAGGGTTTTTTTTTATCCTAGAAATCATCCGAGCGTTCTACGAAGTACCAGCTTGTGAATCACTTTATTGTTTATACTAAATTACAGCAGCCGTGTTTTTGCCCCGTACCATTTTTAATATTACACTGATTTTGGTTTTTCTGGGAATGGTTTTTTGGCTATTCTCAGATATTGTTATCTATGTACTCATTGCTTCGGTGATTGCTTCCATCCTCCGACCAATCACTGATTACATTGATGATTTGGAAATTTTCGGGATGAAGGTTCCTCGTATTTTGGCTGTTATTCTTTCCTTCGTAATTCTGGCGGCCGTTCCGATCGTATTTATTTTATTATTCGTGCCTTTGATTATAGAGCAAATTCAAGTTTTACAAAGTTTGAATTACGAGGATATTTTTGATCGGGTTCGTGAACCCATGAATAGATTAGATGACTTCATCATCCGCAATTTCCAACTGGATAAAGAACAGGGTTTTTTACAAGAAGAGCTTACCAGCAATGTCATTGGCTTTGTACAAAGTATCCGCGTGGCTTCTATTCTGAATTATCTATTGAGCTTTACAGGCAAGATTTTTATCTACTTATTAGCGGTAAGCTTCATCACCTTTTTCTTATTGTACGAAAAAGGGCTGTTCCGCCGTAATATCCTAGCGATCGTGCCCAATCGCTATTTTGAGGTATTCGTAACTACTTTCTACAAAATAGAAAAGTTGCTTTCCAATTACTTGATTGGTCTGTTGTTGCAGGTGAGTATTATGTTTTCTATCATCGCCTTAGGTCTCAAAATCGTGGGGATTAAATACGCGCTGACCATTGCCGCTTTTGCCGCCATTATTAATCTGATCCCCTATTTGGGGCCGGTACTTGGTTTTCTCTTTGCCATTATGGTTGTATTCTCTACCAAACACGCTGATACGGAGCTAGGCCACTATGCTTTTTTGGCCTTAAAAACGCTTCCCGTTTTCGCGATTGCCCAGTTGATTGACAATATTTTGCTACAGCCACTTATTTTCTCGAAAAGTGTCAAAGCCCATCCATTAGAAATTTTTATCATTATCTTTGTAGGCGCTGCTTTGGCTGGGGGCTGGGGAATGATCGCAGCCATTCCTATGTACACCATCCTTCGTGTTTCTTTCATAGAACTAAGCAAGAGCTATCGTCAGTATCACGTATTTAGAGCCGAACATAATAAGCCACTCCGCTGAGCAAATTGCCTAGAAAATTGAAAATCAACATATTTGACTCAATATTTATCCATAGGGATTGATCCTATTTACTGAACATATTCAAAGACTATGGCCTTACAATGTGGAATTGTAGGACTGCCCAACGTGGGTAAGTCCACGCTTTTCAACGCACTCTCTAGTGCCAAAGCCGAATCTGCTAATTATCCTTTTTGTACCATTGAGCCCAACGTGGGAGTCGTCTCCGTACCCGATGAGAGGCTCAAAATCTTGGAAGGCTTGGTTAGCCCTCAAAAAGTCATCCCGACCATCATTGAATTTGTAGATATCGCCGGATTAGTCAAAGGAGCTAGTCAGGGCGAAGGTTTGGGGAACCAATTCTTGGCGAATATCCGTGAAGTAGATGCCATCATTCACGTGATCCGCTGCTTTGACGATGATAATATTGTCCACGTGGACGGTCGAGTAGATCCTGTCAATGACAAAGAGATCATTGATACCGAGCTACAAATTAAAGATGTGGAAACGGTAGATAAACGCATCGAGCGCGTACGCAAGATTGCCAAATCTGGCGATAAGGATGCGAAGCGTAAGGAAGAAATTTACCTCAAAATCAAAGAAACTCTCGAGGCGGGCCAAAATGCTCGCCACTTGGACATTAGTGCCGAAGATCAAGAGATTGTCAAGGACTTGAATCTCCTCACCATCAAGCCCGTCATTTACCTAGCCAATGTAGATGAAGCCTCCGTTTTGGAAGGCAATGCACACGTAGAAACGCTCAAAAAATCCATAGAAGGCGAAGGAGCGCAAGTCATTATTGTTTGCGCGGCCATCGAGGCCGAAATTGCCGAACTAGAAACCGAAGAGGAAAAACTAGAATTTTTGGCCGAATATGGCCTCAAAGAGTCTGGCCTCAACAAACTCATTCGTGCCTCTTACGAGCTTCTCGATCTTATTACTTATTTTACCGCCGGAGAAAAGGAAGTCCGCGCTTGGACGATTCGCAAAGGAACCAAAGCACCCGGAGCGGCGGGTGTCATTCACACCGATTTTGAGAAAGGATTCATTCGGGCCGAAGTCATCAAAATACCCGATTACCAAAATTATAAAACCGAAGCAGGCGTCAAAGAAGCGGGTAAAATGGGCGTGGAAGGTAAGGAATACGTAGTAGAAGATGGCGACGTGATGCACTTTCGGTTTAATGTTTAGATTTGGTTGCAGGTCGCAACTTGAAACTTGCGACCTACACCCTGAAACCCTAATCCTGTACTTGATGCGTATATACTTCCATATGCGGGAAGGGAATACCCACACCTTCTTGGTCAAAGGTGGTTTTGACATTCTCTAAAAAGTCAAAATAAATATCCCAATAATCACCAGATTTGCACCAGGCTCGCATGGTAATGTTCACGGAGCTATCGGCCAGTTCGGTCACACGTAGGAAAGGCTCCTGTCCGGGCTTATCTTTGAAAATACGCTCGTCTTTTTGGATCATATCCATGAGGATAGACTTGGCTTTTTTGAAATCATCATTGTAGCCAACTCCAAAAACCATATCCACGCGTCGCTCCTCTTCGCTGGAGTAATTAGTGATATTGCCATTGGCTAACGGCCCGTTCGGCACGTACATAATCTTATTGTCGAAGGTTTTGAAGATGGTGTAAAAGATTTGGATTTCCTTGACAACCGCCAGAAAGCCTTGCGTCTCGACCACATCGCCCACTTTGAAGGGACGTAATAACAAAATCAATACACCCCCCGCGAAGTTAGCCAAGCTCCCCTGCAAAGCCAGACCAACCGCCAAACCAGCCGCACCGATTACGGCTACGAAAGAAGTAGTCTCGATGCCTACCATTGAGGCCACACTGATGAACAACACGATCTTTAAAAGTGCCGAAATCAGTGCCTTCAAAAACGAAGTGAGCGTAGGGTCATTTACCTGCTTGGTCAGGGCTTTACTAATAAACTTGACTAACCTCCTGATTAAAGATAAACCAATAATCAAGGTCACAATGGCTAAAAGCACCAAAGGAACATACTGAACGGCGGCATTGACCAAATCTCGGATAATTACTTCTATGACATCCATAAGTTAAGTATTGTAATGATGAGTGATTGATATAGAGTTTAAGAAAGAGTTTAAAAAAATTATTAAAACTTGTAGCCTACATTAATGCTTAACACCTGACTGTATTGAACGGCTTGTTTGGAAGTGCCATCTTCCTGTTCAATCAGGATGTCGTCGTCATAGATGAGTCGAGTTCCAAAGCTGGCATCGAAGAATTTATTGACCTTAAACACCAGCAAGGTAGTCCAGTCCACGTCTATGTTTTGTGGATTGTTGGCATAATTAGAGAAAAGCAAGAGCGTCGTTTTAAAAGTAATATTCTCGATCGGCGAAAACTCAAAGACTCCATTGAGGGTGGCTCCTACTTCTGAGCGGACCTTATCGCCTGGGTCTACTCCAAAAGCTCCTGCCTCCGAGAGTGAATCATTCAAGACAAAAGTAAGTTTATTGCTGGCTGGCGAAAGTGTAACCGAGAGCAATTTATTTTTGTAAGTAATCCCCAAGTTCGTGTAAAGATAACCCGGTGCGAAAAATTCAGAGATTAATTGATCTTCAATTTCGTTTCCAGAAGAATCCCGAGCAAAGGTATACCCAGGCGCGATTTGGGTACGTACTTCCAGCCCAGCGGTCGCACTCCAGTTTTTGGCGAGGTTATAGTCGTAAGCTGTCCCCAGAATAATCTGGTCATTGGTTTTTTTGAAGAGATTCTCATCGCCTCCCACGCGGGCAATTCCGAAGTTAAAATTGAAATAATTCGCCCATTTGCTTTGGTCAGTCTGGCGAGTGGCTTTAAAGTCCAGAAGCGTACTCAAAGAAATAGAGTTTTCGCCTCCTCCGGCCCAATTGCTGAGTACCACATTAGAAAAGCCGAGAGAACCTGCCCCGGTGTAGGTCCAAAGACGAGTTGTGTCTTCCTCTGCTTCTTGCGCTCTCAGGTATTGAAAAGGAGCGACTATGCAACAGAAGAAAACAAGTAGTGTAATTTTTGTCTGCATCACTTGTAATTTTTGTTTGCACAAAGCTAAAAAAAAAGCGATATATCTCACATCTCATCGATTTTATTAGGCAAAAGACAAGCATATCCAGATAAGATGGCTATTTGAGGTTATTAATATGGATGTAAGGAAACGGCCTCTTTTTTTTAACCTAGAAAATTAGCATCAAAATTGACTTATGTAAGTAGCTAATTTAAAGTGCATTCTTCCTTCATATCATATCACGTAGATTTCAGCCAGAGGAACCTTCAAAGTAACTTATTGATTTCTCTTTCATGCTACTTGCATCAAAGCAGCTAAGCTTGACCTATCTCTTTTTGATAAAAATTTCTCTACCTGGGAAATATAATCCTTTAATCAATCAAATTTTAATCTAAATGAAAAAGAATTTTAGACTCATGTTCAAGAGACGAGGAAACTCCCTTTTCCTCTCCTTTCTATTATTTCAGCTAAGCTTTTACCCTTCTTTTGCTCAAAATGAATTTCAATTTTGTGGAAAATGTCAAGGATGGGAACAACAAGGTGATTTTGGTGGAATAGCTCGTTATCAAGCAGTTGCCTTTAGTATTGACGACAAAGGTTATCTAGGTACTGGTCGTAACACGGCAGGCAATGCTTTAAATGATTTTTGGGAGTATGATCCACAGGCTGATACTTGGACACAAAAAGCAGACTATGCGGGTGGAGCAAGAGGCGAGGCCACTGCTTTCGTGATAGACAGTGAAGGATACGTGGGACTGGGGCTATCCTCTGGCTATCTGCAGAGCTTTTGGAAGTATAGCCCAGCCTCAAATAGTTGGCAACGAATCGCTGATTTTCCCGCGAACGGACGAATCGGTTCCATTGGTTTTTCCTTAGGACATAAAGGCTACGTAGGCCCTGGCCAATTTGGTACTGGCCTGAATGCTCCGGATAACCAAAGAGATTTGTGGGAATATGATCCTCAAACAGATACCTGGACAGAGAAAGCCTCTTTCCCAGGTGAAGGTAGAAGAGAAATGGCTGCTTTTACAATCGATAATAAGGCTTACGCGGGATTAGGAGGTGATTTACAAAACATTTATAAAGATTTTTGGTCTTACGATCCTCAATTGGATGAATGGAAACGCATCGCTGATTTTGGTGGCGAAGCTCTTTTGAGTAGCGTTGCTTTTACACTGGATGGAAAAGGATACGTAGGGACGGGTGCTGATTTTGACAACTTTCGCCAAGATTTTTGGTCTTACCATCCTCAAACGGATACTTGGACAGAGCAAGCAAGTTTCTGTGGTGATCCAGTAAGAGAAGCTGTGGCCTTCGTAGTACAAGGAGAAGCCTATGTCGCTACTGGTTTGGATAGTGACGGTAGCTCAGGTCGCAAGGACGTATGGAAGTATGATCCTGCTCAAAGTATACCATCTCAGGGAGGATGGAGACAAATAGCTGACTTAACTGGAATAGCACGCCAACAGGCTGTATCTTTTACATTAGAAGGACAAGGATACATCGGTACAGGCTCGACTACTTCGGGACAGATGCTCAAAGATTTCTGGAAATTTGATCCTGAATCAGATACTTGGACGCAAGTGGCAGACTTTGCAGGTGATAGTCGTGCCGATGCAGTTAGCTTTGTAGTTGATAATCAAGCATATGTAGGTACAGGCTTCAACACTTTCAGTGGTTTTCTTAACGATCTGTGGGTTTACAATGCTACTGCGAACGAGTGGTCCCGTAAAGCCGATTTACCAGCTTCTCCCCGATTTGCAGCCTTCAGTTTTTCACTTGCTGGAAAAGGCTATATAGGTACCGGGCAATTTGGAGCAGGTTTTTCTCCCTCGGATAACTTGAGTGATTTTTGGGAATACGATCCTGCCACGGATCAATGGACACGTAAAGCTGATTTCGCGGGGGAAGCTCGCCGAGAAATGACTTATTTCACCATTGGCAACCGAGGCTATGCCGGTTTAGGAGGTTTTTTAGATAGTAATCGAGATCTCCATAATTTTAGCGATTTTTGGGAGTATAATCCAGCAAATGACACCTGGACTCGCCAAGCTGATTACCCAGGAACACCTGCTTCTAATGCTAGTGGGTTTGCCTTAGGAGCCAATGGATACGTGGGATTAGGACTATCCGAACAAAATGAACTATTACAGGAATTTTGGCAATATAGCACTTCGGAGAATAGCTGGAAGAGAATTTCTGATTTTTGCGGAGGTCCGAGCCGAGAAGCCTCTACTTTCGTCATTGATAATCGGGCTTTCTTGGGCACTGGCCTTGATGCTGATAACCAAACTGCTCGCAAAGATTTCTGGGAATTTGGCATTACCGAAGAACCCAACCTCCGTGTCAGCAAGCTCAGCCTCGTAGATGCTTATTTTGATGAAATTCTCTTTGATCTGGAAGACGGCATGACCATTGACCTCGATCAATTGATGACGGCCGAGTTTAGCATCCAAGCTTTTACCGCTCCCGAAAAAGTAGGTAGTGTACAAATGGTACTCACTGGGCCTGTACCACAAACTCAAATCGAGAATTTGATTCCTTATACGCTTTTTGGCGATAATTCTGGAAAAGATATCGAGGGCTTGCCTCTACAACCCGGCGATTATCAAATCACCGTCACGCCCTACACAGAAGCAGGAGCGCAAGGAGTGGTTGGAGAAGCCCTCACTTTGAACTTCACAGTAGTGGGCACCCCTAAATTTCTCGTGCAGAGTCTGGTACTCGTAGATGCAGATACCGATGAAGACCTCCTAGAAATCAAAGATGGAGACGTGATTGATTTGAGCAACTTAAGTACTGGACATCTCTCCATCCGCGCGCTCACTTCGCCCGAAAAAGTAGGCAGTGTAGAGTTGGCACTCAATGGTGAGCTACAACAGACTCAGGCCGAGAATCTAATTCCTTATACACTTTTTGGCGATAATTCTGGAAAAGATATCGAGGGGAGAGATTTTGAAATAGGCAATTATCAAATTTCCGCACAAGCTTACCAGCAGCCCAATTTAGGTGGCTTGGCCGGGCCAGCCCTCACGCTGAATTTTGAGTTAATAAGCTCCCAAGCCGTCCAGCAAGCAAGCACGGGAAGCTCAAGCGCGCCCTTGGATGTAACTGCTTACCCCAATCCTACTCAGGATCAGCTTTCTTTGGAGTTTGATCAGGAACTAAAAGGACAGGTAAAAGTAGAACTCGTCAATGCTTCGGGGCAAATAATCTACCAAGGTACGGTGGCGGCAGATGAAGCCTTTCAATTGAATTTAAGTCAGCAGACGGATGGCATCTACTATCTACGTCTGCAAGATGAACAAGGGAATGTTTATCAGAAAACAATTATGAAGCGATAAACCCTTGGTTACTGGCTGCCAGTGGTTAGTTCTGTTTCTAGGCCAAACTGGAACCACAACTGACCATTGGCAACCAATAACTTATCACTATTTCAGAACCCCGATACTGTCCAACTCCTGTTGGCTGACCGTGGGAGGCATTACATTATTTTCTAATTTATGGCGTACCAGCTCCGCGGTTTTTTGCGCTTTTGCTTCTGAGTCAAAGCCCTGTTTGCCGGGTAAACCCGGACGGTGAGGCTGACGAACGAAAGGTATTCCATTTTTTAATATATCATAACCCCAGCCCGCTTCGGTTTGGTAGGTTTGGATTTCAAATTCCGTTTGTATTTCTCTCTCAATCGTATTTTCTTTCTCAACCTTCTGCTCAATGGCTGGTTCATCAGATGCTTCCGAGGCGGTAGTTTCCAAGGCACGCGTCTCTGGCTCATCTACATTTGGCTGGCTTTCTTGCTCAGATTGGCAAGCCGATAAGAGTAGTAAAGCTAAGATCAGTTTTTTTATTTTTCCTAAAAACATGCTTTTATCATTCAAATCAGCAACTATACTTTACCTACTGCCTTCTATCCCCTGCTCTTGATTCGTGAGTTCATAGCGCATCTTGATTCCTTTCTCGATCGCAGGTACGCCTTCTTTCATCCACACGGGTTCAGGTTTGAAGCGAAGATAATAATCAAAGAACTGTCGCATCCGAATCGATAAATCTTTGCGATTTTGCCATTGGGTCAAATTATGTTTCTCGCCATTGTAAGAAAGCATCCACACGGGCTTATTCAGGCGGCGCAAGGCCACGAACAACTCGATGCCTTGGTACCAGGGCACGGCTCCATCGTCATCATTGTGCATCATTAGGAGTGGCGTTTCAATTTGGTCAGCATAGAAAAGAGGAGAATTTTCAATATAGAGGGAAGGCTTTTCCCAGAGTGTAGCCCCGATACGGCTCTGCGAACGCTCGTACTGAAACATTCGGCTCAGACCACTCCCCCAGCGGATTCCGCCGTAGGCACTGGTCATATTACTCACGGGAGCGCCGGCCATAGCCGCGGCAAAGAGGTCGGTCTGTGTAACAATATAAGCCACTTGGTAGCCTCCCCAGCTTTGCCCTTGAATGCCGAGCTTATCTCGGTCAATATAGCCTTCTTTGAGCAAGGAAGTAACTCCCGAAACGACCGCTTCGTAAGCACTCCGCCCCGGATGCCCAATACGATAAGGAATGTCTGACATAAAGACAATATAGCCGTTGCTCGTGTACACGGAGGGACGAATGGTAGAACGACTGGGTAAAGGCGCATAATGACGATGTAGATTATCACTCAGGCGACGGTAGAAATACGTGACCATCGGATATTTTTTCCCTGGGTCAAAATTCTCGGGTTTGTAGAGCAGACCGCTCATTTCTTCCCCATTTAGATTTGTCCATTTGACCAGTTCTACACTTCCCCAGCGATAGTTATCTTGTTGTGGATTTGCTCTACTAAGGCGATTAATTTTGGTAAAAGTGGCGTCTGTCCAGAAAAGGTCAGGAAATTCTACAAAGCTTTCTCGGGTAAAAATATATTTTTTGGCATTCTTAGCCTTCGTGGGATAGCCAAAGCGATAATCATCGTATAGAAGCTTGCGTGGTGCGCCTTCTTGCCCCAACTGGTAAGTAAAGTAGCCAGAGGATTTGGTTTCTTCATCGAAGGTGTAAAGCATCATCGGCTCAGCAGTTTTGATAAACCGTTCCTCAGGGTCAAGTTGGATATAGCGATAGCGAATACGATTTTCGCGCCCACTCTGAGTGACTCTTTGGGGGGCTACTTTATTCTCGGGGTCTATTTTCCAGATATCAAAGCGATCATAAACCAAGAAGCTTCCATCGTTTTCTGTCCACCCTGCCGAACCATAGGAATCAGGCAAGTCAGGGTAGTCGTACAACTCATCATAAAAACGATTATCTACCGAGGCAGTTAGATTGTAGGTTTGCCCTGTACGAATAGAATAACTGTACCAAGCAGAGTCTTGTGGGGCGTACCAATAGAGGTAATCCGCTCCGGGAGATATTCTTACGCTGGCTTTTAGTTTTTCCTTGACCTTACGCTTACGACCATCCCGAAGGCTGATTGTATATACATCTATTTCGTTAGGATAGCCTGCCCAAGAAGTTTGTCTGAGGTATGGCTCGGAATTTAGCCCCAAGGCCACATCAGCATTACCTTCACTGCCGGGGATGACAACGGGTACCTCAGGCGTGGCAAGCTGTACAATCCGCTTAAAACGCGGAAGAGCCATGGCCAAATATGATTTTTTCCGATCTTCCTCGATTTCTACATTTTGTTGGCTTTGCAAGCGGGTATCTTTCCAATTCCAGACATTTACCTTGACGACTTCCTCGGGCAAGAGGGTCGTATCTTTCACCAAAGGTTCGGGTGAAGTGCCAAAAAACAGCTTAGAACCATCCTTGGAAAAATCCAAATTAGCGTATTGATTGATGATCCAGCCCGCAGGGATGCCCGTGGCTCCTTTGCTAGCGATGACATTGGCGGCTTTATTCTTTTCTTGCCAGTAATAGAGATCATAATACTTGATGAGTGCTTTTTTGTGTTCTTTGGTGGTATCTGTATCGGCAATAAAAGCCAGTTGGTCGCCTGTCTCATCCCAAGTTAATTTTTCGTGTTTGCCCGGAGCATTCAGCACGTGCATCAGTTGTCTATTTTCTAAATTATACACGTACACGCCTGCCAAGAAAGTGCTATCGTTTCCGGTAGAAGAAAAGACCAATTTACGCCCTTGCTCATCAAATTGGTAAGCAGTGACAAACTGAAAAGTATCTTGGCGAGCCGTGCCTAGCTCACGGAGCACGAGTTTACTACCATTTTCTTTGCTTTCTTTTTTGGGCGGTTTGGGTGGCTTTTCGTTTTTCTTAGCTTGGGCTTTTTGTTTTTCTTCCTCGATTTGGGCGAGCTTTGCTTCTAGCTCCTTTACTTTTTGCTGAGCTTGCTCGAGAGGAGTGATTTCGGGTATTTCCTCTTCGGTGGGTTCAGTTTCTTCGGGTTCAGGTTGTTCTTCTTCTATGGGTTCTTCTGGTACTAGCTCGGTCGTATCTGTAATGGCCGTATCTTGGGGCGAAAAGTTTTTTGTGCCCGGCTCTAGGTGGTAGGCGAGCCATTTCCCACCTGCTTTTTCAGGAATTTGGTAGGATTGAATTTCGGGAATTTTGATGAGAGAATCCTTGGTTAAATGATAAATACCCAAGGAGTCGTGGGGTAATTTATCTTTGGGCACTTTGCGTCGGCGCATGGCTTTGAGGCTATCGGCCCGAGGCTTGAGATGAAATACCACAAACTTGGAATCTGCCGTGATTTGTGCCTGTTCAGCACGGCGAAAAGTTTCGGTTCTTTCTTCTCGCTTACTAATGTCGTGGATTTTGAGAGTAGCATCTCCTCCGTGTGGCTTCAAAGTGTAGATCACCCATTCTCCATCACGGGAAATATTTTCATTCTGAATATCATTCCATTTTTCATAAACATCAAAATCAAGTGCTTTCTTGCTCTGAGCTGGGCTTAAATCAGGCACAGTGAGACTAAAAATTAGTAGTAGGAAGACTTGGTATCTATTTTTCATAAAAAGATGCTTTATTTTTAAAATATTCTTAGGGAAAACAGAACGGTACTAAAAACGGTTTGATCGTAAAAGTAAGTATTCTCTTATGGATTGACAATGCCTTTCTAATTTACACGAAATAAGCCTCGGACAAGAATCTTATCTTGAAATAACCCCTAGGTGTTTTATTTTTGTGTAAAATCTTGCTGTCAAGATCACAGATTTATGCATAATTATAAAAATTTACTGCTCGTTCTTTCTTGTATTTGCTTTTTAATCGCCTGTCGTGGTGGTGGAGAGTCATCAGAATCTCAAGCAGATTCTCTCCATTTAGAAGAAGCTTATCAAGAATTCAAGCAAAACAAAACCCAAGTACGTAAAGAGGCCGTACAAAAACGACAGGAAAGAATAGAAAAGGGAGATACCCTTGCGATCAAATCCAAAACTTTGAGAGATTTTCTCCCCAAAACTTACCAAGGTTATGAGCCTACGGGCGACTTTGTAGGTACTCCTTATGGAATGAGTGGTGATTCTTATTCCAATGCGGAGCAGAGCTATCAAAAAGAAAATAGCCACCTGCGCATCACCTTGGATGATTACAATGGGAAGAAATCACAGCATGCCCAATCTATTACGCTTTGGACAACCGCCTCGGGGGTCGATAATCAATACATACGAGCGGGAGGGTTTCTACTCTATGAAAATATGCCCGGATGGGAGATTTACGATAAACGCCACCGTCGGGCGGAACTCAGAGTAGCCGTTTCGGATCGTTTTCTTTTGACCATTATTGCTGATAATCAAGAAAATATACAATTTGTCAAATCCTTGGCTCGATCTATGCGTTTAAAAGAATTGGCTCAGTATTAGCGATTTATGTTTTTTTTTATTTCATTCGAGCTAGGTTTTGTATGGCCTTGATCGCACAAGTATGCTGATTTATTATTTTTTTATTTCAATTATTATAAACATATCACTAATGAAATTGCTTAGAATCATCACCACTGTTATTGTAGGAGGAATTGCTACCGCTTCTGGCTTAGTCCTTATGAATATTTTCCGCCAAAAAAACGAAGAAGAGACTTACTCCCCTCCTCCTACTTCCACACATACCCCACCCAACGGACAGGCTCCCACTCAAAAGCCCAAAGATCAGCCGACTAGCTCTTCTAAGTCTTCCCAAGCCGAAACCCAAACCAAGTCTTCTACTACCACCAGTACTGTTACCACCGAGGCTAAGGAAGAGAAGCCTAAGACTTCGGAGGTTGACGCTCAATCCAAGAAAAAATCTTCTGATACTAAAAAAACTGATTCAAAGAAAAAACCTTCTGCCAAAAAGAAGAGCGCATCTGCCTCCAAAGCTACTAACGAGAAAAAAGAGGCTGAGGGTGAAGAAGAATTTTATAACGGGTTTAAGGTGTACAAAGGTAGCCGAGGAGGTAAATACTACATCAACGAGCAGGGAACCAAGGTTTATATCAAGAATAAATAAGCTATCAGCCCTTAGTTGTTAGCAATCTGCATTTGGCTCATCCTCTGATTAAAGGAATGCGAATCGAGCTTCTATTCCGAGTGTGTGCTTATGAATGCTAGGTGCTTTTGTCTCAAAAACTAAAAAAAAAGAATTTTCTTGTAATACTCCTCGAGGTAGTAAGTAATCTAAATAAAATTACGAACGCATCTCGAAAACGATATTACTATGAAAATTCACGATCTTAAAACACTGCTTCCCGCTGTACTCGTTGTTTCGCTGGGCTTAGCTTGGGTGCAAAGCACGCATTTACATTCCAAATTAGTCATAAGAGACGCCAAACTGCTCTCTAAGTCTCCCCCAGTAACTACTCAGGCGGGTGAATTGCCGAGTTTTGCCCAAAAAGGAGTTGATTATCTCGCTAGCGTACAATTTGAAAATGGTGGTTGGGGTGCTGGTAGTCACGCGCAACAGAACATGATTGATGCCACCCAAGTACCCGTGGATCCTGCAACCACCGCTTTTGCTGCCATGGCACTACTGCGCGCCGGTCATACTTTGGAGGATGGTAAATATGCCCCCAACTTACAAAAAGCACTTGACTATTTGCTTCATCTCATTGAGGAATGCCCCGAAGAAAGTGCCAGCATTACGTCTATCAGGGGCACACAACCCCAAGTCAAATTAGGTCAAAATGTAGACGCTACCATGTGTGTGCAGTTTCTGATCCGAGTGCAAGCTCATACTCAATCGCATACCGCTCTCAACCAAAGAATCTCTGAGGCCATTGATACCTGCCTAGACAAAATTCAAAAATCCCAAGCAGATGACGGTAGTGTATCTGGTGGTGGATGGGCTCCTGTGCTGCAATCAGCTATGGCCAACAATGCCCTAGAGCTAGCCTACAACCAAGGGCGCCAAGTAGATCGTAAAGCCTTGGAACGCTCTCGCAATTACCAAAAACAAAATATGGATGTATCGGGAGAGATCAAAGCCAGCCGAGGAGCAGGCGTTGCTCTTTACTCAGTGACCAGCACGCAAAGAGCTACCGCCCTTGAGGCCAAACGCGCCCAAGAAAAAATCGAGCTCGCCAAAAAAACAGGCAAATTGGACAAAGAGGCCACTATCAGCCGTGAAACCCTCCGCCTTTTGGATGGTATCAGCGATGCCGAAGCTGATGAACTTGCCCAAGCCTATGAACAAAATCAGATGACCTTAAATAAACTACAAGACGACCAAGTGATCCGAGGCTTTGGTAACAATGGAGGCGAGGAGTTTCTGAGCTTTATGATGACCAGTGAATCCCTCGTAATTACGGGAGGAGAGGCTTGGGAAAACTGGAACAATAAAATGAACCAAATGCTTTCCGAAATTCAAAATAAAGATGGCAGTTGGAACGGCCATCACTGTATCACCAGCCCCGTATTCTGTACAGCGGCTTGTATCCTAGCCTTGACTGCTGAGAACGACCGCGAGCTATTGATCCAAGAAAAGAAGTAGGGACTGATTATAAACTCAAAGATTGGAAGATTACAGGCACTAAAATTTATGTAATCCCCCCAATCTTTTCACCTTTCAATCTAAGCAGGCTTGAAAAAATTACTACTTATTTTATTCAGCCTCGGAGCCTTGTCTACTTGTCAGATAAGACAGGAAGAAGACGAGGCCTTGGCGATGATTCGCTCTATCTGTACTTATCTCTGGAGCCAGCAGGGAGAAGATGGCGCTTGGCACAGCGAGACGCACGGTATCTTAAAAGGGGGGCAGGCTTATACGCCCTTTATTCTTTGGACATTGCTACAAGTCCCAGATAGTCTTTATGAACATCCTCAGGATCAATTAGAGAAAGCACTGCAATTTATCCGTCAACATACAAACGAGCAGGGCGCACTTGGTCTATCTAATCCGTTGGTATTGGAATATCCCAACTATGCCACGGCCTATGCGCTACGAGTTTTGGCGCGCTACGGTGAAAACTCAGATACTTTGTTGATACAAAACATGCAAAGCTATCTATTAGCCCAGCAATTTGACGAAAGTCGAGGAATTAGCACAAAACATCCAGCCTACGGGGGTTGGGGATTTGGTGAAACCCTACTCAGTGAAGGACAGGTAGGACACGTGGATATTTCTCATACGCGTCGGGTCTTGCAAGCTTTAAGAGAGGCTGGTTACCGCGGAGATAGCACCTATGAGAAAGCTTCTTATTTTCTAAGAGTACTGCAGAAACACCCAAAGGCTCTGGCCTCTCCGCCTCATCAAGATACCCAGCGAGTCGGGCAAGCTCATTTCTATGATGGTGGTTTTTATTATTCATCTATCATCACCGGTGCTAATAAGGCGCAAGTTGCAAATCACGAAGCATACGCTCCCTATTATCGCAGCTACGCCACGGCTACTTGTGATGGCTTGCTGAGTTTGTTAGCCCTTCGAGATGTAAATAGCAGAGCCCAGCAGCAAAACGCCCAAACTTGGCTGGCAAAAAATACAGATTGGTCTATACCGGTAGGAATTCCAGCCCATGATCTTGGTCAATGGAATCAGGCACTCGTTTTGTACCATTTAGCGGTGAGAGCAGAAGTATATGCTCATATCGGCTGGGAAGATCAAGATAAAACCGAATTCATGGCATTGCTTAAAGAAAATCAGGTAGCGGATGGAAGCTTCCTCAACCCAAAAGGAGCTAGAAATAAAGAAAATGATCCCTTGTTGGGAAGTAGTCTGGCTCTCTCTGCCCTCTGTTATGCTGTGTTATAAATTATTCTAAATATGCCCTAAATGCTCTTGTATTACTTTTTACTTGTAGTTTTTTTTACCAGTGTTTTTATACAATTAATTTTTGCTTTTGGTATATTTTCACGGTTAATCTTTCATCGTTATAAAACTAGCGAAATAAAAGATAAGCAGCCCGTTTCGGTCCTAATTTGCGCACACAATGAATACGACAATTTACAAATCTCTATTCCTCATATTCTCGCACAAAATTATCCTTTTTTCGAGCTAATTGTGGTCAATGACCGCTCCACGGATGGTACCTTATCTTGGCTTCAGGCACAGCAAGAGGAAGACGAGCGCCTGAGAGTCGTTGATATTCAGGAATCTGACCCACGATTCCATTCTAAAAAATATGCTATTCTCCAAGGTATCCAAGCCGCTCACCACGAGCTAATTTTGCTCACCGATGCTGACTGCTACCCAGCCAGCCCCCATTGGATTGAATCCATGCAGGGAATGGCGCAGGCTCCTGTCGAGATTGTATTGGGTTTTTCTCCTTATTTCAAACAAAATGGCTTTCTGAATGCTTTCATCCAGTACGAAACTTTCTATACCGCTTTGCAATATTTGGCCTTGGCCTTGGCAGGAAATCCATACATGGGAGTAGGCAGAAACTTACTTTATTCAAAAAAAACGTTCGATAAGACAGGATTCTCCCATAAAATTCGCCACGTAACTGGGGGAGATGATGACCTGTTCATCAACCAAGTAGCTTGGGCACGAAATACAGCAATTTGCTTAGAACCAAGCAGTTATGTATATTCATTTCCTCATCGTACTTGGAGAGCTTGGTTCAAGCAAAAGCTTCGACACTTGTCAGTAGGTAAGCATTACAAGCCCCAAACGCAATCTATACTAGGCTTGCTACATCTCTCACATGGTCTGTTTTGGCTTAGCCTTTTGTCTACGGAAATTTACGGACATTCGTTGGGAGAGCAGGCTTGGGTTTGGGAGGCAGCCTTTGTAAGAATTAGTGCAATAAGTGTTATTTATGCAGTTATCAATCATAAAATGCGAGGTCAAGTATGTGTTATTTGCCTACCACTTTTTGATTTTCTGTATGTATTCTATATTTTTATAGTTGGAACCCTAGCAATAAGCTTAAAAAGAATTCAATGGCAGTAGATAAACAAAAAAAGTCATCAGACGTGGAAAACCAGAAAACTGATTTGGATGAAGATACCAAGAAGAAGTTTTCTGAAAAAGCTTTACGCGACTTTGCCCTGATTGACCTGGCCCGCAATCAAGGTGATGATAAAGCTTACGCTGAGCTCATGGAAAGATATCGGAAGCCTCTCTACCACACCATGCTCAAAATGGTTAAGAATACAGACGATGCCGAAGATCTAACCATTGAGGCATTTGCCAAAGCCTTCAAGGGCTTAGCAAAGTTCAAAAAAGAGTATACGTTTAGCACTTGGCTCTTTCGGATTGCTACAAACAATTGTATTGATTTTATCCGTAAGAAAAAGCTGGAAACACTGAGCATCAATTCTTCTTACAAAGACGATAATGGTGAAGAGGTCGCTATTGATATCAAAGATAATAATCTTGACCCACAGGAACGGGCCATCAAAAGTCAGAAAGTGGAATTAATGCAAATGATTGTAACCAAGCTCCCTCATAAATATCAGCGCTTAGTAGAGCTCAGATATTTTAAGGAATATTCTTATGACGAAATTGCCAAGAAAATAGAGATTCCACTAGGTACGGTCAAGGCACAACTCCACCGCGCCAAGGAATTACTATACGATATGATCAAAGATAAACGAGAGATTATTTAAGGATGATCTTTCATTGATCTAGCACATTCTTCAATCCATTTTTATTCAGCCTATTGCAGCTATTTGTCTTTTTTGTTTGATCCAAACACGATCAATACTTTATTATTTTCTTAGATAAATCTAAATCTATCGGATTAAATCACTCGATTCAACTTGACTTCTGTGTGCTTTTTCGTTTCTTTGTTCTATCAATGATGACCCAATCATGACAACTTGGAAAAGACATCCTATTTTAGGGCTATCCCTAGGCTTATTACTAGTTGCTTGTCATTCAGAGAAACAAAATACAGCTTCTGAGCAAGATACTGTTTTATCTCCTTCTTCTACTCAGGCGAACTCTGAAAAAAAGGACTATCAACGAATCGTGAGTATTGGAGACTTGATGACCGAGATTGTCATAGGTCTCGGAGATAGCAACAAGATCGTCGCCATGGGGGCAAGCCATCCTCTCTTTCCCAATTTTAGAAAGCCCAAGGTAGGCTATGATCTTACCCTGCGCGCTGATTATATTGTGGATCATCAACCTGATCTGGTCTTATCTGACTCCGAAGCGAGTCCTGCCGAAGTGGTAGCACAATTAAAAAGCAAGGACTTTGATTACTACCTCTTTGATAAACCCCAAGAATTATCTTCGCTTCAAGCGACCATCCAGAAAATCGGAAGTCTCCTCCAGAGAGAAAAAAAAGCAGAACAATTGATCCAAAGTATGCAAGACAGTCTAGCCAAGGTCAAGCAAATTCTGCAAAAGGAGAAAAAGGATAGTGTTAGGGTGCTTTATGTTCACGCGCGTGGTGCGGACGTGCTTTTGCTGGGAGGGAGTAATACTTTTTTTGATGAAATCATCCGATTAGCAGGTGCAAAAAATGCTGCCGATGAGTATGACGGGATGGAACGCCTCACCGCTGAAGATATGAGCGCAATCAATCCAGACTTTATCCTGATGAGCGATGAAAGCTTTGCCAGTTTTAAAGGGAAAATATACCAAGCACTGCTGCTGGTTAGCTCTAGGGCTTATCGAACTGGGCGTCTGGTTACCCTACCCGAATACGAACTCACTACCCCCGGTCTACAAACAGGCATGACCGCTCTGCGTTTAGCAAGAAAGCTCTATCAACAACCTTATTATACTCCCCTCCCCTTTGCTCCCAATGTACCCCGTGAAACCGCCCCCGTGCAAGAGTTAGAAATTATAGAGTCTGACCAAGGCAATTAGTTCTAGTTCGTGGCTCGTGTTGGTGATTGATTTTTTTATTACTTATCTTTAAAAACGATTCTCTACCTAGCGACAGTCAAAACTACACGAACTCCTCACGTATGACGGACTTCTGAAGAGAAGTAATACCAAACGAGATTGACTCGATGAACACTTGTTTTTTTAAATGATTTTTTTCGTCCAAGAATTTATGTACATGAAATATTTTGTTTTAATCTTAGCATCTATCAGTCTTTGGGCTTGCTCACAGGCCAATTCAGGCTCTCTCAATGAGCAAATTGCCGAGGATGAAGACTACGCCACGGTGCTTTCGGTCTATGCCACTGGAAACGAATTAGGCTATACTTTTGCCGTCACAATTTCTAGCCCAGATACAGGCTGCGAACAATACGCTGATTGGTGGGAGGTCATTAGGCCCGAGGGTGAACTGATCTACCGACGGATTTTGGCGCACAGCCACGTGGATGAGCAGCCTTTTACCCGTTCGGGTGGTGCCGTTAATATCAAAGCAGATGAGGTCGTGATCATCCGATCTCATATGAGTAACACAGGCTACGGAACACAAGCCCTCCGAGGCTCGGTGAAAGAAGGTTTTAAGCCCGTGGAGCTAGCAAAAGACTTTGCCCAAGACCTGGCAAATCAAGCTCCACAGCCCGGTGATTGCCCGAATTAGACTTGCTCGCTGCCGTCCTTGCTTAGCTATTTATCCTTTACCTCTGATAACTTTCGGTTTAATCAAGATTTCCATCGGTATGATCCTTCACTTTCAGAAAAATGCCCAGCGTCATCACGTACTTCAGTGCATTCGTGATGACCAAAGCGTAACTTGGACTGTCTTGAAAAGCCGCTTCCAAGTGCATCACGATTTTTGGCATTATGTGGTAGAAAAAAATCTGGATTATCGAGATGCCTTTTATGGAACCATCAACGAAGGCTACGAAATTAGCGATTTTGAGGCTCCCCGAGATCAACGTCCCGAAGCACTACTACCCAAAAATATGCACAGAGAACGCCCCAATGCCCTCCGCTGCGAAGTATTGGTGGGTCTGCTCCAGACCGTCGGCTTCCATCAGGAAATCGACAAGAGCTTCATGGAGATGTACTATCTTGCTCTCAAGGAGCGATCCCTAACTGATGACCCTAATCTGACCATAGAACGCATTCAAGAAATCAAAACCGAGATGGTCCAACTCTGGAATATCTGGGAACAACTTCCTACTGGTCAGACCCTTGCCTTGACTTTCTGATTTTACAAGCCTTATTCACTGACTACCACGCCCTCAGTCCTCAGGTGCTGAAATAAATCTCGGTAGGGCTCGTATTGCTCAGACTCTTTATCGATAGCATTGTGGCTCAGATAGAGCAATTTGAGGCGACTCAGGTCTTTGAGTGCCAGATCGAAATCAGGAATTTGATTGTAGGCAATATTTAAGTCTTCCAGTAATTTTAGGGAAAGAATTTGGCTGGGGAATTCGCTTAATTCATTGGCATTGAGATGCAATACGCTTAATTTTTCCAGCTGAACTAGCGAAGTAGGAACTGCCAATAATTGATTATGATGTACGTAAAGTTCTCGCAAATTAGTCAGATCGCCGATTTCTTCGGGTAAGCTTAGCAAACGATTAAAAGATAGATAAAGCACATATAATTCGGTCAAGGAGCCAATTTTGGGAGAAATTTCTATGAATTGATTGTAGGCTAGGTCTAATTCTCTCAGTTTTTTGCACTCGAGTAGCCAAGTAGGCATCTCTTTGAGTGCATTTTTATAGAGAATGAGCGATTGTAAATTTTCTATCCCTTCGGCAGGGTCAAAGCTCTCGATCTGGTTATTACTGAAATTGAGCTTACGAAGCCTCTTCGTTTTGGTCAGGTTTTGGGGTAAATGACTAATCTGGTTGAAAGATAAATCTATATTTTCCAAGCGACGCATCTTGCGAAAGGGAAAATCTTGGATTTGGCTAATTTGATTATGGTTAAAAGAGAAAAAAGTTAATCTGCGCAGCTTACGCAAATCCACAGGAATTTCAGTAAAGTCATTATGACCTAAGTAAAGCTTTTTTAGGCGTCTTAGCCTTTTTAGACGAGGAGGCAGGGCTTGCATTTGATTATCCAACATCACCAAGGTATCAATCCGGCGGTTGCGATAGAAGCGAATCTCAAGAGGCTGTGGGTCATCAAGAGCAGCTACGCGTGTCTCGTAAACTTGTCGGAGAGAGTCTCTATTCTTCTTGTAGATAAGCATGTTGCTGGCAGAAACCGAGCGGCTGCTGTCTTTTGGAATGGAAAAATTTTGGTACACTTCCTTAGAAATAGCTCTTTTTTGGTCTTTTATCGAGCCATTATCAGAGATTTTCAATAGACTCAGCTTTTTGCAGCGACGAAGCCAGCGAGGAACCTCGGTAATGTAATTGTTGGAAAGGTCTAGACCCACTAGGCTTTTGCGGAATAACAATAAATCTTTGGGGACTTCTTTCAGACCTTGATTACTTAAGTCCATAAACTGAATCGTGTCCTTTTGCTGAGAAGCCATGGCTTGCTCGTAATCTACCCATCTGGATTGCGTCCAGCCTGCCCACGCTTGCATCAATAATAGAGTAAGGAGCGAATATTTTTTCATAACTAAATGCTTTTTAACAAAACTAAAAATTTAGTTTTGAAATTCAAAAAAAAGCTCGCCAATCACGAGCCATCAAATTAAAGAACTCCTTTACAGCAACTCCCTCACGGTTTTAATGCCTTTGCGCTTCGCCATGTACAACAATCTTTGCAGTAAAAAAGCGGTCGCAAGCGAATCTCCGGCGGCGTTGTGCCGAATGGAGATCGGTATCCCGTAGCGTTCACAAAGGTTATCAAGCGTATATTCTTTGGGGCGATACACAGCCTGATGACGATGAAAACGCCCTCTTTCCATGCGTTTGGCAAGCTCGATGGTATCGATAGATTTGTTCAGGAGTGAAAAGCCAAAGTGGGTCTGCATCATTTTGGACATGATCTTGGTATCAAATTCGGCATAGTGAGCCACCAGAATACTATTGCCAATATAATCCAAGAATGCTTCTAGTGCTTGCAATTCAGTATGTCCATTTTTGAGCTCCCAAGAGAGGATTTGATGAACCGTGACGGAGTCTTTATCGCCTGAATAATTCCCCCGTACGAAGATTTCCATGGAGTCTTCTACGCATATTTGCATATTATCCATCCCGATGGCTCCGATGCTGATGACTTTGTCTTTTTTGAGGTCTAAGCCCGTGGTTTCCGTATCGAAAACCACGAAACGGCTTTTTTCCAGAGGAAGGCGGGTGGTGTTTTGTTCGTTTTTTTGGATATAATCACAAACAAACTGGGGCAATTCTCCTCTTTGGCATCTTTTCTTGGCGGTATTGGATCGACGAAACATGTTGGTTGGCAAGCTTTGGCGTATGTGCAAATATGTAAAATTCATAGATAAAAATGAACATTATTGCTTTTATTTAGTCCAAGGGGGGCGACCAGGCATCCTCAGTTTCCTCTCGGTGATTTGCCCTGGGTCATCTTCTCATTGACCAAGTTCCTACCGCATAAAGCCCAGACGATAACGCAGCTCGAGGGTCTGTTGGATTTTTTCAATCGTCTTGAAAGTATTCCGAATGGTTTGTCTCTCCAATTTATTGAAATCATCTGGGTTGATAAAACGGCCAGAGTTATTGTTTTTTAGTCCGTGAATGGCTCGCTGACGGAGTAGAATTTCATAGGCCATGGCGGCGGCTTCACAGATGGGAGCGAGCTTTTCATCCCGCTTGGCTACCTCCTCGAATCGCCCGAAGGTACTACCATAAGATCGGATTCTCAAATCATAAGCCAACACGCGGGCAGCATCGGTGAGGGGCATCATGGCGCGGGCTTTGATATCGAATTCATCCTTATGGGAGCCTCCTTTTTCTACAATAAAGCTTCTAAAAAAGCTCAGCGGGGGCGGATTTTGCAAGGCACTCTTGGCAAGATGTGCCAAGAAAATCTCATTCCGATCGATCAACTTAAAGATATATTCCTTGAGGCCATCCGCCAGGGAAGCTTCTCCGATAATAGGACGAAAATCAAAGAAGATATTGGTATTCATTACCGATTTAGGATCAGGCGTCTCGATCCATTTACGGAAGTAAGACTCCCACACCGAGCGAGGTTGGCACCACTCAGGGTTACTTGCCATCATGCCGGCAGGGCATTTTACGAAACCACATTTCACCAATATCTCCATGATGATATGGGTGTACTTTTGGAAATATTCCTTCACGTATTCCTTTTCCGTAAGGGGCGGATCTTCATAGACCAGCGCATTGTCTTGGTCTGTTCTTAGGAATTGTTCTTTGCGACCTTCACTTCCTAGCGACATCCAACAAAATTTGACGGAGGGTGGTTTTAGGCCTTCTTCTTGGAGTGTTTCGGTAGCAATTTCACCTGCTTTCTGAAAGAGCACGTCGTTGATTTCGGTGATAATGTGCGAGATAAAAGGAACTCCTACCTCCTGGTGTAGATAGCTTCTGACCAAATACTCTGCCTTTCCGCGGAAATGAGCTAATTGCTGCACATCTTTGGTATTCATCATTTGCTTGGCGAGTACAGCTGGGTTATTCCCTTGGGCAATCAATACATCCCGCTGGGAAACAATAGCCAGAGCTGGCGTTTGATCGGTGCCATCTTCGGTCACACAAAAGTGAGAAACCTTATGGCTGACCATCAACACCATCACTTCGGCCACGGCCAAGTCAGGTCGGATGGTCTTGACGGGGCTACTCATTACCTCGGTGACGGGGCGATTTTTGATCAGCTCATCTTGAGCCACCACTTTACGCCGAAAATCGCTATCGGTGAGGATCCCCAGTGGCTTTTTTGCCTCATCCAATACCAGAATAGAGCCTACATTGAAGATACTCATGATCTTGGCGGCTTCTCTGACGGTATGCTGGGGACTGCAAGAAACAATTTCTTGGGTGGTATGGATATTCAATGTATCCGTACCCAGTAACTGCGTCCCGTCATCGTCTTCTTTCAAATTATCCAAGAACCGCTTCACATCCCTGACGTTTTCATTGCTCTCACTCTTGAGAATAGAAACTCCAGAGGCAAAGCCCGAAGCCAAGAATAAGGCTACCTTAGGATTGCGTTCCATGATCTCATTAAATTGATCCATAGGAATCGTGTAAAGGAGAGATTCTTCCGGAGCGAGGGCACTGGCAATATAGGTATCATTGGCAATGGAGGCTCTCACCCCGAAAATATCCCCTTCGTCGCATTGATCAATCAAATGCTCTTGTCCATCTTCCTGCTTTTCGGTGATTTGAATGCTCCCTTTATTCACCACAAAAAAGTAATGATAAGGCTCATCTCCTTGCGAAAATACCTGTGCCCCCTCCTCATAGTATTGCATCGTGACGACTGATGCTAATTTGCGCAGTTCTTCCTTGGGAATGATGTCAAAGGGAGGGTATTGTTTCAAAAAATTACAAACGTCCTGTACGATGGTATCTGAAGCCATTTTTATTTTTTCTAAATGTGGATATACACAATACTACAATTTAGTGAAAAATAATCAACTGACAATGGTCATATCTTGCTACTCAAGAAGTAATTTTTTATGCAAACCCAAAGCGGCAACACGCAGCTCCAGACACGTCCCAGACGTATCCAGACACGTCCCAGACGTATCCAGACACGTCCCAGACGTATAGCAGACACGTCCC
>CAZKBP010000034.1:0-69131 GCA_964551015.1 uncultured Cytophagaceae bacterium | reverse complement strand
CGTATGGTACACTTTTAACCAGCATAACTGGTACACTTGTATTCGGTAGTAACAGTCTTCTTCTTTTGATAAAGAAACAATGGTGTTTGCAAACCCGTGAGTAACACCGTGCTCTGATTTCAGAAACTTAACTCCTTCAGAATGTTTGGTAAAAGACTTCTCTCTCAATATTACCTTCCATTCGTCAAGTGACTTGCCTGTCTTCTCAGGCATGTTGTCGATCATAGTTTGTAATGCTTTGTCCATAGTTTTATTTTAATTGGCTACAACACCCCAATATACAACATTCGTTTATTTTGTCCTTAAAAGTTTCGTTTCCCAACCTCTGCGAAGTTGGGAAACTTCGCACAGTTAGTTTTTTCCCCTTCTATCAGGTAGATTTGAATTTACCCATAAACCTTTTATAAAAATGAGTCTTCAAAGGAGGTACGATATTGATTGGATAAGGGTCATTGTTTTTGATATCTTAATCATTTATCATATTGGTATGTTCTTCGTGCCTTGGGATTGGGAGATTAAGAATAATGAAGTTATTGAATGGATTAAATGGCCAATGATTTTTGTCAACCGTTGGCGTCTGTCTATCCTTTTTTTAATATCAGGAATAGGAACTTGGTTTGCTTTATCCCGAAAAAACTCATTTCAGTTTATTAAGGAGCGTTTTAAACGACTTTTTATTCCTTTACTTTTTGGAACGTTGTTTATTGTTTCTCCTCAGATTTACCTTGTCCGCGTTTCGGAAGGCTTCTCCTATGCTTCATTCTTCGACTTCTACCCTGATTTTTTTGATGGGATTTACCCAGAAGGCAATTTTAGCTGGGGACATTTATGGTTCCTTCCGTATCTATTGATAGTTACCTTGGTGGCGGTTCCCCTCTTGATAAGCTTGCGCCAAGAGTCTAATCCACTCGTTCTTTGGCTGAGAAGATTAGTGAAAAAATCATCTTTAGGACTATATATTTTTATCCTTCCTCTATTTCTTGTGGAGGTTTATTTAGAACCTTATTATCCCATAACTCATGCATTGTGGGGTGATTGGTATGCGCTCGCCCATTATTTCCTTTGCTTCCTGAGCGGATACATGCTTATTTGTATGAAAGAAGATTTTTGGAATGCGGCTGAGAAAGTGAAGAACTATGCACTCTTCATAGGTTTAATTTCGTTTCCGGTAATGCTTTGGATGTGGGAGAATTACCCGAGCATTTTTTGGATTCCTTTATTTGCTACTTTAAACCGTTGGAGCTGGATTCTGGTCATCTTTGGTTTTTCCAGTTCATTTATGAACAAAGAAAGTCGAGTTCTGAAATACAGAAACCAAGCTGTTTATCCTTTTTATATACTGCATCAGACTATTACTATTATAATAGGCTTCTTCTTGATGAACAGTACGATCGCTAATTATTGGAAGTTTCTGATCTTATTAATAGGAACTTACCTATTTTGCTGGTTGCTTTATGAACTTACCATAAAGCGCATAAGAGTATTAAGACCTTTATTTGGACTAAAACAGCTGACAAACGATAAGCTCCCTGAACAGACTTAGCCGTGAGCTAATTTCAGTACGAAATGGTCATCCCACTCTGCTGAGATTTCCATCTCACATCGCGTCAAACCAGAAGTCTTGATTTATTCACGTGCGAAGTTGGGAAACTTCGCAGAGATTAGTCCGAAGCCCCTCAACGCGGTTCCCAGAGGGGGTAGAGGTGGTTCGTTAAGGGGTAAACGCGGTTCCGAAGGGCCTCAACGCGGTTCTCAGAGGGGGTAAATGCGGTTCCCAGAGGGGGAGCCTTTTTAAGCTACGATGGTAACCAGAGCTCGAGGATTGCCGAGATTGCGTTGGCAGATGGACAAATCAGGGTAGGTATAGCTCTCTACCAAAGGATTGTAAATGCGGATGTCGCCACTAAACAACTGAAAGCCTTTCTCTCGCAAGCATCTCTTGGGAGCAGCGATTAGGTTGGTAACCACATTATCGTGAGCCTCGCTACTTCCCGCCATAGCTACCACGGCTCCGGCGTAGTACTCGTAGCGTTGTTCAGTAAGCTGCTCCAATTGGAGGTATTCGCTTAGATTGAGTTTTTTGGGGATGGTTCCGAGCATAGTTGGGATGGTTCAGTTATAAATTTAGGGCTAGCGTTTCCTTTCAGTTCGTGTTTAAGATTTTCATAATCTGCTCTTCTTCATCAGAGAAAATCTCAAAGACTTTACTATCACGCATTCTATACAGCAAAATACCTATTCCATAGATCATATCATCATCGGGAATGTTAAAATCTACCACTGAATTTGACTGGTAATAGATTATCGCATACTCGTCAAAACATCGGAGACTTTCCTTAAAATACGTCTTTCGCCAAGAATTCAAAACTTTGGGTGACTTCATGGGTCTAACCAAAACAAAAAAGCCCGCTTGCTTCGGCAAGCGGGCTTTTGGTAGGATTGATACCTTTGGGAATCGCTTGATTAAAGAACCACTAAGCGTTTAGAGACTTTCTTACCACTAGATTCCAAAGTAACTACATAAATACCAGGAGCTAAGCCTCCGGTTTGCACGAATATACTATTGTTTCCATTTTCGGCGTCTACCACTTGGCTCATCATACGTACGCCCGTGATGCTAGTGATGGTCATACGAGCCTGACCTTGTGGTACATTGAAGCGTACCTCCAGCTCATTACCTTGCACAGTAGGGTTGGTGATCAGCTTTAGATCATAATCTTGAACCGCTCCCAAATCAACAATGACTACATTGCCATAGCGGAAAGTACCGTCATTGGCTACTATCTTGAGGCGATAGTATAAGTAAGGCAGATAGTCAGGCACTTCACGGTCTACAAAATCATAATTTTCCAAAGTATTGGTGCTGCCACGTGCATCCACACTACCGATATGGAAAAAGTCTGTACCGTTGGTGCTGCGTTGTACTTCATAGCGAGCGGTACCAATCTCATTAAGCACCAACCAGTCTAAGAATACCCTATCTCCGATGAGCTTACCCGTAAAGTCAAGCATATTGACATTGAGCGAGAGATTAATTGAGGCCGGAGACGTGGCCAATTCGCAGGGATCGCCTTTGAGCAATTTCTCAAATTCTTCTGCGTTTTGGTCAGAGTTCAGACACTCGCGGAACTGAATATCATCAAGCCCAAAGTCATTACCGTTCTTGGTCAGTGAGAGATTCTCCAAACAGATATTCATCTTCACAACCGGAGCCGGAGCACGATAAATACAGCGGATCAACTGCCATCGATCGGGTCGCTCCGTAACCAAGAAGGAAGAACCAAGGATTTTTAGACGACGATCACGTGATTCCCCAGGTAAGTTACAAGGCATGGCCGCTCCGTAAGAAGGCTGTCGCCCTCCCTCAACGATTGATTGCTCAAGCTGATAACTAGTAGGTACAGGTGGATTGTGGAAGGTTAAACCCGTGGGACCAGAAACATCTATGGCTGTAATTCCTGGTAAGCGCGTGGGCTCATTCCTAGTAGAATCATAGGCAGTGCCTGGATCACCCAATACTGGGTAAGCATCCACGTTGTCAGGGTTCACATTAGAGGGGTCTTGCATATCGCAGACCGTCATACGGATCAGAGGCACGTCCAGATTACGAGAACCACTAATCATATTTTGTACCCACACCGAGAAAATGTAGTAGCTCACTCTATTGACGGAGTTACCTCGATCTACAGTCTGGCACCAGACCTTTCCGGGAGGTAGATTATCCGCAGGGTTGAAAGAGCCATTGACGATCATAAAGTTAGCCTCTTGGCTCACAGGGATCAGGGCTGGCCTGCCAATCTCAAAAGGTGCTACATTAGAGAAAGTAGCCCCAGGGACACCGAAAGTACCAAAGCTGATACTGTTTTCATTCTCGATAGGGATCTCCAGACAAGGCTCTCCGTTGGCATCCACGGCATTAGGATCTCCGGTATTACAATAATCAAGGGTAGGATTGCCATTGCCATTGCCGGCAGTTTTGAGCACTCCACCGTAGCCAGAGTAGCCTTTCCCGTAGCAGAACCAGTCTGGCTTGTAGCTCCAGGGGCTTTGCGAAACAGCATACAGACCTTCGGGGTTAAGTTCTCCCTTTCTTGCGAAAAGTGGATCATAAGGATTTTCAGCCACGTTATTCGTAAAGCCCGACCGATTTAATTCATCTCGCACATAGCCATAGTCCGTGGCAAAGTGAGGATAAGTCTCGATAAAGTTTTGACGATTGGCACCCGTAGTGAGTGGGTTGGTGTGAACCCAGTTGTCCATGTAGGTCTCATAGTCCCGGTCAGCACCAACTGCATCACCTTGGTTCGCGTAGGATTTTTCCGAGCCAGCACTACTCCCTCCAGTGAGCAAGTCGCCGTGCCCAGTATCTTGGATAGCGGGCCAGTTTTGGAAGTGTCCGTCTATTACCAAGTTTTCTCCCAGATCACAAGGAGCAAAGGGGAAGACGCGAATTCTACCGATCAAGTTAGTAGCTGTACCTGAGCCTGCCGTTACATTCATGACTCGCACAAAATAGGTGCGCTCTTCTTCTACAACGATAGAAACAGATTCGGAACCTTCAAAGACAGAGTTGATACAGTTAATCAAGGCCAGCCCGTCTTGGTTAGGACGTTCGGGGTTGGTTTCGCTAAAAGGGATGCTATCAAAGCGTGCGCAATTACCACCTGCACCATCCTCGCGCAGAGGCATCGTGTACACGGCCAGAGCGGCATTTTGGGGATTGCTCCCGGCTGCAAAACCTGTATTATCAAATTGCACGGTTACGGCTCCCGTACCATTGTTTTCATCCGTGAAACCAACAGGCACTGTAAACTGCATCCAACCTTGAGAGCGAATTGGATTCGGTGAATTGCTCGCTGGATTACTACCTCCGGGAAGCACGCAGGGTACGGGATAGTCATCAGGGAAATCTTGATCGGGAATGGTACGAGAGGGTAGATTGTTGCTGTTATTCCATTCTCCTAAGACTTCAAAGTTCTTGAATTCTCCATCTAAATCTCCATAATCGTTGGCAGGTGGACATTGCGCAGAGGCTTGTGTTTCTCCCCAAAGTACGCAGATCTTACCCAGAGCCGTCTTATTGGCGGTCTTTTTAATCATACGAACAAAATAAGTCTCATTCGGAACCACACCGGGAATATTGATTTCTTCTACGCCTTTGTCGCCTTCCACGATTGCGTCTGTACAACCTACTAGCTCCAGATTATCAACGGCACAACTATCCGTAGGATCCGCTCCCGCCCCTGTAAATCTGAACACGGCCAGCGATACATTGGCAGGCTGGTCTAGGGAGAAATTACGGTTATCGTACTGCACGGTAATGTTTTCATCCGGAAGATCACTTGCCGGAATATCAGGCGTGGTAAAAGTAGCCCAGGCGTCGGCTTCTACCCCAGCGGTACAGACCGCCGTCCCACTGGTGACCGCCTCTAGTTCCATATCAAAGGCTAAGTCTTGATTATTGCCACAGTTATGTACTTCCACCGCAACTACGTGTGCATTATCTGGCAGAGCCGTGTTAAGCACACTGGCGGGAATCGTATAAGGTGTGAAAGTGACCTCAGACACTCCTCCGATACAGCCTGGGGTCGTCGTCGTGGGAGAGACAGCCCCTCCTGGCATATTTTGACGTATAACTTCTACACCATCAATGTAGACAATCGCTCCGTCATCAGCAGAAAGACCAAGCTCTAGAGAACTGATGTTAGCTGGGTTAACGGTGATGGTTGTACGGAAATAATAGGTGATTTCGTTATAGTTTGTACCATCTCCATTTCCATCCCTATCCAGCATGGTGGCTGGCACAGGGTCTCCACCAAAGAAATCAAAGCCAAAGCGAGAAGGGGCAGGGCCTTCCCAACCTGCATCATTGAAGCCAGGCTCAAACCATTGGGGGGTAGCCCCTCCATCGGGGTCGTCGCCTTGCTGGTAGTAACGCCACTGGGTAGGGGTAGGATTGGTAACATTGGTATTTCTGGTGATTAAGAAAGTACCTGTTCCACTCTGGCAGTCTCCAACTAGAGCATTAAGACCAGTATTCGCAAGGCCATCACCACTACAATCATTGACTTCTTCAATGATGTTGATGGGCACACTACAATCACCTACTTCCAGCGGTCTGGCCTCTGCACAAGTATTGTATTGTTGATCTCCATCCGAGAAACAAAGTACCCCCGTCATGCCACTGAGGGTTCCACCTCTCTCAATATCCATGATGCGGAGGATGTACTGCCTTCCGGCTTCGGTCTGGAAAGTAACGGCTTCGGTCTGAATCCCTTCCGCACTCACGCCAAGCCCGTCTGGATTGGCTTCATTGGAGCAAGCCAGTTGGTTGAGGGGGTTTCCAGCACCATTGAGTCCTAGGCTACAATCTACGGGGCCAGGACCCTCCAAGGCCGTATAGACAATAATGGCGGGGTTACTGGTGGCCTCTTTATTTTGATAGGTCAGGGTGACTTCATTGCCGTTTCCAATGAAACGTATCCAGGCATCACGCGACTCATCGGTAGGACTGGCGGTAAAATCAGGTGTTCCCATTGGATTATTGATGTCTGTATCACAGCCCTCATTTACGCGGGGGGCGGGCACTCCCGATGTGTAGTCACGCCAGCTTGATCCTGTATTGTTGAAGCTCAGAGGCACATCAAAGGGAATGTTACAATCTCCTACGATTTGGGTAACGAGCTCATTGTCCGAGCAGACGTCTCGCTCGGCGGTATTAAAGATACAGACGCGTCCGGTCATGGGCTGGTCATCTTCCAGGTTCATGACTCTTATGAAATATTCTAGGCCAATGACCGTGCTGATTTTGAGCGTTTCTACGCTATCGGCACCTACCTCATCCGCACAGCCGACCCGCAGTAGGGTAGAACCACAGGCTCCCCGATACACCGCAATGGCGGCATCTTTGCCATTAGATAAGTATTGTACCGTAGTACGAGAAGCAATGGCCGTGAAGCGAATCCAGCCGTCGTTCAAAGATTCAACCGTGCCGCCCGCTTTATTGGTTACACAGGGTACAGGATCAAGGTCAGGCTGATCAAACTCAAACTCACTAGTAAGGTCAAAGTTTACATCACAGTCGCCTACATTCATCGGGACGGCCACAGTACACAAGTCTCCTTGTACGAGGCTACTGTCTCGAACACAGAGCGAACCCGTAACGTTTTCGCCGACTAGGTTGGTTACCCGCACCAGGTATTCTTGGTTGGGTTGGAGTTGATCTACAGTGAGGATCAAACGCTCGGTTCCTTCCTGAGAGCCAATGCCGGTGCCGTCATCTACCAGTTGGTTACCACAGCCGTCTAGCTCTTGTAGTACTTCTGAAATGAGGAACTCACCCGTGAGGGTTTCTGTGGTGGATTCATTATCAATCTCTATGTAATACAAAAAGGGGGGAGGGTTTCCAACCTGAGTGGTGGAGTTTACGCCCTGCCCGTTCGATATTTGCGAGGGGCCGATGATAGGAATTACCGCGCCGATATCATTACAGTTTATCAGGTTAACGGAAAAGTCATTTTGATTAGGTGAAGTATCATCGCTATTAGCAATAAAAGTAAGGGCATCGGGTGTGTTGAGATTGAATGCAAACCAGACACTATCACCCGGAGGTATATTGTAAGTAAAGGACTCATTGATATCAATAAGATCGTAGCCCTGCGCTACCGCAGTGGCGGGATCACACTGAGGCAAGGCAGGCGTGGTAGGCTGCTGCATTGCCCCCGAAGGCGTAATATTGGGTCTTTCGTAGACCTGAATCGCTACATCATCAGGGAAAGATACGTCATTGTCATCATTGCTATATTCTACAATAATGCTATTGACATTCGCTCCCGTTTGGAAACGCGCCCAGCCGTCTACGATTCCTACATCTGGTAGACAGGTGTTATCAATGGCTGATAGAGCCGTAAAGGAAGTTACGCCTAGTTCGTCCGTAAGGTTAAACTGCTCACCACAGTTGGAGCCATCCCTTTGGTAAAGAGGGACTTCGGTAAAGAAATCACTCGCGGGAATGAAATCGGTGCTGAACAGGCACACGTTTCCGCGCATAGTTTCATTGCCAGTCCCGTTGGTTGCGAAGCCTCCATCGGAGATAATACGAATGTAGTAGGCACTACCCGCCGTTACATCAAAACTGATCTCTACGTTTTGCGCGGTGTTAGAGGCGCAACCATCACCACTTACGGTACTCGTAGCCGTGGTGATGATATCGGCATCGGTAATGGCAGCACAACTAGTCGAGTCGTAGATAATGACGCTGGGGAGTACACCCGAGGTAATGGAGCGATATTCAAGTCGTACATTATCGTTGGCCGTGGCTCGGTAAAATAACCAAACATCGTGGGGAGTAGTAGGCTGTAAAAAACAGGAAGTATTAGAACCATCAAAAGGTTCATCGCCAAAGACATTGACCTTGATGTTACAATCTCCTAAGCTTAATTGGGGAATGTTGCTCATATTGCTACAAGCACCTCGTGAGATTACCTCGAAGATACAGAGCCCTCCGTCCATAGAGACGGGTACAGTACCTGCTATATTCATAATCCTGACGTAGTAAATCTCGCCAGCAGTTACTGGAAATTCTATTAGCTCGGTTCCTCTGTTAGTGGCTGAAATGTTGTTAACCAGACCCACAAAGTCTAGCTGGTTTCCTGAGGAGGCAGGTGGGTTTCCCACGGGCTGAATAGCACGATAAATCTCAATGGCCGCATCTTGGTCGGGGCTGGCCTCGAAATTAGTGTATTCTACGCCCACGATGCCCGAGCTCTCAGCGGTAAATTGCACCCATCCATCTTTGTATGATTCGTTAGTTGGGAAGAAAGCGTAGGGAAAAGCAGCCGTGGCGACCTCAGGTATTTTCTGTGTCAAGCCTTCATTATTAAAATAACGCTGGCTGATGGGGAAGTCTACATCACAGCTTCCCACAGAAAGCTCTACAGGCCGGTCGTAAGTATCGCCGGGTAGGTAGTTTCCTTGGTACACAGTGAGGGTTCCTTCCATATCTTCGGTCATGGTGGTAGACATAACTCGGATTTTGATATCATCACCCTGAGCCAGATCAATCACGATGGTTTCAGTTCCTCCGATTTGCCGAAAGTCATTAGCACAGGTTAGGATCACGAAGTCATTGGCATCTGCTACGTTACAAGTGCCACTACTGTCTCGGTAGAGCACCAGAATAGCATCTTCATCGGGTTCGGTGCTGGTATACTGGATCACGTAGCGCCCAGTGGTGGGGGCTATGAATTCAGCCCAGCGATCTTGCGCAATCGATGGAGAAGAAGGAACGGGGCCTGAAATACAGCCGGAAGTAACCTCGATGTCACTGCTGACCAGGCTAAGATCATTAGCCAAAGGAACGTCAAAAGGAACATTAATTGCTCCGTTGGCCGCGACGTTGAGCGGTGGGTCATCACCACAGTTGTTGCCAACTTGTGCCTGTACTTTGGGCCATGAGAAGAAACTCAGGCAGCCCAGTACACAGAGGCTGAATAGTAGTTTTAGGGGGTAGATCATTTTTTGCATTTCCTGATGATTAATTAATCTGTCCGTAGTTTTATTCAATTGAGTGCATTTTATTTCTTTATTACTTAGGGAAGCGATATGTAAACGCCCCAGAGATAATTTATGATAAAACGCTAGTTATCGTAGATAGACTATGGCTCTGAAAATAGGCAAGCGTATTTTCTTAACCTTTCTGTGGTCTATTGAGTTGGGTACGCATTAAATTGGGAACTGACTGGAGAAAGGAAGCAGCACTTAGTCAGTTTACTCTTTGAGCTAAGCTGTCTTTCATGGCTGCATCATATTTGTTTTTCTTAGTGTTATGCTCCAAAGATGGAGAGAGAAAAACGTGATACTGTCCTTGGCTTTTATCCTAGTTCCAAATTTACTTAACTAACGAAAATTGTCCAGCTAAATTCTTTAAAAATTTCTATAAAACTTACGCTCATTCATAAATTCAGCTCCTAGCATAAAACTAGGAGCTGAAGGTTTTAAAGAACGAGTAATTTTTTGGTGATTTCTTGGTTTCCAAAATTGATTTTTATGATATAAATCCCGGGGGCTAAGCCTTGGGTATGAATCTTCAAATTGTTTTCTCCTGATTGTGTCTCGAAATATTTTCTAGACCAAACCGTTCCTACCAGATCACTGATGAGTAGGCTAGCTGGGGCTTGGGGAGCCTCGAAGCGGAAGGTAGCGACGTCGCCTGCCGGAATAGGATTGGGATAGAGCACTGCCTCGGGAGCTTGGGTGGGGTTGAGGGTAACCCGTACGACTTGGCTCAGTCTGAAATTTCCATCCAGATTAAACATTTTCAGGCGATAATAAAGATATTTTTGCCCTTCGGGAATTTGGATATCCAAGAAGTTATACTCAGCCAAGGTACTGGTTGGGTTTTGGGCGGCTTTTTCGCCAATCAGGTCAAAGTTTTTGCCGTCTAAGCTTCTTTCTACCTCGTAATGGCTGAGTTCTCTTTCTGTTAACGCCACCCAGTTCAAGGCCACCCCTTCTGGGATCAGCTTTCCGGTGAAGTCTAGCAGGTTTACACCCAAAGCGGGTAGAATCACGTCGGGAGAATCGGCCAACTCGCAAGATCCTCCTCGGAGTAAGTTTTCAAAAGCTTCTACATTGGGATTCACACATTCTCGGAAAGAGATATCATCAATGGCGAAGTCATTTCCATTTTTGGTGATGGAGAGATTCTCAATGCAGAGGTTAAATTCTCTTACATTTTCGGGTGCTCGATAGATACAGCGAATGATTTGCCATTCGTCTGGCTCTTGTTCTAAGAAGAAAGAAGACCCCAAAATCTTGAGACGAGCATTGGGTGCTTCATCGTTTGTATTACAAGGCATGGCGGCTCCATAGGCAAAAAAGCCTTTATCCCGAGGGGCAGGCAAAGTTAGGTCAGCATTATTGGGTGGAGGTGGAATATGCTCCGTAAAAGTAGTAGGGGAGGGGTTGGGAGAGCTGCCTGCCGTTTTGGTGGTTCCGGGTAAGATAGAAATTGAAGTCTGCGCGGTTTCACCAACGCTAGCTAGGTTACCGGGAGTAAGAGGGTCTTCCATATCACAGATACTTACTCTGAGTTGGGGAATTTCTCCGGGCTGTCCGGGACTTTTTACATTTTGGAACCAAGCCGTGAAGACATAATATCCGACATCAAAAGTTCCGCTCGGGCTTGGTTCACGCTCTATGGTCTGACACCAAATTTTCCCAGGATCGAACTGAGATTCATCCGGGAACCAGCCATTGACTAACATAAAATTGGCTTCTGCCTCTACTGGAATCAGTGAGGGCAAACCGGGAGAGGGATTGCCATACACCCCACGGGTAAAGCCTCCGCGATAATACTCTACTTCTGTACAAGCCTCAGTAGCGGTTTGAGGGCCTGCCTCACAATAATTTGGGTTGAGATTCCTTAACGGGGTTCCAGTATCTTCTTGGAAACCGCCTCCATAACCCGAGTGCCCGTGACCGTAGCAAAACCAGTTGCGTTTATAATTCCAAGCTGTATGGGTAACCGCGTAAAGTCCTTCGGTTCTGAGTTCGGATCGCTCTTGCCAGAGGTTGCTCTGGGTATTGTCATTGGCATCTGTCCCTACATCTTTTTGGTAACCATAGTCCGTGGCAAAACGAGCGTAACGATCTACAATTGCTTGGTCAGTTCCGTAAGTCTTGAAGCTTGGATTAGGATGTACCCAAGTATCCATACGGGCATAAGCCTCGCCCGGAACGGTTTCTGGATTGGCATAAATATCTACAGAAGGAGCGCTTGAATCATCAATGGCATCCCAACCGACAAAGGTGCCATCTTTGACCAATTCTGGGCCAATATTGCAAGGAGCATAGGGGAAAACTCTTACTCTGCCAGGCATATTTTGAGGTGGATCATTGGAAGAAACGTTCATTACGCGGACGTAATAGGTACGTCCATCCTCCACGAAGATGGTCATCGACTCGATTCCCTCCCAAACGGCATTGATACACTCCAACAACAACAAACCGTTGGGATTGATGTAGTTGGCTGCGTCGCTGGGGTCTCCGCCTATAAATTCGGAAGCTTGCCCGCAATTAGGAGCCGTATTCGTAGGGACAGTGTACACGGCGATGGCTGCATTTTGGGGGTTTCCATCTACCAAACCTACATTATCGTACTGAATGGTTACCGAATTGAAATTGATACTACTGCCAGGAGGGACCGTAAATTCAAACCAAGCTTGTGACTTAATCAAGGGTTCACTCGTGACGGGGATGGTTGAGGAACTGATTACACAAGGCGGATCATCAATGGAAGGGGTGGGCACTATCTCGTCAGTCCAAGTATTAGATACTTCAAAGCTTCTCCATTCTCCTTCAATTTCACCGATAGAGCTTGCGTCGCTACAGATTTCTTCGGCAATATCTTTTCCGTAGAACACGCACATACGTCCGAAGGCAGTCAGGTTGGGCGTTTTGTTGATAACTCTGACATAATAAATCTCGTTTCCCTGAGGGTCTATTTGAAAATTGACTCGTTCTATTCCTTTACTGCCATTAGGCACCTCATCCATACAGCCTAGTACTCCCACCGTATCTATACGAGTCAGACCGCCGCAACTTCCCGTGTAAATTTCTAAGGCGATATCAGGCGGAGCTACTAAGGCGTTTTGTGTATTTCCGCTGTTGTCGTACTCCACGGTGATGTTATCTACGGGTAAGGAGCCAGTGCCAATCGCCGTAGAGTCGGGGGTTCGGATGATCGCCCAAGCATCTGACTGGCAACCTGTACATTGGGTAGGCTCACTACTGCAGCCAGCCGGGTCAGAGCTGACATTCAATTGTATGCTACACTCTCCGATTTCAATTTCGTCTGCTTCGGCACAAGTACCATTGATCTGATCTCCTTCCGAGAGGCAAAGCGTTCCCGTCATGCCCGTGGTGGAGGAAGACATGTCCATGATGCGCACGAAGTAAATTCTTCCCGGGCTGGTTTGAAAACTGACCGTCTCGGTTTGCCGGCTGGCCGTAGGGAGTGCATCTACACAGGCGTATTCATTACCCACATTTCCAGCACCATTGATTCCAGAATTACAGTTGATCGGCCCATTATCCAGCAGGGCGGTGTAGACAACCATAGCTGGGTCACTCACTTCGCCATTTTCTCCATGATTATTCTGATATTGTAAGCTAAGAACGCGTCCATTTCCAACCATGCTAACCCAAGCATCACGGGAAGGAGTACGTGTTCCTCCCGTAGCATTCAAATCAATATCACAAGTAAAAGTAGGGTCAACCAAGCTGGGATAATGCCCGGGTAGAGTTCCGTCTGATTCGTCTCTTAGGGCAGTTCCAGAGTTACCAAAGGCGGCAGGTACATCAAAGCGGATATTACAATCGCCTGCCCGAATCCGGCTCATCAGATTGGGATCGCAAACGTCGCTTTCCTCGGTTTCACGTACACAAAGTGCACCTGTTACCTCGTTGGGAGCCATCGTGAAGGGACCTACTCTCATGATACGTACAAAATATTGCAATCCTGGTACCGTACTAAAAGTAGCGGTTTCTATGCCATCAGGATCATTCGCGCCATCTGCACAGGTGACCAGTACCAATCCATTGCAACTTCCCCTGTAAATGGCGATGGCAACATCTGCGTTTTGGTGGGCATACTCAGCCACATACTCGTTGTTGACAGCAGTAAGGGTGGCCCAAATATCTTGTTCTACATTTTTGCCCGCAGAAGTAATACAGTCAGGATCGTTTATATCTTGTAGCTCGTCTAAGTCAGTAGTAAAATTAAAATTCGTGCGGCAGTCTCCATTATTCAGGTTATCTGCATTGCTACAGATATCACGAGGAGATACAGCTCTTTGAATAGATAGCCTTCCTAAACTATTGCCCGTTTCCAGATTAGCTACTCGGATGTAATACAAACTATCAGGCGAAGGATTTGGATCTACCAAGGTAATGGTTTCTGTACCCTCACGGACGATATCCCGACAGCTCATCAGTCTCAGCTGAGTGTAAACCCCTAAGCTTCCTGTGATGGCACCGCCATTGCTAGCAAAATTTATAGCTCGTACTCGATAAGTGGAGCTAGCTACTGGGTTAATGGTCACGGAAGTGATACCCGGTGCGCCAAGGGCCTGTTCGCAACCTAATGCGCCCGAGTTAACTAGTTCTAGATCTCCGGTATTTAGGGAGGTCAAAGTAGCTGCGTCGCAGCCGTTACCTCGGTACACCTCGAGCTGAGCCGCCGCGGTGGGATCAGTTTCAAAAAAAACCGTGAAAGGAACTCCCGCGGTGGCATTGTAAGTGATCCAAGTATTACCAACAGGTGTTTCTGAGCTGGGATTACAATTGGTTTGATAAGTATTGCCAGCACCGCCAATTGCATCAAATCCCGTATTGGTGATATTGATATTTTCGATTAGAGTATTAGAAGGCAGGGTCATCACGCCCCCTAAGCCCGCACAGGAGGTACTTTCAAAGTTTGTAAGGTTCGCGTCTACCACATCGGGTCTAGCTCCCTTGTAGAGCAGAAGTGCTGTATTTTCAGAAACTGATAAATCGTTATTGCTATTGTTGTAAGAGATAATGATTTCTTCACTCGTAGTTGACTCAAAGCTAGTCCAAGCATCTGATACAGACGTGCCTGAGCAAGACAATTCATCCGGCAAATTACTGGGGAGTGCTCCGTTTGAGTTGAAGAAAGAAAAAACATTGAAGGGGAGCGTGTTATTACTACTGGTCACGCTAATACGTGGAGCATTGAAAAAATAATTCTCTGCCTGGTTGTTTCCTCTTTCTGAAAGACAAATATTGCCTTCCATGCGGTTATTATTACTACTGACTACCCGCGCATAGTAAGTAACTCCCGCAGATGCGCTAAAAGCCAGAGAGTTGGAGTTTCTTCCTGCGTTGGCTTCACAGGCTACTAGATTTAAAGTACCACAATTTCCGTCATAAATCGCCAAATCAGGTAAGCCACTGTTACTAGAGATATAATCTAGCTGTACTTCCGTATTGTTGGGCACACTAAAAGTAACCCAAGCATCCCGATTGTTACTAACGCCAGCGCAATTTGGAGCACCAGAAGGGGTGTAAGAAGCATTCACATCAAAGCGACGGTTACAAGTACCGAGCGAAAGCGCAGGGATCGCATCTGCACAATCATCTCTGGCAATCACTTCATATAAGCAAAGATCTCCGCTCAGCGCACCATTGTCCTCAATATTCATAATCCTGAGGAAATAAGTACCCGTGGAAGGAGCTTCAAACTCGATAAATTCTTTACCTGGGGCATCTTCTGTAAAATCAGAGCATTCTTGCAGTACCAAGCTCCCGCAGGTTCCCGAATAAACAGCAAGCGCAGCGTTTTTGTCGCCATTATTAAATTCTATACCCACCGTCTGGTTGGCATCGGCCGTGAACGAAACCCAAGCATCTAAGAAGGGGGTTTCTCCAATACAATTGAGAGGTAAGCCTTCATTATTAATAAAAGCAGGAGAAATTGTGAATTCATAATCACAAGTTCCGATGCCCAATGGCACAGCATCGGCACAGATATCTTCGTTGGTTCCCCCTCCGTTATAAATACAGAGATTACCCTGAAGTGCTTTGGTGCCATCTGTCAGATTACTCACCTTGATGTAGTAATTGACGCCAGCTTGGGCATTGATCGTAACGGTTTCTGTGCCGAGGTTGATGACATTGTTGACACAATTGAGCAAATCCCCCCCGCAATTTCCTTTATAAACCGTCAGCGCAGCATCCAATCCCCCTGTTAGGTTTGTATATTGGATTACTACGGGGGCGGTGGCCGTCGCTTGAAAAGTGGCCCATCCGTCTCCTTCGGTGAGGGTTCCTTCGCAATCGTACACTGAGTTGGTGGCTCCGATTTGTATATTAAAAGGCACATTACACTGTCCAATTGTGAATGTTTGTGCGTTGGCACACAAATCAGGCGCGATTTGTGCCTGGGCTTTCGTGTAGATTAGTCCTATCCCGCACACAAGCAGGCTGAATAATCTGAGGTATCTTTGGTGCATTCGTGTTTGCATGTTGAAGTAATTCTTTTACATTCAGGTTAATTTGTGATCAGTCTTTCATTCGCATTAGATTTAGGCATACCCATTTGGATTGGCTCATCCAATTATGCGAGGATTTGCCATCATTTTATTTTGCAATCAAAGATTTCGTCTAAACGGGGAGTTTTCTGTTATTGGGTGTAAGCACATCACAAACGGTGGCTGAAAATTACACCGTTATTACATACGCAAATCTTTTGGGCATAGGTTCTGATGGAAGAGATTTTTTTAGGATAGTTTGCGGAAATGAGTACTATCCCTTAAATAATGAGGTCACACTCCTAGTAGTGCTACTCAAGATACCTGAATACAAAGCCGAGCAAGGTTGTCTTCTAAAACATAACGTCTAGAAATACACAAAATTTTATTTGTGCTCGATCTCATCTGATACAGATGGGGTTGGTAGGAGCGATGGATTGATTATGAGCCTCTTGAATTTTCGGTGCTTGTGTTGTATTTATTCCATCGTTTTTGCATCTCGCCCAACAAGTAAAATTTTTCGTCTGAGCTTAAGGCTTCATCAGCATAGACTAAATTATTAAACTTTGCTTGAAAGTTATGTATCCGAGACTTCACGACGGAATCCATAATATGTAAATAAAACTCGAATGTATATCTGGCGGTCTTACTACTAGTAATCATCATGGCTGTTTTTCTTCATTATTAGAGAAAACAAGATAAAAATAGAAATAGTTGTAGCTTTTCGATCTGTTTGTAATTAAAATCTGAAGAGCTATTTTTCAATAACGTTACTTTTGGAGGCAAAGTATTGGTTAAACTCCGCCAAACCTTTCTCAGTAAGATGAGGGATAATCATATTGCAATTTACTCGGAAATAATGGCTTACCAAATCTTTCTCTTGCACCTCTCCTTGCAAATCTGCTTCAATCGCCCAGAAGTTTCCTAATATATTATAAACCGTAAAAAAGCTTCTCAGTTCTTCTTCGCTATCAGGCTTCACGTAGCCACTGTGGCTAAGATTTTTGACACTTTCACGAAATTCCTCCCAGCGTCGCTGTTTCAATTCACGGTACTGGTTGTGAATTGCTTCAATTTTGCGGCAAATTTCTACTAAATTAATAGAGATGAATTTGTATTTATACTGAATCTCGAAGCCCGCTTTGATTCGATTCAAAACGTGACTGATACATTGAGAAGGCTGGTTTTTTTGCTCGATATTACTATTCAATTCTTCTAACATATTATGATAAAGTTGGACAATAATCACTTCCTTACTCTTGAAGTGATAGCGCAGATTCCCGTGGCTGATTCCTAAATGTTGCTCGGCCAAGGCTCGGATACTCACTTGGTCGATGCCTTTTTCATTGAATAAATGTAAAGCTTTCTTTAAAATTTTATCTTTAGTCCTCATTAGCTAAATTTTTACTTAAGTTTATTTTAGTCCACTTGCGCTAGAATTGGAATTTTGATACCTTCGCTTAATGTAATTTTAGCGCAAGTGGACTAAAAACGGGTACACTTTTAAAATAAACAGTTCTCAGGTTCGTCTGCGCTATGACAGATTTCTGATAATACAAACTTAATACTTTTATCATGAAAAATTTAAGCCTTATTTTTTCCATTGTTATGCTGGTTCTAGCAGGTATGGTACAAGCCACTGCTCAATCAGTAACCGAAACGCCTAGAGATGGCTTTGTGGTAGCTTTTGCTTCTAATCAAGTGGAAGTAAAATCTGGAGAAAGCCAAACCATAGAAGCAGAAATTTTACGCTCCAAAGGATTCCGAAGAGCAAATATTGAGCTCAAAGTGATGCCTTTGCCTGAGGGGATCAATTTAGAAATAAACCCTAAAGGTGAAGAGACAGATGAATATACATTAACTGTAAATGTTGCAGAAGGTGTACAAGCTGGTAATTATACCGCCACGATTCTTGGAAAATCATGGCGATTGAACAAGGGTGCCTTGTTGACTATCAAAGTTGGGAAAACCACGCAGCCCAATACAGGTACCAATCCTAATAATTAATAATGATCCGAGTGGAGCACTCAGCTTTCTGTAGAGATGAGTAATATTTTCGCTGGAAGTTGATGGCTGAACACTAGTCGCTGATCATACACGAGTTTTATTTTCTCCTACATTTTCGTTCAAAGTAGGAATTGTTAGTGTTAATAAGTGCCCGATCTTGATATTTGGCACTTATTTTTTTTAGTGAGGATGCGAAACCTCAGGGCGACGCGAAACGGCTAATTTGATCACATCCCAGTAGTTTTGAGCCAGTACGCCTTTTTCATAAAAACCTCTTTCTTTCAGCATTCTATGCATTTTGGGTAAGTGATAAGGCGGCACGGTCATGAGCATATGATGTTCAGCATGGTAATTTACGTGGTGGGGAGCAAAGAGAATTTTTTCCCACCAACGAGCGTAAGTAGTGCGGGTATTTTGGTGCGGGTCGCTTTGGTCTGGAACCATACTATGCTCGGCAATAGCGCGAATACGCAGGGAAAAATTGTAAGTAGTTAGCAGAGAACCCACCCAGAGCAAATACAACCAGCCCGCTCCCGACAACCAAAGGACAAACCACAGTAGGACATTCACCAAAATTGGACGCCAATAATAATGGAAGCCTTGACGAAATTTATCCCCAAAGCCTCGCCCTTCCTGACTTAATCGCTCGATCACGCCCGCTGCCGTGTATTTGATATAGCCGATATTCATGTAAAAAACGCCGATTTGGCTCTTCACGCCCGTACTCCCAGACAAATCTCGGAACAGCTTGCGCAAAAAGCTTTTGATCGTGGTAGGGTAGCCTTTGGTCAGCGAAAGGTCAGGGTCTTTGTGTGTACCCGCATTGACGTGATGCTTGAGGTGATAAGGACGGTAGCGTTGGGTATCGTTAAAAATCGGATAAGCTCCTAACCAATTCCCGACCCAATCATTGAGCTGCTTGGTTTTGAACAAGGCTCGGTGCGAGGCATCGTGCATAATGATGGCACAGGCCAACTGACGCCCTCCCAAAACAAAAAGTGCCAGTATGATCGTAAAAGGATTTGGAAACCTAGCCACCAGCGCGAAAGTAAGCGCAATCATTCCCCAGGTTTTGGCTATTTCCCAAGCTCCTCGCCAGTTGGAGCGAGTGGTGAGAGCCAAGATTTCTTCTTTGCTGAAATAATCATTTACGTTCGTCTGCATGCCGAGTATTAGTATAGAGGTTATGGGTCAACTTTCAAGAGTTAAAATAAGCAATAGCCACAAATTTTGCAAATAAATCTTAGATGAAGTCTACTCGTATGAGTAGCCGTACTTTTTGGTAATCTTCTTTTTCTTAATTCGCTCCACGGTGATGTCCATCTTGACATCATCTTTGGGGCGATCGGCGCGTCCAGTCTCGACCTCAGCAATTTTGTCTATCACCTCCAGTCCATCAATCACTTCGCCATATACTGTGTAGTTTTGATCCAAGAAAGGCGTACCGCCAATGGTTTTGTAAATTTCTCTCTGTTCGTCGGTGTATTCTACGCCCGTGCGTTTTTCCATTTGATCCAGTTCCGCGTCAGTTTGGGTTTTCCCCTGGACCAGGTAGAATTGAGTACTACTGGAAGCTTTTTGGGGATTGTTGTTCCGGGCGGCGGCAATGGCTCCCTTTTTATGGATAAATTCAGGGCGAAACTCGGCATCCACCCGATAGTCCAAACCTCCACTTCCTAGTGCTTGTTCGGGGCTAGCATTTCGAGATTCGGGATCACCGCCTTGAATCATGAAATCTTTAATCACCCGATGAAAAAGCAAATCTTTATAAAAGCCTTCTTTGGCAAGTTTGAGGAAGTTCGAGCGGTGCTTGGGTGTTTCTTCGTAGAGTAGCAGCTTGATATCTCCAAATTCCGTGGAGATGGTGACCAAGGAATCAAATTTAGATTTTTTATTCTTTTTTTGAGCAAATCCTTGTTGAATACTTCCGATCCCGATGAGGAGCAGGATCCAAACGAATTGATAGTGAGCAAATAGCTTCATAAACAGTCTTAATCTTGGTTTGGGGCTGTAAAGATAAATGTGTAAAGATTAAAAGTGCGTAAATCTTGGAGATTTTACAGGAGAATATCGGTTTAACATACTAGGCTACACCACAAAAGGAATCAAAGCTTTGCGCTCTTTCGGGTAATCAGTAAAAGTACGCTGATACCAACGATGGTTTGACCAAGCACGAGGAGCCAGATTTGCAATCGTCCATAAGGAAAAAGCCAAGGCAGGCAATGACCAAGTCATCAGGGCAAAACCTGTCCATTCTACCATTTCTCCAAAATAATTGGGATTGGAAATATAGCGATACATCCCTCCGCGTGGAATTTTATAGCCTGTTTCGCCCGGCTTGCGCAATTTGAGCAAGATTTCATCCGATTGTACATTGATCCACCAGCCTCCCAAAAACATCAAAATCCCGATCACGAAACGAGGATCTGTGAGCCAGCTCTCAGGATAAGGATCGGCCAAGGTTCCCAGATAATAGCCATTGATAAAGCCATTGACCGAATTAAAAAAAACTGCCGAAAGCGGAATCATCAAAGGTACGCGCTTGCCTTGGGTCTGCAGGCGTAAGGGAAAAATCAAGCTCCGATTCAGGTAATGAAACCACCAGAGCGCGAAAAAAATCCACATGGGAGTGGTCTTGGTTTGAGAGCCCGACAGGAAAAAATAGCCAAACACGGCGGGCGAAACAATCTCCATCCAAAACCAAGACCAGCGGTTATCTACTGTCCACCCCCAGCCCGCACGGATATGCCGCCCGTAAGGAGCCGTGATAAAAAACAGGGTAAAAAAAATAATCACCGCCACCCCGATCCAAGGGTACACGATGCCATAATAAAAAGTAGTGTGAGACATAGGTTTAGTTACAAATTTTGGTTTGAAAGACTTGCAGATTCTGATCTTTAATTTCCAATTTTTTGATTTTTTTAGTTTTTAAATTCTTCAATCCCGACGCTATCCGGCCAAGTGCTTGTCCCGAAAAGCTGTTGGTAAGTTTGTTGTTTGGTTTGCCATTGGGCTTCTAGTGGTTGGGCGTTGTAAGCATCAAAAGGTTTGATTTCTTGATTTTTAGCATTTCCCGCCACTTCCAGATAATAAGCGTTGCGCCCGAAGGTAGGGAGTGAGTCAGGCTGAGGTGGATTGGATTTAGGAATAGGAATCGTGAGCCAGTAATGGTAATCTCCCTCCAGAGAAGCTTGTCCGAAAAGAGAGAAAATGGCTTGTTCTGAAGTTTTTATGGCCAGAGAAGGGATGTACAATGATCTGCCTTTTAATTTCAAATTTGCTTGTAAATCATCAAAGACAGGCTCGGCGAGGCCGGGCAGAGATAGATACTGGGCTAATTGTCGGGTGAAGGATAGATTTTGCAGACTTCCTTGGTTGAGTTGTACCGAAAGCTGTGCGTGAAGACTCGTGGGTTTCGTGGCGAGATTGGCATTTATCAGGCAGCTTCCCTGCGCTTGTGCATTCAGGCGTCCCGTGAGTTGCTGACTGCTGAGTAGGGCTTGATTTAGATTTTCAAAGGCTTCTAGACTCGCCGCGACATCGGTGTCTTTCAGGCGTATTTTCCAATGCGTATCCATGTTTTGAGGGACACGCGCATCTATTTGAGCAATTAAATTTAGTTCTCCCTGCGCTAATTTCCCCTCTAAGTAATCACAACTTAATATTTGATCATTTAAACGAACTTTTGCAAAAACCTGAGTAGCCTTGAATTGTCTAAACCGCAGGCTATCCATTTGGCAAGCTAAGGATAGATTCCATCCAGCAGGCAGTACTAAATGATAGCGATTTTGTGCTTTGTTCTTTAACAAGGGTTTTAAATCAAAGTGCTTAGATTTGAGCATCCCCGTGAAGCTTAACTCGCTCCGTGAATCCTGCAAATAAGACCAGAACTGGCGAATTATTCCCTGAAAATGTATATCCGTAGAATCTATTTTCCCTTTTAGAAAAGACACATCTGCTTCTCGATTATTAAAGCTCAGTTGAGCACTCCAATCCTGGTATTTTGTATCGCTATTTTTGGTTTGGAAACTCAAATCTTCTAATTCCAAGCTTCCCGTGGCCAACGTTTTTTCGTTAGAAGCTTCTAAATGAGTCAATTGTTCCCAGTATCCCTGCATATCCAAGCGAATACCGAGCAAGCCTTTGATTTGTTCTAAATCTTCCAAGGGATAAAATTCATTCAAAGCCCTCAAATCAATACCCGCTTCCAAATCTATATCCAAGAAAGGTTCTTGCAGATTTTTAAGAAAAAAACTTCCCCTAAACTTCCGACCCGCTAGCTTTCCTTGCAGTTGGTCAATACTAACCTGACTGCTGGCCAGGGAATGAGCTGCGCCATTGGTAAATTTTCCTCTAAAGCTCAGATCATGGAGCACTTGTTGGATATTATGAGGAGAGCGAATCGCAATTTTATTACAGTTAAAATTCATCTCCACGCTGGGGTATTCCGTGGCGCTCCAGCGGCCTTGAATTTTGCCTGTGATCTGGATTTTGCCCGCGGTCTTAAAGGAGGATAATCTTTGGTAATGAGGAGTGGGCAAAAAAGCCATGAGCGTATTGAGGCTACCCTCAGGACTGATTAGTTTGAGGTCTACTTCATCTGCTTCCGCGCCAAAAAAGTATTTACCATTCAAGACCAAAGCTCCTTTCTTCAGGCGCAACTTGAAGCGATCGAGCAACAGAACTTTCCCCTTGTGATTGTAGGTAAAAGCCACGTCGAGCGCGAGTTGAGGTTCCTGCCAGTATTTTTCTGTACCTACCGTGTAGCGAAAATTCCAGCCTTCTGCGATCAATTCTCCCGCTAGGCCGTAGGATTTGGGTTGTATTTTCAAATGTGCCTGCGGAAGGAACACACGATAAATCTCGTGTGTTTGCTGATTTTCGTATTTAAGGTCAGTTTCTTTGAAAATAATTTCCTCGACCTGCATGGCTTGATCTTCGGCTATTGGCTGAAAGAGTGACGTGTAGTTGCGCTCTTGGCTCGAGTCAAGGAGTGGATGGAAGCTCGCTTTTTCTATGTAAATGCGTTTGATTTTGAATTGACCTAGTAACAAATCAAACCATTGAAAGCTAAAATAGATGTTTTCAGCCTCGAGCAATGGCTCAGAGGCTTCGGGCGTGTGGCTATGCCAAGTGAGATTTTGCCAAGTAAGGGTCAATTCGCCCGGCTTGGTAAAATAATCAAAGCTAGTGGTCTCGAACGCTATTTTTCCCTTAATTTGCTGCTTGATGCGTGCGACTAAGTGCTGTGAGATTTCCTCTTGATAAAGTGAAGCAAGGAGGGCAGTTCCTGCCAGTAGAACCACCACCAAGACAAAAAACCAGATGATAAACCTGCGAAAGGCACGGGTCATAGGTAGGACTTGAGTAAATTCGAATCAGTATCTAAACGGTTAAGATGATTTTAATCAATCAAATTTGTGTGCTTTCTTGTACAAGTTAGGCTCCAATCTACTGATTTTTATTAAATTAACATAAACTTTTAAAAAATTTGGATGTACTTCTGAGGCTAATTTTCTTGGAAAAAAATGAAAAACTATTTTAAGCCATCATATCTCCGATAAATTTCCACTTTATTTGTAAAAATCATCTCGATATTTAAGACATGTTGCAATTAGTTCGTGTGTTTTCGTGGCTTCCTTTTTGGGTTTTGTACGGATTAGCTCGATTTATTTTTTTTCTTTCCTATTATCTGGTTCAGTATCGCAAGGCCGTTGTGTACAAAAATCTGCAAAATTCTTTTCCCGAAAAAAGCCCGCAGGAAATTCGTCAGATTGCTCGTCGTTTTTACCTAAATTTGGCAGATGTCATGGTAGAGGCCGTCAAAGCCTACCGAATGTCTGAGTCTGAGATGCAAAAAAGAGTGAAAGTACTCAATCCAGATGTCCTCGCCTCTGCCATCGCCCAACATAGCTCTGCCATCGTGATGACGGCTCACTACTGCAATTGGGAGTGGGTGCTTTTGGGCTGCGCGGCGCATTTTCCTTTTTCTATGAACGGGATTTACAAGCCTTTGAGTAATGCGCAGGCTGACCAACTGATGCTACGCATTCGATCTCGCTTTGACAGCCAACCCGTAGCGATGAAAATGCTCATGCGTTTTATCGTGCAACAGCGAGATCGGCCTCATGCCTACGGAATGGTAGCCGATCAAGCCCCTCCTCGCCGGGATAAAAAATATTGGACGCACTTTTTGCAGCAAGAGACTGCCTTTTTCCCGGGCTCAGAAAAGCTCGCCAAGGCTACACAATATCCTGTGCTTTATGTCAAAATGCAGCGAGTAAAGCGTGGATATTATCAAATCTCCTTCCAAGAAATTGCTCAAGCTCCTTACGAAAAAGAAGGTTTTCAGATTACGGAAAAGTATGTCCGACTTTTGGAACAACATATCCTCGAGGAACCCGCCTACTGGCTCTGGTCACATAATCGCTGGAAATATAAGCAGGAAGATTTTGAAAATAAGGATGCTACTCTTTCCTGATTTTCTTATGAATCATGCGATTGGGTGTTTGAATGCTGATCAAATAGATTCCAGTTGGAAATGTAGAAATATCTAATTCACGCCTGGCTTCGTTGGTGAAACGGAAAGGCATGGTCTGCCCCAAAGCGTTGAAGATCTGTACCGAAGAACTACCTTCTGGGATATGGAGTAGGCCCTGAGTAGGGTTGGGATAAACCAAGATGGCATCTGCTAAGAAATCTACGTAAGCTATGTTAGAAAACTTGATTTTCTCTCCTGAATAAAGCTCCTGCAAGCGATAATAATTATATCCCGGATGTGGATTCAGGTCAAAATATTCGTAAGTCTCTGGAGTATTGCCTAGCGAAGGAAGCTCCAAATCTTGGATAGTCTGCCATTGTTGGGCATCCCTACTGCGTTGGAGTACAAAGTTTTCTAGTTCGGGGTCGCCCTTCACTTGCCAGTCCAGCCTGACTATTTCCCCTTCTATCCGGGCAGAAAGAGGACTGAAGTAACGTACCGGAAGAGGAGCACAGTTGCGAAGGCCGTCAATAAAATTCTGATTAGCAGTGTTATTAGCTGCTCCGGGGGTTTCGTTGCTGGGTACAGTTCCTTGGCTAAAGCTGGCTACATCTCTGAAATCTGCATCATTGAAAAAGAAATTTTGTCCGCCTCCCCCTGAGGTACTAACCTGAAGATTGTCTGGCCCTCCGTCTATACTTCCCCCTCCGTAAGAAAGCCCGTGGAAGTAAGAGCCGTCTGGCCTTCTGACTTGGGCGGCATCTCCACCATTCCTGAGGCCAAGCATCCCCCAAGTAGAGGCAACGGTATAAACCGCTGGGGTATAGCCATCAGCGCTTGTATTGGGAGTGGTAATATCCCCTTCTAAGCCCGAATCATTGATGGGCAGAACATAAACATCATCGTTATTACTATCCTCAGGGTCATCAGGTGGTACAGAAGCGTTCACATCAGCTGGATTATAAAGCACGATTAGCGTCCCCGTGGCTAAGCTCTGCCATCTGGGAATATTCCGAAAGCGCACGTGTCCGGAGGCGATTCCTCTACCTCCACCAGGGCCGCCTGAGAAATCCCCGTTGTTATCGTCTACGATCCATTCTCGGATATCCACGTCATCGCAGGCATCGCCCACCACCAGTAGCTCGATGTATTCTTCGGTTCCTGATGAGCCGTTCGAGAATTCATTGACGATTAGACCTTGCCCCTGAGCTGAGTTGGATAGGCAAAAAAATGCTAGTAAAAAGTAAAAATTTCGTTGCATAGCTTCTTTATTTACTAAGAAATGTTTGTATGTAAGAAATAAACAGATTCTATACCGTCTTAGCTATTTGGAAGCTGATTTAATAAAAAATTAATTTGAAATAAAGCCCTTCGCTTTAAAGCTTGATTAGAAAAGTAGCATAAATTAGTAATTGAGGGCAAAAACTACCCGAAGGCAAAGCAGCGAGGCATCCGTGCAAAGTGGAATTGTCTAGGATTTAAGCGCAGTCTTTATGGAGAAATAAGTCTCGAAGAGGGTAAATTCAAGCAGGGTAACTTTCCAAATTACCCCGGGCTACCATCAACACAAATGCCCGAAGCGATTGAGCACATCGGGAATAGTGAAGAAAAACCAAGAGGAGTGGGTGAATGTCTGAGGGCTTTGCCCCTGCAGAGACAAGGAGTTAAGTTTGTATAATCAGAAACCCAAACCCCCGAAATCTTCAAGACCTCGAGGGTTTGATTTTATTTATTCTTTTTTGAAATCTACTTTCTCAATCAAATTATTATTAGTCTTGACTGTCACACGGTAAGTACCTCCATCGGTGCTGTACTTGGCGATGGCATATCCAGAGCTTCCAGAGGAACCTTTGTGCAAGTATTCAAAACCTTGCAAAGGATGCTTACTCATGAATTCTTTGAACAGAGCGACTGACTCGCTTTTTCCCACCTTCGTGCTTCCCTCGATGTCTAGCTCTACTTGATCGTGTAAAATGCCCAAAATTGCCTGCATATTTCCAGCCTTCAGGTTGGATGCAAATTGAGTGATAGGCTCGCTCTGGGCACTTGCTTCCTGAAAACCTGCCAACAGCCCCCATAAACCAAGGCTGATAAACCAAAGATAACGTTTTTTCATAGTTAATACATTTTGATCGAAGGTACTCACATACCTAATCGCACCTTCTATTATTAAAACATATTTACCGAAAAACTAGTTTTGCGTTTGGCTTTTTAAATAATAAATCGCTTGCTGTCTGAATGAAGTCTAATTATTATTTAGGAAAGCTTTGTTTTAGGTAAAAACTAGCTCGATATAATATAAAACGCTCACACATACCGCTCATTATATTCAGAAGCTAGTTATTTGCTAATAAGGCTCTTTTCTTGAATTCCTTCAAGCCCTTTTCTAGAAATTCCACAAAATGATTTGGATTCAAATCATAAGCCTTGGGTTCTACCAGCAGTTTTCCATCGTGATCTAGCAAGCAGTAAAAAGGCTGTGCGTTGTTGTTAAACTGGCGAATTTGGAAGTCCGCGTTCTGGGCACCGATGGTTTTTTTGATTTTATCGTCATAAGAAGAAGTATACCAATCCTGCTCGGGCAGTTGTTTTTTATCATCCACGTACAAGGCGATGACGACATATTTTTCTCGTAGCAGACTCAACACGGCTGGATTAGACCAAACACGCGCTTCCATCTCACGGCAATTCACACAGCCGTGTCCAGTAAAATCAATAAATACGGGCTTATTAACTTTTTGGGCATAAGCCACGCCTTGTTCATAATCAAAAAAACCTCGTAAGTCGTGCGGTAAGGTCAGAAAATCGGCGTACTTGACGGGCGGAAGTTCAGCTTGATTAGCTTGAACCGAGGTATTATTATTACGGGTGGTCAGGGCGTACAAGTCAAAATCTATGGTATGCTGGGGGGGTAGATAGCCCGCCAGAGGTTTCAAGGGCGCACCAATCATTCCCGGAACGAGATAGATCACAAAGCTAAAACTGAGTGTGGCTAGGATCACTCGGGGCACGCTGATCCGCTCCAAGGGTGAATCGTGAGGCATTCGGATTTTACCCAAAAGATAAAAACCAATCAGGGCGAAAATCACAATCCAAAAGGCCAAGAACACATCTCTATCCAAAATGCCCCAGTGATATACCTGGTCGGCAATGCTGAGAAATTTTAGAGCCAAGGCCAATTCTAAAAATCCTAAAACTACTTTGACCGAGTTGAGCCAGCCCCCCGATTGCGGCAAGCTATTTAGCCAAGAAGGAAAAGCTGCAAAAAGCGAAAAAGGCAAGGCCAGAGCCAAAGAAAAAGCGAACATTCCCACAATGGGTTTCACGATGGCTCCACCGGCAGACTGTACCAAAATACTTCCCACGATTGGTCCCGTACACGAAAAAGACACTAAAGTAAGCGTGAAAGCCATAAAAAAGATTCCATAATACCCACCTTTATCGGCCTGTGAATCTGCTCGGTTTACCCAAGAGCTAGGCAAGACGATCTCGAACATGCCCAGAAAAGATAAAGCAAAAATCACGAATACCACGAAAAAGAATAGATTGGGTAACCAGTGCGTACTTAGCCAATTGGCAAAAGCTGGCCCATTGATCCAAGAAATGCCTGTACCAATCAAGGTGTAGATCGCGATGATAGAAAACCCATAAAAAGCGGCTTCTTTCAAAATTTGTTGGCGTTGGCGACGCGCTATGGCCTGAAGGTCTTCTGAGCTGAGTCCCTCTAGGTTTTGATTTTTGTTTCTGGTAAAAAAAGTGACCGTCATCGGAATCATCGGGAAAACACAGGGAGTCAGCAAGGCCACTAAACCCGCCAAAAAAGCTAAAAATGCAAAGCCCAGCATGGACTCACGATCTTCGGCAGTATTCTCAGATGAAGTGAGTACTGGATCAACAGAAGCCTCGGCAGGTGTTTTTTCCTTGGTTTGTAATTCATTCTCCGGGTCATCTTTTTGATCGGCATCAGAGTCATCAACCAGTTCGGCTTCGGCTTCCTCTTTTTCTTCTTTGGGGGAGTCTGTATTTTCGTCCGAGGATGTGTCTTCTTCCTGCTCTTCAAGGGCGGCTTTGTTTGTTTCTTCCTCGGGTTTTGTTTCTGGCTTTGCGTTGGCGGCTACTTGAATATTTTTGAAATGAAACTCCACATCTTCGGGAGGCAGGCATTGCCCGGTTACATTGGAGCAGGTTTGGAAGGCAAAAGAGCCTTTGATTTGTGGATTTTTTTGGAGAATTTTTATTTTCTGGCGGAACTCGGCTTTTTTCTCAAAATAAGCTACTTCGGCCTCCCAGACATCATCAAATTTTTTCTTGGGATTGATGGCCTGAGGCTTACCCACTAATTGATAAGACGAGTGAGGCTCAAAGACAAACTCCGTGGGCAAAGGCCCATCTGCTTCAAACTCCGTGGAATAGATGTACCAATCTTGAGCGATGGTAACTTCAAAAATTAACTCGATTTCTTCTCCTACTTTGACTTTTTCTTGGGAGGGGCGATAGCTCTCCTGGGTATGGTCTAACACTTGTGCAGAAGCTCCCCAGGTTGCGAGAAAAAGTAAGAGTAAGCCTAAAATTCGCTTCATCGTTTCTATTTATTTTTATCTAAAAACAGACCGTTTTGTCAAAGGGTTTTTTCTTCAACCATTCAACCGAAATATACAAATAAAAGTGCCAATTCGTGTAAATGCCCAAGATACTAAACGAGTGCTTAACAAATTTTTAACCCCGCCTAGAGATAGATTTCCATGCGAAACGAAAAAACAAAACCTGATAAATCTCTAGACCTATCAGGTTTTTCTTGGCAGCGTGTGGTTTTGATCAAGTGATTATTGGTTGGTGATCGCGATTTCCACACGACGGTTGGCTTGTTTGTCAGCAGGATTTCTTTCTGGGCTTACCTTGAGGCGTTCTTCGCCGTAGCCCGAGGTTGAGATCGTACCGATGTCAATTCCTTTGCTCACGAGGTAATCTTTTACGGCGCGTGCGCGATTGCGAGAGAGAGTCAGGTTAGATTCCTCTGCTCCATCGGTATCGGTGTGGCCTTCCAAACGAACACGGAGCTTGCCGTATTTTTGGGCTTTGTCCTTAATCAACTGGGCCAGCTCGTCCAAAGTTTCGGTTGATTCAGGGCGAAGGGTAGCCAGACCCGAGTCAAAGAGCACTTTACTGGCTCGGCTGATGATGTCTTTTTCGGAAGAATTCAAAATTTCGGGGCAACCTTTATTACTTTTAGGGCCGGGGGTATCAGGGCAGAGGTCATCTCGGTCGATGGTTCCGTCTTTGTCGCGGTCGCCTTCTCCTTTGTCGGGGCAGCCTTTCAGCTCCACCAGTCCGGGTTCATCGGGGCATTCGTCCACGGGGTCCAGCACGGTATCACCGTCGCGGTCATTACAACCATTATAGATTTTTAAGCCTGGATCATCGGGGCATTTATCTACCAAGTCGGGCACATCATCTCGGTCGCGGTCGGGGAGGCAGCCAAATTCGTCCACATTGATGGGTACTTCTACGATTTGCTCTTTTCCATTTACTTTCACGTTTGCTTCGTAGACGGATTTGGCCATAATCATTTTTTGTTCCTCGATGAGGGTATCCAGTTCAATGATTCTAGTCTGAGTGTCGGCGTCTAGTTTCTTCATTTTATCTCGATTGCCGTCAATAGGTTCCAGGAGCTTTTTTTGCTCTCGCCTTAATCGGCTAATATCAACGAGGAGACGTCTTTTTCTTTTGGAGAAGTTTTCTTTTACGTTGGTAATTTTCACGTACACATCTTTTCCATCAACTTGAATTTTGAATTCCTGTCCATCCAAGTTTTTGTTGGTGTCTGGACATTTGTCTCTCACGTTGGGCACGCCGTCACCGTCTCGGTCTTCTTTGTAAATCGCGTATTGCGCCAAGAGACTATGATGAACAAATACTAAAAAAAGAAAAGGAAGGGTAATTTTGTACAAGACTTTCATGGGTCTGTGTGAATAATGATGAATAATATGCAAAGCTATGATGATGGCTCAGAAAATCCAAAAAAGGCTTGGATCGTAATTTTTAAGCCGTCTGAATGTTGTTTAATAGATTAACGCAAGATTAATGAGAATAGATACTACCCAAAGCCCTATTTTTTGAAAAAATGAAAGCTTTTTATCACGCTTCGTCGAGCAATAAAAAAGCCACTTAATCTGAGTAATCGCTCAGACTAAATGGCTGCTAAGAAGCAAGGGGTAAGATTGGCTTATTTTTGCGCTTTCTCTACCTTCTGTTCTTTGAAATCAAGAGAAACTGAATTGATGCAATATCTCAGACCAGTAGGCTGTGGACCATCATTGAATACATGTCCCAGATGACCACCACAGCCAGAGCAAACTACTTCGGTACGCACCATACCGTAGCTACGATCAGATTCTTTGGCCACAGCTTTGGGATTGATGGGCTCCCAGTAGCTGGGCCATCCGGTTCCAGATTTGAATTTGGTGGCTGAGGAAAACAATTCTTGTCCACAACCAGCACAGGTGTAAATTCCTTCTTTCTTGTTATCCCAGTACTTTCCGGTAAAAGCACGTTCGGTTCCTTTTTGGCGAAGTACTTGGTACTCTTCGGGGGTCAAGGTTTCTTTCCACTCGCTTTCACTCTTTTGCTTGGGGTAGTTCTCAGAAGAGGTATTATGCGCTTGGCTCTTTTGCTGAGAGCAGGATGTAAAAGGAATGAATAAGAAAGCAAAAAAGGCAATTAAAATAAGATTTTTCATAGATCTAAGCGATTTTTATTCATATCCTCAACAAGGCAGATTGTAAAAGGGTTTCTTCCAAAATGCTTGCTAAGTCATCTGGAATACAATCCAGTGCTCCCCTTAGGAATTTTCTTTGATCTCACTTACTACTGAGGTCATGGTTTTTTTGGCATCACCGAAGAGCATCAAAGCATTATCATAGCCAAACAATTCATTTTGGACTCCTGCATAGCCTTTCCCCATGCTTCGTTTGCTGATAATCACAGTACGTGCCTTATCTACGTCTAAAATGGGCATTCCATAGATAGGGCTAGCTGGGTCTTTGCGGGCGGCAGGATTTACCACGTCATTGGCTCCGATGACCAGTGCTACGTCTGTATTGCCAAAATCTCCATTGATTTGCTCCATCTCCACCAATTTGTCATAGGGGACATTGGCTTCGGCCAGTAATACATTCATATGACCGGGCATCCTTCCAGCTACGGGGTGAATGGCGAATCTGACATCAATATTTTTGTCTTCTAATAGCTCCATGAACTCCCGTACGATGTGCTGTGCTTGTGCCACCGCCAAGCCATAACCAGGCACCACGATAATAGAAGAGGCGGAGTCAAAAATCATGGCGGCTTCTTCTACGCCTACTTCTTTCACTACCAATTCTTCACCTCCGGCACTCGCACCTCCAATACTTGTTTGCCCAAAGCCACCCAAAAGTACATTAACCAAGGAGCGATTCATGGCCTTACACATGATTTGGGTCAAAATTAAACCAGAAGCACCAACCAAAGCACCCGCGATAATAAGCACTTGGTTGTTGAGTACAAATCCCGTAAAGCAAGCCGCAATCCCTGAGTAAGAGTTCAAAAGCGAAACCACCACGGGCATATCGGCTCCGCCAATGGGGATAACAGTGAGCACCCCTAATACGAGGGCGATCCCTACGGTGACGAAAAGGAAAATATACTGGTCTGGGTTGATAATCAGCATGATACCCGTGGCAAACATAGCCAAGGCTAATAAAAGATTGATAAAGTGCTGTCCCTTGAAAGTAACCGCCCCACTGAATAATACGCCTTTTAATTTGCCGTAAGCAATATAAGAACCCGTAGCCGTGATAGAACCAATGATGACACTGAGCATGACCCCAATGCCGACTACGGCACTCATGCCTTGACCACCTTCTACTACTTTAAGCCAATAGTCGGAGGAGGCAACCAAGGCCGAAGCTAACCCACCAAAGCCATTGAAAATAGCCACCATCTCAGGCATAGCGGTCATTTCTACGGTGCGGGCATAATAAGTACCAATCGCACTACCGATCAAGATGCTCACGAGAATCTCGATGGGTGCTAAGACTTGACTCTGTGCCAAGGTAGCAATGATCGCGATCAACATCGCCACTGAGGAATAGAGGTTTCCTTGGCGTGCGGTGGAGGGTTTTCCCAGCATTTTGATCCCGAAGATAAAAAACACCGAGGCTAAGAGGTAGGATAATTTAATGATAATTTCCATAAGGAATATACAATTTGAAGATTGAGTAGGAACGTATGAATCAGGAGCCTATTTTTTCTTTTTAAACATTTGCAACATGCGGTCAGTCACCAGATAACCTCCTACTACGTTGATGCTGGCAAAAATCAGGGCAAGCATCCCCAAGATTTTACCCGTACTTCCGAAGCCACTATAGTTAGAGCAAATGATCGCTCCCACGACGGTGATGCCAGAAATAGCATTCGAGCCCGACATCAGGGGCGTGTGTAGGGTAGGAGGTACCTTGGTAATGAGTTCAAAACCGACAAAGGATGCCAGTACCAATACATAGAACAAAAATAAAAGCGTTTCGATGTCCATTTGATCGATGATTTATAAAGATTGTGTAAGTATCAATTTTTAGAGTTGAAGTATTTCTTTGGTGAGTTGGTTTTTGAGTTCACCTTGGTGCGTGATGATAGAACCCTTGGTAATTTCTTCGTCCATTTCCCACTTGAAGCCATCTTTATCTGCGAGGTGATTGAGGAGTGTGCTGATGTTCTTGGCATATAATTCACTAGCGTTGACAGGTAAGAGCGAAGGTAAGTTGGATTCCCCGATGATAGTTACGCCGTGTTTGGTAACGGTTTGGTTGAGTTCGCTTAATTCACAATTGCCACCAGAGATAACCGCCATATCCACGACGACCGACCCCATTTTCATAGATTTGACCATTTCTTCGGTTACTAATATGGGTGCTTTTTTACCCATAACTAGAGCCGTGGTGATGACCAAATCGGAGTCTTGGATGTGTTTCTTGATAAGTTCTTGTTGTTTTTGGAGATATTCCTTAGAAACTTCCTTGGCGTAGCCTCCTTCGGTTTGTACCCCTTCTCCTTCTACCATTAAGAAACGCCCCCCGAGCGACTCAACTTGCTCTTTGGTTTCGGGGCGTACGTCGGTTACTTCTACCAAAGCTCCCAAACGCTTGGCAGTGGCAATGGCTTGTAAGCCCGCTACTCCGGCGCCGAAGATCAAAACCTTGGAAGGCGTAATGGTACCTGCAGCGGTCATCAAGAGTGGGAAAATTTTGCCCATGGCATTTGCGCCCATTACGACTGCTTTGTAGCCAGCCAAATTAGATTGGGAACTGAGGGCGTCCATTTTTTGTGCACGCGAAATCCGAGGTACCGCGTCCATGGCAAAAGAGCTAATGCCTTGCTTGAGAGCGGCTTCTACCAATGGTTGGTTGGTGTAAGCATACATGAAAGAAATCAAAACCGCCTCTTTTTTCATCCAGCCGACTTCTTCGGGGCTGGGCGCGTTGACCTTGAGGATGACATCCGCTTCGGCAAATACTTGTTGACGATCAGAGACGATTTGTGCGCCAGCCTTTTGGTAGCTTTCGTCGCTAAAGTTGGAATTTAGGCCAGCTCCGCTTTCCATGACGCATTCAAAGCCTGCTTTGATTAGACTTTTGGCTACGTCAGGGCTCAGAGCTACTCTATTTTCTCCAGTTTGTGTCTCTTTGGGTACAGATAATTTCAAGGTCAGCTATGTTATTTGGTGGACGAACAAATTTAGATAGAATATTGTAAACCATAAAGTTTTTCCAAGAGTGGGTGGTTTTTTTTTGGTAATCATAACAATAATGCTTCTTTTAATTTCATATAGTATGAAAAATATCAAGCGATTCTCATTTGTCTTTTTTCTGACTCTGGCAAATTGCTCTTCAGATTCTTCCTCTTCGCTCTCTCCCGAAGAAAAGCAAAAATATTTGCAGGAAGGAAAAGCCATTGCTCAGGCTAGTTTTGGTGCGCTTAGCCAAGAGCTAAAAACTGCCCTAAAACAGGGCGGTGTGCCGCACGCCGTTAAATACTGCAATCTTCAGGCACTCTCGATCATGGATTCCCTCTCGCAGGCGCATCAAGTGGTGATCAAAAGGGTGAGCCGAAAGCCTCGCAATCCTGTAGATGCCCCCGACCCGCTAGAGACGGAAATCTTGGAGGCATACCAGCAAACTATAGAAAGTGGCAAGGAACCTAAACCTCGCTTGGCCGTGATAGAAGGGAATGGTTTGCAAGCAAAACAAATCCAGTTTAACGCACCTATTTTAGTGAAGCCACTCTGCCTGAATTGCCACGGGAAAGTAGGCGAACAGATCAAAGAAAAGGATTATCAATTAGTCAAACAATTGTATCCTCAAGATCAAGCCATCAATTACCAAGTTGGAGATTTGCGGGGTATGTGGAGCATTCGTTTTTATGATCTCAAGTAGCGGCTAGTTTGAATCTTTAGCTAGATACCTTAAGCCCGGATTGGATAATAGCAAAGAAGGTTTCTGCAATATCTTCGGGCTGAATTTCTAGACGTTTGAGAAACATTTCTCCTTTTAAGTCTAGCATCTGTGAAACACCCGTGGCCATTGCCCAGAGGGTTTTGGAAATATTTTCGGGGCGCAGGTCAGTCCGCAGGGAGCCATCTTCTATGCCTCGGCGAATAGACTGCACCAAGATTTGATCCACTCTCTTGACATTCGACATCACATCTTGGGGGGGTAATTCACTTTCGTTAAACTCGAACCTGGAAACCATCTTGAAATAATTGGGGTACTGCCGAGCGAAGGCAAAATAGGCGCGGCCGATAGCTCTTACTTGATCTGAGCCAAGTTCGTGCTCTTTGACCACTTGCTCAAAATGCGAAGCAAGCAGATCGTGCGCTCGCTCATGGATCGCCAGCAAGATTTCTTCTTTACTCTTGAAATAATTGTAGAGGGTAGATTTGCCCAATTCGGCTTGTTTGGCAATGTCGGCCATGGAGGTATTGAGGATGCCCTGGCTAAAAATTACTTCTTCGGCTGCATCGATGATATGATGGCTTCTCCTGATTTTTTCTCTAAGTCTTCTTTCTTTGCTACCCAATAGTTTGTCAGTTTGAGTCTGAATAAATTTATTTTAAAAATACGATTGATCTGATCTTTCTTAACTTTGAAACTCATCTCAGGTATTCGTCGTAATAAACGAAACATAATATTCTTCCCTTGTGTTGAGTCTGGATCAATAAAACACATCATTACACACGAGTTTTTTACCCTTCACACAGGTAGATTCTAATTTTAAGTACACACATCTTTTGATCATTTGGTTTATTTGCGTTTTCTGCGTGAAGAAGCTAAATATGACTATCCACAACACGTGTGTTGTTTATCTTGATTTCTAGACTCAAATCCCAAATCTATGTCATCTTCTTTGTATAAAATTCATATCAAGGCCATCATTCCGCCACAAGTCTCTACACGTATTTATATAGTACACCCAGACGTGAATGAAATCCCTGATACCAAAACCTTTGCCCTTAATATTTTGATAGAAGCCTGGCGCAACATGCTGCACGGGTTTTTCTTCAAGGATGAAAGCTACCTGCCTATTTCTCCAGAAGAGGCACAGCAACGAGCTGAAAATGCGCAATACAGCCAGCAATGGAAACTCTTAGAGCGCATGGCCAACGGTTATCGTGAGGCTATCAGCAAGCAAGATTACCGAAGAATTCAAAGTGAGGATCAGCCCTTCTGGAAAGGACAACGGATCCAAGCCTGGGGCAGCGACGGCAAAGGACAACCTTTCGTGATGATGCCCGAAGACCTCCCTGCCTTACAAGAAAAAGCCAATGAACTCATCAGTCAGGTAAAATTAGAGAATAAACTGAATTTTCCTTGGAAACCCGAACCTGCCAACCTCAATGATGAAGACTATGAAGCTTGGTGGTATCAACGTTTCCAAGATGAAAATGTACCGCAGGCAGATCTGGTATTTCAAGTGGCAGACCAACAACTATTAGACTTTCTACCGCAGGATACTTGGTGGGAAAGCACGATTTATCAATAGTTTTCTGCTGACCATTCGTCAACGTCAGTCCAAGCGTACCGGGCAAAAGCTGTTCGCTAGGGTACAGAGGTGTGCTGTAGAGAACACCCTGATTTTGTTTTATGGTTTTTAAGTAATTGACTGTCAATGTTTTAATTGCTGGGTATGATATTTGGCCTCAATCAATCGAGCCAACAGATAAAGACAATGCTTAAAAACCATATACTAGTAGCCCTGCGTGATATGTGGCGGCACAAATTTTTTTCCTTCCTCAATGTTCTGGGTTTAGCGATCGGGTTAAGTGCTTTCCTGATGATTTTTTTGTACTTGAAAGATGAAACTAGTTACGACCAATTCCATCAGGATCGAGAGCGAATCTATCGAGTTACCCAGACAAATATTTGGGCAGAAGAGCCTCATCGCTTAGATGCACTCGGGCCAGCCGCCTCGGCTGCCCTGCTGCAAGATATTCCAGAAGTAGAAGTCGTTACGCGGATACATCCTGAGGGAGATTTTTTAGTTTTCTCAGAGGATCAGCCCGATCAAACTTTCGACGAAAAACAAATACTGGCCGTAGATTCTAATTTTTTTCAAATTTTTGATTTTCCCATGCTTCGGGGAGCTACGAATCAGGCACTCAAGCTTCCTTATTCTATTGTCCTTACCAACAGTGCGGCACGGCGTTATTTTGGAGGCGAAGACGCCGTGGGCAAGCGTTTGACCCTTTCTAACGGAGCTTATGAAGAAGTTTTTGAGGTAAGAGGAATTTTAGCAGATGTGCCTACGCATTCGCACATTCAGTTTGATATGTTGATTTCTATGAATTCGCTCCCCTTGGTAGAAGAGAGGTCGTGGAGTTGGATTTGGACTACCTTCGTAACTTATATCAAAGCAAAGCAAAATACTTCTCTGGAGGCACTAAATTCCAAACTAGCCAAGGTGCCGGCTCAGAACGTAGGGGCTTCCATCCAAAAGCTGTTTGGAGACTCTTACCAGCGATTTGGCAAAAACGCCGAAAAATGGCATCTCTACGCTGAACCTCTGGATGGGGTGTATCTACATTCAGAGGAATCGGGTAATCGCATTGGACCAAAGGGTGATATTAGATACATATATGTATTCTCAGCCATTGCTCTTTTGATTATCTTGCTTTCGTGTATCAACTTTGTCAATTTATCTACGGCTCGTTCCTTTCAAAGAGCCAAAGAAGTAGGGGTACGCAAGGTGTTAGGCTCAGGCAGAAAAGCACTGGTTTTCCAATTCTTGCGAGAAGCCTGCTTGTATGGTCTGATGGCGACCACTTTGGCCTTGGTTCTAACCGAGATTTGTTTACTCCCTTTTAACCGTTTGGTTGATAAGTCGTTAAGCCTGTTGACGTTTGTACATTTTCAGCTAATCATTCCTCTTTTGCTGTTACCTTTCATTGTAGGTATCTTGGCGGGAGTCTATCCTGCTTTTTACTTGACCCGTTTTCAGCCTACTCGTGTACTCAAGGGGCAAATTAATATGGGAAGCAGGGGTAGATTTTCTCGTGATTTTCTGGTTTTTTTGCAGTTTAGTGTCTCTATTTTGTTAATTATTTCTTCGCTGATTCTCTATCGTCAATTGAATTATTGGCAACAAAAAAAGCTAGGATTTGATAGCTCAGGCTTGATCGTTATTTCCAAAGTGGAAAGGCTAGGAGCACAACAAGAGACTTTTCGTAAAAAAATTTTGAAGCACAGCCATATCATCGCAGCTGGCACTTCAGATACTTCACCTCCGTTTATTTGGAATCAAGATTACTTTCAAGCAAGCCCGCAGAGCAACAGTGTGCCTTTTAGTTGTTTAGTGGTGGATGATTATTATCTGAGTACGCTCGATTTTAATATGCAGGTGGGACAAAGTTTTTCTCCTGAACAGATGGCTGATAGCGACCAGGTGATTCTTAACCAAAAAGGATTGGAAGTATTGGGTTGGAAAGCCGAAGAGGCTCTGGGCAAAAATTTGATTCATTACGGACAGTCATTCCGAGTCATGGGTGTGGTAGAAGACTTCCACTATGCCTCACTGCAGTTTCCGATTGGCCCTCTGGCCATTTTTCACTTTGGAGCAGACGTTTTTACCAATAGCCATCACCTCATGACCGTTCGCACGGGGCAAGCTTCTCAACTGCCACTTGTATTAAAACACATAGAAAATGTTTGGCAGGAATTAGCTCCTCATCTTCCACTTGAGTATAATTTTTTAGACCGAATCTACGCGATGACCTACCGAGAGGAGCAAAAAACAGGCAAGATTTTGACTATTTTTACAGGATTAGCGCTGTTTATTGCTACTTTGGGGTTGATCGGTTTGGCTACTTTTTCTGCTCGAAGCAGAGTGAAAGAAATCGGTATTCGCAAAGTAATGGGAGCTTCGGTTTGGCAAATATTTATTTTGCTCTCACGAGAATACCTACGTATCATTGTGCTCTCGTTTTTGGTAGCGGCTCCGTTGGCGTATTGGATAATGCGGCAGTGGTTACAAGACTTTGCTTACCGTATTGAGATTGGTTGGGGAAGCTTTTTTTGGGCAAGTCTGACCGTCATCATCGTGGCCTTGTTAGCTATCAGCTACCAAGCACTGAGAGCTGCCCTAATTAATCCGGCACACTCATTAAGAAATGAATGATTTGCATAGTAATGGCTAGCCTACGAAATGAACTACTGAGCAGATAGAGCCAGAGCCTCATTCGTGGCAAGCCAGCGTTTGACACCCAAGAAGCGATGCTGGCTTTTAGACCAAACTTCTAGCTGATTTTCATCTTCATTCAAGCGGAAGCTACAAACGCGTTTTCCCTGACAGCCTCTGTAATTTTCTACAGTGCCTTGAAAATAATGCCGATTAGCATGAGGTTCTAGCACGATGTAATAACCTAATCCGCTGGGGCAACGGCTGAAGGACTTTTTATCCACCCGAATGCCCAGCTTCGTTTGTAGTGGCTGAATCAGCGTACTGCGAATAAGTTGATCGCCTTTCTCAGTTAAATACTGAGGGCTAGCCAAAGGCTTTTTTGAGGTAGATTCTACCTCAGGGTTTGCTAAGGGTTTCTCAGAAAGAGACGGTGGTTTGCGAAAAGACCGAAAAGAAACCACAGCAAATAATAAGGCGGTGATTAAGATCGATAGCACGGTGGTCAGAATTAATCTTCGATTACTCATAGTGGATTTTAGGGTTGGTGTTTACTTTAATTAACGAAAACGACCCAAAATGTTGTACCATCAAAGATTTTTAGAACAAAAAATTAAGATAAGTTCAGCGATCAGTAAGTTAGGAATCCAATTGAGCCAAGAAGTTACGATGATAATGGTGGGGTGATCCATCAAAAACCAAAGTGACAAAATGGGAACCCAAGTTCTCAGCGTGACCGCCGAAAACGTGAGGGCATAACTACGGAGCATCCACCGGCGATGCGCCTTCAAGTCCCGAAGTCGGATTGCTCGGTAAGCTAAATAAGTAGTGCCCCACCAAAGTATAGAAAGAATCAAAAAACCAATGACGGCGCCTATCCCCCCGTTGGCAAAAAAAGACATGTACAAGCCACTCGGCCCTGCCACCAACAAGATAGCGCCTACGTAAATCTTCCCCAAGTTCCGATGCCAAGAAAGTGTTTGCTGACGCAGTGAAGGAATAAACTGAAAGGGGCCAATGATGAGGCAGAGCATGCTGCCCGTGATATGCATATAGAAGGCACTCATCCAAAGCACATCTGCGACAAAATCTTGTTTGGCCAGTAAAAAACCAATATCAGTTTTTAAAGAAAGATAGAAAGTGGTGGTGTAAAAGAGCAGGCCGGCCATCAAAGTCATCAGGAGCCAGCCTCCCCTGAGTGTCCAAACCTGAAAGTTTTTTTGTAAAGAAGTCATGGGGCGATTTTTCCTTTATTGATTGCATACTGGAAGAAAGGTGAAGGGGTTACAACATGCCTCAGAAAATTGATGCTTGAGGCTAAGATCCGCAAACCTCTCCTCGTAGATCCAAGGAAATCCATAAAAAAAACTGTGGCAGTGCTGGTTAGGAATTCTGTTCCCTTAGTATACTGAAACGGAGCCGAGCAATCTCCTTTTGCTTTAGCTCCGGTCGAGTGGATTATAGAAGATACCTATGACACAAGCCAATTTGGTTTGGAGGGCTTTCCGGGTTCGATCAAAATGCAGTGTGCCCTTTGAAGCCTTGGTTCAAGCAAAGGATACTTGAACCAAGAGCAATGCTTAGCATTACTGTGTATCTAAGCTCCAGAGGTCTTTAAAAGCCTCAGCGATGTACTCCTTACTGAGTTCGTTCCCCTGAGCATCTAGCCAAAGCTCAACTTTTTGGGTTCCTTTCGGCAGGTTTACTTGATAGCCTTCTTTTTGAGAGGATAAAATTTTAGTGTAACCTGCCGACACGATCTTGAAGTCAGGATGAAGCTTGGTCGCTCCTGTTTTCACTGCTTCTGGCATACCTTTGACTCCATAGAAAACGTTGCTGTACTTTACGCTTCCATCTTCTGCGTAGAAAGCACGTGCCAACTGTTTCTTTTCGTGCATAAATCAGGCGGCCACCCACCTAGCTGTAATCGATGTTTATCTCCTGATCAAAGTACTGGGTCGCCTGCTCCCAATCCTACTGATCCATCCCCCAGACATAGGTATAGATGGCGTTGCTAGCTTGCCGAAGATGATTTTCCATGATTGTCTCGTGCTTATTTTATTACAAATAAAGATAGGAACTTCTCCTTCAAAATAAAAATAAAAAAAGCGTTTAAAGCGAGTGTACATAACGTTGCAGGCCTATTTCGTAGGAGACAAACTCGGCGTTTTTCTCAATCCAGCGAGAGATTTCAGGAGAGGCTTCGGTGATGGGCAGAATGGATTCCAGCTTTGCCTGACTCTCCCAGGTGATTTGCATGAGCCATTGTTGCTCTGGCATTTGGAAAATCTCTGTACTGAGGAAACCCTCGAGGCTTTGTACAAAATCATCTACTTGCTTGCGTTCGCTCAGAAAATCTTGTACTTTTTCAGGCTTGACCCGAAAGCGAATCAACTCTACAACTTGTTGTGTTTTCATGATTTGGATGTATTAAAAATCTTTTCTCAGAAAAAAACCATAATTAGAAAGGTTGCTCCACTCGGTACCGACTTGACTCAAATCGCAGGCGGCTCCAAATTGAATTCCCCGATAATCCAGACCAAATCTTGGTCTTTGGGCAGCAAATAAATTGCCTTCTCGCTTGAAATTATTGACCAGTTCTAGCTGGAAATAAAGACTCCAGTGCTCGCTCAGCTTGGGCAAATAGCGAATCAAAATGAACCAACCATAGAGCATTTGATCCGAGTAGCCCACATTGATCCAAGTGTACCAAAGCTTCCGTTCGTGGGCATCGAGGTATTGGAGCCCTCCTTTGTAGGTCATCCCAAAATCATCGGCGATAATTTCGGTGGCCAGCCCGATTTTGTCCTTGGCCAGCAATTGATAAGCCGTAATGAGGGAAATAAAATAGCTCGTTTGGTCTTCGTAATCCACTTGATAGCGACTCCGAGTGTAGAACAATAGTTCTGGTAAGTTTTGATTGAAAGGTTTCAACCATTGCAAATCTACGGCGGTGAATTGATGGCCAGGGGCGACTTCTAAACTCTGTGCCTGACCCGCGAGCGAAACCAAGCAGACGAACCCGATACTCAGATATTTCATAGTAGGTAAGAGGAAGGAAGCCCGGTGTGGCTTCCTTGTTCCCTCCTTTTACTGATCCTCGGTTTTTACATTGGCTAGAATGCCCTCTTTGAGGAGTGGGTAGAGGATATACTCGTACTCCAGATTTTCTGCGGCCACGACATTGTTAATGATTTTGCCGTTTTCAAAGGTCATCACGTGTACTTCTTGGAGGGAGGCTACCTGATTGGTAGGTTCCATGCCATAATAAGTTTTTTTGAAGGCATTGATAGAATTGAAGCGAATCACGACTTTGTTGCCCGCAGCAAAACTCTCAGTAACGGTCAGACCACGGCTGGGCCAGGCTTCGGCAAAGGCAGTAAAAACTTGCTTGTATTCTTCAATTCCCTCGATGGGGCCGGAGGGCTTAAGGCCAGTGATGATGGTGGCATCGGTGGCTACGCATTCATCAAATACGTTCATATCGTGCTTTTGCAGCCCATCTTCAATAAAACGAATGGCGGTTTCTAAGTTTTTTCGCTCGGTTTCGTCCAGTTTGTTTCCAGCCGAGTTGTTGATCTTTTGGCCTTTGGCCTGTATACTCAAAAGGCTGAGAGATGCTAAACTCAATAAGAAAATGCTTAAAAGATTCATAAGATTGTGATTTTTTTTGTTAAAAAATAAATTACGAAGCAAACCCGGGCTGCGCAGTCCCCTAGGTTTATGGGCTTTCAAAAAGGGTAAGTCAGGCTGATGATGTAGGCTTATTTGGTTTTCAGGGTTATATCGTTTTCAGCTAAAATAGAACTGATTCTTCTCCCAAATTTTAGGAAAGCCTTTTTTTATTTGCTTAAAACAAAGGTAAGCAAGCCCCCGGCGGCAAACCTCTCAATAGTTGACTGGGCTTGTCGAATCTTGACTTTAGCTCATCCTGAAGTGAAAAGGGCTAACGATTTTTTTGTCGGTACTGTAAGGGGCTCAGACCAATGAATTTCTTGAAGGTTTTGTTGAAATTGCTGTGATTTTCATAGCCCACCTGCAAAGCAATTTGGAAGATGCTCTCTTCGCTCTCACGAAGCAGGACACAGGCCTGATCAATCCTACACTTGAGCAGATATTGATAAGGAGATTGACCGACGTGCTTTTTGAACAGGCGTGCCAGGTGGAATTTGTTCATCTGGTTCTGCCGGGCTAACTCTTGCAAAGAAATGGCTTCTATGCTATTAGACTCAATATAATCCACACAGCGTTTTACGGGAGGTGGTAAGCTTCCTGAGGTTGGGTTTGCCTCTTCTTCCACCTGATCGGCCTGCTCTTGATGGGCAAAGCTGAACAGAGCGGTTTCCATGGCGGCGAATACCTGTTCATTATGGAAAGGCTTGACCAAGTAGGCATTGGGCAAGGTCGCTTTGGCTCGTTGTAAGGTCTGAGGGTCGGTGTGCGAGGAGATATAAATAAAGGGAATCTGGTATTGATCCCGGATTTTTTCGGCCAAGTGAATGCCATCGAGGGCATCGGACTTGGGTGCTTCGGTACGGTGCAAAACAATATCTATCAGGGCAATATCTGGAGAGCATTTTTCCAAAAAATAAAGCCCTTCCTGATAACTTCGGGCGATGGCTGACACCTCATAGCCATATTCCTGAAGTAAGTCTTGTAAGTCAGAGGCAATGATTTGTTCGTCTTCTACGATAAGTACCTTGAGCTTTTCCATCATCAAACCAGTTTTATTTAGGCAGGAAAAAGAATCTGAAAACGTGCCCCTGGCTGATTTTGGTGCTCAATGGAGCCATAGAGCTGACGAACGAGCATATGCACCAAGCGCCAGCCAGTTCCTTGTTGTTGTTTGTCCTCAAATAGTCCGGTGGGCAACCCAATTCCATTGTCTGCTATTTCCAGCGCGTAATGAGATTCAGGGGTCATTTGCAGAGCGATGCGGATTTGGGCTTGACTGTAATCTTCAAAAGCATATTTGACCGCATTCGTGATCAGTTCATTGATAATGAGGCCAATGGGAATGATCTGGTCAATTTTGAAGGCATAGTTCTCCGCTTCTACGGCCAAATGGATGTCCTCTTCGGAGGCATAGGCATCAATCAGGCGGCTGCCCAACTCGCTGACATAGGGCTTGAATGGTACTTCGCTCAGATTGCTCAGTTGGTAGAGGTTTTGGTGCACTTCGGCCATGGCCAGCAGTCGGTTTTGCCCCTCGCTGATCCATTGCCGGAAGGCAGGTTGCTGGATTTGTCGGGCTTGGATATTCATCAGGCTGGAGATGATCTGGAGGTTGTTTTTGACCCGATGGTGGATTTCTTTGAGTAAAATTTCTTTTTCGGCCAGAGCTTGTTGGATAGTTTGGTTTTGCTCTGTGATTTGCTCATTCTTGGCTTGAATTTCATTTTTTTGCTGAACAAGTACCAGATTATTCTTGCGCCGGAGCGCGGAGAGGCGGTAAAACAAGAAAGCCGCCAACAACGCCAGCCCTCCGATTGCCACAGCGATGATCAGCCAACTACGCTGGCGACTTGCGGTCAGTGCCTGAACTTGATTTTGAGCTTCGAGCAGGGCGATGGCTTGTTCTTTTTTCTCTACTTCGTATTGGGTGCTGATTTCCTGAATCTGTTTGGTTTTTTCTTGATTGTAGATAGAATCTTTGAAAGCGATGGCTTGGCGCTGATAATCGAGCGCTTCGGCAAAGTTACCTCTTTTCTCAGCTAAGAGAGTGAGGGTTTCATAATTGGCTCTCAGGATATCCAGCCCTTCAAATTCTTTGGCCAAGGCGATGCTTTCCAGGAGATATTTTTCGGCAGCTTCTTCTTCATTGAGCAGGTACTCCACCTCTCCCAGCGCTTGCAGGGTGACGGCTTTGGAATAAACGTTGGGCACGTCGGTCAGTACCCTCAGGAACTTCTCTTTGGCCAGGGTATTTTTTCCTTGTGTTTGGTAAATCTGTCCCAAGTGAAAATTGATACCTGCTTTTATATGGCTCAGATTTTTGTTTTTAATGAGGCTCAGCGTCTGCTCATTGATCTGAATCGCATTCGGCCAATCTTCCATCTTTTGATAAACATGGGCTTGATTGCCAAGAGAGTTGGCCAGGTTGATAGTATCCCGAAGGAGGGAGTAAAGACCGACTGCTCTTTGGGCATAGCGCAAAGCAGAGGGGTATTCTCCAAGCTCGACATAAGTCTGGCTCAGGGAGTGAGCACTCTGGGCGATTCCAGCCGTATCTTGGATAGACTCACAGAGGCGTAGTACTTGAATACTACAGTCGATGGCTTGTTTGAAATCACCTCGATTTTTATAGAGTACCGACAGCGTGCTTTGTAACTGCATTTTTCCGTAGCTATCCTGATTTTTTTCGGCGATTGCGATGCCCTTCTTCGCATAAAAAATACTCGAGTCGGGATGGAGAGCGTAGTGGTTGATCGCCAGTTGATTGAGGAGTTCTACCTGCTTGTGTAGATCATTGAGAGCGTAGGCGAGGGCGAGACCCTGGCGGGTATAGTAGAAGCAAGAATCAGAGCCTTGGCTTCGGTAGATGGAGCCTAATTTGTGATAAATGTTCATTTTGGCAGAGTCGGGTAGCTCGCCCAGCAGTCGTTTGAGTGAGTCCACGTTCCGATTTTGACCGAGACAGAAGAGGCTCTGTGTTCCCAGCAAAAGGATCATCCCGAGCTTGAGCAGGACTTTTCGCATCACATTTAAATTTCTGGTCAGAGTGAGAAGTAACATGAATCGCACTGAGTCACGCAATTTAATTTTGGAGTAAATATAATTAAAAAAAGGAAATTCGGATATTAAGGCAGCCTCTTCCGCGAAAGCACTGCTTATTTAGAATCAGTTTGGATTTGCTCAGTGATCTTATTGTCTATTCCCCATTCGTAGATACTTTCTAAAATCGGCACAAAAGATTTTCCAAGCTCGCTTAGCCGATAATCGGTACGGGGTGGAATTTCTTGATAATCATTTTTGATTACCCAGCCACTTGCTACGAGAGCTTTTAATTGCTGAATGAGCATTTTCTCCGAGATCAAAGGAATGGCTCTCTTTAATTCTCCATAACGCAGGGGTTTTCCTTTCAAATGCCAGATAATGACCAATTTCCAACGCCCGCCGATGGCTTGCATGGTGCTGGTAATGGGGCAGTTATCCACGATGGATTGCTCATTGGCGTAATTGGTGGAGGTCGTTTTTCGCATGAGGCTACTTACTTAATTGTAGGTACTTGATGATTTGTAAGCAAGGTAACTAGAATCTACCTTTGTCGCAAGATCAAAGCAAATTTTCGTAAAATGAAAAATCAACAAATCATCATTCTTGGAGGAAGCTCAGGGATGGGCTTCGCTACGGCTCAATTGGCTCTCGAGGCCGGAGCCCAAGTAAGTCTCACCGGACTTCGGGAAGAAACCACTGCCACGGCTCTCGAGAGGCTTCCCTTGGCTCAGGGGCAAGCACTGGACATACAAGACGAAGCCGCGGTACAGCATTTTTTTGATCAATTTGAAGCGATTGACCATGTGTTCGTAGCCGCAGGTAGTACGCGGTTGGGTAGTATCCTAGAGGGTACGGTTCCTGAACAAATCAAACCCATCGAGCTGCGACTTGTGGGCAGTGTTTATGCCATCCGGGCGGCTGCTCCCAAGATGAAGCCCGGTGGTTCTTTTATTTTCACCGGAGGTTTGTCTACCGACCGCCCCGTGCCGGGAGCTTGGGTATCGGGCGTCGGAACAGCCGCGGCTGAGCAATTGGCTCGCGTGATGGCCTTGGAGTTGGCTCCGATTCGCTTTAATGCCATCTCTCCGGGCTATGTGAATACGCCCATGTGGGACCAGGTACTGGGCGAAAACAAGGAAGAAGTGCTGAGGGGAGTAGCCGAAAATATGCTTCTCAAGCGAATCGTAGAACCCGAAGAAATCGCTCAGGCTGTACTCTTCCTGATGCAAAATCGAGCCATCACAGGCGAAATCCTGCACGTTGATGCGGGTGCGAGATTGGTTTAGACTGGAATATCTTTCCACATTCAATTTTATTCTCATTTACGAATTCTCAAATCATTTTTTAACAAATTCAATTCTTAAAATCATGAACGAACAGCAAATTTCCACCGCTCTCAACGAACTAATCGCCCTCGTAGAAGCAGGCAAACCTATGGAAGCCTTCGAACAGTTTTATCACGAAAAATTAGAAAAGACCGACCTGGACGGTCAGCCCGTGCTGGGCAAGGAACAAAATCGCCAGGTGGGTCTGGAGCTGCTCTCCAAGGTCTCCAATGTGAGAGACTTTAGTGCCTTGGGTAAAATCGTGAAAGGCAACCGCAGCTTCTTGGCTTGGTCGCTCGATTTTGACCATGCCGATAATGGTCCCTTGAAAGTAATCCAAGTGGCCATTCAGGATTGGGAAGAGGGCAAAATTATCAGAGAAAGGTTTATCGCTTAGTTTTTTTACTCAGAACAGCCAGGTCAAGGCTTGGCTGCTCTGATTTGATTTTATACCCATCTATATTCCCTGTGCATACGTCTGAATGGCTTATTCAAACACAGAGACACAGAGGACTTTCGGGGTATTCCAGCGGAAAATCCACTTCCATTTAAGCATACACATCATAGAGATGAATTGGTATTAAATTTGGCTTTGGACTTCTTTTTAAAAGTAGATTCACTCGTAGCACTCAGATGCGTATAATCGCTGGTATTAAGTTCAAGACATCTCGTAAGACTGCTTAAAATACAAGAAGAAACGCCCGTCTAGTTCTTTGCGAGTTTTGAGGCGGAGGTGATTGGCGTATTTACGGTTCCAGGGAGTGGATTTGTGCAGAGAGGCATCTTCAAGTGGTTCAGCGGAGTAAAATTTTATATCCAGTGCTTTTTTCATGGGCTTTACCACTAAAAAAGTTTTATTTCTCACAAAAACGACACAATTCTTAGTAGCACTCACGGATACGCCTTCCCAATCGGCTACTTCAGCCAAGATACCATCAAAAGTCCAGATCAATTCGGGGTCTCTGCCTTCGAAGAGGCTATCTAGTTCTACTTTCTCGCAGTAATGCCAGGCATTGGCTTTGGGAAGCGGTCTTTCGCATTTGGGGCAGATTACCATCGGTTGTTTGGGGTTTAGATTTTACTGCTCTTCTTCTCTTTCACAATAACAAATAAGATTATCGGCATAGCTTTGCTTCTCGAGTCGGTATCCTTTCTGGTAGGGGTAGCCTCCGCCAATGCCCAGATTCTCAGTGTCAATCGTGTAGAGACAATGGAAGCTAATCACGCTTTCTTTTTCTTTTAGATCATTAGGATTACAGAAAGGATTGGGAGTGGAGGAGCAGTCAGTCGTCGTGAGATTTCCCAGGACATTATTCAAGATATATCTAATATCAATCTCATACTCAGCTACTAATTTCTGGTCAACATCTGAGGCATAGCGTCCACAGGGTTCGCCTTTGCGCACAATCGAGTCTGGGTAAATTTCGAATTTATCGGTAAAAAAGGAATGAATCGTGGCTACTTTCTTGAACTGGGGATTATCCTCGAACACCAGTTCCTCGAATTCTCGTGTAAAGGTTTTGGTTTCCTTATTAAAATACTTGGGAGAAATGGGGGTCATTCGGGTATCCACCCAGATTTCATTAACGAGGTATTCATACCCTTTCAAAACCCTTCCCTTTCCTACCTGAACCGTGTCAAATCTTGCGCATTTCATGCGTACATCGGCCTCTTTGGCCAAATAGTACAAGCCTGGTTTTCCCGAGCCGGGCAGGGGTAACTTATACGACTCACTCAATGACCAAGTACCTTCGTAAGCACTACAGGGGCAATAATCTTGTACCTCGGTGATGTCTAGGTAGGGAGAGTTAAAACTCGCATTGAATTCCTGATCAAAATAAAGGGACAAGGGATGGACGCCTTCTCGGGCTAGGGTATTTTCTTCAACCTTTTTGGGTTCGTGCATCCACCAGACCGTGGCTAATGCTCCCAACAAGAGAGAGGCAAGGCTATAAAAAAGTATTTTCTTCCAACTGGTGCGTTTGTACTTTTGTTTGGCAAGATTTTCTTTCAGCTGGGTATTGACCAAGAGGACCTCGTCCAGCTCTTTGCGAATGGATTCTCGCTGGAGCAGGCGGTTGATATTCTCGATGGAGCGCTCGTACATTCCCTCCGTGGCCGTGCCGTAAATTAGTTTAGAAAATTGACTGGCACTAATACTCAATTCCTTCGAGATCGTGCCAAAAGCCGTTACCCCGAATCGTGAGGTGGTTTTGTTCCAAGTTCCGTACTTTTCTTCCAGTTTGGCAATAAACTTTTCTCTTAAATTTTGCTTCATAGCCTAAATACACGTGTAAAAAGGTGTAAAACAGTATGAAATTCTGTAAAATTTTATTTTTAGATAAAAAAATTTGCCTCTATTCAAATGAATCCCTTATTATTGCATTATGATAAAACTAATGAAAATTATAACATAAGTAATAGAAATGAAAAACAGGAAACAGATAATCCTATACTTCATTATTTTTTTTGGCTCCTTCCGAGTTTCTGCGCAAAGCCCCTCTCCCAATAAAGTGCTATTTATTGGAAATAGTTATACCTATTTTTGGAATCTTCCTCAGCAGGTAGCCGCCCTAGCTGAACATCAAGACATCTCTTTGCAAACTCGACAATCTACTAGTGGTGGCTCCAACTTAGGGCAACACTGGAAGGGCGAAAAAAATTTAAGCTCACTGGATCTCATCCGCGAGGGAAACTATGATGCAATCATTCTCCAAGATCACAGCATGCGCGCACTCGAGCAGCCAGACAGTTTGATGTATTATGGGCAGCTCTTCGGCCAAGAAATTCAGGCCAAGCAAGCGCGCATCTACTTGTACATGACTTGGGCCAGAGCCTATGATCCCTACATGCAAGCCACGATCACTAATAAATATACAGAGCTTGCCGAAAAGATCAACGCCCAAATCGTACCCGTGGGTTTGGCTTGGCAAAGAGCCAGATCACTCCGCCCCGATCTAGCACTCTATGATAAAGACCAAAGCCATCCTTCTCCCTTGGGTTCTTATTTAAGTGCCTGCGTGTTTTATAGCGTCCTGACTGGCAAATCACCCGTGGGGCTCCCTCACCGGATTACTAGCCAAGATCAAAACGGCGAAAAACTCTATCTAAATATTCAATCCAAAGAGGATGCTCTTTTCTGCCAAAAAGTAGCCCAAGAGATCATTCAAAGACAAACTGACTAAATGCCAAAGCAAAATAATCATTCCAAGACGATCGGCGTATTACTCGGTCCGATTTTGTTTCTACTCATTGTCCGTTTTCTCCATCTGGAGGGGCTGAGTCCTGAGGGGCACGTGGTATTGGCCAGTACTTTTTGGATTGCCACGTGGTGGATCACGGAGGCGATTCCGATCGCGGTTACTTCCCTGCTTCCCATCGTGCTATTTCCCCTCTCGGGAGGGCTGAGCCTATCAGAAACCACGGCTTCTTTTGGGCATAAGTATATTTTCCTTTATGTGGGAGGCTTCTTGCTAGCTATTGCCATCGAGCGTTGGGACTTGCATAAGCGCATTGCCCTCAATATCATTACCCTCATCGGCACGAATATGAAGCGAATCGTTTTGGGTTTCATGATTGCCACGGCTTTCTTGTCTATGTGGATTTCTAACACGGCCACTTCGGTGATGATGATTCCCATCGGTATGGCCATTGTTTCTCAGCTTAGAGAAAACGCTGAAACCAGTCAGGAAGATAATAGCATTTTTGGTAAAATGCTGATGCTGGCCATTGCCTACAGTGCTTCCATCGGGGGCGTCGCTACCCTGATTGGTACGCCTCCCAATTTGGTTTTGGCGGGTATCTTGGAGGAGCAGTACGGGGTTGAGATTAGCTTCGCGACTTGGACTATGTTTGCCCTGCCGGTTTCGGTGGTACTGCTGTTTATTTGTTGGAAATACCTGACCGATTTTGCTTTTAGCTTGCAAACCTCTTCTTTCCCGGGAGGCAAGCCTGAAATCAAAAAGCAACTCCAGCGACTGGGCAAAATGAGCTACGAAGAGAAGATGGTTCTGATTGTATTCGCTGGCACGGCCGTGGCTTGGATCAGCCGCTCTTTCCTCCTGCAACAATTCATTCCGGATATAGATGATACCATTATCGCCGTGACCGCGGGCCTGGTCTTGTTTGTGATCCCGGCTTCGCCCGAGAAAGAACGAGCCATCATTACTTGGGAAGAAGCCGTGAAGTTACCTTGGGGCATTCTTTTTCTCTTTGGGGGCGGTTTGGCACTGGCGCAGGCTTTTAAAGCTACGGGCTTGGCTGTGTGGATCGGGAGTCAAATGACACTATTGGATGGAGCTTCCCTGATCGTACTCTTGGTGGTAATCGTAGCAGCAGTCAATTTCCTCACGGAGATTACCTCTAACTTGGCGACTACCGCCATGCTGTTGCCCATCTTGGCTCCTTTGGCGCTGGCCATTGATATTCATCCTTACATTTTGATGGTAGGTGCTACTATGGCCGCCTCCTGTGCCTTTATGCTTCCCGTGGCTACCCCTCCTAACGCGGTGGTCTTTGGCTCGGGTTACTTGAAGATGCTAGATATGGTCAAGGCAGGAATCTGGATGAATCTTATTTCTATCCTCATTCTGACGCTCTGCATTTACTATTTACTTCCTTATTTCTGGGAGTTCGATCCCATGAGCTTCCCCCAAAATTTTATTCAAGAATAATCATCCTAAAACTTTTTAATATGATGTTACGCATACAAATTTTACTCATCACGCTGCTTTGTCTGGCTAGCTTGAAAAGCTACGGGCAAAGGACGGTCACGGGTAAAGTGACCAACGTCTCCGGCGAAGCACTCGCGGGAGTTACGATTCTGGAGGAAGGTACGACCAATGGAACCGTCACCACCGTTGACGGGGACTACAGCATTTCGGTCAAGAACGAGCAGGCTACGCTCCGGTTTAGCTACATTGGCTACAAAGCCGTTAGTAAATTGGTAGGCAATGCCAGTACCCTGAATATCTCCATGGAAGAAGATTCCGAACTCATGGAAGAAGTAGTAGTAACCGCACTGGGTTTGAAGTCCAATAAAGACCAATTGGGCTACGCCAACTCACAGGTAGAGGGTGAGAAACTGGTCAATGCCGGGGAGCCAACCCTAAGCAACTCACTCTCTGGTAAAATCTCTGGGGTGAGAGTGAATCGTAACTCGAGTGATCCGGGGGCTGGTTCTTACGTTCAAATCCGAGGCGTTACCACCATTACCCGAGATAATCAACCCTTGATCGTCGTAGACGGAATCCCGATCAGTAATGAATCAAGGGGCAACAGCGAAAGTGGAGGCGTAAACCAAGAATCCCGCCTCAATGACATCAACCCCAATGACATAGAAAGTATCTCTGTCTTGAAAGGAGCCGCGGCGGCGGCCCTCTACGGTACGCAAGCTTACAGCGGGGTGATTTTGATTACCACCAAAAGCGGTGAGTTTAATAGCAAGCTGAAAGTTACTTTTCGCTCTACTTTTTCATTGGATGAAATCAATAGAAAATACCCACTCCAAACCAAATTTGGTCAGGGAGACAATGGTATCTTTGATCCGAGGGCACGAGATTCTTGGGGAGATCGGATTGCTGACCGCTCTGGCGGTCCTGATGAATTTGACACCTCGGGAGAGTTTTTCGTGGATCAAGATGGGAACGTTTACTATCCCATTACCAACAAAAATTCACAAACTATTTATGATGATTCAAATTTTGACCAAATTTTCCAAAATGGCTATTTCTGGGAAAACAATATCAGCCTAAGTGGAGGAACCAAGAATACTTCCGTTCGTTTTAGCGTGGGAGATATTGATCAAGAAGGTATTATCAGAAACAACTCAGACTATCGTCGTACCACGATCCGCTTGAATCTAGACCATGTCTTCACCGAAGATATTCAACTGAAAACCACGGCGAGCTACAGCCGTACCAACTCAAACCGAATCCAGAAAGGGGCTAATTCTTCGGGTCTTTATTTAGGACTCCTACGTACACCGCCAGATTTTGATAACACGGGCTACCGAGGAGATTATTTTGCAGGGCCAGACGCTTCACCCATTCCCAATCGCCATCGCTCTTACCGAGAACCCTTGGGCGCAGATGGTACGCCTACTTACAATAACCCCAACTGGACAATCAACGAGCAAGAGAATGAGGCCAAGGTCAATCGCTTTATCTCCAGCTTCGAGCTAACCGTTTCTCCTCTGGAATGGCTGGATCTGATCGGACGAGTGGGGCTTGATTATTTCGCTGAGCAAAGGAATGAATTTTTTACTCCCGGTTCTGCTTCGGGTGCTTTTCGGACAGGGCGTTACGAACAGTCCGTTGCGACCAATACCATTTTCAATATGGATTACATTGCCCGTGCTACTCGCCAAATTACTGATAATTTCGGGGGCACGCTCTTGGTGGGTTTCAACTACCGATCCAGAACTCGTGCTATCAATGGGGTGACGACTACTAATTTTATCCAATTTGTGGATGTAGATGACGGCGTAAGAGATGTAGATAACGCGCTACCTGAAAACACGGAGTCGACGAGTGCTACCTTCGAGGAGCGTAGCAATGGTTTTTACTCTTCCTTAGATTTGACCTTCTGGGATATGCTTTATTTAACAGGTACGATTCGGGTAGAAACTGCTTCTACTTTTGGAGAATCGCCAGATAATGTCTTTGCCTTCCCCTCGGTTTCACTGGCTTGGCAATTTACCCAGCTAGGCAATCTCAAGAGTAATGTCTTTTCCTTTGGTAAACTGCGTTTGTCTTACGGAGAGGTGGGGGTACAACCTGGCCCCTACAATACTTCTAATGTTTTCGTTTCGCCCAGCTTTGGTGATCAGTTTGGAGGAGATTTGAACCTAAGCTTATACGGCAACGGAGGTTTTGTGCCGAGTGCTGAGCGTGGAAATTCTTCCCTCAACCCAGAGCGCAAAAAGGAGTTTGAGATCGGAACAGATTTAAGATTCTTAAATGATCGAATCACTTTTAGCGCGACCTACTTTAATAACCGAACCGAGGATGTGCTCTTAGATTTTCCCGTGGCCAATTCCCGAGGTTACAGCCGAGTCTATACCAATGGAGCCGAGCTGGAAAACCAAGGATTGGAACTAGACTTGGGTTTTACGGTTTTGAAAAAAGAAAATTTCAGCTGGAATATCCTCTCTAATTATACCCGAATTCGCAACGAAATCATCGACCTCCGAGGAGCCGAGTCTTTAGGTGGTGCGGGCTTAGCAGCCGTGGACGGTCGGGTCGTAGAAGGGGAGCCTTTCGGCGTACTGTGGGGTTCTAGAACCCTACGCGACGATGAGGGTAATATTGTATTTGATGAAAATGGATTTCCTCGCCAAGACGAATTAGAAGGCGTAATTGGTGATCCTAATCCTGATTGGCAAGGTGCTATCACGAGTATCTTCACTTATAAAAATGTCAGTCTCTCTGTCTTGCTAGAAACCTTCCAAGGAGCCGATATCTACGCCGGAACGAAATCAGTACTGTTTGATCTGGGTAGATGGGAGTCTTCGGCCAACGAAGTAACCGCCACACGTAACTTGGTAGAATTTAATGGCAATATCATCAATATTGGTGAAACTTTCCGAGGAACAGTTGCGGACTTTGGAGCTGGCCCGGTGGCCTTAACAGAATCTTGGTACAATGGCTTAGGAGGCTTCTTTGGCAATGGTAATGATGAACTTTACATTGAAGATGGCTCCTGGACACGACTTCGCGAACTAAGCATTTCTTATACCGTGAATTCGGATTGGCTCAAAAATAATCTGGGAGTCAGCAATTTGCAACTGACCGCCACGGGTAGGAACCTGATTATCTGGACAAATTTTGAAGGAAATGATCCCGATACAAGTTTGTCTGGCGTTAGCGCTTTCCGAGGAATTGATTACTTCAACAATCCCGGTACACGCTCCTACCTGTTTAGTCTATTGGTCAGCTTCTAGGCAATTTTTCTTATTTCCTTTTTCAAAAAAAAATCAAAACTGACAATGAAACGATTCATCTATATATTTCTAATCGGTCTCTTTTTCACTTCGTGTAATGACTTGGTAGACGATCTCAACCGAGATCCCAATAACCCTACGAGTGCTTCTTTTTCTAATATTTTGACCGGAGCCGAAGTAGGTAACATTATCCTCAATACGGGAGAAACCGCTCGTCGGGCGGGTATTTTCTGTGGCTACTACACGGGCATCGACCGCCAGCACCAAGGTTTCACTGACTACAGCCTCACCACCAGCGATTTCAATAGTCTTTGGTTTGATGTTTACGTGGATACCTATCGTAATGCACTCGAGACAGAAAACGCAGCCATGGACGAAGGAATCTCGGGGATTACTCTGGGCATTGCTCAGGTTTTACAAGCACAGGCTATTGGCATGGCCGCTTCCCTTTACGGGGATGTTCCTTTCCAAGAGGCTGGACGCATTGAGGTCGCCAATCCGGTTTACGAAGATCAGACCGCCGTCTACGAAGGGGTACAATCCTTGTTGGATGAGGCCATCGCGAATCTACAAGAGGGTACGGGGCGTCCGCCTACGGGTTCAGAGGTTTATTTTGATGGGGCACCTACTCCTTGGATCGAGGTGGCTTATACTTTGAAGGCACGTTTTTATATACACGTACGAGACTATGCCTCGGCCTACACCGCCGCCCAGCAAGGAATCAGTGCCCTAGAAAATGCAATGTACGGCCCCCATACCGATGCACAGGAAGCTTCTAACCTGACCTATCAATTTTTTGCCTTGGAGGTAAGAGGTGCTGATTTGATTGTTTCTGAGTTTATGACCAGCCTCGTACAGCCCGATACCGCCGCTAACCCCCTTCCCAACAACTACCGTGGAAACTCTAAAACTGACGAAACTGCCCGCTTCAATTTTTATTTTCTGACGAATAGCGTAGGTGTTCAGCCCAACTTCGAGACGGGCTTTGCCGCGCAAACGGCTCCGGCTCCTATGGTAACCTACGAGGAAAATCTACTCATCTTGGCGGAAGCCGGATTTCGCTCTCAGGGATTTGCCACGGGATTGGATCATTTGAATGACTTCCGAGCTTTTATGGCCAATGGGGGTTATCTGACCAATGCCGACCCAAGTCAAATCCAGTATGACCCCTACGTAGAAGCCGATTTCGCCAATGGAGGCATCGAGAATATGGACGGGCTTACTGCCGACGAGGCTCTGCTGAGAGAAATTTTAGAGGAGAGATACATCACTTTCTTTGGTCAGGTAGAGGGCTTCAATGATATGAGAAGAACGCTCAACGAATCTAACGTGCGCGTACCCGTGTTGCCAAATGTAGGCTCAGAATTACCCCAACGCTTCTTGTATCCACAGACCGAGTTGGATAGAAATGCCAATGTGCCACTACCGATTCCTAATCTCTTTGATCCCACGGATATTAACAATTAAGTTACGCGATCATCGCTCAATTTGACTTTTAAAAATGATGAAAAAATATAATTACCTGAGAAAATTTCTTTTATTAATATGCATATGCACGGGTCTTTTGATGACTGCTTGTGAGGACGATGACGATGTATTGGACAATACGCTCCGCATTCTTTCCCAAAAAATCAACGATGAACAAGTCGTAGAGGGAATGGCCGATGTTTCTAATGACGTGAGCATCGAGATTATCTTTTCGCACACGCTAGATATGGCTGCTTTCGAGTCTGCGCTTTCTTTTAGCGGCGGGGGAAATCCAGTGGCTTACAGTGTGGAGTATTCCAACACTAATTCTACGGTAACGATTACCAATGATACTGATCTGGGTTTTGAAACTACCTACACGCTCTCGCTGGAGCCGGGGGTCTATGGACAATCAGGAGAAAGCCTGATGAGTGCTTTTTCACTCAGTTTTACCACGGAGCCTTTTGTTCCTGCCAATGTAACCCTGAGTAGCGATTTGAATACCATTAGCGAAGCCGGAGAAGCAGCTACCTTGAACTTGGTTTTGAGTGAAGTTTTGGACGAAACTGTCACCGTAAATTTAGCTTTCGGAGGTACGGCTACTCAGGAGGTAGATTACACAGTTACGAATTCTACAGTTACCATACCCGCAGGAGAGGATACAGTTTCTTTGGCTCTTACAGCGGTTCAGGATGACTTAATCGAGGGTACGGAAATGATCGAGGTCAGTATTGCCAGTATTACCAATGCCGAAGAAATCGAGCCTCAGTTGGTTTCTATTTCTATCCAAGATGATGACATTGACAGTAATGGAGACGGAACACCAGATCAAGGCTTTATCATCAACGAAGTACTCTATGACCCGCCGGGCGGAGAGGCCGGAGATGCCAACGGAGACGGTACGCGCAGTGCTTCCGAAGATGAGTTCATCGAGTTTGTCAATGATTCAGACCAACCCGTAGATTTGAGTGGGTTTACTTTGTTTGATGCAGATATGCTAGAAACTGGCACACCTCGACACGTTTTTCCCGAGGGTACGATTATTCCTCCTTTGGGCGTTTATGTGCTATTTGGAGGGGGTTCTCCTTCCGGTGATTTTGGTACGGCGACCGTGGCGGCTAGCAGCACGGGCAATATGAATTTGAATAATGCGGATGATAAAATTACCATCTTTGATACCGAGGGTAATGTCTTCTTGACCTTTGATACCCAAGTAGAAGGAGCCGGCCTAAGCTTTGGGGAGAACCAATCCATTACCCGTAATCCAGATATCAATGGTGCTTACGATTTGCATACGAATGCGAATGTTGATCTTGTTTTTTCTCCTGGGAAAAAAGCAGACGGGAGCAATTTTGCAGGTGGCGGGGCACCTCCGGTGAGGAGAGGATTCTTGATCAACGAAGTATTATATGACCCCCCGAGTGACCTTCCTGGCGATGCCAATGGAGACGGAACGCGGAGTGCTTCTGAAGACGAATTTATCGAGTTTGTCAATGATTCTGATGAGGCCGTTGATCTCAGTGGATTTAGACTATTTGACAACAATCGATTGGGTACAGAAGACCCTCGTCATGTCTTTCCAGCCGGAACGGTCATTCCTCCCGATGGCGTTTATGTACTCTTCGGAGGAGGTGCGCCTTCTGGTGATTTCGGAGGAGCGCAAGTGGCTGTTTCCAGTTCGGGTAATATGAACCTCAACAACTCAGGCGACGCCATTACGATCTTGGATACAGAAGGAAATGTCTTTCTGTTCTTTGATTCAACCGTGGATGGAGCCGGGATTGACTTTGGCTCAGATCAATCGGTAACTCGTTCGCCCGATATAGAGGGAGATTTCACGCTCCACGGAACTGCCAATCCGGCTTTACTCTTCTCGCCAGGTACTAGAACCAATGGTTCTGGCTTCTAAATTATTTTTCTTAAAAAATAGATCTTTATGCAAATGAAAAAATATCTCTCGCTTTTTGTTCTACTCGTGTTTATTTCCTGTTCTGAGGAAGAAGTGGGGGATATTTCCCTCTCTCTCCTGAGTACACAGGTGAATGGTGCTGCTCTGACGGACGGCACGGCCAATGTGGATACCTCGGCTTCTTTTGTCCTGGTTTTTTCTGAGGCACTCGATCCCAGTAGCTTTGAGATGGCTTTTTCCCTGACGGGGAATGGTCAGGAAGTCAGCAATTTACAATTTGATTATACCAACGTGTCCACGCGTGTTGTTATCGAGGCTCATCTCGCCCCTGACGCCAATTACCAACTACAGGTCAGTACGAACCCGATCGGGCAGAATCAGGAAGCCTTGTCGGAAGCACTTTTGCTCAATTTTACTACCGTAGCGGGCGAAGGAGTTATCACGGAAAGACCTCCGTGCCTTTCGGCCAATCAAGATTGTGTAGAAACCCTGGCGATCAGCAATGGCTCAGGAAGCACAGGCTCTCTTGATATTTACTCGAGCTTTCCTTTGAACTTAGAAAATGCTCGTTGGGAAAAACTCGAGAATGCAGTCATTGCCATTCACGGGGTGAATCGGGACGCAGATAATTATTTTTCTTATCTGGTCAATAGTTTGACAAGCGAAAATCTCACGGAAAATACCCTGCTGATTGCTCCTTTCTTCAAAGATGATACAGATGCACAGGGAGATGACTTATTCTGGGCCTCTTCTTCCAGTTGGCGAGAAGGGCAGGTTTCTGGTGATGCTAATCAGGTCAGTTCCTTCGCGGCCATAGATCAGATTATAGAAGTATTGGCAGACAGTACACGTTTTCCAGTTCTGAAAAATATCCTCATTACAGGGCATTCCTCGGGTGGCTTGTTCACCCACGTGTACGCGATCGCCAATCAATCCGAAAGTTTATATCCAGATCTTGATTTCCAGTACGTGGTGGCAAATAGCCAGTATTTTTATTATCCTGAAGATGTTCGTTATAATCCTAGTAATCAGCAGTTTGAGGATGTTAATAATTGCAATGCCTTCAATCAATGGCCTTTGGGCGCAGTGGGTTTGCCTGCTTATTTGACAGGTGCGACCGAGGCCACACTTCGCCAACAAATGACAGAGAGGGAAATTACCTATTTGTTAGGCACCGATGATGTGGTTACTACGGGCACCTTGAACACCTCAGATTGTGAGGCCGTACTGCTGGGTGAAAATCGTTTTCGAAGAGGAGAAAATATCTTTCTACTCATGGAAACTTTCTATACCGATACTCATGTCCACGAAAAAGTTCTGGTAGAGGGCGTGGGGCACAATGCCCAAGAGATGTATCAATCTTCGGCCTTCCGAGCCTGGTTGGGAGCTGCTTTTTAGAGAATCTTCCGGTTACTAATTTTTATTTACAAAATAAGAGGAAGCCCTTGGGCTTCCTTTTTTCTTGGGGAAACTCCTAGGGGTTTCCCCTCATTTTTGCCTGAAAGTCAGTAAATTACTAGGAAAAAAAGAGCCATCTTTCTATCTTCATTACCTCTAACCAGCTTGGAGGCCGCTGCCGAAAAGCCTTCAAGAGAGTAGGCACTTATCAAATCTTATCTATCATGTCTATCAAGCAATCCTACTATTTTAAGCAAATGATCTCGAGGCTCTGTGGCTTCTTGCTACTCTTATCGCTCAGCACGGTGGCTCAGGCACAGTGGCTCGGTACGAGCTCTTCCACGGGTAATATTTGGCGTTCGGGTGATGTACGAATTGGTGCCAATGGATCTGCCTTTGCCGGAGTTAAATTACAAGTAGAAGGCGGAGATTTTTTATTTAATACATCCACAGGATCACTGGATCTTCGTCACTTTGGTACGAATGAGGGCTGGTCATTCGGCACTGTCAATGCAGGACGAGATATTCAACTCATAAGCGACCCCGCTGTGGGGAGCAGTCAAAGAAGATTTACCATCAGACAAAATGGCGATATTGGCTTTAATATCTTTCCGACCACAAATTTTGATTTCTACAATGCTACCTCTTCGGTCAATACACTGAGATTACAAGGAGGCCGTGGGGGAGGAGTTTTTACGCCGAGTCGTATCGAATTTTGGAGTGATCCTAGAGGAGCCAGTAACGAGTGGCGTCCGGCTTTTATTCAGTCGGTAGATGCCGGGGGTTTTACGGGTGGTTTGGCTTTTTTCACCAATGGAAGCGGTAGTACACAATTGACGGGAGCACGAGAAGCCATGCGACTCACCAATGGTCGAGTGGGTCTTAACGTAATTGATCCTGATTATCAGTTACATATTAGAGGAACTGGCACCACGGGTCTTCAATACGACGGAGGTACTGGTTTCGCGGGTGCATACATGAACGGTGGCTTGCCTTTCTATGGCTATAAGCAACAGAATGCAATTCGCGCTTATCATTACTTGGATGGGAATAGAAATTTCCGCCTCTGGCTCAATGGTACCGATCGCATGGTCCTAGACGCAAATGGCCAGTTAGGAATCGGAATCAATAATCCAGAAAGACCGATCCACCTCAGAGCGACCAATGCTATCTTCCGCATTGATCGTGATCGCAATGATCCCGGTTTTGCCATTGTACGCTACGATGAAGGTTTTAGCAATGTCTGGAAAAGCTTCTACTTCTACACCCGAGGCAGTGGCCCCAACAACGGTAAGTTTATCATCGCCGACTGGGGACAAAATGTATCCGGCCCCAGTACCGCTCGTCTGGTCATTGCGAATGATGGCAACGTAGGTATTGGCGACTTCTTAGGGCCAAACCCCAGCCAAAAACTCACGGTACAAGGGAATGCCCTCATCAACGGTACGTTTATCAACTCAGACAAACGCTTTAAAAAGGATATTGAGCGTATTCCCAATGCTTTCACACGCTTAGAAAAGCTCAGTGGCGTACAGTATGGCTTCCAGAGAGAAAAATTTGAAGAACGTAATTTACCCGAAGGGCAAAGCTTAGGCTTAATCGCGCAAGAAGTGGAAAAAGTCTTTCCCGAACTCGTGGTTGAGGATAGTGAAGGCTACAAGGCGGTCAATTATGACGGGCTGATTCCCGTTTTGATCGAGGCTTTGAAAGAACAAAAGCAAACTTTTGAGTCCAAAATTGAAGCCTTAGAGGCCAAAATTGCCCAAATCGAGAAGCAGCCCCTAGAAAGTGTAGAAGGCAACGAGGAGTTGCTCCAACTTCCACAACTGCACCAGAACCAACCCAACCCTTTTGATGAGACGACCAAAATCAAGATGTACCTGCCCGAAGAGGTTCAAAATGCTACTCTCTACATTTACAATATGCAAGGGCAAACCTTAAAACAAGTTACCATCTCCGAAAGAGGAAATACTGAGATAGAAATTGCTGGAAATACGCTGAGTTCAGGTGTGTATCTCTACGCACTTATCGCTGATAATCAAGAGATTGACATGAAAAGAATGATTCTAAGATAGACTTTTGTACACAAACCCGCGAGGTCTGCCATGCCTCGTGGGTTTGTTCATTAAAAACCTAAGCAGGCGTAAAAAAAGGCAAAATCACCCGTGAAGGGTACAATTGCCCCGTATAAATGCGATTACGAGCCACACGCACCCGAGTAGCCCGCCCTTCGGGTTCGCCTGTGTTGAAATTGAGATCAAAACGCGGGAAATTACTACTGGAAATATCCACCCGAATCCGATGACCAACTTGGAAAAGGTTTGCCATCGGAAAAGTCTCAATTTTAATTTCATAAATATTAGCCGGCTCCATCATTTCAGGTTTTTCCCAACTATCTCGGTAGCGCATTCTCAGAATTCCATCACAGAGATTCAGGGCATAGCCCTCCGGATAATCTTCATTGGGTGGATATACATCTATGAGCTTGATCGTAAAATCTGTATCGAGCGCATCCGAAGCTACCCAAAGCCGAGCCTCGACAGAGCCAATCAACTCAAAGGTTCTTGGCAAGGGTTCTGTTTGAAATACCAATACATCTGGCCGTTCGCTCAAGGGTCGGTAAGGAAGCTCCGAGCCAAAAAATACCTCGGCTTCTACCTGATTATAGGCGCCTCCTTCCATGAGGGGTTGCCCCGAAGTAATGGCTCCGCCAATGGTAGGCACCGGATCACGAGGGTCATAAGTATATTCCAAAAAAGCTTCTTTTGCGGTGGGAGCTTGCGAATTAAGGCTTCCATCTTGATGCAAATAATAAGGCAAAAACTCTGTAATCGGGGGTGGAAATTTACTGGCTTGAAGCCAAGAACCGCCGTGCTCTAGCTTGCCCTGAGCATTTTTTCGTCCGGAGCCGCCGCCCATTACAAATACCTTGACGGGTGGATGAATTTGCTCGAAAGAGCCTTGATCTTTTAAATAATGATTGAAAAAGCGCAGGCGATATTCAAAATAATTTTCAAAAATGCCTTCTTCCAGACGAGCTTCTGCGCCAAAATCTACATCGCCCGCCTCGCTGAAACTTCGACTGCCGTGCAGCCAAGGGCCTAAAACCAAATAAACCGGAGCAGATAGTTGATCTACTAGTCCTAAATAATTCTCTACAGCCGTTCTGGGGTAGGGATCGTACCAGGCACTCATATAGAGTTGGGGAATATCAGGAAAATTCTCATAAAAACCCTGCGCATAAATGCCTGCTTGCTGCCAATAGTCATCAAAATTGCCGTGTGTCCACTGCTCGAAAAGGTAATCTTCGTAGGCAGGAGCGAGCGACAGGGGAGAATTCCCTTTTTGCCAAGGCATTTTCCGAAACCAAGCTTTAAGATCAATGGCCGCGAAAGCTTTCTTTTTTGCGGGATCATTCTGCACCTCGGGGCTTCGCTGTGCATTCCGAAAAGCCCAAGTGGCTTGCTTCAATTCAAAAGCTCCTCCCTGCCGAATGCCTCCCTGATAAGCATTAGCAAAACCACCCGAATCTACAAACATAGCCGATAAGCCGGGCGCACCTAGGCTCGCCATGGCCGTTTGCGTATGCGCGGCGTAGGAAAAACCCTTGCTGCCAATTTTGCCATTGCACCAAGCTTGCTCCACGATCCAGGCACAAGTATCGTAGCCATCTGGAGCCTCATTTAAGTATTTGACAAACTGACCCTCAGATTGATAACGCCCCCGACAATCTTGATAAATCACGACGTAACCATTGCGCACAAAAAATTCTGCTACTTCTGTTCGGCTTTTGGGTTTTTGTAAATCGTCGGGATGGAGCTCGGTACGGCTGGGCAAATGCTTCCCGTAAGGGGTTCTTTCCAAAATCACGGGTAGGGGAACCTGCACGACTTCTCCCTCCCGAATCGGACGATAAATATCACAGGCCAATGGCACGCCATCTCGCATCGGAATCATCACGTTGCGGGCGATGTCCATTTCTATATTTTTCTGGGGAGAAATATGCGCTCCCTTCCAGATTTCACCAGGAAGCCAAGGCATGGCCAGGCCCCAAAGGCTTATTTGTTTTAGGAAATTTCTTCTCGCGGACATGAATTTATGCTTATCTAAGGTATAATTCAAACAGTCTCTTCGTGAATGGCCGATATGGCTATGGCTTCTTGCTCTTCAAAATCTAGCATGGCATTTACGAGTTTAAAGTATTGATAATGTTTTAAATCTGCTACGCGAATCGTTTGCGGGAAAATTTTTTGTTCGTGCAAGAGCCGAGCGCGGCAGGTTCCTTTCAGCAGAGGAGGATCGGGAGTGAGCCATTTTTTACCATCAAAAAATAAAACATTAGCATAAGAAGTATCCGTGATACAGCCTTCGCGCAGCATCAAAATATCATCTGCCTCGCCTTTTTGGGCAACCAAGGCTTGGATAGACGAACGGTCTGCATACTTCAGCGCATAGTCCAAGTCTTTACAATCTAGCAATTTGAGCGAGTTGATTTTTCTCTTTTGGTAAAAACTATACTCGATCTTAAAGCACTCCCGACCGTAAAGCAAACGCGCCTTGACCACGCCCTTCCTGTAAGCTGGGGGTACTTGTAAAATACTTGCCAGATGCAAGGAAGCATCCATACCGAATTGAGCGCGATAGCTCTGCCCATAACGCTGCTGATGCCAATGCAAATGTTGGGGAATGCCTTCTATAATCTTGATGGTTTCAAGCAATGGGAACATAGACTTTATCAATCATTTCTTGGTATTCTTCTGCCATTTGGCTCAGTGCGGTCAGGCCACCGCCACTTCGAAAACGCAAGCCCATGGAGGTCTGCTCGATATAACGAATATTCACGGCACTGTCCAGTTGTTGCCCGTCAAAAATACCAAAAATACCCGTATAATAGCCTCGTTCCTCTCCTTCGGCCTGGCGGATAATTTCCAAAGTTTTGGGTTTGGGCGCACCGCTGACCGAGCCGGCGGGCAGTAATTTGAGCAAAATATCGCCCAAGTTTTCTTTCCAATTCGGGGGCAATTGTCCTCTGATTTCGGAGCTGACCTGCAAGAGTTCTCCTTGGTGGGTTTGAATCCGATCTAAATATCTAAATTTAGTTACCTGAATATCTCGAGCGACCAAGGCCAGGTCATTCCGAATTAGATCTACAATGGTGTTATGTTCGAATTGTTCTTTGGGATTTTGGAGAATCAATTTTTCGGCCTCAGGGAGCGAAGCATCAATCGTGCCCTTCATGGGGTAAGCATAGATACCATTGTTTTTGATCTTGACAAAGCATTCGGGCGAAAACACCAGCAATTGATCTTTGAGCCAGAGTTTGTAAGGAGCCTGAGCCATGCCAAATAGTTCTTCCAACTGGATATTCATCTCGATACGCGTCGGAAAGGTTAAATTGAGCAGAAAAGAATCACCTCTTTGCAGGTGCCGCATCACGAGTTGGAAGCTTTCTTGGTAAACGGCCTGGGCAATCGGAAAGCTTTGGAAACTCAAAGCAGGAGATGGATTCCGCATCTGATTCACATTACTTTGTCCAGCCATTTGATAGCGCAGATAACTGGGATCAACGGCCGAGAGCGGACAAACCCGGGGCTTTTTCTTCTCAAAATCGATTAAGAAAAGAAAAGCCTGCTCCCTCGAGGCATAGGCATTGACTTGCTCACGAAAACGCTCTAAGACCATTTCTATTTAGCTTAAAAAATTATCAATCAATCGCTTCCCCTGAGTGCTCAAGAAAGATTCGGGATGGAATTGCACTCCATACAAAGGATGGTGGCGATGCTCTACGGCCATTATATAGCCCTCTTCTGACCTACCCGTGATGCGTAAGTTGGGGGGGAAATGCTGCTCAGCCACCACCCAAGAATGATACAGACCCACGGTAGATTCCTCAGGGAATCCTTTTAATAAAAAAGAATCTGGGCAAGCGATCAAGGTTTTGGGTTGCCCGTGGATGACTTTATTTAGGTTCATAAGCTTGGCTCCTAAAAATTGACAAATAGCCTGATGCCCCAGACAAATGCCCAAAATGGATTTCTCTTGACCATATTTTTGCAGTATTTCTGCCATCACGGGGAACTCCTGGGGTAAGCCTGGCCCGGGCGAAAAGATAATCCGATCGTAGTCCGCCACCCGCTGAACATCCAAACCGATCGCTGATTTGACCTCACTCGCAAGCTGGCGAGTCTGCCAAATCAAATCTACGATATTATAGGTAAAAGAATCTTGGTTATCTACAATGAGAACGCGCATGGGCTGTTTTATAAAATCTGCAAATAAGCCCAAAAAATTCGAGAAAACCTTGGCTAAATGATGAAAAGTCTCAGCAACTCTCTCTAACTTGCTTTTTTTGTAAACATTTGGTAAATTGAAATGTCAAAACTTCAACTATCAAAATTTATGGATCAATTTGAGTTAGATATTACTGTTCCCTCCGAACAGTTTGAACAACATCTTGCCCTGGAAAATAATCAACGTATATTCTTTTCTGGCCGCTTTGGTACAGGTAAGACTTATTTTCTGGAAAAGTTCTTTGAAGCGAGAGAAGAACAGTACCTCTACATCCGTCTAGCACCCGTAAATTATCCCGTAGCTAGCAACGAGGATATCTTTGAGTTTATCAAGTACGATATTATTCAGGAATTTAAGCGCGAGTATAAACTCATTGAGACATTAAAAGAAGATTGCAAAGAAGGTAAAAATCTAGTAGAATCTACATACATCACTCTTTGGCTCTTAATGTATCGATTTCCATCTATCGCTAAGACTGTATTATCTGCTCTTCCTAGTGTGAAGCCTATGGTCGATAGCGGAGATAAATTGGACGAGGAATTCAAACAGTATGAGAAAATTAAAGAAGCCATTCAGAAAGTAAAAAACTTACCAGAAACAGAAAAATTTATTGCAAAGATTCAAGAGAAGCTTTATCACGAGAGAGATCCCGTTACCGTGTTTATTTCGGAAATGCTGGAATTACTAAAGTGGGTAGGTGCTGACAAACGAGGTTCTGAGGTTCGTAAAAAAGTACTCGTGATTGATGATCTAGACAGAATTGATCCAGAGCATACCTTTCGCTTATTTAATGTATTTAGCTCTCACTTTTCTCATCGAGATGAGTATGAGAACAAGTTTGGTTTTGACCAGATCATTTTTGTAGGCGATATTGATAATATTCGTAGAATCTTTCATACCCGCTACGGTACAGACACGGACTTTACAGGGTATATTGACAAGTTTTACAGCCGAGAGATTTTTTATTTTGATAATCGAGAGGTTATTCGAGATAGTATACACCATTTCATGGATTCTATTGTAGTTGATAGAAGAGATACTGGTTTATACGGACGTTTTTTTGGCAGATACTCGATATTTCAATCTCTATTTTTTCATCTTGTAAACAACAATCAAGTCAGCATTAGAAGCCTGAAAAAAATGTATGGAACATCTTATGATTCAGAGGTTGAATGGAGAAACACACGAGAGAGTTATTTTAATTACGAATTCCCAAAAACTGCCTTCCTCTACAACATGAAATTTTTCAATAAACTTCTCGGAGATAAGCTAAGTCTAATCGTATCCTTGAAAAAATGTAAAGCAGACTTGCAAGCTATTGATAGAACAAAAATAGACCATTGGATATGCTATCTTTTGCCAATTTTGAACCATTACAACCACAGCGTACAAATGCACGAGAGTTACGTCTACCAAACTGGAAACCTCGAATTCAAATATTTCTTAGGCTACGGTGCTGACTCTGTGTATAAAGTTGAAAAGGAATCTTTTCCTGATTTCCAAAAAGTACAACCTCCACAAGATTTCCTCCTCAACCAAATTATTCAAGCTATTGAGATTCTAAGCGAAAAAGGCGTTATCAAATAAAATATTATCTATGAACACCCATCCAGAAAAACTCGAAGCCGAAATCAGCCAGCTTAGCTCTCAGGAGCAAGCCGCGCTATGGCTAAGTATTACAGAGAATCTAAAAGCTCATGCTCAAACTAACCCTGACCAGAAGTACAGCCTCATGGAGCTAGACGGGCTCGGCAAAGAAATCTGGCAAAAAATCAATACCAATGAATATCTCAACCAGCTAAGATAATTTTCCTCATTTTCCTAAAGTCCCCTAATCTCCCCAACTGTCAGCCAACTGACTTTGCTTTGATTTGTTAAGTCATAAGTTAGAGTTAAATACATTCTTTACACTAAAAACAAAATTAAGTCATGGCAGAATTCACCCTGTATAACGAAAACAACGCCCCCGAAGGCTCCAAAGCTTTGCTAGAAGATTCTAAAAAATCTTTCGGAATGGTTCCTAACCTCCACGCAGTTTTTGCCGAGAGCCCTCAGGCCCTAGAAGCTTACAAGACCCTAACCAAGCTTTTTTCTCAAAGTAGCCTCACGACTACCGAGCGTCACTTGGTTTGGCTCACGATCAACGTAGAAAATAAATGCCACTACTGCGTGCCTGCCCACACCATGCTCGCCAAAAATGACAAGGTAGACGATGCCATCATCGAGGCCGCACGCAATGACCAGCCCGTAGCCGATGCCAAACTGGAAGCATTACGTCAATTCACCAAAAAAATGGTCGTCAATCGTGGTTTCTTGCCCGAAGAAGAGGTACAAGCCTTTTTAGATGCAGGTTATACCAACAAAACCATCTTGGACATCATTCTAGGAATGGCGCACAAAACGCTTAGTAACTACACCAACCACATGGCGCATACGCCCGTGGATGAACCCTTTAAGCAATTTGCTTGGGAAGCGCAGGAAGCTTAATTTGATGTGCTCATACTTTTCCTCTCGGTGGTCTTCAGAGGGGTGAGTATTTAAAAAAATAAGTCCTCAGGCTTTACTCCGAAATAAAGCCTGAGGGCTTTTTTTATGTGCATCTAATCTATGGCTTGCCCTAAAAACGCTTTACCCCCCCCTTGCTAGCCCCCTCTCCCAACCTCCGAAGTACCCCCGCCTACCTCGAACATAGAATAGGGGGGTAGCAAAGGCAGAATAGGGGTCTTCCAACATAGACTTGGGGGGTAAAAAAGGTGAGGATAGGGGGTTCAAAACTCAGATTAGGGGGGTAGGCGTAGGGGGGGGCGGGTGTACAAAGCGGAGAATTGGGGTTTTC
>CAZKBP010000033.1:64502-72163 GCA_964551015.1 uncultured Cytophagaceae bacterium | reverse complement strand
GAATGTTCCCAAAAAGGCTCGTTTCCAAGAAGAAGCGAGCTTTTTTTTATTCGATTTTCCCTTTGTTCCTCCTGCACCGCTCGCTACAATATTTGACTTCTTCCCAGCAATCTTTCCATTTTTTACGCCATGCAAAGGGACGACCGCAAACCACACAAATTTTTTCAGGCAAATCAGATTTTTTCTTGTGTTTCATAAATCTTGAAAATTCCTTTTTTTGCCTTAACCGAATGTACATAAAAATGGTTGCCCGAGCTGACTGCCAATCACCCTCTAACGCTCCTTCTCACAAAAATAAATAATTTCATTCCCTGGTAGCGCATAGCGTTTGACGAGTTTAGGATCGAGCTGCTTCACGAATTCATCTTCTTTTACTTGAAAACCACCTTGCATCAGACGCAAGCCGTAATCCTCACCATACATGCGTACGTGGTCTTCTTGTCCGAAGGCTTCGTAGCGAGCTTGAGGTTCAGTAATGCTTTGGTCTTCATAAGTTACTTTTAAGCCGGGCTTCATCATGGGGACTTGAATAATGGCCCAACCACCGGGCTTGAGTACCCGATGAATCTCAGACATGGCTTTGATATCGTCGTTTACGTGCTCCATCACGTGGTTGCACATCGCCACGTCAAAGGTATGGTCATCAAAAGGAATTTCGTGAATATCCATTTTCACTTTGGCTAATGGAGATTCTAAATCAGCGGTGATGTAATCTAGCTGCTGCATTTTCTCAAAGCGATCAATAAAGCAACTTTCAGGAGCAATGTGTAGCATTTTATGAGGAGCCGTGAAAAAATCAGTTTTTTCTTGTAAATAGAGCCAAATCAAGCGATGCCTTTCTAAAGATTGACAATGAGGACAAAGGACATTGTTTCGTGCCGAAGCACCACGTCCGTAGGGGAGAAATTTCTTGTATTGACTTCGGCAAATGGGGCATTCAACTTCATTTCCTCGGTAGAAAAGCGCCAAGGTCTTGAGGGCAATCGGACTAATTAATTGCAGGTATTTTCGGGGAATATTCCGAATGACGAAGCTGATGATCTTTTTCATGGCTTTATGATACTAAAAGTGAAGCAGAGAACCGCAGCGTTTTTAATGAAGTGCCTCTCTGGTTAATGCCGTGCTTTCTCTGCGTCTAACCGATTTCTCTATGCTAATTTTGCAATACTTTTAATTGTTGTTCCAATACCGCAATTCCTTCTTGGAAAGTATGTGGCTCGTAGCCGAGTACTTCGCGCGCCTTATCCAGCACAAAGCCCGTGCGAGGCGGACGCTTGGCGGTCTGCTGGAAACGAGAGGCATCTGTCCGCACGATCAAGGATTTATCTAAATGAAAATAATCGGCGGTTTGGATGGCCATTTCGTAGGGTGTCAGGAAGTCTTTTCCCGAAATATTAAAAATACCTTCTGCCCTTTGGTCTGCAATTAAAAAACAGCCCATCGCCAGATCTTCGGCCAAGGTAGGCGTACGCCATTGGTCATCTACCACGTGGATGGTCTTGCCGTCTTCCAAAGATTTCTTGACCCAAAGGATGATATTAGAGCGACTCATGGCCTCAGAAATACCATAAACCAGCACCGTACGCGCGATCGCCCAGGAGATATTGCTTTCTAGTAGGAGCTTTTCGGCAGCCAGTTTGCTTTCTCCATAGTAGCTCACAGGGTTGGCTTGAGCCTCCTCGTGATAAGGGCCATCCGCTCCATCAAAGATAAAATCTGTAGAAAGATGTAGCAGAAATGTATTTTGCTCGGCGCAGGCTTTGATGAGATGAGCTACGGCTTCTACATTCATTTCCCAACAGAGTTCTCTTTCGGTTTCGCATTGGTCTACCTGCGTCATAGCGGCGGTATGAATCACGGCATCCGGCTGAGTTGCTTGGATCACTTCTTGGACTTGATCCTCTTTTGTGACATCTAAGCTATGAAAGGTAAAATCAGCAAGGCTCTGCAGGCGATTGGCTCCTCTGGCCGTGGCAATCAATTGATGCGTTTGGCGATAAGGCTCCGAAAGTAGAAGATGGACTAGCTTCTGCCCTAGTAGCCCATTAGACCCAGTAATAAGTATTTTTTTCATAATGGATGAATTTCTGGTTCCCGATTTACAAAATTAAGTATTTCCAGATGAATATAAATCTTTACACGGGGTCTATCTGGTCAAGTTCAGCAGAATTGGCTGTCTAATATATATCTTGTATCTTTGCACGTGTTTTTTCACTGAAATTAACCGATACTAAACATGATTGATGCAGAAAAAGTAAACTACAAGGTAAAAGATATCTCTCTGGCCGAGTGGGGACGTCGTGAAATTGAGCTGGCCGAAGCAGAAATGCCCGGTTTGATTGCTTTGAGAGAAGAATACGGAGCCTCTAAGCCCTTGAAAGGTGCGCGTATTGCCGGATGTCTACACATGACCATTCAGACTGCCGTATTGATTGAGACGCTAGTGGAGCTGGGGGCTGAGGTTACTTGGTCTTCTTGTAATATATTTTCCACTCAAGATCAGGCTGCTGCTGCCATTGCCGCCGCAAATATTCCTGTTTTTGCTTGGAAAGGAATGACCGAAGAAGAATTTGACTGGGCCATTGAGCAAACCCTGACCGCCTTCCCCAGTGGACAGCCTTTGAATATGATCTTAGATGACGGAGGCGACTTGACCAACATGGTACTGGATCGTTATCCTGAACTCGTCAAAGATATTCGTGGCCTTTCTGAAGAAACCACTACTGGTGTACACCGCCTCTACGAGCGTATGCGCAAAGGAACCCTTCCTATGCCTGCCATTAATGTAAATGACTCGGTTACGAAGTCTAAATTTGACAACAAATACGGATGCCGTGAGTCATTGGTAGATGCTATTCGTCGTGCTACAGATGTAATGATGGCGGGTAAAGTAGCCGTGGTTGCCGGATATGGAGACGTAGGAAAAGGTTCGGCGGCTTCGCTCCGTGGTGCAGGTGCGCGTGTGATTGTAACCGAAATTGATCCAATTTGTGGTCTGCAAGCGGCCATGGACGGTTTTGAAGTAAAGAAAATGGTGGATGCCGTAGCTGAAGCCGATATTGTCGTAACCGCCACAGGTAACAAAGACATCATCACGGGCGAGCATTTCAAATTGATGAAAGACAAAACCATCGTTTGTAATATCGGCCACTTTGATAATGAAATTGATATCGCTTGGCTAAACAACAATTGCGGTGAGAGCAAAGTCAGTGTGAAACCTCAAGTAGATCTTTACAAAGTAGGAGACAACGATGTGATCATCCTAGCCGAAGGTCGCTTGGTGAACCTAGGTTGTGCCACCGGACACCCTTCTTTCGTGATGTCTAACTCTTTTACCAACCAAACCCTAGCGCAGCTTGAGCTTTGGAAGAATCACGAGAATTACGAAAATAAAGTCTACATGCTACCCAAGCATTTGGATGAGCAAGTAGCTCGTTTGCACTTAGCCAAAATCGGCGTGGAACTGGATGAATTGACCTCAGACCAAGCCGAATATATCGGTGTAGAACAACAAGGGCCATTCAAGCCAGAGTACTATCGCTACTAAGCCGAAAGGTTTTTTTAGAATTAAAATCCCAAGTTTATCCAGCTTGGGATTTTGTCTTTCATCTATTCTAAAACACCAACTGCACCTTTTCTCTACTAATTTCCAACCTGCCCCTGCGCCCACAAATCATGGTCATATTATGAACCTCATGCCCCACAGGAAAATCATAACACACCGGATAATTGTATTCTTGCACGATTTGATCAATCAACTCATTAACGGTTTGCCCAAAAGAAACTTCATCGTCTTGAATTTCCGTGAAATGCCCAATAATTAAGCCCGCCAAATTGGCCAATTTACCCGCCCGATAGAGATGAATCATCATCCGGTCCAGATGATAGAGATATTCATTAACATCTTCCAAAAAAAGAATTTTTCCCCTCGTACTGACTTCAGAGGGCGTACCGATGGTATTGGCAAAGAGCGACAAGTTGCCCCCCACTAGCATTCCTTCAGCCCTGCCTGGATGATTGAGGGGATGGGGATGCGCCTCTATTTCCAAGCTTTCTCCGAAGAGCGTTTTGCGTAAGCTCTCAATGGTTTGCTCGGTTTGTTTGGGAAAAAGCAGGGGCATAATGCCGTGAATACTTTCTACCCTCAGATTGTGTAGATGGCAATGCAACACGGTAATATCGCTAAAGCCAATCAGCCATTTGGGGTGCTGCAAGAAACGCTCAAAACTCAACTTATCCACGATCCGAATCGTGCCGTAGCCTCCTCGGGCGCAGATGATTGCCTTGATCTCGGCATCATCTAGCATGGTTTGTAAGTCTTCCGTGCGTTCTAGGTCGGTTCCCGCGAATTGGTTATGGATTTTATATAAATGCTTGCCCAATACTACACGCAATCCCCAGCTCTCGAGAATCTGAATCGCCATTTGCATCTCTTGTTGGCTCACGCGCTTGGCCGGAGCGACGATTCCCACTTGGTCGCCAGCTTGTAAAATAGGCGGTCTAAAAATGCGCATATCCTTTGAATTAAAATTACTTCAACTCTACTCGTGATATGCTATTTACAAAAAATCTGGGAGACTTTGCCCCTAAAACCACCAGAGCAACGAAACTCCAGCTTCGGCCATCAGAGCCAAAACTGGAGTTGCACCGTTATAGATTTTTTAGGGTAATATCTTGGGCGCAGTGATAACTACTCACCATTGCGGTCGCTTTCTCTTAGCGTTTTAGGTTTGGGTTTCTGATGCCTTCAATTTGATCGACCATGTCCCCGTACATCATCTTTTTCGCTCCATCTCGGAGTACAAATTCGTGAGGGAAGCCCAGGTCAATTGCTGATACTTTGTCCAAGCGAGTCATATGTTCTTCCGAAAGTTGCACGTCTAGAGAAGCCAAATTGTCTTGCAATTGATCTAATTTCCGTGCGCCAATAATCGGAATAATGCCTTGTTGGTTGATCCAAGCCAAAGCCACCTGTGCCGGAGATACATTCATTTCTTTGGCCACGGCCACGACTTCTTTGGTAATGGCCTCATTGCGCTCGTTGAAGCGGTAAGAAGTACGGGATTCGTTACGAGCACCTTTGGAAGAGGCTTCATCTAGGTATTTTCCGGTCAAAATGCCTGTGGCCAGAGGAGACCAAGCCACCACGCCGATGTTTAGCTCTTTGGACATGGGCAAAAGCTCTCTTTCGGGGGTTCTTTCGGTCAGGTTGTATTCCAATTGATTCCCGATAAAAGGCGTGTAACCTCTTAGCTCGGCCAGAGTGTTTGCTCTGGAAATAACCCAAGCGGGAGCATCGGAGATGCCTACGTAGAAGACCTTTCCCTGACGCACCAGATCATCCAAACCACGCATCATCTCCTCCACGGGGGTCGTGAAGTCCCAGGCGTGTACCCAGAGCAGATCGATATAATCAGTTTTGAGGCGTTTCAGACTCGCCTCTACGGATTGCATCATATTCTTGCGATGGTTACCAGATTTATTCGGATTGTGAGTCGTGTTGGAAAGTGTATATTTAGTAGCCAAAACCACATAATCACGATCCGCTTGGATGAGATCTGCCAAGATTTTTTCGCTACTCCCTTCGGTATAGATATCAGCTGTGTCAATAAAATTGCCCCCTGCTTCCACGAAAGTGTCATAAATCTTCTTACAAGTTTCTTGAGAAGAACCCCAGCCCCAGTCTTCGCCAAAAGTCATGGTTCCTAGGCAGAGAGGAGAAATGCGTAAGCCGCTGTTGCCAAATAGTTGATATTGCATTGTTTTTAGTGTTTTTGTTCGAGAAAATGAGAAAAGAATGGCGATGTAGCAAAGATTCTACACAGATCATTCACTTTCTGATAGAAAACCAATATGGGGAAGATATGTTAGATGAAATTCCTTTGCGGGCAGGGATCAAAATCTGTCCTTATAAATGCGGATACACGCCAGATCAGGAGGCAAACCTCAGGAGAGGATTCTTTGAACATAAAAGCGGGAAAAAGTATAATGTGCTTCCTATTGATCACTGCGCATTTCTTAAATTCAATCCACCCATACAGATAAAGCCTGTCAAATGAACAATACATCTCACTCTGCTGAGATTCCTATCTCACACTCCGTCAAGATAGGAATCTTGACTCATTTACGTGCTCAGTTGGGAAACTGAGCACAGGGGGTGGAGAGGGATGGTCAGGGTTTGTCCACCCAATTTTCAATTTTAATGTTTTCTATTCTCTCGAACTCTCGCACGTTGCGGGTTACTAAAACCATATCTTGAGCTATCGCGGTCGCCCCGATAAATAAGTCTAAATCACTGATAATCGTGCCCTTGGTTTTGAGCCTAGCTTTTTCCCTTCCGTAGATTTTTATTGCGTCAAATATGGGGACGATTTCTATTTTATCCGCGAATTCCTCAATGACCTCTAAGTTTTTTGCCACTTTCTGGCTTTTCTCCGCACCGTACACAAGTTCGGCGAGAGTTATTTCCGAAATGGAAAAATTCTGAAAACCAATTTTCTCTATTTTATCTTCGAGTGCAAACCTTCCCTTGAAATAGTATATGCAAATATTCGTATCAAGTAAATACTTCATTACAAGTCTTCTATTTCTCGTGTATTGACTCGGCCTGCCCTGATTTCTTGGATAATTTCCTCTGCGCTTCTGCTATCCTCCCAAGCACCAAAACAAGCAGAGAAGTCGCGATCAGGTTTGGCTTGATCCTCGATAGATTGTGTCAATTTGACAATGATGGCTTTTTTCAGCTCGGTACTCCAATTTTTCATAAATCTGAAAAAACTATCTACCAGTCTATTTTGGTACGTGTTCATAGGTCTTGGGTTTGATCTAAAATATCCTCTACAGTTTGAGAACACAAAATCCTTGAGAAAAATTTTCTTCTCACTCTGCTGAGATTCCAATCTCACACTCCGTCAAGATAGGAATCTTGACTCATTTACGTGCTCAGTTGGGAAACTAAGCACAGGGGGAGTCCTCCTCGGACATGTCATTCCAGCTTCCAGCCAGCTTTAGAATTTCTTGACGATTTTCTTCTTTGGATCGAGTAGGTTTTTGGAAGCCTTTCAGGTAGTGGCTGATCTGGGGAAGGTATTGAGTGGGGATTTGGCTCAGTTGCGCCAGAATGGCTTGGTATAATTTTTCGGTGTAGGTCATAGGAGTTGATTGGGTTTCTGGCAAGATACAAATTCCTGCTGAATTTCTATCTCACTCTGCTGAGATTCCTATCTCAGCCGACTTGATCGGTGAGATTCCAATCTCACACTCCGTCAAGATAGGAATCTTGACTCATTTACGTGCTCAGTTGGGAAACTGAGCACAGGCTAAAACCTATCCAGACTGGTCTGATAACCTATCGGAGTACGTCCCAGACCTAAAATATACATTTATATTGTCACCCTGAAAGGGCCTTGTCGCGAAGAACCGCCTGCTGACCAAGCATAGGCACTCGGGACAGCCAACAAGTTCCTTTCAGGATGACAGGTGATACCTGTGGAAATAATATCCAATTAGTCGAGGAAAAATAAACGCTACTGCCAGCCAAGCCACGTTCATTGTGAATTGTACCAATCCATAGGTCTAATGTATCTATCTGCCTCCCAAATGAATTCAAATTGGCCCCAAACGTGTCGGGATACGTTCCAGACGTGTCGGGATACGTCCCA
>CAZKBP010000033.1:7593-64402 GCA_964551015.1 uncultured Cytophagaceae bacterium | reverse complement strand
ACGTGTCGGGATACGTCCCAAACGTGTCTGCTATACGTCCCAGACGTGTCAAGAGAAGATCAAGGGCAAACCTAGAGCCTGACCGCTAGGCTTGGGTAGGAAGTTCAAAGACCCGCGAGAAGTAGCTTTCTAGCTCTTCTAGTACATGGTCTTTGTCTTCTTCGAGGTCAATGCCCGCCAAGATCAAAGCAAGCCGCTTTTTGTATTCCAATTGCATCATTCGGCCAATTTGAATCCTTTGCGCCTGGGGCGAACCCGCGCCGTGGAGGCTCTCGGTGAGGTAGCCCACTGCATTTCTGCCCAAAGTCATATTCTCGATCAGGCGCAGCACGCGCATGCGGTCCGCGGTGGGGATGCTGGCCTTGCCCTTGAGGTATTTTTGTACCATGGCGCCGATCTTGGGGTGGTTCAAATCCTGCTCGGAGGGCATGGTAGCCACAATCCCTCCAGCGAGGTCTTGCGCCAGGCGACCAATCTCGTAGGGCATCTTGGTGACGTGGTGCTTGCAGACGTTAGATAACATGGAGTCGCAGAGGTAGCAACCCGATTTGGTGGCATAGCCCTGGTAAGAGGAGGCAATGCCCGTGGCGTAGACAGTTTCGTTGAGGTGGGTCATTTCCACCAATTTGTCTTTGATATGAGAGGCTTTGGTAATGCCGTTCATCTCCGAGATAGCGGCGGCAGCTCCGATGAGGACATCGCCCACGCCACTTTTACAAACGTAGCTCCGGCGGTGGTAGGCCGTGAAGCGATCCACGAGCAGAGCCGCGAAGTCATATTCTCCATCCATGAAAATATATTCATTCGGGATAAAGGCATTCTCGAATACGACCATGGCCTCTTGCCCGCCGTAGGTAGCATTGCCCCGATCAATTTCTCCTTCTTCGAGGCTGCGTGTATCGCAAGATTGCCGCCCGTAGATATAGGTAATGCCCGGCGCGTCCACGGGCAAAGCGCCGATGATGGCATAGTCCCGGTCTGCCTCGCCGAGGCGCAGGGTGGGCATCACCACTAGCCAATGGGAGTTGATACAGCCCGTTTGGTGAGCCTTGGCACCCGTGATGTAGACTCCTTCTTTGGTGCGTTTGGTAATATGGACAAATAGGTCGGGGTCTTCCTGTTGGTGAGGAGCGAGGCTGCGGTCGCCCTTGACATCCGTCATGGCACCGCCAATAACGCAATTATATTCGTGTGTGAGCTTGACAAAGTCGAGGAAGCGTTGGTGGTAAGGCGTTTGGTATTTTTCGTCCATCTCGTAGGTGACCGAATGCAGGGCGTTGAAAGCATCCATCCCCACACAGCGTTGGAAGCAAGTTCCGGTAATTTGCCCGAGGCGACGCTGCATTTTGTTTTGGAGTACCAATTCTTCCTGAGAAGTGCAGATGTTCAAGAAGCGGCTGACCCTTTCGCCCGTGAAGGGAGAAACCACCGAGGCCAATTCGGGGTTATCTTCGGCCAGTTGGTAGGTAGCGGCCATGGCATTGATGGAGGGGCGGATGATGGGATGCTCAAGGGGTTCTGCTACTTTCTCGCCGAGGAGGTAGATTTCCAAATCGCGTCCTTTGAGCGATTCCAGGTAGTCCTGAGCGGTATTGATTTTTTTCATGACTGGGTTACTCGTCTGATTCATGTCGTTTGTAGATTAGGGTTTGTTTTGATGATAATCCCAAGATAACCATATTTTGTCTAATTTTTCGATTAAACTGTCGATGTCTTGGGCTAGTAAGGGAGATTTTTGGGAATGATTTAACATACCTTGACGACGTCTTGAGAGACTGAAGGAAACGTCGAGGGGGGCTTTCTTGTTCTCAAATTAAAGAAGAAAATAATATCATTCATCAACCCAAGGAAATACCTATGAAATATTTTTTGAATATAATTGTATTAATGAGTTTATTCTTGATAGCAAGTTGCAGCCCACGCTTTGCTGTGAATACCGACCGTGATCCGGCGGTGAATTTAAGGGCTTTTCAGACCTTTATGGTCAAAGATGATTATGAACCCAAGGGCGATTTTAATCCCATTCTAAATAGCCCGTTGAACCGTGATCGCATCGCGGGATACATCAACACGGCCTTAGAAAATCGAGGTTACGAGATGAATCAAAATCAGCCTGACTTGATCGTGCGTTTTTATACAAGTGTCAAAGAGAAGCAAGAGGTTTATAACCAAGGTTTTAATAATTTTTGGTTTAATCCTTTCTTCCCCAACAACAATACCTACACCCGGAACTACGAGGAAGGAACGCTCATCGTGGATATTTTAGATGCCCAAACCGAAGAACTCATCTGGCAGGGTTGGGCTGTGGGTGAGATTGATTATAGCTCAGACCGCTATAAAGAACGTCTGAAGGCGAAAGTAATGCAAATTTTTGAGAACTTTCCGAGCCGAAATTTGGCAAGCAATAATCTCAGCCAGAATGCGCAGTAGTGAATAATCATAAATCAATAGACACAAGCACCGACCTGATACAGGTTGGTGCTTTTTTTTGTGGGAAAATCGGATAAGTTGCTTGTTTTCTTGATAAAGTACTACAAAAACGAATTTACCTGCTTTTATTTCTGGTAAAAATTATATACCAATTGAAGGTAAGGAAATACTCGCTGCATACTAAAAACGCAATTTTTTATGATAGAACAACTCACTTGGATTTTTGGCGATGATAGCCCGCTGGCTAGTCTCATTTGGACCATCATTGTCTTCGTATCGGTTTTTATCGTTCATTTTCTTGTTTTTTTCTTGGTCAAACGCTTGGCGAAAAGCTGGGAGCGCGTGCCCTATGATTTTATTCGTAAGCGACTGCGAAAACCGACCTTGGCGTTATTGCTCATCTTTGCCCTCAATATTGTCAGCCCGATGTTCGAGATCGAGACGGGCGTCTTGCAGGTCTGGAACCATATCGTCTCTATCCTCATGATTATTAGCATTGCTTGGCTTCTGATTGGTCTGGTGGAAGTGATTCGTGAGTTTGCTTTGAGTCAATATGATATTAGTTCTAAAAACAATCTGGCGGCGCGCAAGGCCTACACGCAGTTCAAGGTGCTTGAGCGCATTTTAGATTTCCTGATTATCGTGCTGGCGATCGGAGTGATTTTGATGACCTTCGAGAAGATTCGGCAGGTGGGCGTGAGCTTGCTGGCCTCGGCTGGAATCGCGGGGATTATCTTGGGTTTCGCGGCGCAGAGAATCATCGCGGCGGTTTTGGCTGGTTTTCAGATTGCCATTACCCAGCCCATTCGGATTGATGATGTCGTCATCGTGGAGAATGAATGGGGCTGGATTGAAGAAATCACCTTGACCTACGTGGTCATCAAGATTTGGGATCGCCGCCGCCTGGTGGTGCCGACTACTTATTTTATCGAGAAGCCTTTCCAGAACTGGACACGCGTTTCGTCTGACATCATGGGAACAGTCTTTATCCACACGGATTATGATGTTTCTTTTGATGAATTGAGAAAAGAGCTTACCCGCGTTTTGGAAAGTTCTCCCCATTGGGATGGCGATGTAAATGTGCTCCAAGTAACTGATGCGAAGTCTGACTCCGTAGAAATTAGAGCCTTGATGAGCGCCGCCGATTCGCCCACGGCTTGGGACTTGAGGGTAGAAGTAAGAGAAAAATTGATAGAATTTATCCAAAGAAATTATCCCAATAGCCTGCCCCGCACCCGTGTGGAAGTACCTAAACCGATTCCAGCCAGTCAACAAGACCGGGGCACGAATGGAAAATCAGTCTCATAGATTGTAGAACTAATTGCACAGCTTGCGTTGCGCTTGCTCTGCAATATTTTGCTCAGAATGGCCTGTGATGCTTTCTGAGGGCTTGGCATACTCTTTTCATTAATTATAATAAATTTTGAACAAAAACATTTTAGAAAGAAATGAATAACAATAATAACGTCAATACACTGGAAAGAGAAGAAAAAGCAAATAAAGAGATCAGACTAAAACCTTTTAAGAAAATAGGTTTTACTCGTGATGAAACCATTCGCATGGTAGAGGGACTGAATAAGCTCTTGGCTAATTATCACGTCCATTATCAGAAGTTGAGAAACTATCATTGGAATGTGAAAGGCGAAGATTTCTTCGATATTCATGAAGAATTCGAGAAGCAATACAACGAAACCAAAGAGAATATTGATGAGATTGCGGAGCGCGTAAGAGTATTTGGGCACACGCCTATGAGTACGCTCGGCGAATATCTCAAGTATTCAGAGATTAAAGAGACCGGCACAGATTTGTCTGCGCGCGAGATGGTCGGCGAAATACTCAATGATTATGAAATCTTACTCACCTATTTGGTAGAAGTAACGGATATTGCCGTAGACAATGGAGACTTTGGTACCGAAGATATGATCAAATCCTTCATCAAGAAACTGGAAAAATCTCACTGGATGTGGACAGCCTTTTTGAACAAGGAAAACAAATAAGGAGATATATTTCTCCTCCTCATAGTGAACGAGAATGCACTTTCTCGTTCATTCTTTTTTTTAATTATTCAATAATAATAAGATAAGCATGGAAACGAGCAACCGAGAACTCATTTTTATATACAATCAGACTCAAAGAAAAGACAAGACCTTCCTCGCTCGAGCTAAGGACTTGCCCCGAGTCAAGCTAAACGAAATCAATGTAGATAAGGAACCTTTGGCAGGTACACTCTTGGCGGAGATTGCGCAGGGGCTTGGCGTAGAAATCCAAGAGCTATTAGAGACTGACCACGAGGAAATGCCCGAAAAAGCTCCTACTAAACAAGAAGATGTCATTGCCTTGATTCGAAAAAGTCCGGTTTTGCTCCGAACGCCTATTGCGATTAAAGGAAATATTTTTAGATTTATAAAAGAATTTAAAGATATACACGATTTGGGCAATTTTCACCATCCTCACGACACCAAAAACGTAAAGCTTACACCCAGAGATAGCTAGTGTTTTGTGTAGCATTGAGGAGGCACGGTTTACCGAATCTTTGACTATACATTATGAACGTCAGCACTAAGCCGGATCAAAAGATTATTCAAAAAGCCATCCAGAAGGTTGAAGCATTGCTTCAGCACCAACTGTCCTCTGATTATACTTTTCATAATCTGAGCCACACCGAAGAAGTTTTAGAAGTTGCAAAATCTCTGGCCAAAAACAGCAATCTCAGTGCTGAAGATAAGGAAATCTTGTTGTTAGCCGCTTGTTTTCAATACACAGGCTACACTCAAGCCCATGTAGATTTTTGGAAGCACAGCCAGCGACTTGCTAGTGATTTTCTAGAAAAAGCTCATTATGATTCGGCGAAAATACAGCAGGTAAGCCAGCTCATACAGGAGGCGCATCAGGGGCAAACCCCTGATTCTTATCTGGCAAAGTTGTTAGTAGATGCAAACCATGCTTTTTATGGTCGTAAGCGGTATTTTCGCTACAAAGAGCTTCTGCGTACAGAAGAAAATCACTTCAGAAGTAAGCCTTGGTCAAGACCCGCTTGGGAAAAACACCAGCTAGACCAGCTCAGCCATCATCGCTTCTACACCCCGCCTGCCCGCGAAAAATACGAGGCACGTCGCACCAAGAATATTAACAAACAGAAAGAAGAAATAGAAGATACCCATAAGCTAGTCAGACGCAAAAAGACTGGAAAAGACTTCGGGAGAGGCATTGACACGCTCTATCGAGCTACTTATCGGAATCACATTAACTTTAGCTCCATTGCGGATGGCAAGGCAAATATGATGATTAGTGTAAATGCGATTATTCTCTCCATCATCATTACTTTGTCTGGAGCGGGCATTACGTTTTCTCAGAAATATATGGCCAATCATTTGTACGTGTTTATTCCCATTACGATTTTATTGTTGAGTAGCTTGGTTTCGGCGGTATTTGCCATCTCATCCGCACGACCTAAGATCACTATTTCGGAAATCGATCAGCAAAAAATTCGGGAGCGAAAAGTAAGTCCGCTTTATTTTGGTAATTTTTTGGGAATGTCGCAAGAGGTATTCCTAGAAGAGCTACGAACGCTGAAAAACGATCAGCAGTTGCTCTATGATATGATGTCGGTAGATATGTACGCGCTGGGAAAAGTGTTGAGAAAAAAATATCGTTTGCTCAGTATTTCCTACGATGTGTTCATGTACGGGCTTATTTTTAGCGTATTGGGGTTGCTTATTTCTGCGATCTATGCTTCCTTGTAAATACTTTTTCTGTGCTGGTTCCTAAAAGATTTTTCTCGAAAGCGTGTGTCCAGAGTTCGCGGCTATGTTCAAATAAAAAAGTTTCCACGCCAGTGGCTTCTAATTCTTCGCGCATTTTCTCAACGTAGCTAGCTCGTTTGCGTCGTACGTTACGAATGTAAATGAGTTTAATTTGTGAGGAAAATTCCTGAGCAATTCTTCGATAATTTTCAGGATCTTGTTGTCCGTTATCTCCAATCAGAATAAAGGGATAATCAGGGTAAGTCTTAAGAATCTCCCGAATTTTGTGCACTTTATGGCTGTGGTCGCCCCCTCCTGAACGCCAAAAGTCACTTAGTTTTACCTTTAAATCCTTGAGCAAAAAAACACCATCGGGCATTTGCTGGAAACGACAAAACTCTCGGATAAAATCATACAAATTCCACTCACTACTCGATACATAGAAAAAAGGGTGAGGTTGGGAAGCAATCATTCCCTCGTGTAAGGCCTGATAAAACTGTACAATTCCCTCGAAAGGCTTGCGCGTATGTGCATTGCGTGAGAGTAATAGCCAAATTTTCTTAAAATAACGGGTCGCGTGAGAAACCAGAAAAGTATCGTCAATATCCGAAATTACTCCATAAGAAGTAGGGTGGGGAATTAAAATAGAAAAATTCGTCTGGATGTTTGCTTGGTCTTCGGGGCTGGGTTTCACCAAGGAAATTTCACCTTGATGCCAACCACATTCAAGCTGAGGATTAGAAATTTGAACCTGAAAATAGCCTTTTTCGTTGGTCTGGATTTCTTTTACCTGATTTCCTATCTGTATTCTGAGAGCCACGTGAGGGAGCGTTTCGTTCAAAAATCGTTTGAGCATCGCCAGCATATTTTTCCAGATACTATCATTGGGGCGAGGAGGAGACATGCCCTTATCTTCGATCACGTGGCCTCTCACACAGATGTATTCTTGATTCCCATATGCTCGGTAGGCAACAATCTTAGGTCGCCCCAAGTATCCTAATCTGGCCTTGGTTGATAATACGAATTTACGCCAAGGATCCCTGAGACGAGCAAATTTTCGAAATTTCTTATTTGGGGAGAAGTAATTATTTTCTGGCATATCGTGAACTTTCCTAAAATATTTTCTAGCACTTCGTTAATATTCGAGACTTTAACTGTTATATATAAATAATTGCAGACAGGTGCATTTGGTTAGTATTTTTCTCTTTAATTCACTCTTGAGACAGAAATTAAAAAATCAGCTCTATGAAACGAAAACTGCTTTTTGTGATCAATCCGATCGCGGGTGATACGGACAAATCTAAATTTTACCAACACCTCGAAGACTTCTCTCAGATACATCACGTGGAGATGTCTCACTACCAAACCACGGGTCAAAATGATCGCCAAGAAATTCAAAAATGCCTTGCTGATAATCAGCCAGATACAGTTGTGGCCGTAGGGGGAGATGGCACAGTCGCCATGCTCGCTGAAATGCTCGAAGACACGCCGCACAAGCTGGGGATAATCCCCATGGGTTCGGCCAACGGGATGGCTACCGAGCTCAATATCCCCGAGCAAATTGATTTGGCTCTGGAAACACTGATGATGAATAAAGTCAAAAAAATTGATATGCTGCGGATCAATGAAAAATACACGTGTCTGCATATCAGCGATATTGGCTTCAACGCCCAGCTCATCGAGCGGTTCGAAGAATCCGAGAGAAGAGGTATCTGGAATTATGCTTTGCAGTTTTTAAAAGAATTTAGCCAACCACAAGCCTTCGAAGTGTCTATCGAGACAGACCAAACTAGCTTCCGAGGAAAGGCTTTCATGGTGGCTCTGGCGAATGCCCAACGCTATGGAACAGGTGCGGTGCTCAATCCCATAGGAGCCTTGGACGACCAGCGATTTGAGATTTGTATCGTCAAAGATGTTTCTGTATTGTCCGCTATAGATTTCTTACTAGCCGAAGAACAAAATCCCGATTATCTAGAAATTTTGTCTACTAAGAGTGCCCTCATCCAAAGTTCTTCTCCTCGGATCTTGCAGATTGATGGTGAAATCATTGGTGAAGTAACACAAATACGGGTAGAAATCATCCCTCAATGTCTGAATGTACTCACGGGTTAAGGAGCAACTGACTCTCTGATTAATTAGAAGCTTCTACGGGAGTGTAGAAAATGTTGCCCAACTTAGCCGTAAATACCATCTTAGCAATTAGATGCTTTGACCAAGAAACTCTTGTTAATTACTGATTATCAGGATTTTAATAAAGGGGGAGTTAGTGCCTTCGCTTATGGCATTATTCTTTTATAGTAGTAATCAGACAAGTTACGTGGATTTAAAACAGATTCCAACATTTGCCTAGTTCTGATTACAGGTCAAAATTGTATCATTCAAGTATAGTAGTTCCCATCTCTAATCAGGCAAGGCAACCCACGAGCTTTGTCAGTACACTAATCAAAAATTTACAAAAGAAAACCAGATATTTTGTTAAAGGAAAAAATTCACTTTATGAATCTATTAGATAAAAATACCCTCGAAAGACTATCCAATATAAATGCGAGTCCTTGCGTCTCCATTTACTTTCCCACGCATCGAGATAGTCAAGGAGATCGACGACAGCAAGATCAAATTCACCTCAAAAACGCACTCAAAGAAGTAAGAGATAAGCTAGAAACTAGCCACGAGGAGGATACTATTCACAAATTACTTCGCCCCGCCGAGCAATTGTTAGAAGATGAAGAATTTTGGAAATATCTCTCCGATGGAATGGCTATTTTCTTGCACGAAAACCAGATGGAACATTTCACGCTTCCTCTCTACTTTGATGCCTTCACTTACGTAGATAATCACTTGTATTTGCTGCCTTTGCTACCCATCTTTCACGAAGATGGTCGCTTTTTCTTAATGGCGGTGAGCCAAGATCAGGTTCGTTTCTTTGAGGGAAGTCGCCATAGCATTGCCGATGTGAAAATTGAAGACTTAGTACCCCTAAGCTTAGAAGAAGCAGTAGGCAAAGATTATGAATCCAACACACTCCAGCATCACAGTGGGCAAGGCGGTGCTGAGCGAGCTATCTTCCACGGGCAGGGCAGTGGCTCAGATCATGAAAAGAAAGAGGAAATTAAGAAATACTTCCGAGAGATCAATCAAGGACTGATGAAAATGCTCCACGACGAAACGCCCCCCTTGGTATTGGCTGGAGTAGATTATCTGATTCCTATTTATCAAGAAGTGAATACTTATCCACATTTATATGCACAGCATCTAAGTGGTAACTACGACGAAACTGACCGCCTGGTGCTACACGAACGAGCTTGGAATCTCTTGGCCAATTATTTTTCCTCGGAAAAAAATCAAAGAAAAGAGAATTACGAGAAAAAACTAGCTTATCAACTGGCCTCTTCCAAAACCGAAGAAATTATACCCGCCACCCTAGCCAATCGTGTGGATACTTTGTTCATAGAAAAAGGAGCTCAAATCTGGGGTACATACGAACCTCAGTCTCATCAAGTCCATATTGACGCTGAACATCAGACGGATAATCTTGATTTGCTAAACCAAGCCGCGGTCAAGGCTTTCCTCACGGGTACCAAAGTCTATACCGTGGAGAAAGAAGAAATGCCTGACAATGAGTCATCTGTCAATGCCATTTATAGATATTAGGTATCTAAGCATTAGTAGACAAAGCTAGTATTACACATTCTTTAATTAAGAATTTATGAATAACCAACAACAAAAAAATAAAAATCAACCCTCACCCTCCCAACCCAATGCTGGGAATAGTAGTAATTTTCGGTGGTGGTATGCCGTCATTGCCCTCTTGGCACTTTCTTATTTCTTTAGTGCCACCCGACAAATTCCCGAAGTTACTTGGAAAGATTTTCGGCAGAATATGCTAAATGAAGGCGATGTAGATCGTGTTGAGATTGTAAATCAACAAAGAGCAGAAATCTATATCCGAAAAGATAGCCTAGGCAAAGGTCGTTATGACGGGGTAGCCGAGAAGTGGTTTGGCGAAGGCCCCGCTGCTGGTCCGCATTTCTTCTTAATGATCGGCTCCGTAGAAGTATTTACCCAAAACCTAGAAGAAGCAGAAGCAAAGGCAGACTTAGAAAATACAATCGAGGTTAGCTACACGCAACGTGAAAATTGGTGGGGAAGCATTCTCACTTGGATCATCATATTTTTTCTTTTTTACATGTTTTGGAGCTTTCTTGCCCGTCGTATGTCAGGTGCGGGTCGAGGCGGCATGGGGGGTGCCCTCTTTAATTTTGGTAAAAGCAAGGCGCAGGAGTTTGAAAAAGATGAAAAAAGTGACGTCACCTTTGATGACATCGCCGGCTTGGAAGAAGCCAAGCAAGAGATCATGGAAATTGTGAAATTTCTCAAAAATCCTGATAAATTTAAGAAAATAGGGGCAAAAATGCCCAAGGGAGTCATTCTAGCCGGCCCTCCCGGTACGGGTAAAACCTTACTAGCCAAAGCCGTGGCGGGCGAAGCCGAGGTGCCTTTCTTCAGTACTTCTGCCTCCGAGTTTATAGAAATGTTCGTGGGCGTGGGTGCTTCTCGTATCCGGGACTTGTTTAGCAAGGCCAAGCAAAAAGCTCCGAGTATCATCTTTATAGATGAAATTGACTCAATTGGTAAATCAAGGGGAAAATCCCAGTACTTCCAGACCAATGACGAGCGAGAGGGAACACTCAACCAATTACTGGCCGAGCTAGACGGGTTTGACGCCAACACGGGCGTGATCGTACTGGCCGCTACCAACCGCCCCGACACCATAGATTCGGCTTTGTTAAGACCGGGTAGGTTTGATCGCCGAATCAATATGGAACTACCCAGCCGAACCGAGAGAGAAGCTATTTTTGAAGTACATACTCGCCCCGTCCAAACCACAGATGACTTAGATATCAAGTCCTTGGCGATGCAAACGCCTGGATTCTCGGGAGCAGATATCGCCAACGTTTGTAACGAAGCAGCTTTGATTGCGGTTCGAGATGATAAAGAAAAGGTAGAAAAAGAAGACTTTTTGAAAGCGATTGAGCGTGTAGTAGGAGGTTTAGAGCGCAAAAGCAAGGTAATCTCTGATGAAGAGAAAAAAGTAATTGCTTACCACGAAGCAGGGCACGCCGTAGCAAGTTGGTATCTGTCTCAGGCGCATCCTCTGGTCAAAGTATCGATCATTCCTCGCGGAAGATCACTAGGAGGGACTTGGTACAGCCCCCAAGAAAAGCAAATTTACACCAGACAGAGATTTGAGGATATGATTTGCGTAGCCTTGGGAGGAAGAGCTGCTGAGGAAACTATTTTTGATGAAATCTCATCCAATGCGCTAGATGATTTACAAAGAATCACCAAGCAGGCGTACGGAATGGTGGCTAGTTATGGATTTAGCCAAAAAATTCCGCACATAAGCTATCATGCTTCTTCGGAGCAAATGGAACAATCTTTCCAGAAGCCCTACAGCGAACATACCGCCAAAATTATTGATGAAGAAGTACATCAATTGATTCAAGCGGCTTATGCGCGAACCAAAGATATTATCCAAGAACATCAGTCCGAATTAGAAACACTGGCTCAAACGCTCATAGACAAGGAGGTAGTTTACAGGGAAGAAATAGATAAAATTTTTGCCCAGAAACCTGCTTATGAAGAAGCAGAAGAATAATGATTTCTACCTAGGTTCTTTAAAGGATGAAAGACCTTAAAGCACACTAGCACCATTATCATGAGCATAATGGTGCTAGTTTATTATCCTATAGGGTTCTATGCTGACGCTTCGTGTCTAAGCGTGCTCTCAAAAAAGATTTGCTCTCGAATATTAGTGTTTTTTTCAACAATGTATCTGAATTATGATTTTATTTGATGGACGTGTAGAAGTTTGTTTTGCGTACTTATTTTTTACTTTTTCTTAATGATATGGCCAAAGACAGAGATTCAGCAAAAGCGAATCAACCCAAACAATTAGAAGAAATTCTGAATGAGCAGATCAAAACTGCACTCAGAGAACACAAACGCCCCACGATTGGGTTGTTCCTGTCCGCTTTTTCGGCGGGTTTGGAGGTAGGATTTAGTTTCTTCTTGATCTGCGTGATGCACACGCTTTTTCATCAGGAATACACTCCCTCTACGATGAGTTTTATTCTGGCACTTTCTTATCCGATTGGGTTTATTTTTGTAGTCATTGGACGTTCGGAGTTATTTACCGAGCATACCACCTTGGCCATACTCCCTGTGCTGGCGGGGTCGGCCACTTTTAGGAGCTTGATTATCTTGTGGAGTACCATCTATGTGGGCAATCTAATTGGAGGGTTTTTATTCAGTGCCATCCTGATTGGCATTGGGCCTTCTATGCATATCATTGAAGAGCAAACTTTCATTTTAATTGCCGAGCATCTTATTGATTATGATCGTGGCACCATCCTGCTCAGTGCCATTATAGCGGGTTGGCTGATGGGCTTATTGGCTTGGTTGGTAACAGCTGCCGGCGATACCTCGAGTCGCATTTTTATTATTATCCTGATCACCTCGGTCATTGGGATCGGAGGTTTGCACCACTCAATCGTAGGGTCTATTGAAGTGTTCACGGGCATGATTGTTAGTCCGGGCATCACGCTCAACGATTATCTCAATTGTCAATTATGGGCGACTTTGGGCAATCTAATTGGGGGCGTTTTCTTCGTGGCGATCATCAAATATAGCCATACTCGCAATATCCGCTAGCCTTTTGGTGTAGAAAAATCATGAATCTTGTAGATTTTTGTCTACGTTTTGAAATCCAAAGCTTCTCTTGATAATTATTAATGTGCTGATAACCAAAGTGATAGGTTCTTTGTCCATTTTGGCTTGATTCTTTCGCTATAATTAATGTATTTTTTAATTTTTCAATAATTTCTGAAATATATTAGTTATGAACACGATCGCATTTATCACCATCTTAGTAACGGCATTGGTATTATCACTTATCTTGGTAATGGGAACTATGCTGGTATTTAGAAAGAACAGAGAAACCGCTGCTGGTAGAAAGCCTACTTTCAAGTTAGAGTCCATCAAGAACGAAGAGTTTCGCAAAAGAGCAGATATGGATTCTAGTTATGTAGATAATGTCTACAGCAACTACAATGAAAGAACAGCCTCTGAAAAGCAAGCTAAACGCAATCAAGCAGGATAAAAACTACTGAGCTTGTTTTATCATTTCTGTCTAGGTATAAAAACTTGACATTCTTTATGATTCTGCTTAATTTACTTCAACTCGATTATGTAGCCATTTAAACGACTTAAAATTGAAAAAAGTACTAATTGTAGACGACGAGAAAGAAATATGTCTTTTGCTGTCCAAAGTGCTTGAAAATCTAGGCTTTCAGGTAGAAAGTGTTTCTTCTTTTGAAGAAGGACAAGCTAAAATTCAAAAGGAAACTTATGATTTATTTTTCTTAGATCTGAACCTGCCCGATGGGGTTGGTTTTGATCTTATTCCTTTTATTAAGCAACACCACGAACAAGCGAAAGTAATAATCATTAGTGCTTATGACAGCTCCACGGAGACACAGAAAAGCCAGCAATTGGGCGTACAGGCCTTCGTAAGCAAGCCTTTCAATAAGAAGCGAATTCAAGACCTCATTGCTTCGCTCAACTAACACCACTTACTTACCAAATTCCAATCTCACACTTGTATCATCTTAACCCCACGAGTGTGGAGTCTCTTCCCCTCCCTGCATTTCTAATCCACCTGTATTTTACTAGATAATTATTTGATAGTCAAGGTTTTAATCTCTTTGAGCTTCTCCCAAAAAGTATTGCATAAAATGTGATTTGTTATAATTGTAGTGATTTATAAGTCATTACGAAGGAAAGTATAATTCCATACTTACCTATTTTTAGTCGCTTCTAATGATCAATTAAAATCAACATCATGAAAAATTATATATATATCTTGTGGCTCATCGGTATTTTCGGAATGAGTGCCTGTGTTTCGTCTAAGAAATACCAAGCATCTCTTTCAGAATCCTTGCGCTTAAGGCAAGATTCGTCCCAGCTAGCTACCAACAACGTGGCTCTACGCCAAGAACTCGAAGAAGAATCAGCCGAAGGCGTACGCCAAGATTATAAAATTAAATCACAGCAAGAAACGCTCGCCCAAAAAGAGCAAAGGATTCAAGAGTTGAGGCAAAAAATGCTCGAGCAGCGTGAGCAAATGAATCGCCTCAAGGAGTCAATCTTAGATGCATTGGTAGATTTTGAACCAGATGAGCTTTCTGTATACAAAAAAGAGGGTGAAATCTACGTATCTCTCTCCGACCAACTGCTATTTGCTTCCAATAGTGCTTGGTTGGGCAAAGAAGGTAAGGAAGCCCTACAAAAGCTAAGCCCCGTGCTAGAACGTTATCCTGATTTAGGTATTACCATCAGAGGGCATACCGATCCGCTCGATGTCAAAGAAGGAGGCGCTTACCTAGACAATTGGGATCTGAGTGTCAGCCGGGCCAACGCCGTGGTCAGAGTTTTAGTTGAAAATGGCATTACTCCCAACCGCATTACGGCTTCTGGTCGTGCTTCTTTTGATCCAGTCAATGCGAACGATACCGAAGAAGAAAGGGCGCGCAACCGCCGCACCGAAATCGTGCTCACCCCAGATTTGACAGAGATTCTCGAGACTTTCTAATCCAGTAAACCAGCAAAATAGAAATCAATTTTTTTACAATTCTAAAACTTCAAAACTTCTATGAATATTAATCACAAATTTAAGTTATTCATCATTTTATCCATCATAAGCCTTGGCTTAGTATCTGTGGCTACCGCACAAGAAGATTCTGAAATAGCTCAAAACCTGCGTTGGTTAGAGAAAAACGTGGAGGAGCTTAATACCGAAGTAAAAGACATCAACGTAGGGTTTGAATATGATCTGGAAAGCCTAAATTGTATCTATACTTACGCACAAAATCCTTACGGAAACGAAATCACGACCGAATATAAATATGAATTCAATATCCAAGACCTTGGAGAAGTGAAGCGAACCGACGACGGAATTTTATTGCAAACCAAAAACGCAAAGCCTCTCATCCATCTGACTGCCACCAATAATTACGACGAGGCACCTGAGGTAAAAGAGGAAAAAATACCAAGGTTCATCATGTTTTCAGGAAATCAACCCGATCGCCTTTTGGCTGTATGGGAAGAAACCATCAAAATGACCGACTAAGTGGCTACATGATTCATATCTATTAATTGGTAAAAGCTCTCTGGATTTTCATTTTCAGAGAGCTTTTTCATAAAAAAGGCTTTTATCCTCATAAAAACTCTTGAAAAAAGCTTGAAATGAAACTAAGCTTTTTTCCAAGGACCTGTAATCGCTAGGGTAAGTCCCGCGTGCTGAATATTGACAAAAAATGTCTGCCCAGACGGAGAAAATACTCCTCCCGCAAACTCTGACTGATGCCCTACGTTTTGTGCCAAGCGGTAAAACTCACCCTTGGGCGTAATACCGACCACGTAAGGCGTACTGCGGTCTTCACAAGTAACTACATCTCCCCAGGGAGCCACCGTGAGGTTATCACAATTAGAGATGAGTTCTACGTCATTTGGCTCTACAAATAGCTCCAAAGTGCCTGGGGTTTCCTTTTCACGGGAGGCTTGCCCTTCATAAGGGCTGGGCGTGTAGCGGAAAATTTGCCCTTTCTTCTTATGTCCACCGTTGGTACAGGCGAAATAAACCTCCTCTTCACCCATCCACATGCCTTCGCCACGCGCAAAGCGAGCCGCTCCTTTTTCTTCAAAACCTCGGTAGCGCAGATCGTCCTCAGGTGCTTCTACCTGATCAATATCCACCCAATCTACCACCAATTTTTCTGAAACAGATAAGCGCTGTTTTTTGGGCAGCCAATTGCGCGTGTCCATACTTTTAGCATCACGGATGGTCAGTACCTGTAATTTTCCCCCTTTACTCAGTTGTTGAGGTTGGTCAGGAATAAAGCGATAGATCAACCCATCGTGTCTGTCTTCGGTCTGATACACAATGGAAGTACTCGGGTGTACGGCTACAGCTTCGTGATTCATACGCCCCATGGCTTTGAGCGGAACGGGGTCAAAGAGTTGAGGCGTTTCTTGGGCGGGTACTTCAAAGTTAAAGCCGTGATCTTTTTCTCTTCTTTCGCCACGTTTTTCTACATTTTCTTCACAGGTAATCCAAGATCCCCAAGGAGTAGGGCCTCCGGCGCAATTACGAATTGTACCCGCGAGACTGAGATACTGTTTTTCTACGGTTTGGCTACGTTCGTTATAAATGAGGGTCGTGGTTCCGCCCAAAGCGGGCTCTTTGCCCATTCCGTAGTCGTAAAATTTCTTGGGGTCAATTTTGGAGAGAAGCTCGTATTTTTTGCCATAAGCTCCTTCGGGGAGGGCATTGGGGCTAATTTCGTGATTACGAATGATCATCAGGCGATCTTGATCCAATGGAAAAGTAGCCATGCCATCTGCTTTTCCGGGTACGAGCAAACCATCGCTCATGGTCTGTCCTTTTTGTGAGATTATTTTATAAGAAAATCCTTTGGGGAGATTGATTAAGCCTTTGGGGTCTTTTAGTAGGGGGCCATAGCCCACGCCTTCCTGAACTGGATGTGCCCAAGCTCCACCCACAAAGGTGTGCAAGCCCAGAAAGCCCATACCAACTATACCCGAGGTTTTCAAGAAATCACGTCTAGATGAGTGCATAAGTGCTCTTTTTCTTTTTTTTGAAAACGATTTATACAAAATTACGAAAAAACGAATGGATGCGGAACGATCAAGAAGCAAAGAGTTACAAACAGTAGGTCTGTAACTCTCTTACACAAAATGGGTTTAATAATCAAGCTTTTGAATAGCAGAATTCAGTGTCTAAACTGGGCAAAAAAACTGACGAAAGCAACTCTGATGGGCACAATTTAAAAACTATTCAAATTCTTCTAATAAAAACTGCTGATAAGCGCGTTCTAGCTCGGACTGCGCGTGCGTATCATTTGCTTCTTGGCTCATTTGAATCCCTTTCAAATAAATTTCTTTAGCTTTTGCTCTCTCTTCTATTTCCTCGTAGAATTTAGCGGCGTGGTAATAAGTGGGAATATAACTTTCATGTTCTTTTAGCAGTTTTTCAAAGTAGAATAAAGCTTTATCTTCATCCTCATTGAGATATTCTAAGGCCAGCGCGTAGCTATTGAAGGGATCATGGGGATCTTCTTGCCAAAATTTTAATAATTGTTCTAATCGAGAGGGATTCATAATTTTTTATATTATTTTAATATTATCTAACTTCACGTTAATTTAGCTTTAAGTACTAAAAAACATACCTATATCAAACATGAAAATATTAGTTTGTATAACCCACGTGCCTGATACTACCTCGAAGATTACCTTCACGGATGATCATCAAGCGTTGAATAAAGCAGGACTCCAGTTCGTAATTGGGCCTTATGACGACTATGCCTTGGCTCGTGCTGTAGAATTAAAAGATGCATTAGGAGCCACCGTCACAGCTCTCAACGTAGGACTTGCTGAAACTGAGCCGACCATCCGTAAAGCCTTGGCGATCGGAGCAGATGACGCCATTCGTATCAACGCAGAACCTACAGATGCTTTCTTCGTGGCAACACAAATTGCCCAAGTGGCTAAGGAAAATAATTATGACCTGATTCTCATGGGACGCGAATCCAGCGACTACAACGGAGGGCAAGTACACGGTATGGTAGGCGAAATACTCGGATTACCTTCCCTCTCGCCCGTGATGAAATTGGACATCGAAGGAACTACGGCCAAAATGGCACGCGAAATCGAGGGAGGAAAAGAGTATTTAGAGGCGGAACTACCCTTGGTATTGGGCTGCCAAGAGCCAATTGCCGAATGGAAAATCCCCAATATGCGTGGAATCATGTCTGCCCGCAAAAAACCACTAAACGTAATAGAACCTGCTAGCGACGAAACGCTGACCGACTCCAAGGGATATGAACTTCCACCCGCCAAGGGAGAATGCACCATGATCCCTGCCGATGAAGCCGAAAAACTCATCGAGTTACTCAAAAATGAGGCTAAAGTCCTTTAAATCCAAACTTTTCACTTGAACAGCTAGTCTTTTTAGTTAGACATTTAACCAAAAACTAGCAGTTAACAACTGAATACCATACACTAAGTTTAATTCATTAACCAAGAAAAAAATGTCAATATTAATATTTGTAGAATCTGCAGATGGAGAATTGAGAGGCTCTTCTCTTGAAGCCGTAGCCTATGGAGCCGAATTAGCCAAGATGCAAAATACCTCAGCCACGGCGGTGGTTCTAGGAAATGAAGTGCCTGCTGACAAACTACCACGGATTGGTAATTACGGCGTAGAAAAAGTATTGCACGCGAACGATGATCGCTTGAACCACGGGGTCATTCAGGCTTACGCCAATGTGATCGCACAGGCCATAGAAAAAGAAGGTGCCAACACTTTGGTCATGGCCAAATCTTCTCTGGGAGATGCGGTGGGTGCCCGAGTTGCTGCCAAAATGAAGGCAGCCCTAGCTTCTAATGTAACGGAACTGCCTGACCTCAGCGATGGCTTCAAGGTAAAAAGAAGCGTTTACACCGGAAAAGCCTTCCAAATCACAGAATTAAAATCAGAAAATAAAATACTAGCCCTCAAGAAAAACGCCATCTCTCCTACGCCTACGGACGCAGCGGCGCAAGTAGAGACGTTTGAAGCCAATCTGAGTGATGCTGATTTTGGAGTGAAAATTACGAAAACCGATAAAATCACAGGAGAAGTCCTATTACCCGAAGCAGATTTAGTGGTTTCAGGTGGACGTGGACTCAAAGGCCCTGAGAATTGGAACATCGTAGAAGATTTAGCCAAAGCCTTGGGTGCCGCTACGGGATGCTCCAAGCCCGTGTCTGACCTAGACTGGCGTCCTCACCACGAGCACGTAGGGCAAACTGGGGTCAAAGTAAGTCCTCAACTCTACATTGCCGCAGGTATTTCGGGAGCCATTCAGCACCTAGCGGGGGTGAGTTCTTCTAAGGTAATTGTGGTTGTAAACAAAGATCCGGAAGCCCCCTTCTTCAAAGCGGCTGATTATGGAATCGTAGGGGATGCATTTGAGGTGCTTCCCAAACTAACCGAAGCGGTAAAAGCGTTGAAATAATACAAAAATTGTTTAACTTTGAAAGTGTAGAAATGCAGATTTGCATCTCTACACTTTTTATTTTTAATAATATTGAGCTACTTTTGAAAAAGGTGGTCTAACTTAGTAAGCAAATATTCAAGGGAATTACCGTGAGTAAAATCAGACTAAAAATATTAGGTTTATCTTCCAGCCAATCTCAATCCGGTTCTTTCGCGTTAGTTTTGGGTGAGCAGAGTGGAAACCGTCGTTTACCCATTATCATCGGCATGTTTGAGGCCCAGGCCATCGCCATTGAGATCGAGAAAATTATCCCCAACCGGCCTATGACTCACGATCTCTTCAAGTCTTTTGCCAACGCCTTTCATTTCTCCGTGAATGAGATTATCATTTCCGATTTGAAGGAAGGGGTATTTTATGCAAAAATTCTTTGTAATAATGGGAGTGATAATCTAGAAATTGATGCCCGCCCCTCCGACGCGATTGCCATTGGGCTGCGTTTTGGGGTGCCCATTTTTACGTATGAATCCATTATGTCTGAGGCCGGAATCACGCTCTCCGAAGCTGAAGAAGAGGAAAGCAGCTCGGTACTAGCCGACGACCCCGACCCCTCGGTCAGTTCTAAGAATCCCGGCGAACGACTTAAGGATTTTTCTTCGGACAAGCTCCAGCAAATGCTAGATGAAGCACTGGAAAAAGAAGATTATGAACAAGCAGCCAAGATACGCGACGAAATGAATCGCCGTAATTAATTGCGCCCTCTTCTTCCGAATTGATACCCAGCCTTCTGCCCAGAAGGCTTTTTGGATGAACGGGGCATTAGAAAATAATTTTGCGAATAAGTAAACAAAAAGCAACCCCTTTTACATTCATCCGTTCTTTGCAGAAGACACCCAATATGGTATCGAGTATTCGCCCGAGATCAAGCAATTCAACTAAAATTTGAAAGCTGATTTTCAGGATTTTAACCAAAAACCAAGGGCCGAACGCTCAGAACCAAGCACGAAAAAGACAGTGAATTTTTTAAGATACAACAGCCCCGCGCTCCTTTGGACAGGAATTATTGCTTGGCTAGTCTTCACCCCCGCCGAAGAACTGCCCCAACTCGGCTTGTTTTCTTATGACAAATTCGGCCATATGTTGTTTTTTGGACTTTTTGTTTTTCTCTGGGCTTGGGGATTGACCTATGGATGCGCAGCGAGACTGAAAAATCCTCTTTTATACGCCTTTACAGTGGGGATTATCTACAGTGTAGCGATTGAAATTATTCAGCATCAATTTATTCCCGGTCGTATGGGTGATTGGGGAGATGTACTGGCTGATATCATCGGGTGCCTCATTGGCTATGGCATCTATCAGGCTTGGAAGAAAACGTACTACCTACCCCGATTGAAAAGTTGAGATGACCAAATGAAGTTTTTTCTCAACAGCACTCCCACCAGCAACAAGGTCAAGGTAGCAAAAGCCCAAAAGGGATCAGACAAATATAACAACATCATAAAAAGTCCCGGAATAACGGCCATAAAGAGAACAGCCCAGATAATGGCGATTCGATGCCTTCTCTCTTCTTCTTTTTTTTCGGCTTCTCTTCTGATTTTTGCCTCCGCTCGTTTTCTGAATACCTCGGCCCAATTGACAGCTTGTGGCGATTGCTTTGCTTTTGCAGAAGAATAGTTTCGGTTTACCTTGGGTCGGATGGGGTAGAAAAGCTGTAAGTCATAGCTGGCTCGTTTGTACTTATCTGACAAGATTTGGTAAGCTTCCTGCACCTCCTTAAAACGTTCGGCCGCTGCGGGGCGATGTTGGTTAAGATCAGGATGGAGCCTCTTGGCAAGTTGGCGGTAGCTGGCCTTGATTTCCTCGGGAGAGGCAGAGCGGCGCACACCTAAGGTTCTATAATGATTTTTCATGAGATCAAGTTTCGTATAAATACTAGATAAGCTGCATGGAATTGAGCCTTATTTTGGAAAATGTTAAAAAAAAACTTCATTTAAGAATATTTTTCCAAAAGCATTGCACCGTACGAATAGCCACCTCCAAACACCGTAACAGCGATTAAATCACCTACTTGAAAACGATCCAAGTTTTCGTACAAAGCAATGGAAGAACCCGCACAGCCTGTATTGCCCAGGTACTGAATATTAGAAAGTGCTTGCTCTTCGCTCAATCCTAAGTTTTGCGCGACATTACGGGTAATGCGCAGGTTGGCTTGATGAGGAGCAAAATAGCTTAAATCTTCTATTCTCAAATTATTGCGAGCCAAAATATCAAGCGTAACCTTCGCCATGTAATGACAGGCATTCTGAAAAACATCTCGCCCGTGTTTCATCACGAAACCCTCCGCCGAGGGTCTGAGTACTACCCCTTCGGGAGCTTTGCCCACATTCCCTGCCCCACCGGTCAGGATATCAATGACTGCCAGGTTTTGCTTTCCCATTTTTTCTTTGGACACAAAGATAGCCGAGGCTCCGTCTCCCCAAAGATGCCCTCCTACCTTATCACGTTCATCGCTGTAGGCGGTATTATTATCAGAAAGTACAACTAAAGCTTTTTGGGCTTTCTCCATTGCGAAATATCCTTGTACGAGTTCCATGGCATTTACAAAAGAAGAACAAGCCGAAGAAAGAGAAACCACGGGAATCTCGCTCAAGTCTAAGAAATGTTGGGCGGCGTGTGCCAGTGTATGAATCATATCGTAGGGCGTGTAAGTAGCTCCTACAATCAAATCAATTTCTTCAGGACGAAAGGGCAAACCGGCCAAACCCAGTTTGATTGCCTCCACGGCCATCGTGTTGGTGTTCTCATCGGGACCCACTTTTCTTCTCTCTTCAATACCCGTTCGGGAGAGAATCCATTCGTCAGTGAGGCCATTTAGCTCGCTAAAATGCGCATTGGTGACTTTGGTTTCAGGAATATAGCTTGATACTTGAACAATGTACATAGGATGGTGATTGCTTAGATTACAAAAATAAAAGAAAGATCGTCTATTGAAAAATCTCCTTTTTCTTTAGACAACTTCCTGGTAGAAAAAGTGCAGGAACCATCACCATCCTACCGTCAGGGTCAGTTTGCCCCACTGTTGATTAAATGCACCTGAGAATTCAGAAGTTCTAAATAGCTGACTAAAAGCAATTTGGCATTTTCCATAACTAATAATGCCTCCATATTCTACTTGGGCATAGAAACGCTCTAATTCGTCAGCAGAGATAACATGAATACTTTCATTGCCATTGATGACGCCTCCTTGTAAAAAAGAATTATCCAAAACCGCTCGAAACATAGGTTGAATAAAGAAATAAAATTGCCACTTGCGGTTGCTCTGCCTTTTGATAAGATTTTCTATTCGTTGCTCCAGAACCTCATCGGGTATATTGGCCGTATCTCCGTATTGTGTTTCCAGTTGATCTCGTTCTTCTTGGGGCAAATTGTCGAATTCATAAAAACGCTGCTGTCTTTCAATTTGCTTGGTTTCAAATTGAGGATTGCGGTCATAAAGTCCCGTTGGGTTGAGGAAATAATCACTAAACAATCCGACCCGAATCATAGTGCCCAAGCCAATAAAATTTGTAACCGTCCCGATGTGCCCCTCTACGCATTGAATCAGGTCAAAACGTTCGTGGATTTGCCTCAGGAAACGTTTTTCGTACTTGACGTGATAATTGACTCCAATATCATTTTTGATCTGAAAACCCCAGCCCTGCGGGTCAGGAGAGTCAATTTGACGGTGAACCCATTCCTGTGTTTCTGCCGCAAGGCTATATGGCCCCATCACGCCTAAATGCAGAGAAGAAGTGATGCGTTGTTCTCTACCCGGATCATTAGAGATTAACGAGTGCCCCAAATAGAGCCAACCCGCATAGGGGCGGTCATCTCTCAGCACGGAATCTGCCTCGATATTGGTAGGGGTGTAAATTTCTTGCCCGATGGATAAGCCGTACAGATTATCACTGCCTCGCCCAAAATTAATTAACAGGAAAGAAGTCGGAATTTTTCGCCAGATTTTATTCCAGTAATTAATGCGCACGCCATTGGTAAAATAGCGATCCGAAATGTCTCTACGACGTAGCTGAAAGGCATCATTTTCCCATTGAACATCTATAAAAGAAGAACGGCGTTCTTGCGCCTGAGCAGCGGAGAAGAATAGAGCACTCCCCATTAAGAGAGCCAAGGTAACCAGATGAAAGAGCGTTTTCATGCGTATAAATGGAAATATTTGTTGGGCGAAATTTAGGACAATTCCTGCCCGCAGGCAATGTTTTTGGGTAAAGATTTCAGTAAAGACGCTCCAATAACTAAAAATTCAGGAATTATCGGTAAATTTATTAACCTATTGGAAGGGTGCACGCCACTATTTACCAAACACCGCAAACCACAGCATGATGATTCAGAAAATTAAGATGATGCTACGTACAAACTAACCTCGTTGCCATAGAAATTTTGATGATCTGGAGGCGGACAGCATTAAAAACATATAAAGACTTCTCCATCAAAGCCTCCAGCTTTTTATCCAAAAGCTAGATCAAATCTTTCAACTCCTCCGGTCCTAGCACTGCCGAAGTTAGAGTTTCGGAGCTAAGATTTTCCTTCTCGTTTTTTCAGCAAAGCCTTCAATTCCTTGAGCTCATCCCTGAGCCGTGCCGCTTCAATAAAATCCAAATCCTTGGCCGCTTTTTCCATAGCTTTTTGTGTTTGAGATACTTGTTTTTCCAAATCCTCTAGACTCATATAAGCTACCACCGGGTCAGAAGCGATGCTGGGTTGGTCGGGCTCGATGTAGTACTGTTTGGCGCGCTGTCGGTCGGCCACTTTGGTCTGGCGCAAGATTTCATCCTTGGATTTCTGGACAGTGCGGGGCGTGATATTATGTTTTTTGTTGTATTCCATTTGGATAGTACGCCGTCGCTGCGTTTCATCAATAGCACGCTGCATGGAAGCAGTGATTTTATCGGCGTAGAGAATGACGCGGCCTTTGTCGTTCCGGGCGGCCCGTCCGATGGTCTGGATAAGTGAACGTTCATTACGGAGGAAGCCCTCTTTATCGGCATCCATAATCGCTACAAAAGAAACTTCGGGCAAGTCCAAACCCTCTCTGAGCAGGTTGACCCCAATCAAAACATCAATCACTCCCAAGCGCAATTCTCTTAAAATCTCCACCCGTTCAATGGGCTTGATCTCGGAATGGATATAGCGACACTTGATCCCTAAGCGATCCATGTACTTGCTTAGCTCTTCGGCCATACGCTTGGTCAGGGTGGTCACCAAGACGCGACCGCCCGCTTTAATATTTTCATCAATTTCCTCGAGCAGATCATCAATTTGATTGACACTAGGGCGCACCGTAATTTCAGGATCGAGAATCCCCGTGGGGCGGATCAATTGCTCTACCACCACGCCCTCGGATTGTACTAATTCGTAGTCGCTGGGGGTGGCACTCACGAAGACAATTTGATTAATCAAGCTCTCAAATTCATTGAAATTCAAAGGGCGGTTGTCCATCGCGGAAGGCAAGCGAAAACCATAATCCACCAGAACGGTCTTCCGAGAACGGTCTCCACCGTACATACCACGAATCTGGGGAATGGTGACGTGACTCTCATCAATTACAAGTAAATAATCTTCTGGGAAATAATCAAAGAGGCAGAAAGGGCGCGTGCCCGGTTCGCGGCGGTCAAAGTAACGAGAATAGTTTTCAATACCTGAGCAATAGCCTAATTCACGCATCATTTCCAGATCAAACTCGGTGCGTTCTTTGATGCGCTTGGATTCTTCTACACGGCCTTCTCTTTCAAAATATTTAATCTGTTGCACCAGATCATCTTGGATTTCTTTCATCGCCACGTGGAGGGCATCTTGTCCAGTCACGAAGAGATTGGCGGGGAAGATGGAAATGTGTGTTTCGTCTGAGAGTTTTTTGTTGGTTTCGGGGTCAATCATTTGGATAGCCTCGATCTCATCGCCCCAAAAGAAAATCCGATAAGCAAAGTCATCGTAAGCCACGAAAATATCCACGGTATCGCCTTTGACCCGAAAAGTACCTCGGGTAAATTCTGCCTCAGTTCGGCTGTAGAGAATATCCACTAACTGAAACAGAAATTTATTCCGACTAATCACTTCCCCCACTTTCAAGCGAATAACATTTTTGCCAAACTCTTCTGGGTTTCCAATACCATAAATACACGAAACAGAGGCAACCACCAGCACATCTCGTCGCCCCGTGAGGAGAGCAGAAGTAGCACTCAGGCGTAGTTTCTCGATTTCAGCATTGATAGATAGCTCTTTCTCGATAAAAGTACCACTGGTGGGCATGTAAGCTTCGGGCTGATAATAATCGTAGTAGGAGATAAAATACTCCACGGCATTCTCAGGAAAAAATTGCTTAAACTCACCATAGAGCTGAGCAGCCAAGGTCTTATTGTGGCTCATCACCAAGGTAGGACGGTTTAACTGGGCGATGACATTAGCCATCGTGAAGGTTTTTCCAGAGCCAGTTACTCCCAAGAGCGTCTGAGCGCGATCTCCGGTTTGGATACCTTTGATAAGTTCCTCAATGGCTCTGGGCTGGTCACCCATGGGTTTGAATTCGGCGTCAAGTTTAAATGGCATAGGGATTCTTGTCTGTATCTATCAAAGATACAATACAAGACCTAGCTTAGCAATGCCTTAGATAAAACTACTACTTATTCTTTTTTTTATAAATCTTGCGAGCATATTTGTAAGCTTGCTTGTCCATTCGCTCGGCGGGGAAGCCTCGCTCAGCGGCTTGTATGAAGTCTTCTTTGGCTTGGCGCTTGTTTTCTAAATGTAGATGACATTGTCCGCGAAGGTACCATATTTCGGGCTGATGTGGATCGGTAATGAGTGCCGAGCTTAGATACTTGATGGCATTTTCATGATCTTGGAGAGCCATATAAATTCGGCTGCAACGGTCGTAATAATCTACATTATCCGCATCTAATAAGATCGCCTGCACATAGTCTTGAATTGCCTTCTGAAATTGGTTAATTTGAAAGTAGTGGCCTGCTCTTTCCGCGTAAAGCTTGGGGTCGTTGGGTTCTAAGTCAATGACCTGATGTATGGCGTGAATGGCTCCTTCGTGGTTTTCCAGTTGTTGGTGACAAAATACTTGTAAATAGTAATAATGAGCATCCAAGCCTTCTGGGTTCATCTGATCGAGCTGCTGAATGTGTTCAATGGTGAGGGCATAGTCTTCGTTTAGGAAGCTACTTTCGGTTAGGTACTGATGGTAGGCAATTTTCCTAGGCTCCAATTCAACGGCTTTACTAAAATCTTGGTAAGCCAAATGATATTTTTCTAGCTCCATGTAGCACTTCCCCCGCCCAAAATAAAGGATAGCTTCTCTCGGTTCTCTCTGAATGGCTTGGCTGTAATTTTCTACCGCGGGGGTGATCAGACCAAGCTCCCGGTAAGACTCAGCGCGATAATTATACGCGAGTGCATAATCAGGATTCACTACCAGCGCAGTATCAAAGTGCTGAATAGCTTCTTCAAAAGACAAATGTTCATAAGCCAGTATGCCCAGATAAAAATGGCCACGGGCAGGTTGGGCATCCATTTTCACAACTTTCTCGAAGTCTGCCTGAGCTTTGGTGGGTTCTTCTAGGAGTAGATAGGCTTTGCCACGGGCAAAATAAGCGTGGCTATAATTACGATGTAGAGAAATGGCTTTGCTGTAATAATCAACAGCCTTGGCAAAATCTCCTACGTGAAGTTCAATTTCTCCTTTTTGGAAATGATCTCGAGCCAAGTAGTTTTGGGCAAGTATAGAAGAGGTAGGCAGGAAAAAGCCAAATAAAGTTAGGGAGAAAGCAAGTAGTTGGAGGGCTAGATGGGCTTTCATAGAAAATCTATCTCTGAGTTATATATAAGCAAAAGAAGCATAAGGGTCAAATCAGATCTACCTTACTCTGTTTGTAACAGAAAGGGGCAAAAACGATCACAAGGATAGCACTTACTAAAGTACTTGAAAATGCAGATGGACTCATCTGAGCAGTACTCGAGTAAACGAAAAATCAATAAGATGAGTTGTTGTGTGGATGAAGAATGTTGTAATACAAATGATCCTAAAGGATAATCACGCAGCAGATTTTCTTGAAAAAAGCCAAAATTAGTCGAGACTTAGGTTGTCGGCTCTCTCTAACAATTTCATGATTTTTTTGCCGATGGCTCTCTGTTCTTTCAGCAGATCATCTGCCCTTTGTACCAATTTGGGATCACTTGTCCCATTCAGATCGTAATCGCGGTCATTTTTTTTGACCAAGTAGACCCACTCATTGAAAAGCTCGGCCCTTTTTTTCGTGAGAAAGTTGATTTCTTCCTCAATTTGTTGAATTTTAGTCTTTTTCATACTCTATTATAATTAACACTACTTTTATATGGATCAAGTCTAGGGTTAGGGTTTTCGATGTTTTTTCAATATCTATACCTAATAACGTAATTTGCTCCGAAATTTGAGCAAAATCCATTTTTTTATCAAATTTTAATAATGAAGCTGTCTAAGGTTTACCTTTGGGCTACAAAAGTCCTCTTTCGGAACCTGATTTTACCAATTTTTTCAACCATAGCTTGGGCTATGCTTTCAAAAATCGGTTTGATCAGAACCCAAAATAGAACCTTTTCGCAATCAAATCAAAACTCTAGACAGCTTCAATGTTGGATCTCCTCTTCCCTCGTAAAAAAATTAAATAACCAGAAGCAGAATTATGTGTGCTAGCCCAACCTAAACTACCTAACCGTGTGGATGAATAGATATTCATTCATACAACTAAGAATGGGCGCAAATGTCCCGTTTTGTGGAGAATTTGCGATTAATTTGGTAGATGACTCAAAAAAACAGCGGTTGTGAAGAAAAAATCAGGTTTTCTTTTCTCTATTCTTAACATATTATTTTGGTCGGTAGTTTCAGCGGCCTTTATCGGGCCAGGCACCGTTACGACAGCCGCCAAGGCGGGTAGTCTTTATCAATTGGATTTGATCTGGTGTTTGGTCTTTGCCACGCTTGCCTGTTTGGTTCTCCAAGAAGCCAGCGCCAGACTCACCATGCTCTCGGGGATGAACTTAGGGCAGGCCATTCATCATTATTTTGAGGGTAAAAAATGGCATCAGCCGATCTTATGGCTCGTGGTAGGGGCGATTATTCTCGGTTCAGCAGCCTATCAAACTGGTAATTTGCTGGGAGCCGTAGCTGGCATTGGCCTGATTAGCCAATGGTCGCCCGCAGTTTGGACATGGCTGGTAGGAATAGGCGTGGCACTGGTGCTGAGTGTCAAACAATTAGGAACCATTGCAACTTTCTTGGGGGTGATCGTGATGGTTATGGGAATTGCTTTTTTGTTCACCGCTACTTTATTACAACCCTCTTCCGAGGCGATTCTAAAAGCAGTAACTTTTCCGCGTTGGCCCGAGGGGGCATCCTTGTACGTGCTAGGCTTGGTAGGTACGACGGTGGTACCTTACAATCTGTTCTTGGGTTCAGGCTTAGCAGGTCAAAAACAGCGTTTATCGGAGATGCGTTTGGGGCTGAGTGTGGCCGTCATTTTGGGAGGGGTGATCTCGATGGCGGTGCTGGTGGTGGGCAGTCACGTGGAAGGAGCGTTTTCTTATGAGCTTTTAGCGGGAGTTTTGGAAGCACGCTTGGGAAAGTTTGCCCCTTATATGTTTGCCATTGGGATGTTCGTGGCTGGATTTTCGTCAGCGATTACAGCTCCCTTAGCTTCTGCCCTCACGGCTCAGAGCTTATTTGGGCACCAGCATCCATCCCGTTGGGAAGCGGATGGAGGTTATTTTCGCTTAGTTTGGCTAGGGGTACTCTTGGTAGGAATGTTTTGTGGCCTTGTAGGGCTGAAACCCATTCCGGCTATTATCTTAGCCCAAGCACTCAACGGGCTGGTATTACCACTCATTAGCATTTTTTTGGTTTATTTGGTCAATGACCAGCGATTATTAGGAGCTAAAGGCATCAATCAGACACCAGCTAATTTGCTCATGGGTTTGATCGTTTGGATTACCTTGATGCTAGGACTGGCCAATCTACTAAAAGCCCTGAATGCTGCTTGGGGAGCCGAGCTTCTCAAAGTAGATCAAAATATGGAGATAGTAGCCGTATTTGCAGCCTCGATTAGCATTCTTTTATGGATAGACGTGTATCGGCGAAGAAAGAGAAGAGCAGAAAATACCTAGGAAAAAAGCTTCATAAATTTTTTGATAAACCAGTTTTTCTCGGCGGTCATAAACTTCGATAGCACTTTGTCAGCCGTGTGCGAGATACCTTGAATTTCTTCAACGATGGCCATGTAGGCTTGATAATCTTCTCCTTTTTTATCCCCGGCTACATTGCTCAAGTTTTCAATCGCCTTTCGCATGGGGTCGAGTTCTTTGCGTTTGCGTTCACGAATGATACACTGGGCTACCTCCCACATATCTTTTTCGGCCACGAAGTACTCTTTTCGCTCTCCTGGTTTTAATTCTTTATGTACCAATCCCCAAGCAATCAGCTCACGGGTGTTCATGTTGGTATTGCCTCGGGATATATTGAGGCGCTCCATGATGTCTTCGGTGCTCATGGCTTCGGGTGAAACCATCAAGAGAGCATGAATTTGCGCCATGGTACGATTGATACCCCAATTAGAACCAAGTGTTCCCCAAGTTTGAATAAATTGTTCCTTTGCTTCTTCAAGAGTCATTCGCGAAAAAATAGATTATCTGATCAGCTTTTTAACTAGATTTATTCAAAAATCAAAAGATTAATACCGAAATCCAAAATAAAAGCACCAGAATATTCAAAATTTGATAAGTGAGCGATTCACGCAACTTCATGTTGAGCCCTTGCCAGAAGAAAACACTGAGAAGGCTCATCACCAGACCTGAGATAACAAGAAATAAGATGAAATCAAAATTTCTTAGATAGTGAATGGGAGCCTCGAGAATAACGACCAGCCCGAGAAATAAAAGTGCAACGGTGTTGGGAACGATGATACCCAGATATAACTGGATTTCTTTGGAATTCATAGCGATTAATAGGAGTGAATGTGTCCTGAATTGCTTGGATTAGTCATTTTGAAATTTCAATATGAATTGAAAAACAAATCTACTGTATTTTTTTGATAAAAAAAATGATTTCCCCCATAAAAACTTCCAAAATGCAATTCAATAGCAATAGATAGGCTGGGGTTTGGCACCCTCACTTATATTTTCTGATAAATCCTTTCAGGAGCATCACCGAGAATTTTCTATCTTTGGGTTCATAAACATTCTAGCATCCACATGAACGATATGTCTGATAAAAGCCCTTATGTTCAAGATTATATGCAGGGAAATACCTGTTTTGGCTGTGGTAAAGAAAACCCAGAAGGCTTACAGATTAAAAGCTATTGGCAAGACGAGCAATGCCTCTGTATTTGGAAATCCGAAGACAAATATGAAGGCTTTCAAGGAATTCTTAACGGAGGGATTCTGGCCACGGTGGTAGATTGCCATACGATGGCTACGGCGGCCTCCTACGCGTATCGCAGCGAAGATAGATTCTACGATACAGAACCTACTTACACGTACGCCACTGGTTCTATGGCTATCCGCTATCTCAAACCTACACCGAACGACCAAGAACTTACTTTTCGGGCACAAGTCACGGAAGCCAAAGGACGCAAAACCCAAATTCATTGCGAAGTGTGGGCCAATTCAGAAAAAACAGCCGAGGCCGAAGTCGTCGCCATTCGGGTCTTTGATAGCTCGCAAGCACACGGGCAAAATCCTTTTCATCGCTAACTTATCCTCATTATGCCGGGCACTGAGCTTATTCTTAAGTACTTTCCAGACCTGAACCCGCAACAAGTACAAGCCTTTGAAAAAATGAATGCCTTGTATCAGGATTGGAACCAAAAAATCAATGTGGTTTCGCGTAAAGATGTAGAATTGCTCTACGAGCGGCATATTTTGCACTCTTTGTCTATCGCCAAGGTGATTCAGTTTAAGCCTAAGGCCAGCCTCATGGACGTGGGCACGGGAGGAGGGTTTCCGGGAATACCTTTGGCAATCCTTTTTCCAGAAACGGATTTTTATCTGGTGGATTCTATCGCAAAAAAAATCAAAGTCGTGCAAGAAGTAATAGAAGGACTTAGCTTGGACAATGTGAAAGCGGCACAAATCCGGATGGAACAAGTGGATGCCGAGTTTGATTTTATCCTCAACCGGGCAGTCGCTCCTCTCAAAACACTGCTACACTGGACCAAACACAAAACCTACCGCTCTTGGAACCACGATCTCAAAAACGGCCTCCTCTGCCTCAAAGGAGGAGATTTGCAAGAAGAAATCAAGGAGGCAGGGGTGAAATCGTACCAAATTTATGAATTAAAGGATTTTTTTGAAGAAGAATTTTTCGAGACTAAAAAGATTCTTTACGTGCCCACGATCTAAGCGTTTTTAGCTTGAATGCTTGGTAAATAACTGGGAATCCAAAATCAAGCATGCTCCTTCAAAACCTTTCGCGAGCTTCCATGTTAATAGGGTACACTGAACGTTTAAACATTTTTTAATCTAAAAAAACGAACGAAATGGCAAACGAAAACAATGCAACCACTACTTGGCCAGAACTGGCAATCGGTCTATACGATAAACTAACCGGAAGAAACGCTGAGATCACTTACGAATTTGATAATTTTGAGTTAATGGTGCCTAGTGCTGCCAAAGACGATGCTAGCCACGCCAAGTGGAAAATGAACGGAACCCTTCGTATCCGTACCAAAGACGGAGCAAAGTAGTCTTTTTACAAATGTGACATCAAGCCTATCGGATGTATTTCCTTAGCAGAAAGCATCCGATAATCTTTCTCCCACGAGTTTAGCCGAAGTGCCTAAATACGATCTCGGGCACGGCGTGAGCGCTTAATATCTTCAATCAATTTCAATTCTCAATCCCACAAACAAATTTTTTATCTTGGAAAAAACCGTTCAAATTCTCGTGAATCTTGATATTGAAAACGGCGAAGAGCGTATCCTCGTTCGCAATGGGAACCCGGATGAAGTGGTCGTCATTTTTCCCAGCTGGTCGAGCTTGAATGATCTCCGTAAGATTTACCCACAATACACTCCCAACTTAGCGGCCATTAGATTTGCTAATCATTACTTATTAAATAACGGGACAAAACTCAGGGTCTACATTCAAGATAAGGAACTCGTCGCCATGGGGCTTCCCGATCATCCCAAGCCTCGCATTCGCTACCGTCGTATTGTTGGCTATTGGATCAAAGGCCTTTATCGAAAATATTTCACCAAAAGAAGCTAAAAATCACTGTCCATCTCTCACCTGACCAAAACAACATGCATATCCTACTGACTGGTGCTACTGGCTACATTGGCAGACGACTCCTTCCCGTGCTTGTGAATCAAGGACATCGGGTAAGTTGTCTGGTCAGAGATCAAAGACGCTTCGATTACGAAGATTTCGATGAGCAATTTATGCAGAAGGTCGAGGTGATAGAAGCTGACCTTTGTGAGCCTGAAAGCTTAGACAAGCTTCCGCTTGATGTGGATGTGGCCTACTATTTTGTGCACGGAATGTCAACTTCTTACACTGATTTTTCTGTCTTAGAGCAAAGAATGGCGGCTAATTTTGCTCATTATGTAGCAAGAACTCAAGCTCAGCAAATTATTTACCTGAGCGGAATTGCTAATGACCAACAGCTTTCGGCACACCTTAAGTCCCGCCAAGATACGGAGGAGGTTTTAGCTCGTTCGGGTGTGCCCGTTACGGTACTCAGGGCGGCCATTATCATCGGCTCGGGGAGTGCTTCTTTTGAAATTATTCGAGATTTGGTGGAAAAATTGCCAGTGATGGTTGCACCCAAATGGATCAAAAGCAAGTGCCAGCCGATTGCGATTCGAAATGTGATTCAATACTTAGAAGGCATTATGCTCAAAGAAGCGAGCTATGGAAAAGTATTTGATATTGGTGGCCCGAATGTGCTGGATTATCGAGAAATGATGATGCAGTTTGCTGAAGTGAGAGAGTTCAAGCGTTACATTTTCACGGTGCCGGTGTTGACGCCCAAACTTTCCTCTTACTGGCTGTATTTTGTAACTTCTACTTCTTACAATCTGGTTCGCAGCCTCGTGGACAGCATGCACCACGATGTAGTATGCAAAAACTCGGGTATAGATGAAATTGTACCTCTGGAGCTCTTGAGCTACAAAGAAGCCCTCCAAAACGCCTTCCAAAAAATTGCCCAAAACGAAGTTATTTCTAGCTGGAAAGATACGATTGCTGGTCCCATTGATGAAGATTTTCTGGATTTTATCCAAATACCGAAGCACGGCTGCTTGACCGATACCCGAAAATACAGCTTCCAACGCGATGTAGAAGAAGTTTTGGATAATATCTGGGCCATTGGCGGAGATCGAGGCTGGTACTATGGCTCTTGGCTCTGGAAAATCAGGGGCTTTCTGGATAAAATGGTAGGCGGTGTAGGACTCAGACGGGGTAGACGCAGCCCGCGTGATCTCAAGCCCGGCGATGCTTTGGACTTTTGGCGGGTACTCCTGGCCGACCGTCAGCACCAGCGACTCCTCCTTTATGCAGAAATGAAACTACCCGGCGATGCCTGGCTCGAGTTCGAGATCAAAAAAGAAGAAAATCAAAATATCCTAATCCAAAAAGCAACCTTTCGTCCTTGGGGATTGTGGGGAAGGCTCTATTGGTACAGTGTCTTACCCTTTCACGGGTTTATTTTCCCAGGGATGGCGAAGAGCATTATTCGTTACCAAGACCCAGACGCCCAGCCCCAACAGATTGAGCGGGAAGTGGCTTAAAAGTGCTTGGTTGCCGGGCTAGGGTGGCAAAAGCGCAGATCAAGCTGCCAAAAGCTACTCATCCTCCACCTTCTCTGGTGATTTGCGGAAGTTACGAATCTGATAGGTAAAGGTCAGCATGGCGTAAGTCTGTAGTACATCTACCTGAGTATCCTCGATGTAGGCATCCGTGAAATCTCGTCGGATGCTGTTGTTCTGCCCTAAAATATCAAAGACTTTTACGCTTAGTTCTCCCCGTTGATTTTTTAGGAATTTTTTCCCAAAACTTGCATTCCAAAGGTAATAATCCTGATTTAGCTCGTCGGTCAATCCTCGATAGAGTTGATGATTGACATCGCTGCGAAACACCCAGCCATTTCCAAAAATCCAAACCAGACTCGCCTCTGTATTTTGATTGAAGTATTGGTTGTCTAAGCCAGTATTCAAAGTATTGATGGTTGTGCCGTAGTTAGAGCGAGAAGAAATTGTAAAATCTACACGCTCGCTGATATTGCTACTCAAAGTTAAACCAATGCCGAAGGTAGGGTTGTGGGCAAAGTTTGTCTCGTCATTGATCAGCCCGGGCGTGCGAGTATACCGTGCGGAAATATTGATATTCAGATTAGAACTCAGCGCATCAACAGGCATTCCGTAGGTAATAAAGCTCCTGAGATTCCAATAGCCATCCAAATTCACGGGAATGGTCAATTGGGTGCCAGCGGGGACGGAATACTCCTCAGGCAGATTTTGACGAACCAAAACTGGGTCGGTGATGGTATGATTGGCAATATGATTTTGTTGGTACAAACCACCTAATAAGATAAAAAACACCGTAGATTTATCCGTATTGGTGCTCGAGTAACGCGTGAAAATACTATGCTGGACTTGCTGTGCCAAATCAGGATTACCCGTGCTCAATTGCTGGGGGTTGCTGTTGTCTATCACGTCTTGTAGCTGGCTAACACTTGGTTCGTTGGTATTGCTTCGGTAAAAAATTCTTAAATTTTTACTTCGGGAAATATTATAACGCAGCATAGCAAAGGGAAGCACATTAAAGAAGTTACGCTGTAACGTGCCTTCCGCAGGGAAAATTTGCTCATTGTTCAATTGTGCCCACTGGGCATTGACCCGAACCATTCCTTGTAGTTTACGACTGAAATAACGCAGTCCTAGCCCTCCCCCCTGTGTCCAGTAATTACTCTCGAAGGTATTGCTTAGGGTGGTATTTAGATCGCTGTAGGCTTGCGTGTCTTCGGCAAAATCCAAAGTTTCTTGATCGGAATCATTACGCTGATAGGAAGCAGAGTAATTGACCATCAGCATCATTCTACGGGCAATTCGCTCAGTAAAGGTAACATCAGAACGTACGTTCCACCCGTCTGCCAGAAGGTCTGAAAATTGATCTAAGGAATCTACACTTGGGTCATCTCCCTCTGAAAGTAAGAAGCGTTCTCCACTATTTTGGTTGTAGCCAGTCCGTACCCGAATGGATAAAGTGCGCCCCATTTTAGCAAAGCGATGGCGAAAAAGCAGATTGTTATCAAATTGTATCCCTAATAAATCCGAATTCAAATCATTAAAAAGCTCGCTCAGGATTGTATTTTCAGAAGAAGTAAGTCCGGTGGTGAGGCTTCTGCCGTCATTTTGTTGGAGGGTGAGGCTGGGGCGAATCAGCAGGGAATTGCGATCATTGATGTCATAATCAAGGCGCGCGTTGAAACGATGGTTGATATTTTGACTGTTAGTTTGGCCTTTTTCCTGATAAACCAGGCTCGAGTCCGAATCTAGGATAAAATTCCTATTCAAGAATTGATCGGATTCGTTGTCGCTTTTATTAAAAAAGTAGCTGCCATTGACCTCAACTTTTTCCCCCCATTTGTCCGAGTAGTTGAGACCCAAGGCGTGTGTTTGAGAGATGCCGTCCTCTTGACCAATAAGAAAATCATTAATATTTGCTCCTGAAGAGCCACCTCTTCGCCCTCTGCCTCTAAAGCCACCACCTCTTCCTCCAAAACTCCTTCCACTTTGCCCGGAAGTGCCCAAGGCTCCTACTAAATCTGCCGTGGAGAAGTTTTGTTGATTGATATTATTGCTCTGGCCAATGAGCGAAATTCTCCGATCACCCTCAAAATAATTGACATTCCCACCTGCTTGGTATTTTTGGTCGTAGCCATAGCCTGCATAGACTTTTCCAAATTGTCCGTTGCGTTTATCTGTTTTGGTAATGATGTTAATGGTTTTGGTGGTTTCACCATCGTCAAAGCCTGTGAAGCGCGACTGTTCACTTTGCTGGTCGAACACCTGAATCTTGTCAATCACCTCCGCGGGCAAGTTCTGCAAAGCTGCTCTGGGGTCATTGCCAAAGAAAGGCTTGCCATCCACGAGTACTTGTTGTACATCTTCGCCTTGGGCTTGGGCTTTGCCATTCTCGACGACTACCCCGGGCATCTTGCGAATGAGGTCTTCGGCATTGGCGTCTGGATTGGTTTTGTAAGCCTTGGCGTTAAACTGAAGAGTATCGCCTTTTTGCTCGGCGGCGGGTGTTTTTTCTACCACTTCTATTTGTTCTAGCTGCTCGGAGGATTCTTTGAGGAGAATTAAGCCTAGATTTTCGTCCTGATTTTGAACTTGAATTCTTTGCTGATACTCTTCAAAACCGACAAAAGTAACCCGCAGCGCATAGGCACCTGCGCTCAGTTTTTCAATGGCAAAACGCCCTGACTCGTCACTAATGGTGGCTCGGGTCAGTGAATCCGAAACTCTGGTCAGATAAATGTGTGCCCCGGGCAAAGGATTCTGCTGGGAGGCATCCACGATACTTCCACGTAAGGCGTAAGTCGAGCCTTGCGCTATCACCCAATTGGGAAACAGGAGCAGGATTGAAAAGTAGAAAAGTAAGCGTATTTTTTTCACGGGATATGATTTTAAATGGTGATGGGTTGTGGGTTTTAATTTCTTGGATAAGATAGTTCTGAAAAACCGGCAGCCGATGACTACAAATTCTGATCGCCAAAGAATTTTTCTTGGAAATCTTTCTGATACAATTCTCCCGTTGGGACTTCATGGTCGCCGATCATAATTTTGTTTTTACGGATAGAATCAATGTGTGCCAAAGCCACCATGAAAGAGCGATGCACCCGCACGAAACGATCTTCGTCGAGCTGTTCACCCAATGCTTTCAAGCTATTGAGGGTGAGAATGGGTTTGGCGTGCTTACGGGTATAGATTTTTACATAGTCTTTGAGGGCTTCTAAGTAAAGAATATCCTCCAAATTAACCCGCAGGATGCTGTATTCAGATTTTACCAACAGATATTGAATGCGCGAAGCAGTGTTTTTCGCAGTAGTCTTGGAAGTTGGTTTGCCCTGTTCTTGTAGATTCTTGAGGTTGTAGGCTCTTTCTACTGCTTTTAGAAAGCGTTCTCTAGAAAAAGGCTTTAACAGATAATCTACGGCGTTGATCTCGAAGCCTTCCAAAGCATATTGCTCATAAGCGGTGGTAAAAATGACCATAGGCGGCTGGCTGAGGGTTTTGATAAACTGCACCCCGTTGATATCGGGCATATTGATATCCAAAAAAATTAGATCAATCTGTTCATGCCTGAGTGTTTCCATCGCTTCGTAGGCACTTTCAAATTCCCCACGAGGCTCCAAATAAGGAATCGCTCGGATGAATTTCTCCATGAGTTCCAGTGCTAAGGGTTCATCATCAATGCTAATGCAAGTTAATTTCATAGATTCGTGATTTTTAGCTTGACTAAATACTGGTCTTTTTCTTCTTGGATAAGAAGCACGTGATGCTTGCCATAAGCGAGTTCTAGGCGACGTTTCACGTTCTTCAAACCAATGCCAGAGGCGGCGGGAGCAATCTCGGTGGGTTTATCTGATTTGTAATTACTTACCTGAAAATAGATTTCGCCCGGTTTTGCCTCCAGATAAATGTCAATCCTAGCTTTTTGGGTATAGCTCAGACCGTGCTTGAAGGCATTTTCTACAAAAGGTAAAAGCAAGAGCGGTTCAATTTGGATGCGCTCGGTCTGTCCGTGTACCTCAAAATGGATATCAATATTTTTTTTAGCAGAGATGCGCATCCGCTGTAAGTCCACATAGTTTTGTAAGTAGCTTACCTCCTTACTAAGTGCAATTTTGTCCACATTAGATTCATAAAGCATATAGCGCATCAATTGGGAGAGCTTGAGTACGGCGGTTTCTACTTGATCTGAACCCGTGGCGGCCAAGGAATAGATATTATTCAGGGTGTTAAATAAAAAATGCGGATTCATCTGTGATTTGAGAAAAGCCAGTTCCGAGGCCGTGCGTTGATGCTCGCTTTCCTTGCGCTTTTCTTCCTGTTCCATCCATTTACCGGTGGCCTCAATGCTGATGCTAGCGACCAAAGCAAATACAATGGGAAAGGCAATTCCCCAATGGGTCGGTGAATACCTGCGCCAAGTACGGTACAATGAGCGGTGTTCTTTGTCTCGGGACTTCTGAATTTTTGCCCGAATGGTTCTCTCCACAGGAGTCCTTAGCTTGAAGTATTCTTTGATAACACTGCTATCTATGATGATAGTCGTAGCCATAAACAGCCCCACCCACAGAAAATAGGTTTTAAACTTCTTGGTGTAAAAAAAGCGAGGCATACAGTAGTAAACATTGAGCAGGTAAGTGCTCAATACCACCAAGATGAGCCATAGGCCTCGATAAAGCAAATGTGGTTTTTGAATGCCCAAATAAACCACAAATAGCGGGGTGGCACTGATAAAAATGAGAACGAAGAGATGAATGATGAGCTTGGGCGAACGAATCACTCGCTGAAACCATTGCTCTCGGGGCCGAATAAAAGAATTCCATACATTTTGCTTCATCCACTTGTGCTTAATCGTGCACACAAAAGTAGATTTTGTAAATTCGCTATCAAAATCTGATAGACCGAGACGATCAATTTATAGATGGAGCAGGGCGGTTTCTCGTTGGGGCTATCGGGGGCGATAGTGTTGAATCACCGTTTTTCGGAAAGGCATTTGTTTGACACGCTGGTAACGCTTGCAATGGGTGCAAGGAATATCCTCGCGAGGAGGTTTTTGCCCGAGTACCATTTGTTTGGCATACTGATAGCGTTCACTCTGCAAGCAGTCGGACAAGCCCTGCTCGAGCACATTGCCAAAGTCTCCAAAGTGATTGACACAGCAGCCCAATAATTTTCCATCCCAGTTGACCTGAGGGGCTGTCCAGAGCTGAAGGCAAGCCGGAGAATAGAGGGTTTGATGCTTCTTTTCATATTCACGAATATCAGATACGCCCAAGCCACTCTCCCTTTTCACGAAAGCAGGATCACGAACAGGATACACCTTAGGTTTGTAATTTAGCTTAGCCTTGAAGCTCATGCCTCGCTCTTGTGCCATCTGGCGCGCCAGTGGAAGCTCGTGTTCATTATGCCCAAAGATGATAAACTGCCACTTGAGTTTGGGATATTTGGATTGATATTTTTTTTTGTAAAAATTGATTTGATCAATATTGGCTAATACTTTCTGTAAGCTTCCTCCTTGTCGGTAAATCTGATAAGTCTCTTCGCTGGCTCCGTCTATGGATACTTTGAGCTTCTCGAATTGATACTTGACCAAGGCTTCGGCCATTCCCTCGGATAAATAGTTTAAATTAACCCCGTTCAAGGCGGTGAGTTTTACTCCTTGCTCGTGAGCAGATCGTAGCATGGCTTCTAATTGAGGATTCAGAAATATTTCTCCATAATTAGAAAGTTCCACCGTCTTTATTTGAGGATTATCCGCTAAGATTTGTTGGAAGCTTTCTAGGGAAAGATGCCCCCAACCCACAGATGAGGATTGGCGGTGATAGCCTGTCCCTGTCAAGCAAAGAGGGCACTTGAGTTGGCATTTGCTAGAGGCTTCCAAGCGTAGGGTCGTGCCTAAAGAGGCAAGCTGGGCTGGATTCAAAAGATGCCACCGCAAAAGATAATACTGAATTAGGTGTTTTGCTTGACGAAAGAGAACTCGTATCATACTAATTTACAGATTCTAAGGTAATTAATTCTTGTACACCTCCTTCTTCGGTCGCCAAGGTCATGCGAAGTGGGTCGAAGGTCTTGATCAGGAATTCTGCATCATCCGAAGTGTTTTGGGTGGAGCGGAGCAGAAGCACTTTTTCATCTGAACTCAAGACCCAGCGACCACTATCGGTTTGGTTGTAGTGGCGCACCAAGTAAGTACTATCTTGGCGAAAAGTATAAGTGATTTGATAATCGTGTTGGTCCAGTTGAATAGCAGGAATATAGTCTTCGGAGGGTGCATCAGTGGTATCGGGGCGGATGATTTGGATGCGAGTAACCTTCCAAGTGTTGATGATTTCCTTAGGTTTTTGCACGTGTCCACAGGAGAAAAAGAGCATCATCAAACCCCCGCAAAAGAGAAAAGCTAGAGTAGGGGTTTTTATTTGTCTTTTGTAAACCATTAATAAAGCTAAAAGTAGGGCAAGAAAAAAGCAACAAAAAACAAGTTTTTGTTGCTGGTTGAGCCTGAATTCAGAAAAAATACCTGTATGATCCATTACTTGTGCCCAAGGGCTGGATGGTTTTTTTGTTTTTTTGTTTTTTTAGAAGAAGAGGCTTTGCTGAATTTAGATTTGAGCTTGTTAATCACACGCATCTGGAGCTTTTCGTCGTCGGCATGCTCCTCGATGACTTTTTTCTTCAGGCGACCTTCTATAAATTTATGCAAAGGCATAAACATCAAAGCCAAAATGACATTTGCACCCAAGATAAAAAGGGGCGCCCCCTCAGAATAGGTATTGGTCAGAGAGGTGAAAATAATGAGGATAAAACGAAATACTAGCAGCAAGGTCAAAAAGATCAAGCTTTCCACGTAATACTGTGGAATGTCGAACTTACCAATCACGAAGATAGAAGCAAACAAGCCTACAAAAATTAAGAAAATAAGTGTGTATTGAATAGTGTCTCTCCTTTGCTTGGCGACTAACGCTTGCTGCGTTTCGCGCTCTTGCTCCATTTTTTGTTCTGTGGCTAATCGTTCTTTCTCGAACTTGCGCTCCATCAAACTAATTTCGCGCTTGGTTTCCGCCTTGGAGACGCTGTCCTTGATGCTTGTGAATAATTTTTGATAACGATAGGCTTCCTGAAAATTTCCGACATTGGCATAAACCTCCGAAAGAATCAGGCTGGCATCTCGGATGCCTCGATTGGTGCCCGTTTGCTCGGCGATGGCTAGACTTTGTAGGGCAAATTCTTTGGCGGTTTTATACTTGGCGACCTTGTAGTAAGTATCTGCCAAGTTACTCAGCGCGTTGGCAGTTCCTTCTTTGGTATGCGTCTGCTCAAAGCGTTGTACGGCTTTCTTGTAAGCATCAATGGCCCGCTTGTAATCGCCTCGGTTTTTATAGACTTCCCCAATGTCATTCCAACACTGGGCTTCTCCCAATAGATTATTTGCCCTCTCCTCGAAGGGGAGGGCGAGGTGAAAATATTTGAGTGCGTGCGTAAAGTCTAAGCGACTGCGATAAGCAAGTCCAATTACGCGAAGACTAGAAGCAATTCCTTCGTTGTATTCTTTCTTTTGCGAAAGTCCGAGTGCTTTTTCGCCATACTCGATGGCCTTTTCGGGGTTAAATTTGTGATACTCCCAACTTAGCTCATCCCAAATGTCTACTTTGGTAGTGCCTTTGGCGGTTTTGAGGGTATTAAGGAGACTGTCAATGCGTACCTGATTTTGTGCCTTTATGCTGTGAATGGTTCCCGTTAATAATACTAATAATATTAAAGTTGCTTTCTTCATTTATCTTTCAATTTGTTCAAGAAAGAATCAAAATTGAAGCCAAGAAGTAGATAATTCTGTAGTTTTTGCCTGCCTACCTTATGCTCATTTACCCTGAGCAGTTGATCTTAAAATAGCAACATTACATATGAGATTATCCATACACAATCGTAGGCTAAGTGCACTGGAAGAAGGCAGGAGAGGGGCTGACCTCAGAAGAAAGTTTGGATGAGTAGCACTATTTTCTTCTCTTTTTTCTTTTTTCCAAATGGGAATAATTGCCTTTGTTCATCGCAAAAATATCCCAGCATCTCAGGGGGCATTTCGTTAGACTAGATTGATCTATTTTTTTGTATTCGGCAGCTTTGATGGCATTTTCTACCTTTTTCTTGATTTTATCGCTCATAGCTTATGCTTCCTTGTGTAGCATTTATCTTAAAATAGTATTTTATGTCGGAAAATATCAGGGTTGGATATTACTTATTAATCCATATTCAAGGAAAAGGTTTTGCGAAATCCTTGTTTTTTACAAAACTAGAATCGGTTAACGTATGCAAAAAAGCGATGATTTGGGCTTTTTTCTCTTCGGATAGCATAAAACCGGGAAAATGCCTTCTCAGTTGAGGGGCGAGGTTGGGAGCCATTTTCAAGCCCTGGCTGTAGTGATTGAGCACCTCAGAGAGTGTGGCAAAGCGGCCATCGTGCATGTAAGGCGCCGTCAGGGCTACGTTTCTTAGGCTGGGCACCCGGAATTTTCCTTGATCCTGAGAGGCCTGACTAATCTCTGCACGGCCCAAGGCCTGCCGCTTGGGCGGATCTAAGCCATTATTTTGAAAGGAAAAGTCGCTAAATAATACCCCCGTGTGGCAATCTACGCAATGACGCTGAAACAGGCGATAACCCAGGGCTTCTTTGGGACTAAGGCTTGCTTTTTTTTGTAAAAAATGATCAAATTTACTCTCCGCAGAGATCAAACTACTCATAAACTGCCGAAGTGCTTTCAAAAAATGGATGGTTTGAATGGAATCCGTGGCAAAAGCTTTTTTAAAAGCAAGCTGATAACGTGGATTTTTTTGGAGCCTGTCTAAAACTTCAGCCAAAGCCATATCCATTTCTAAAGTATCCGTCAAGGCACGCAAAGGGCTGAAATCTATATGCTTACCTCCACCGTCCCAGAAAAAAACAGGCTGCCAAATTAGGTTGAAAAGTGCTAATGTATTCCGGTCTCCCAACTGGTCAGACACGCCTCTACTTAATTTTTGGGCAGAATCCGCGAAAGCAACGATCAATTGATGACAAGAAGCACAAGAAATACTCGTATCACGAGATAACATTGGCTCATAAAATAGCTGTTTACCCAAAGCAATTTGCTCCGAATCGGGCTCGAAAGAATAGATTGGTTTTGGAAAATGGCGGGGCAAGAGGGCGGATGAAGGAAACTCTCTCTGCTGCGTACAAGCCCAAGACCACCCCCAAGTGGCCATCCAGGATAAAATAATTAATTTACTGAAGCTCAATCTATTGCTAAACATGGATGAAAATATCTTAAAATTTTTATCCTGAAATACAGGATGGCTTGTATCTTTAGGGTAAAATTAGCCGAAAAACCACCAACTTATTGATTTAAATAAGCTTTCATGCCCAAAATTACCTATATATCTCCCAAAGTATTTGTAGAAAAAGTCCGTGATTTTATCCGTTTTCGGGTGATGGGTAGCGATCAAGAAATTTCACCCGACGAAGAACCAACCACTTCTCAACTCAGTGAAGCGGCTCGGCTGAATGTTTCATTGCGAGATGTCAAGATCATGAGCACTTCTTTGACTCATTTTCATAAATACCTGAAAGCCAAGGGTCAAGCCAAAAGATCTGAAGAAGTAGCCGCGCTCGAGCAAAAGCTTCGTGAGTTTATCGTTGAGCAAGATGAGCCGACCTAAGCCTCCTGCTCAGATTTATTCGCATTAAAAATTAGCATAAATCTTATTTTTAATGTGAATATTTATTTATGTTTGGATAAGTTTAAAATTTTCAATGTTCACTTCATCTTCCCTTCTCCTATGAAAACGCTTGACCCAAGCCGAGAGCAAATCAAAGCACTCGTGGAAAACTTGCCAGACAATCAAAGAATTGTGATGCTTAATTTGCTCAAATTCAAAGATAAAGTAGAAGCCACGGGCAAAAGCGGACTGGCTACTTACCGTGAATATGGCGAACAAGTGGCTCCTTTTTTGGCAAAAGCCGGAGGCAAGGTACTTTGGCAAGGAAAACCAATGCAGGTGGTCATAGGGCCTCCAGACGAGATTGATTGGGATGAAATGGTTTTGGTAGAATATCCATCTAAGACTCATTTCTTGGGAATGATCAAAGCGCCTAATTATCCTTCTGCCCTGAGAACGAGTGCCCTTGAAGACTCTCGCTTGATCGCCAATGTGAGTATGTACAATCTTTTAGATGCTTAGTCCTCAGTTTTGGTAATATTTTTTTGTAAAATATCGATTATGATCTTGAGAGCAATGAAGAAAAGCCCCTTATTATCCTCGTAAATAAGTGGCTCTTCTTCTACCTCTTCTTCCACGATAGAGATCAGTACAAATTGCAACAAGTCTCCCTGAGGATAATCTTCAATCAGCGTATCGGCAAAATTGGCAAAACCTTCTTCACTCTCTTCCGAGAGATAACTAAGCATATCTTCGTGATCCATTTCTACTTCTTCAATGGACTCACTCTCGATGGTAGGCAGGCTACCAAAGACTTCTTTGTAAATATGCCATATCTGCAAACCCGTGAAAAAGAGCAGCTCTCGCTCATCCTCGTCTAGATCTTCTTCATAAATATCCATCAAATAGCTCATCAGTGCAGGTTGTTCTTGACTAAACTGCTCCACGAGTCCTTCCAGCGCAGCGTCAGAGTATTGGCTCAACTCTTCGGAGATAGACTCGATGGTTTCAAAGGGAATAAATTTCATAGAAAAAGATTTTTATAAATGATGTTGCTTGAGTTTTGTAGGAAAAATACTACACAAGCATCAATAACAAAGAAACTTAGAAAATAAATTTTAGTGCGTCGCTATTAGAAAGCAAATTCATATTTGTTTGTCTTCTAATAAATGATTTAATTGTTGATAATTCCAAATCTTCACCACTATGTATTTGTATTGGACACCTTACACGTATGTCCGCCTCGTGTGCTTTCTCATGGTCGGGATTCTCCTGCAATTTTATTGGCCCGGGTATGCGCTGTATATGAGTATTTTATTCGCGCTGTTAGGCACTGCTTTTATTTTACTTCATAAAATTTTATCTCCCACCCAGAAGCTCACCGCAGGCATTCCCTTGGGCATCATGGCTTTTTTAACCATTGTGTTAGGGGGCTATATCCGTACCGCGCAATACGATGTCAGTCAATCCCCCACCCATCTCTTGCATCAAGACTCCATTCGTGCTTACAAAGCTAAGATTGTATCCGAAGTGCAAGAAAGAGCCAAAAGTTGGAAAGCTGAGCTAAGCGTGCAAACCATTCTTAGGTCAGATGGATGGCAACCTTCCCAAGGTAAACTGTTACTATATTTTAGAAAAACCCCCGAAGGTACGCCATCACTCCGCTATGGTGATCAAATCTTAGTGAGAGGAGCGCCTCAGAGAGTGGAACCGCCTCGCAATCCGGCGGAGTTTGATTATCAGACTTATTTGCGCTTCCAGAATATTTATCATCAGCATTTTATTGAAAAAGACGAATATCTCTGGCTGAGTCACGAACCAGACCACGTTTTTTATTTTTACGCAATTGAGATTCGGCAATATTTGCAAGAGCAATTAGAACGACTCCTCTCCTCCGAACAGGAGCGAGCCATTGCCTCGGCTCTCATTTTAGGGATTAAAGATTTTCTAGACAATGAAGTAAGACAAGCCTACGCCGGAGCTGGCTTGATGCATATCTTGGCGGTTTCGGGTTTGCACGTTGGCTTTGTGGTGCTCATTTTCGTGGCTTTATTCAGCTTCTTGAAGAAGCTCCCATTTGGAAATTATATCCACACGATTTTATTGATTTTGACCTTATGGACTTATGCTTTTTTGACAGGATTGTCGCCCTCCGTGATGCGGGCGGCCACGATGTTTTCCTTCGTAATGGCGGGACAATTATTAAATAAAAAGCCGGTCATTTATAATATGCTCGGTGCTTCGGCTTTCTTGTTATTGATGATTAATCCCTTTTTGCTGTGGTCGGTTAGCTTTCAGCTATCTTACGTAGCGGTGCTAGGAATCGTGTATTTGCAGCCTATTTTTTATCGCTGGATTGCTTTTGAGAGTAGATTTTTAGATTATTTCTGGCAACTGACTACAGTTTCCTTGGCGGCGCAGTTGGCTACTTTTCCGCTGGGTTTGTATTATTTTCATCAGTTTCCTAATTACTTTCTGATTTCTAATTTGGTAATCCTGCCTTTTGTACAAGTGATCTTGTATTTGGGGGTAGCGACTTTGGCCTTTGCTTGGGCTCCTGGCTTGGCTGATATTTTGGGTTGGGCTTTGGAAATACTGATTCGGGGCGTGAATATTTTTACCTTTGGCTTGGAAAAGTTGCCGGGAGCCGTGAGTAAAGGCGTCGTAATTTCTTGGGGTGAAATGTGGCTGATTTATGGCATGATTCTATCTGTCATTTTGCTTTTTCAGGTCAGGAAATTTTCTTATTTAGTCATAGCTTTTATCTGTACCATGGTCTTATGTGGAAGCCGGATTTACCGTCAGGTACAAATTCAGGGGCAAAATTATCTTCTAATTTATCACCTCAATCGGGTTCCTCACGTGAATATCCTGCAGGATCGGCAAAGTTATTTCTTAGTAGCCGATAGCCTATCTCACCCCGTTCCCAACTGGGATTACAGCATAGAGCCTTTTCATCAGAAGCAGGGTATTCGGGAGAATCTACTTTTGACTTGGGAAGATTCACTCGCCCAAGCTCCCTTTTTCTACAAAAATCGGGGGGCTTTTACCCAATTGATCTGGCAAAAGCAACGCTTTGTTTTCTTGCATGAAAAATTAAAATATAGAGCTTTGGAAGCAGTTTTGTCCATTTCTGCCGATTATCTCATCATCCAAAACAACGCAATTTGGTCTTTTGAAAAATTCACCGATCAGCTTTACGGCAAACAAATTATCTTAGATGCTTCTAATTCTTATTACCGAGATCGGAAGCTCCGAGCCGAGGCAGATACGCTGGGTTTGGAATGTTACTCGGTGCGAGCGCAGGGGGCATGGGTTTTGAAACCGAAGGATGATTAAACAAGCATTTGCCATATTAGCCGATTATCTCTAAGTTTGTAAAGACTATTTTTAGATTGTCCCACTTAACTGCATTAACCCATGTCAGAAATCAAAGTTGCTATTAATGGCTTTGGCCGAATTGGTAGAATTACTTTTCGTGCCCTTTTGAATAAACCTAATGTTGATGTGGTGGCGGTCAATGACCTAACTGACACCGCTACCCTTGCCTACCTTCTTAAATATGATTCTATCCACGGGCAATTCCCCGGAGAAGTTGGCTATGATGATCAAAACCTGATTATCAATGGTAAAACCATCCGTGTTTACTCGGAAAAAGACCCGGCTAACCTTCCGTGGGCAGATACAGGTGTGCATACCATTCTGGAATCTACTGGTATCTTCCGCGACAAAGACGGAGCCGGTAAACACCTGACCGCTGGTGCCAAAAAAGTAATCATATCCGCTCCTGCCAAAGGCGATGTCAAGACTGTTGTACTCGGCGTGAATGAAGATACCCTCACGGGCGACGAGCAAATCCTTTCTAATGCTTCTTGTACGACCAACTGCCTAGCGCCTATGGCTAAGGTTTTGGATGACGCTTTTGGCATCGAGAGTGGTTATATCACGACCATCCACGCTTATACGGCAGACCAGCGCATCCAAGATGCACCCCACAAGGACTTGCGTCGTGCACGTGCGGCAGCCGTGTCTATCGTGCCTACTTCTACCGGAGCGGCCAAAGCAGTAGGTTTGGTGCTCCCTCACCTGCAAGGAAAGCTAGATGGACTTGCCATGCGCGTACCTACCCCAGACGGTTCTTTGACCGACTTAACCGCGATCGTGAAGAAAGAAGTAAGTGCCGAGGAAATCAATGCCGTGATGAAAAGCGCAGCCGAAGGTGCTCTAAAAGGTATTCTGGAGTATACCGAGGACGAACTGGTTTCTGCAGATATTATCGGGAATCCTCACTCTTGTATCTTTGATTCTAAATTGACAGCCTCCAACGGTACTTTGGTCAAAGTAGTTGGTTGGTATGACAATGAAGCGGGTTACTCTAACCGTTCGGCTGATTTAATCGCTCGAGGATAAGACTTCAGCTTTGAGCATTCAGCTAAATTTGCTTGTGCAAACCTTCTAGGTCTTTATGACCCAGAAGGTTTTTTGGATTTGAGCACCTAGCCCAAGCAATGGCGGTTGAAATAACCGCCACCACGATAACTAACCACCAAAAACGAACAAGGATTACTCCGCTTGCTGCTTTTCTTTTTGGTTTTGAAAAGCCTTTACTTCCATAAAAATGTATTTAATATCTTGATGCTGCTCCTTGATTTGAGCTTCCATCCGCGTGATGGCCGTCTCGATATCATTTTCTACCAGATCGTCTTGGAAATCTACATCAATCGCCAGAAGAATTTCATTGGCGTTGAGGTGCATAGTGAGTGGGGTTTTGGATTTTTTGACCGCGGGGTCGGCGTCAATAATTTTTTGGATAGCAGCCAGCTTTTCAGGACGGGCACTTTCACCCAAAAGCAATCCTTTGCTCTCTACCACGAGCAGTACTGCCGTAGCGGCTAGGATGCCTCCAATGGCCACCGAAGCGATTCCGTCAAAGTAAGGGTTATTGAATAAATGCCCAAGATAAACGCCCAATAAAGCAAGGATCAGCCCTAAAATAGCGGCAGTATCTTCAAACATCACCGCAAAAATAGCTGGGTCTTTGCTCTGACGCACAGTGGCTAAGATACTGCGCTTGCCTCTTTCTTTGGAAAGCTCCTTGAAAGCCATATAGAGTGCAATGCTCTCAAAAACAATTGCTCCACTTAGCACTGCGTAGTTCCAGGTAGGATCGCCCAAGGGAGCCGGATGATACAGGTGGAGAATTCCTTCATACATAGACATCCCGCCACCCACGGCAAAAATCAAAATCGCTACGATCAAAGTCCAGAAATAAAGTTCTTTGCCATAGCCAAAGGGGTGTTTTTGGTCGGCGGGTCTTTTACTGCGTTTCAGCCCCAAGAGGAGCAAGAGGGCATTGCCCGAATCTACCACCGAGTGAATTCCCTCGGAGATCATGGCCGAGCTTCCCGTGAAGCCTGCCGCTACAAATTTCATAATAGCAATGGCGATATTGGCACCAAAGGCTCCGTAAATTGGCCAAGGAGATGAACCTGCTTTCATGTTTTTTAAGTCGTTTTATCGTAGTTGTTCGTGGCGATTTATCAATTGCTTTTGAGCACTTTTTATTGGATAGCACGCTATTTTATCAAGTCTAAGTATTTATAGCAACAAATCCGAAGGCTGGTAGTTTTTTGGGGAAATATTTTTTGCTCTTTTTTTTCCTCCTCTCAGGTTGATTCCCCGACAGCCCACTTTTTTAAAACAATTCGCTCACCTTCTTCACCGTTACTTTGGGTTGCTCGGGCATTTCTTCGGCCAAGAGCCAGCGACAGAAAACCATACCTTCTTTCGTGCCAGCAGTGCCGACCCAATTGGGGTGGTCGATCTCTTGGGGAGAGACATAGATCTCGAAAGTGCCATCTTCATTCAACTGAGCAGATTCGCTGTTGACATTGACCTTATGATGGCGATAATCCAGCGATTGCATGTAAGAGTTCCAAGTTTGTGCCCCCCAGTAAACACATTTGGGGATATTGCCCTGGATGACCAGCACTTCATCGTCTTCTAGTTTGTAGTTGCCCATCGCGTAGATATTGTCAGGAGTTCCCCAGCCTTTTTGATCCATGGGGAAGGCAAATGCTTGCCCCAGTTGATTTTGGTTGAAAAAAGAAGGGAAGGGCAGCATTCTGGTATTATGCTCGATAAAAGTCGTGACGGCCTTGAGCCTAAGGGCTAGTTCTTCGTCCGTAATCGGCTGAGGTGCTTCGGGTGGGTTCACGTTTTCAATCTTGAAATCACCTCGTTTGCTCTCAAAAGGCCTGAAAAAATATTCACGGGTAATGATGGCTACGCTGTCTTCATCTAGCTTAAATTCTTGATCTTTTTGAGGGTTGGGAGTGAGGGTAATTTCAAAAGAGCCATCTTCGGCAAATTCAACTTGGCGATGATTGATGTTGATGGTAACCCGGTCAGACCATTCACCATTTGGCTTGCCACCATAGATCGTAAAGCCCAGGTAGCAATCTTCCCCCCGCTGGCCTTTGATTTGGTAAGTTTGGTCGCCTCTGATTTGGGTGAAATAATAGATGGAATCTACATTATCGCCCAAGATTTTCTTAAAAGGCGTCGCAAAAATCACGAAAGCCGGACGGTAAGGATCACTTTCCAGATAAAAATCAATTCCACAGCTTAATAAGTGCATCAAATGGCGATAGCCTTCCACGTGCGTCTGATGGCTCAAAGCTTTTTGTGGATTGAGAAAACTTTGATCAGATTTTTTGAGTACTTCTAATAATTTGGTGAAGGCTTTTTGAGAAGCTAATTCCATATGTTTTTTGGATAAAAAGGTTGAGAAAATAGTTAAACATGATCGCTCTACACTAATTCAAAATATTCCATATACTCCCGAAAAATGGCTTTATCTTGTTCGGGATGAATGCCAAATTCTTCGGGTTGGTAACGATGGCGTCCGTGTTGGTCGCGGGGATTCTCCCGCATGAAAGTTTGCATAGCCTGCTGAGCTTCTGGCTTTAGCTCCAAGCCAAAATGTTGGTAGATTTTCTCCACATTGGCCACGGGATCGCTGATAAAATCTTGGAATTTAAGATCATAAAAGCTCGTTCCTGCCGCTTCTAGCTGCTGTCTTTGTTCCTTGGAGCGTTGGAGCAAGCTTGCCCACCATTCCAGCTGCTGTCGCCCCACCGCTTTGGGGTCAACGTGGTCACTGCCAATACGGCGCACCAAAGTAAAGAGACTAGCCGCCGAAGTGACCACCTGCATGGGGTCACGATGAGTCTGGATAATACAGGCGTCGGGGTAAACCGCTAATACCTCTTGGAGGCGATGCAAATGCCCGGGTGATTTGAGCAACCATCTTTCGCCTTGTACGCCTCCTGATTCTAGATATTGCAGATAAGTTTTGTGGGCGCGGTACACAGGCATCATATCGCAGTGATCGAGCCACTGCTGATAGCTGACCACATTGAACTGACTGAAAAACTGGATGCTCATCATATCCATCGTCATCAGCACGATACACTCTTGGGGCAGGGTAGCCGACATTTTGTGCAGCGTTTGAAAGCCTGGAGCCAATTTAAAAAACTGCTCAAATTCTTTATCTAATTGGGCAATGCGTGGGTCGGTTTCGTAGGTTTCAGGACGTGGTACAGGGTAGGGTCGGGAGCTTTCCCAGCAAAGTGGGGTACGATTGGCGGGGTCTTGATCCAGGAGGGCGTGCAGAATCGTGGTGCCCGTGCGGGGTAAGCCAATGATGAAGATGGGCTTTTCAATTTTTCGCTCTAATATTTCTGGATTTTTCTTCAAATGATCTACTACTTGCAAGCGGTTGACCAGCATATTTTTAATATTGGTGGCAGCCGAGATGCGCCCGATGGTATTGAGTTGAGCGTCCTTTTCCAAAGACTCTAAATAGCGACGCAGTCCTTCTCGAAAGTGTTCTTCACCGAAATCATGCAGTCCCGTTGTTTTCATAGCGGCTTTCAAGAGTGCGTCTTCTTTGAGGCTGGGAAACTTCAACCCGACCAAATGCAGTGATTTGCCCAGCCCATTGATCACTCGGACGGGCAAAGGACGATGAGGCTTGTCTAAAACAGATACTTCCATAAATGCAATAGCTTGATATTTGGTTTTGTATAATCAAGCCATCAAGATAGAGAAGATATTAGAAAAGCCCAACTAAGCCGTGCGGCGAATTCTGAGCTTGATGCTCCCACTGGCCCAGCTCTGAAAGCCCTTGATGGCATTGGCATAGCAGACTAGCTCTCCATCGCAGGGAGGAGAGAAATTTTTCTTGCCTTCACCGATGAGGATTGTTTCTTCTGGGCCGAGGTCGCCAAGTAAAGCCATTTTGTGATATTTAGGATGTCGGAGCCAACGCTTCCAGAGTCCACCTGAGTTTCCTTGGCCTTGGTTGGACGCGCCCCAAAGCTTCCAGTTGGATTGATCACTGATGATTTCTAAGTCATATTTTTGGTGCGCGAACAGCGCAATCACGGTACGATTCAACTTTTGTTTGGCGAGCACTTCTATTTCACGGGTTTCGTGGAGAGCCATTTTATGGAGCTTGGTTTCTTGATAATTTTCTCGCTCTTTGATGATAAAATAAGGGTCTTGGTTAAAGCCATCCCAATCTTCTTTTAGTCTGTCGTAAAGCTTGCGCACGGGAGGCGTGTATTTTTCGGGTTCTTCGCCATAGTTTTGGTTAATTTGTTCCAGAAGGCGAAAACACAAAGTCGCTTGTCCACAGGCGATGAGGTCATGAATTTTACCCAAATCCTTTTCTAAGTCGGTGAACCAAAGCGTAGTTCCTACCCGAAAAGCCTGCTCACAAGTATCCATCAAGGTCTGAGAAGGGTTGAGCAAGAAATCTGGCAAGTATTCTTTATTCTCACGGCGGTTGCTTACATCAAAGGGGATGAGTGAATAGATTAAGTTGGAGAGTAAAGTAGGCTTATACTCTTTAGGGCCGTACTGGGGCGTATCATAAATTTGACTATAGATGAGCCTGCGGATTTGCTTCATAAACACATCTGAGGTCATGGTAATGGCCGAACTAACTCTTACTTTGAGTAGATCACCATATTTTTGTAGGCTGATTTTGTTCAAGTATTTCCAAGCATCATCTCCTAGAAGTGGTATTTGATCTAAAACGCCAGCATCCACCAAATTTCTAAGTTTTCTAATACCATAAATAATGGCTAGGGAGATGGTGAGAAAACAAGCAAAAATACCCACATTCAAGGGGAAATTTAACCAAGCAGGCACCAACTTTTGTAGAGAAGGGGTGAAACGAAGAATGGTCTTTACTAGAAATCCTGCGACTAGCCCCCCTAGCAAAAGCTGTATATACCAAAGCACCCGATCCGCACCATTGAGGGAAAGAGAAAAGAGTGCTTTGGATTCTTTTCCAGTTTCGGGGAAGGTATAGGGCTTCATGAAATGGCTAGAAACATCAGAAATAATAAACAAATCAGGAAAATCTTCGGCTTCGTTGCGCTCATTCGCCAGTGTAATGCCTAGGATACCTTGGTTATCATCAATCCCCCCGTCCATCAGGCCAATATGTGAAACATTGCATTTTTCGGGATTAAGCGTGGCTTTCATCGGGTAGAGATACTCCTCTTCGGTATCACACATACGCTCTTTGAGCGCGTGGAGTTTGCTCGATTCATCGTGGCAAAAGTCGTCTGGGAAGCGAAGAGGCTCAAACCCCACGGGAAAGCAAGAAGAGGCCGCCACAATGTCCGCAACTCGCACTTCTTGCGCTTGTGCTACGCTAATATTTAGATAAAAATTACCGATAGCAGCCTGAGGGTCACGGGCTTTTTGAAAACGGAAGGGAAGTCCATTACAAAACTCGGTGGTATTGAAGATGATATCCTTGAGGTGAATCCTGTCATCATTTTTCCATAACTCTCCAAAAGTTTTCCCTTCAAAAAAATCTGTATTGTATACCTCAGCCATCGCGTTGATGAGGTTACTACTCCGCTGATGTAATGAGATTTCTCTCCCGTGATTATGTTCGGATTGGGTAGAGCCTTTGGCGAGGATGGTGAGCCCTTTCTCGATCAAATCTACTTCTTTCATTCTCGTGACCATCCGGTCGTAGGTTTTGTTGAAGGCTCGATCTGAGATTTCTTGTGGGTCAAGGGCGGTGTCTTGGGCAAATTCACTCAGACAAAGCGCGTACATTGCTCCCGTAAAAGTCCCACCCGAAACGGTCGAGATCATCTCTACATTCTGAAGTAGGCGCAGTCGCTTGAGATAATCCATAGAGCCCAGATGAAAGGCCGCCGCCCGGTACCCTCCACCGGACATAGAAAGGGCAATTTTTTGAAAAGGTATTTTCGTAGAATCGTTTGTGTCTTGCATTCTCATTTGATTTGAAGAAAAAACCCAGCACCTCATCAAGGGTCGCTGGGCATATTTTTAAGGTAGTATCAATACTTCTGAAAAAGAACTAGGCAATCGGTGTGACAGTAGAGCCACCCCTTAAATAATCATCATTAAAGAACTTTTCCAAGAAGTTTTCAATATTTTGTCGCATAATCTTATCTACTAGCTGCTCAGGCGTATAATCATACATGAGTTCTTGGAATTGATGTGCCTTCAAATCTACGTGAGGATTATCAATGGGGCGATGCAAGAACTGGAGCATATCGGTAGCCAAGCGGTGCATTTGATTGGCGCCTGTGTATACATCAAAGGAATTAATCAGACCATCCAAGTCAGAACCCAAGCAGATCAAATCCCAGGCTTTTTGAGGTTCATCAAATTTTTTACAGACCCGAATGATATGGAATATATTGGACATAATTAGGCGGATGTACTCGGTGCGCAGCCCATCTTGATTTTTTCGCTTGATATAATACTCGATGATTTCTTTGGAAATTCCCCCGGGCATTCTTCCCTCGTGTAGTACGATGCCAATGAGTCCTTGTGAGCGGAAAACATACTCAATGTCTTCATCAGTCAAGTTAATAGACCAGGTATTGAAGTATTGGCCTTCTAGCTCGAGGTTGTTGTCTCGCCGGTTGGCTCGGTCGGATAATTTGGGCACACCACTCACGGCGACATGGCTGGCAATAATTGGAAAAGGATCACCCGCTCGCTCATATTCTTCCCACTTGCGATAAAAATCAATCCGCGCCTCGGCACTCATGTGCTTGGTATCGATCAAAATACGGCGACCTTGACTCCGATCCAACATCATATCCATGACCTGATAGCCCAGTTTGGTAAAGGGTTTACAAATACCAAAATTCTGATTGACGCCAAAGGTTCGCATCGCTCCCGAAAAGCTAGGAGCGTGGCCACAGAGTAAATTCCAGAAATGATGTGCAAAGGTGATAAAAAACGGAGCGTGTTTGCCCTCACCCCAGTGTTTGATCCGATCTATACCTTGCCCAAAGATTTCTAAATAATATCTATACTCAGCACTGTTAGCGTCATCTACCAGCTCAAAAGGCGTATTAATGCTTTCATAATCGGCAAAACGCGTTACAGAATGCAAGCCCTCAATGGTTATAACGCCAGTGATGGTATTAGGCTCGGCTAAGAATTGCTTCATTTCTTGGTAATCTCCGGCAATTTTGAATTGGCCGTTGATATCAATTCTTTCACTCTGCCTCACCAAGTATTCATACTCTGATTGTAGCTCACTCATATAATCTACGGGCAGATTTTCTTCTACCTGATCAATGAATTTTTCTACAAAACTCCGCTCGAAACCACTAATACAAGTCCCCAAGTTAACCTCTTTTCTTTCGGCAGAGAGCCAATCGAGTAGGTTACGTAGATCGAAAATAGGGCGTTCGGGTGGATACAAGGCCAAGAAAAGCCCCTTGACCTTACCGTCGCGGCATTGCTCTAAATTGGTTTGAGAAGAAAGGGCAATGTCTTTGACGGCAGAGCGAGCCAAGAGAGGCAGGTCTTTCTTATCGCAGTATTTACTTTTAGGAATGTTCTCCCAAATCGTTTTTTCGGGATCGAAATGTCGAGGTTTCAAGCTCGGATGTACGTGCAAGTCAATAATGTATTCGGGTAGCATTTTAGCATTTATTTAAGTGAAGATAGCTTTGTGAAGGCAAAAATTCTGCAAAAATTTACAAGATCGCCTCATTACTTGAATCAGGGGGTAAGATAGCAAATTAAGCTCTGGTAATCCATCCTCAGAAACCCTTATTTTTATGAGGATGGCTACTTAATTTCAGCACTGATTTTATGATGGCTTGTGGATAATAAGTTGCGCCCAGACGCATTAAAAAGTGGTTCGCAAGGACGCGAACCACTGTGTAGATTTGATATGCTTTTGGTAATGCTACCAGCTGTTTTCTCCTTAAACTTTAATTGGCCTCAATTAATTTTGCTTTTCCTTTCATATCTTTTTTGATCACGGGAAAGCCTTTGTAATAGATTTTGGCATCTTTCTCACCCTCGGCTTCCAATTGATCAAAAGTGAAGAACTTGGCTTCGGCCTCATCTTCATTTTTGGTTTTGATTTGGTAAGTAGGCAAATAGTAGGCATCCAATTGCGTGTTGTTGCTTGCTTTGGATTTATGTTCTTCTGTAAGATGATACAGGCGCACGTCACCACTAAGTACGATCCGATTTTTGTTATTACCTTGATTTTTTAGCTGAGTTCCTATGTATAGCTGCTTTCCTTGTATGACAGCTACATAGCCCTCGTGGGTCACGATTTGCACCCGATTGAGATTGAAAGTCTGATTCTTATCCAAGCTTTGCTGGAAACTAGAAAGGCGCATTTTGCTTTTTCCCTTGAGTGAGGTTTCAAGCTGATTGACTTGGATTCCTTTTACATCTAACTCGGTAGCGCCTTTGGTTTCAAGCTTGAGCTTATCAAAGGCACTGTATAATCGCAGATAAGCTTTGCCGTTGCTTTCCAGTAGGACAGACTTGAGCTTATTTCCTTTCTTGTCGTCATCATCGTCGTCGTCGTCATCGTCGTCATCATCATCATCATCATCATAGAAGAGGTCATCATAATGGAAGTAGTCGTCATATTCGAAGTAATAGTAGTAGT
>CAZKBP010000033.1:0-7583 GCA_964551015.1 uncultured Cytophagaceae bacterium | reverse complement strand
TTTTTGTCTTCTTCTTATTCTTCGTCGTCATCTTCTTCTTCTTCTTCAATTTCATCATCGTCGTCGTCTTCTTCATCGACGACGTCGTCTTCTTCATCGTCGTCATCATCATCATCATCATCGTCGTCGTCATCATCTTTGTTCCCGTTTTCTTTTTCTTGGATACTGAGATAGATAATGAGTTCTTCGCCCGAAAGGTATTTATCCTTGTTTTGGATGCTCAGGGCACTGCCTTTTTTCTTGAAGGACACTTTTCTACCGAGTTTCTTTTTGGATAATACCAAGGCTTGGTCAGCATCTAGCTGGATATTAGGATCATTCACGACTACGCACATATTGCCTTTGAGACGTAGCTTATCAAAATCTTTAATCTTGAAAGTAGTCTCGTGGGGAAAATTATCATTCAAAAATTCATATTCTTGATCGCAGGCTCCAGTTATTAAAAGTAAGAGTGTGCCTAGTATCAGGGTAATTTGTTTGGACATGGTCATCTCTGTTGCAGGTAAAATAGAATTATAGTTTGTTGTATCTTTTTTTATGAAAAGATTAAGCACTCTAACCTGTATTGAGAATGTTACTACTAAGGGGAGTTATGAAGATTTTTTAGAAAGCCAAAAAGAATAGAATCAAGAAATGCAATGGTAGCTTGCGTTGATTGGTATGGTTATATTATTAATACGATTATTTTTGATTAATAGCGTATAATTTATCTTAATTTTGTAGTTCAAAGATAAAAAAAACTCTTAGAAAGATGTTCAGTACTACCGAAATTACTTCTCACGAAATGCTTTCTGATAATCCAGTGCACCAGCGACTAGTCTTTGCTTACGTAGAGGCCGGAAAAATGACCAGTGGAGACTTGTTGGAAGTAGGCTGTGGCGTGGGAAGAGGGCTAGCTATTTTGGTTGAGAATTCTCAGCATTACACCGCTATCGATAAGAATGAAGAGCTGCTAGAGATGCTCCGGAAGCAATATCCCAAGTTGCATTTTATCAACCAGAATATCCCGCCTCTGCGTAATTTGGCGGACGATCGCTTCGATTTTATCGTTTCGTTTCAAGTGATTGAGCATATTCCCAATGATGATTTATTTGTTCGGGAAATCCATCGCGTACTCAAGCCAGGAGGGAAGGCTATTATCACCACGCCCAACATCAAACTCTCGCTGACTCGCAACCCCTGGCATATTCGTGAGTACAGGGCTCAGGAGTTAGAAGATTTAATGAAAAAATATTTCTCTCAGATAGAAACCAAGGGCGTCGCAGGTAATCAAAAAGTGATGGAGTACTACGAGCAGAACAGGAAGGCGGTACAGAAAATTACCCGTTGGGACGTACTGAATTTGCAATACCGCTTGCCACGCCAAGTATTGCAAGTGCCTTACGATATCTTGAATCGCCTGAACCGCAAGAAGTTACAGAAGCAAAATACGGGCTTGGTGAGCGAAATTCATTACTCGGATTATTACCTGAGCCATGATCCAGAAGCGAGTTTGGACTTCTTTTACATTGGTACTAAGTAAAAGTCATGAAATCATGTGTGCTATTGAAGGAATATGGAAAAGAGCGCCTAAATCCTCTTATTTTGGGGAGAATTTTACGAGCTAAATAATAAAAAGTACTGGAATGAACCCGCTAGCAAACCCAAGGCCGCTCCCACCACGATCAAAATCCATTCATCTTCCTGAAAGGCAGGCCTTAAGATGCGCTCGAACTCTACTTCGGATAGACTGTTCATTTTTTCTTCCAGCATATTTTCCATGTCCAATGCCTGCTCAGTGTAGGCAAAGGTATCCCGAATGTAAATAGGCAGTTCTTGCATCAGGCGGTAGCAGGCAATGTTTTTGATAATGGCCAGTTGCTTGGGTTTGACCACGAGATTCATCAATCCCTGCGTTTGAAGAAGGGCTTGGTCAATTACTTTCTCAATATTTTGTTGCACGATTCGCGCCATTTGCTCTGCCCCTGGCCCTCGTAGGATAAAATCAAACATTCTTTCCATGGTCAGAATCTGATCTGCTACGAGGTTGGCATATTCCTTGGCCACTTCAGATTGGCGACGGATAAATAGACCCTGTAAGACTATTAAGCCAAAAAAATAAGAACGGGGCTGGGCAGGTTTGAAAATCAGACGAATCGCCAACCAATTGGTAATGTACCCTACCATCAGACCAAAGAGGGGAAGAAGCCACCAAGGCGTGTAGAAAAATAGGATGATCATTTGTATCATTCCGAAAGGAATCCCAAAATACAAGCCTGACCTTTCAATAAACTTGAATTCTCGATAACCACAGCGTAGAAAGACCTGATTCAGCAAGGACTTATTCTGAGTGAGGGCATTCACTCCCAGCACTTTCAAATCCAAAAGAGAGTGAATATCTGCCTTAATATCTTCCATCACGGCTCGGATGAGCTGAGGAAGTTCTCGCCTAAGATTTTCATAAAGCTGTTTTTTAATGACTTTGGGTGTATTTTTCCAGACCAAAGGAAATTGTGCTTCCATGACCTCATCCATAATCTGTTGAGAAAGTAGATCTAGGGAAGCATTCATTTCTTGGGCGACTTGCTCGGGTTTAATCTGAGCAAAACGTTCCTCGATTTTCAGCAGGCGTGTCGTGAGCAGATCTACAGATTTTTCGGCGATTTTTCTGGCTTTGGAGGGAATAATCCCCTGCCAGCCCAAAGGGCGTATTCCTCTGAACTCCAAGGGGTAGAAGGTCATCTTGATGGCCAACACATTGGTTCCCCAACCAATAACCCCACTGGAAATCGGAATGGAGAGATAAAGCAAAAGAATTCCTATGTTTTCTAGCATATAGCTTGGTCTGCTTTCAGACCTTAGGGTAAATTTTAGTGGGAGAGATGCAACCTCTGTCCCATTTCATGCATCCAGAAGATAGAACGATTTTAAAGAATAAAAAATACCATGAAAAAACAATTTTGTCTCTACTTAATCACTCTCACGCTGGTGGGCTTCAGCCTGCCCCAAAAAATCCGCGCGCAGGATTGGATGAAAGAAGAAAGAACGCTGCCTGCCTTCAACCAAGTAGTGGTGAAAGGGGGCTTTGATGTAACCCTAGAAGCTGGCGAAACCTGTCAGGTTTCGGTGCGATCTACCTATTTTCCTTTACAAAAAATCATAACCAAAGTAAACAAAAAAGGTCAATTAGTCATCAAGCGGAAGGTAAACGCTTACAAGATGCTCAAGTCTGCCGAAGATGAATTTGAAATGAAGGGCCAAGTACAACTGAACCTAACTTATCAAAACTTACAAGAAATCAAGAACTCTGGTTCTGGTTCTATCACCGTGAAATCGCCTCTGCAGAATGTCTCCGTTACCATAAAACAAAGTGGGTCGGGCCAAATTCTCTTCAAAAAGCTGAAAAGTGACTATTTGGAAGCAAAGTTGTCTGGTTCTGGCGAAATTTTAGTACAAAAGGGAGAAATCCAAAAACAAGTCACCAGCCTGAGTGGCTCTGGCAAGATAGACCTCAGACAGGTATTAGCCCAGACAAGTGAAAACCGAGTGAGTGGTTCAGGCAAGGTTTACGTACAAGTGCAGGAAAGCCTACAAGCGAAGATCACAGGGTCGGGGCATCTTTACTACGCGGGGAGCCCTTCGATCAGACAAATCAAGGTTTCGGGTTCTGGTTCAGAGTTTAAAATTGATTAGAGGGAGGGCACGGACTTCCTAGCAAAATAAAATCAGCTACTTCGCTGGCTTCAAATAATATTTTATGAAAAAAAATTCTTTAATAACGCTCCTTTCTTTGCTTATCTGTACGGCGCAAGCGCAACGTGGAGAAATTACCGCTCCGCAGAAGATCAGAATCACCCCCACCTTGATCTATAAAAAATTTAGAAGTCAAGGCTCTCTCATTTTTCCGATTAAGGCAGAGCACCAAACTCTGCGTATTCGTACGGGATCTGGTAATGTAGAAATCTTGCCCAATGAGCAATCCGCTGATTTAGAAATAGAAGCGGAACTACTCATGACCTCCCTGAGCCGCAAAAAAGCACAAAAATTCTTGGAAAGATTCACAAGGCTAAGCATTCAAGAAAAGGGAAGCAAATTACAGTTCAGAGGAGAATTTAATCTCAACACGAAAAAGAGAAGACTCGAGGGAGATCGTTATGTAGAAGCTTTTAGCCTTGGAGGTTTTTTGGGTACGCCAGGTTCTCGTATTCACCTGAAAATCAAAGTGCCCCCCCAGCTTCATCTTGAAATCTATAATGCTTCGGGTAATTTGAAAGTGCAAGGTATCTCTAACCCAATGTATATCCGTGATAATGCAGGAAGTATTCACCTAGAAAACATCCAAGGTGCCCTCAAACTCAAGGACCATTCTGGTCGCATTATTATAAAAAATCTCCAAGGCTCTCTCGAGCTTAGCGACAAATCGGGCTACGTCAAGCTGGAGAATATACAAGGAGATGTAGACTTAAAAGATGCGAGTGGAAACCTTTATATCAAAGAGCTAGATGGTAATTTGACCCTGAAAGATAAGTCAGGCCATATTTATATCGAGTCTGTAAGCCAAACCCTAGACATCAGAGATGCCTCTGGCAAAATCGTGGTAGATCACGTGGCTTACCAAGAAGATCAAAAACACCAAGTGCAGATTCGTGATCGCTCTGGACATATTTACCTAAAAAATATTCAGGGAGAATTGTTGTTGAAAGATCGCTCTGGCAAAATTTACCAGTAATCGGTTCGTTTCTTACAGATTTTAGACCTCTTGGAAAGCGCTAAGGCTTGGTTTCATGCCTTAGCGCTTTTTCTATGATGATAAAAGTGTTATTTTTGTCAGGGTATAGATTGCAACCGCAGAAAATCTATGCACAGCCACCTCCGAATGATACTTGGGAAAATAGAATCTAAATCCGACCGCTCGTGGAGCAAGGGTTTCTGAACCTATCTTTTCTGGTGATCTTAGGAAACCACAGACTGTTTCTATGGCTTCAAAAGTTTCTTTTATTCGTCGTTTTGCTATTTTCAAGAGTATCAAGTCAAAGCTCATTGTGGCTTTTTCTGTCTTTACACTTCTGATCTTCTTGGTGGTTCTCGCCTTTTTCTGGTATACTCACCAGGATGATCGAGGCGATTTGACCATTGCCCGCCTCAATCAGCTTAACTTTCAGGTGGAGGATGCTATTAATTTGGAGAAAGATTTTTTTATTCATGAAAGTATCAACCCAACTTTTCATAAAGACAACGAAAGTCTTTATTTAGAAAAACACCGCGAACTCTTCGAGAAGATTTATCAGAATTTAGCAGAGCTGCGTGAAGCTCCCAGCGTGAAAAATAATGCCGTAGCACACGATATCATTCAGCTCTTTGATAAAATTAAAGCTTTTGAGTATGGCTTTGATAATTTGGTGAATCAAATCCGCATCCGAGGTTTTAAAGATTATGGTTTGGAAGGTAAAATGCGAGATTTTATCCATCAGGTAGAAGATGCTCCCGTCTCGCTCAGCCTCTCCAAAATCCTCACCATCCGTCGGCACGAAAAAGACTTTATCCTGCGTAAAGAAGAAAAATATATTCGTCAACTTCACGAAGCTGTGCAAGCTTTGACCGAAGAAGCCCAAAGGCTGATTCAAGACCAAGAAGAGAGAAGAAAAATTTTACGACTCTTGGACTTGTACGAAGAAACCTTCCTGGCCTTGGTAGAAGCCGAAAAGGCAATTGGCATGTATCAGGGAAACGGCTTAAAACAAGAACTCACGGCGCTCTCTCAGCGAATTGAGCAACTGATCGTGGAAATTAACCGGCAGGTACACGCACAAGCAAATCAGACCAAAGCCCGCACGCAAACCATATTGATTATCTTATTTTTTTTATTCTTTACCTTTATCACTTCTTTGGGCTATTTTTTGGTAAGAAAATTAAGCCGCCCCATACGCCAACTCTCTCGATCTATTCATCAGGTGATTGACCAAGACTTTGCTCCCGGTACCGAAGTACATCAAAGTAGCGCAGAAGATGAAATCGGGGGTATTTCTAGGGATGTGAGCCTCATGTTAGATAAAGTGAGAGAGCGCACCCGAGAAGTAATCACGCAAAAAGAAGAGACAGATCGGGCTTATCAAAATATCAAAGAACTGAGCGAAATTGGTCAGGAAATTACCGCTAATCTTTCTCTAAATAACATCATCGAGGTTTCTAGAAAACATATGCAGCGATTGACCAACGCGCCTGTATTCGGCATTGGCCTGTACAATCGTAGCAAGAAACGGCTGGATTTTCTCTCAGGGCAGAGCTATCTGCCTGAAGATTTGCCTAAACATCTTTACCTAGAGGATAATCAAAATTTAGCTATCCGTGCTTTCGAGAAACAAGAAAACATTCAAATTAACGACTGGAGTCAAGAAGCACCTCAATATTGGCAGGCTCCCATTCCTGCTACGAACTATCAATCACAGGTTTATATCCCGCTGATCTTTCACGAAAAATCTGTGGGCGTCATGACAGTTCAGTCCCCTCAGAAGTACGCCTTTAGTGAGCATCATCAGAAGATGCTCCAAAATACAGCCGTTTACATTACCATTGCGCTCGAGAACGCACGTATTTATCAGAGCCTCAACTTGCGTAATCAGAAAATGGTGGATAGCATCAATTACGCGCAGCGCATTCAAGAAGCAATGCTCCCTAAGCTAGAAACCATCCAGGCCGTTTTCCCAGATTCTTTTATTCTTTTCAAACCTAGAGATATTGTCAGTGGAGATTTTTACTGGTTTGCCCAAACCGAAGTGCCGAGTCGCTCGGAGTACCGCCCAGCCACGGCGGCTCATTCCTCGGATAGCCTGCTGACCAGTCCTCTTTGCAAAAAAACTATCCTGGCGGCAGTAGACTGTACGGGGCACGGGGTTCCGGGGGCTTTTATGAGTATGATTGGGAATGATTTGTTGAATGAAATCGTGATTCAAAATCAAGAAACCGAAGCCGATCAAATCCTTAATAAACTCCACGATGGCATTCGGACGAGCCTTCGCCAAAACGAAACCGAAAACCAAGACGGCATGGATGTGGCACTTTGCGTAATTAATCCCGAAGAAAAGGTATTAGAATATGCAGGAGCTTTCCACCGCTTGGTGTTTATCCACGACCAAAAAATTGAAATTATTCGCTCTGACAAACAGCCCGTGGGGGTCTGGTATGAAGAGTACGAAAGGAGGCAATACACCAAACACATCATTCCCATCCCACCCGAAGGTCCTTCGGTTTTTTATCTTTACACGGATGGCTACGTCGATCAGTTGGGAGGACCTAATCGGAAGAAGTTTCTTTCTACCAATCTTCATAAACTCCTCTTGGAAATTCACGAAAAGCCCATGCGAGAACAAAAAATTATCCTCAATCAAAGGTTGGAAGCTTGGAAAGGGCAAGGTAAGCAAAATGATGATGTCATGGTGATTGGCTTTCGGATTGATCCGCACTCGCTTTGAGATTCTTTGATTCAGTGATCTAGAACACGGAGACACGGAGGCACAGAGAAAACAGCCGAGACCTATTCGCGTATATCCTTAACTCACAACTCACAACTCACAACTCACAACTCACAACTCACAACTCACAACTCA
>CAZKBP010000032.1:0-72442 GCA_964551015.1 uncultured Cytophagaceae bacterium | reverse complement strand
AATTATCTACCATCATTCAAACAAGAAAAAATATGGGCATTGAAGAAGCTATTTTGGCCGAAGTAGAGGAGAGAGGAGTTGAGAAGGGAATAGAAAAAGGAATCGAGCAAGGCTCACTCAAAACCAAAATTGAGAGCATTCAAATGTTTCTTAAAAATGGCAAATTGACCCTAGAAGAAATTGCTGAGGGTTTTAATGTCTCTTTGGATTTTGTGCAAAAAATCAAAAGCGGAGAAATTAAGTAAATATGGGCATTGAAGAAGCTATTTTGGCCGATGTTAAAGAGCAAGGTTCACTCAAAACTAAAATCGAGAGTATTCAGAAATCACTCAAAAGAGGCAAATTGACCTTGGAGGAGATTGCTGAGGATTTTAATGTTTCCCTAGATTTTGTGCAAAAAGTCAAAAGCGGAGAAATCAAGTAGACATAGGCATTGAAGAAGCTATTTTGGCCGAAGTTAAAGAGCAAGGTATAGAGGAGGGCATTAATTGCTTTCCAACATGGCGTATAACTTAAATAAGGTTGCCATGTGGTATAATTCCACAATTTTTCCATCTTCCAGATGCAGAATATCACGTCCATCGGCATACACAGTCTGAAGAGTGGCGGGAAATCCAAATAGCCCACCTGTATATTGACAAGATCCAGTCCAACGAATAAACACCCAATTGTTAGTTAACTCCTCTACCACTTCAAAGGAATACTTCAACCCCGAAACGGCTTGAAACAATTTACCTAGAAAAAGAAGTCCTGCGTAATCAGAGCCTTCAAAGGTTGGATCTCTTTCGTGGTCTACGACATCTTTAGAAGTGGATGATGCGAGTAATTGCTCATCAGCTATTTGCCAGAAGTAATAAAAATCTATTAGTGCTTGGCGCTTTTCTGTGTCTTTGATTTTACTGAATGCGGCACTGATATGCCCCGTTTGACTCTGACCACTGCTGTGCATAATTTCCACTTTTTGTTTCAAATATGATTTACACAAAGATTCATTTTTCTGAACTACCAGAGGTAGTCAAAAACGGCCAAAAATGTGTATAAAACGGACTTTGTGAGATGAGCAATAGTCAAAAACGGCTCACTGGATGATAAAGTCAGTCAGTGGGAAATGTTGCGCTTAGCGAGCAAGCCTGGTTTTTTTAGCCAAAATATTCCGTGGGTCTTTTCCCAAAACGCGCTTCGTAGAGCTTGGAGAAACGAGCCGCGTTTTGCATCCCTACGTGGTAGGCTACTTCTTTGATGGTTTGATATTGGCCTCTTTCCAGCAAGTCTCGGGCAATTTGGAGCGCTACTTCGTGTTGGAGCTGTTTGGGAGAAAGGCCAGTAAGCAGTTTGATTTTTCTGCGGAATTGCCTTTCACTTAAAAAGAATTGTTCGGCTAAATCGGTGATGAGAAAGGCTTCATTCTGGAGTTCTTCTTTAATGGTTTGTTTGACCCCTTCTAGCCACTCCAGATCTACTTGTTTCAGTTGAACGCTTGATGCTTGGTTTTCATTGGGCGAGGCGGTGTTTTCCTCGGCCTGATTCACTTCTTGCTGAATTTTCCAACTTCTGGTGAGTAGATTTTGTGCCCGAATGGTTAGTTCCTGGGGTGAAAAAGGCTTGGCTAAGTATTCGTTTACCCCCAGCATCAGTCCCTTGATCCGATGCGCTTCATCTCCCAGAGCAGTGAGCAATATGATCGGAATATGATGATAGGCTTCGGAATTTTTGAGCTTTTCCACCAAGGCAAAACCATCCATTTGGGGCATCATCACGTCGGATACGATGAGGTCTACTGGTTCATTTTCTATAATTTCCAAAGCATTTAGTCCATTATAGGCTACTAGGGTACGATAATCTGTTTGCAGCAAGTTGCGAATGTACTGCTGCATTTGCGGATGGTCTTCTACAATCAGGACGGTAAATTCTTTATTTTCAACAAGTGCGCCTGAGCCGTTTTGAAGGATGAGTGCTTGGTCTTCTAGTGATAAGTTCGCATCTTCTACTTCTGCTATGATTGGTGGAGCCGCTACTTCACGAATCGGTAGCTTGAGGGTAAACGTACTGCCCTTATTTAGTTCACTGCTTACAGATACTTTGCCCTGCAAGAGTTGGGTATATTCTTTGACGATGGCCAGCCCGATGCCACTGCCGCCTTGCATCAACTGATTGGGTTGCCGACTTTGAGAAAAGCGGTCAAAAATATGAGGAAGATCTTTGGGGTCAATACCCGAACCGGTATCGCTGACCTTCATGACGAGCTGAGCATTTTCCTTGGAGGCTGCCACCTCCACCCAGCCTTTAGAAGGGGTAAACTTAATGGCATTGGAGATCAGATTGTTGAGCACTTTCTCAAATTTCTTCGCATCCAGCGAGACCCAGATAACTTCAAGGGAGGAGTCCATTTCTAGGTTATATTCAATGAGTTGATGTTGGGCGAGTGTGTCATAGTTGGCAAAAATTCTTTTGATTAGATCACCTAGTTGTACTTGACTAGTTTCTAGTTGTAGTTGACTGTTTTCTAGGCGGGACAAGTCCAGAATGTCATTGACGTAGGCTTTTAGCTGATGAGTATTTTCTTGGGCAATGGCGAGCAATTGTTGGTTGTTGGCGTGCCATATTTGGCTGGTATCTGCTAAGACTTGCTTGAGGGGAGCGCTTAACAAAGTGAGGGGAGTCCGCAATTCGTGAGAGACATTGGCAAAAAACCTAGATTTGGTTTCATCGAGAGCCTTGAGTTGGCGGTTTGCCCGGTTTCGGGCCCTGAGGAACAAAATCAGTACCGTGATAAAGGAGGCCAATAAAAGGATGGCAAGGGAGGCCCAAACCTTAAAGACCCTCCCGCGCTCAATATCTTTCTCTAAGGAAATTCTTTGGCGGGCATTGGCAAATTCGAGGGAGTCTTTTTCCTGCTCAAATTCATAATTCATTTCTAGGCGGGTGATTTCCCTAGTCTGTTCCTCATTTTGCAAGCTGTCGGCCATTGCCTTAAAAAGGACGTGGTAGGTATAAGCGGCTTGGTAGTTGCCCAATTCTTTTTCTACTTGTGCGAGTAGCTCAGCCGAAACTTTGATCTCTTCTTTATGCCCTGTTTCTTGGGCGAGTTGAAGCCCTTCTTTCAGATAGTCTTGGGCAGGCCTCCATTGTTTTTGTTTTTGATACACTTGGCCCGAGTAAATGGAAGCCGAAGATATCAGGTCTTTATGGCCAATAGCCTTGGCAATTTCCAAAGCTTTCAAATTATATTCTAAAGCCTTTTCATAATTGTCTTTTTTATAATGTACACCCCCTATATTATTGTAACTCATTGACATGCCTCTTTGATTTCCGAATGTTTCACAGATTTTCAGGGATGTAAGGTAAGCATCTAGAGCCTTTTCATAGTTACCTTCTCTATCATAAATACGCCCTATATTATTGAAACTGGCCGCCATTCCTTTTTCATCGTCTATTTCTTGTCTGATTTTGAGAGCCTTGAAATAAACCTCCAAAGCCTTTTCATAATTTCCTTGATGACCATAAATAATTCCTATATTATTGAAGCTATCACCCATTCCTTTTTTATCGTCTATTTCTTCTCTGAGTTTGAGAACTTCAAAATAAGCACCCAAAGCCTTTTCATAATTTCCTTGATAAGCGTAAATAACTCCCATGTTATTGTAACTATCCGTAAGCCCTTTTTTGTCGCCCATTTCTCCTTTAATTTTGAATGACTCATAGACTTTAACAGACTTCAAATAAGCATCCAAAGCCTTTTCATAATTGCGTTGATGATGGTAAATAATCCCTATATTTTTATGGCAGCCCGCCATTCCTTTTTTATCGTCTATTTCTTCATACATTTTGAGAGCCTTTAAATAGGCGTCCAAAGTCTTTTCATAACTGTTTTGTTGATACCAATAAATTAATCCCAAACCATTGTATCCATCGGCTTTTCCTTTGGGGTATTTGTATTGGTCAGCCTCTCGAGTCATCTGATTAAAAATGGCCTCGGCTTCTTTATGATTCCCTTTGGATAGATTCAACTGTCCTATTGCATAGAGGGCATCTATTTTTCCTTCGGCATAGTTGATTTCATCCGCTAATTGAATTGCCTGATTCACGTATTGATAGGTTTTCGTAGAATCTGAGTTACGATATTCTGTGGCAATTTTCACATAAACATCTACTTTTTCCTTGTCGCTGATGTTAGTCTCCAGTACCTGTAGGAGAGAGTCGACAAGTACTTGGTTTTGGGCATTTGCCCAAGTATAGGATACAAGTCCAAATAGCAATAGCAATAGTGATTTTGAAGTAGGATACATAATAACAACGTAATAACTTTACTTATGAAACCCAATATAAGTATTTTATAAGATAGATTGTGGTCAAATAGTGTCCGACTTATGGGCGTTTTGAAGGCTTTTGACTACCTCCGGAACTTTTGGCAGGTGAAGTTTTGTTTAAAATTCATTTTCGAACAAAAAATAAAATTTTATAAAAAACAAGGTATCCCACCCCGTGTTATCTTCCCTCATTTTGGACAATAGAGGCAGGCACGAAGCTCTCTTTTATCATAAGCCAACGAGTCTGAATCTGGCAAGTAGCATCAAATGTCACCGCACCGCTGAGCCTCTAGCTTCCTTGCCGGGCTTGGTACTTAGCTTCTTTTCTGGCTTTGCGTCGAGCCAATCGCTCCGCGAGTCGCTTTTTGCGTTGTTCGCGTCGGAGGTCTTTATCTCTTCGCAATTTGACTTGGTAGCTATTGGCATCTGCTAGCAGGTTGACATTGACGTAGGCAATTTTTTTATCCTCGTCTTGGTACTCGATCGCGTCTTCCCGATTGGGGTCAATCTCTTCTTGTTTCCGTTTGAACAGTTTCTGGAACACGGCTCGGGTAACAAGTTTTAGAGGAACTTTCACGAACAAATCTAGCTCCATATTACCCCCCAAGTTTTGGGTTCCCCAGAGTTCAATAAAGCCGATTGAGGAGTTGATGGTCATAACAGGAATATTTAAGACGTTATTTTTAAGTTCGAGGGTATTCTCGAGCGTATCGAATCGAACTTTCCTGAGGTTTTTGTTTTTGAAAAAATCCTCTAAATATTCCATAGGTTTATAATTCTCCAGACTTCCTTGGATCACCTGCACGTCAATCGTGAAATCAGACTTATCCAACATAGGAGTTAGGTCTTTGTGAATGTGTAATTTACCCGTGATATCCCCGTTGATGGTTCCGTGGAGATTGTCAGAAACCACGTAATCCTGCCCGAAATTATCGAACTTGACCAAGAAGCGATCTATATCCAGATTCTCGACATAAATATCAGGTAAGAAGTAAATATCTGTACTGTCTCTGGCATCAAAGTAACCGTTGATGTCAAAGTCGCCCCCAGCTACATTCATATAGCAAGTGTCGATGTGCAAATAACGATCGGCATTCATCCGCACCACGGCTTCTAGATTCTGAATTTTGTATTGATGGTAGGTCAGCAAATCCACTTGGGCACGCATGTGCATATCCCAAAAAGGAAGATCAAAAATGCTAAACCCGGCGTCGTGATCCACCGCTTGCACCTTGCTAGCCGAGCTAGGAGCGGGGTTCCACTCCAGAAGCTGATTGATGTCCAAACGTTTGGAGCGCAGGGTCACGAAATGGTCTTTCTTCTTCAAGCGAGGGTCTTTGCCCAGGTACCAGTACAGATCGATATGAAAGTCACTGCGACCAATGTATCCTTCAAAGTCCCGGGTAGTCAGATGCTGGTCTTCGTAATGGAAGTGTCCTTGGAAGCCTTCAAAACGAGCCTCATGTATTTTCATTTTACAGTCCAAACGATCCAAATACATATCCATAGAATGAAACGCGTGGTCTTTGAAATGTAAAAGACAACGCCCGTGCAGTTTTAGATTGTCAAACTCCTCGTGGCGATAATCTTCGGGTACATAATTCTCGCCCTGATAGACGAAAAGATCTTCCAATTGCAAGCGTTCAGAACTAAGATCAAACTCCAGTTCGGTATCCCCGTCTAGGACTTCATTCATCCAAATATCATAATGCACCAAGCGACCCGAAAAATGAAAATCACTGCTATCCAGTTCCCCCGAAAAATCAATCAAGCGAATATCATCCTCCTCGATAAATACGTCTGCCCTGAAATCGTGTAGCTCGTGGGGATAATGTTTCAGGGTGGCGTGCAACTCACGGACAAAAAACTCGCCAATCGGCAAATTGGGCGATTCCGTGAAGGCAAAGGCCGAGCTAGTGAAGCCCACATCCAGCCTCAGGTCTTGAATTTGCTCGTTAAGTGCTGATTTTTTAGTCGTCTCATTGTAGGTCAGTTCGGCAATATCCAACCAATCTGATTTGAGATCGAGGTCTACCCAAACACTGTCTTTGGTATGGTGGATAATGGCGGGCAAGTCGCTAATACGAGCGGAGGCAAAGATTTTGGAATTGCCCACGCGCCCGCTTAAGGTATCAATTTTAGCCTCGTGCCCCTCGATATGCCCAATCAGATTGACATCTTGCACGGGTAGGTAAAGCGCGGATGATTTGAAGTTTAAATCACGGATCTCGAGCTCAGTAAAGTAAGATTCATCGAGTTGCTCTATACTTTTTTCAGGGCGGTTTAAGTCAATAATATCGTGAAAATTCATCGTCAAATTAACCGACCCTGACATATCACTCATACCCCCTAGCCCCAGAAAATCTACCAAAAAATCAAGGTCAAATTGCGACTTCAATTTTAGGTCAATCTCAGGAGAGACAAAGTTACGAACCTTCAAATCACCATAAAACTGCCCCGTTTCGGGCTTAGCCTTAAAATCTTGCAGGCCAAATTCCATAGAAGCCAAGCTGCCATCGCCCGAGGTATTGCGAAAGTAGCCCTTGAACTCCATGTCTTCTAGTTCTTTTTGGGTGCTATTATTCTTGATGGAGCCTCGCTCGCAGCCAAATTGAGCATCTATTCTGGGTAGGGTTCCGATCGCGAGTTTTCCTTTGACGGTTGCGTCGAAAAAAACCTGTCCTCTGTTATCGTAGCTTTCTAGCGTGGGAATCACCTCCTCGGGTGCGAAAGCAATAATCAAATCAAAATTGGGCTTGGCTCCATTGATTTCCAAGTCTAGATACGACTGACCGATATCAACCAGTCCTTGCATTTGAAATTCACCTGATTCTAACCTGAGTACCGAAGGGGCAATCTCTAGGGCGAGTTGGTCGCTATCAAAGTCAATTTTGGTATATACCTCAAAATGCTTATTTTTTATAATGGTAGTATCTCCATTTTGTATAAAATTTGTCTCAAAGCGGGCATTCAAATCAATCATGGTATGTACGCCATTGACCTTGAAAGTAGCCTTGGCATAATTTATATAAGTATCCATATCGGTCTGGCTGGCTTCATTGATCTCGTGTATATCCACCTCATCGAGTTTGATAGAGCTAAGGTTCAGTCGGATTTTTTCGTCCTCGCTTGCATCTTTCGTTTGGCTGGTATCCAAGGGCAGCAAGGCATTGGCGATATTAATACTCCCGTCCCGATGCTGTACCACTTTGACGTAACCATCACTCAGGTAAACGGCTTTAAAGTCATACTCACCGCGAATGATTGTCCAAGCATCAAAGCCCAAATAGGCATCGTGTACATCCACGATGGGAGGCTCAGACTCATTTTTAGACTCGTAAATTTTGAATTCTTCTAAATCAATCGATATATAAGGGAAATTGGCAAAAAGCGCGATATGGCTGCCTTTCAGGGTGATTTTGCCCTTGTAGTGTTGGTTGGCATAAGTCAAGACCTGCTGAACGACTTGTTCTTGTTTCCAGATCAGGAGGATCGGCACGATGCTAGCCAAAACTAACAGTGCTAAGCTTAGCCAAAGTAGCCATTTGAAGCCAATTCTTGCATTTTTCCAATTTTTCATGAAGTCTATAATTTCAACGATAATTTAGTGAAAGTCAAAAATACAGCCAAAGCATCCCCAAAAATACATTTTACCAGATATCTCTCCCTTACTCGTGTGAGCTGCTAGTTTGGTCAACGAAACTTTTCAAGAAAAGATAAAGGAATAAGGTAGATTGGGTGTTGATCCAAAATACTCGCTTCTAAAGTGTCGTCTATCGCAAGGAAAAATCTATGGCAGTTGAAACAAGTGCCATCACCGAAACTACGCACGAACCCAAGCCCGTGACCAGCATCACGGCAGAAATTGATGAAGATGATGTGGAGATGACCATTCAAGCAACAGGGAAGCCTTCGACGCAAGTAGTCCAGCTCTTCAAGGATGGCAGGCAAGGTACTGCTCAGGTTTTCGAAGATTTGAAGGAAAGCTTGCTAATGCTGATTAATTTGTATCTTTGAGCCAAACTTGAAATCCTAGACGAAAGGCTGCAAAGGCTTGTTTTGTATCTTTTTGGCGGGCTTTTGGTGCTGACGGAGTGTTGATACCAAATTAATTAATACCCTTTTTGACGTTGTGAATGTGAACTTAAACCGTTAAATTTGAGTATACTCCTCAAGTAAATCCGAATTACACCTTTAATCAATTCTATTGATATGAAAAATATAACTTTGGTTCTGGTCTTTTTTTGTAGCATATCTCTGCTTCCTGCTCAAGGAGTAATCAAGTTCGAGGAAGAAACCCACGACTTCGGGGACATCGAGGAAGGAACCGTAGCCACCTATGAGTTTGAATTTACGAATGAGGGCAATCAGCCCATCGAGCTACAAGAGGTAAAAGCCTCCTGTGGTTGTACTACTCCCTTCTGGACAAAAGAGATCATCGCCCCCGGCAAAACCGGTAAAATCAAAGCTTCTTATAACAGCAAAGGACGCCCTGGAGCCTTTACCAAAAGTATCACCGTCAGAAGCAACGCCCAACAAGGGTTGAAGGTGCTTTACATCAAAGGCTTCGTCAAGCCTAGTAATACTTCTGCTGAAGAGAAAGCTGGCAAAAAATACAACGCCAGTCTGCAATCCCTCGCCAAAACGCAAACCCCACCTTCCATTCGCATCGAGGCCGATCAGTATGATTTTGGGAAGATAGAAACCGGTAGCAAAATCAAAAAGCGATTTAAAATCTATAATACTGGGCACAAAAATCTGGTCATTACTGCTCTTAATAACGAATGCAAGTGCATCACTTTTGGCCTCTCTAACGGGGTAGTAGAGTACAATCAATATGTCACCTTGGAGCTTACGCTAAATGCGGATCAAATTCGCAAACTAGACGAAGATTTTACCATCTATACCAATGATCCTCAAAATCCTGTGCAGAAAATTCGCCTTAAGGCCGAGGTTTTCGAGAATTTTAGCAAGCATATGTTCAAGTCTTCTCGTGCCCTGAGTAATCGCTAATCCAAAGAAAATATTTACACAGCCATATCTAAGCCAAGCTCCACGACGAAAGCTTGGCTTTTTTATGATTATCTTTAGCTTCAATGTATCTTTGCACATACAAGTTAGACATTTTATCTGGGATAGCTCCGCCAAGACAAAACGTTTCCAAATATTATTTGGCATTAATCGTCCCTACCAATGCGAAAACTAGCCTGCTTGTATTTCTCCCTGATTTGATCTTCGGAGAATATTTTCATTCATTAGACTAAAAAATTAGATAACATGATTATTGGAGTCCCCAAAGAGATCAAGAATAATGAAAATCGCGTGGCGCTCACCCCAGCGGGTGTGGCGGAACTTAAGAAATTTCAGCATCAAATTTTCGTGCAATCCGAAGCTGGAAAAGGCAGTGGCTTTGAGAATGAAGAATATCAACACGCGGGTGCAGAGATTTTATCTGATATTGCCGATATCTACCAAAAAGCCGAGATGATTATCAAGGTAAAAGAACCCATCGAGCCAGAGTATCAGCTAATCCGTGAGAATCAATTGGTCTTTACTTATTTTCACTTTGCCTCTTCCGAAGTGCTCACCAAAGCCATGATTGATAGCAAAGCCGTTTGTCTAGCTTACGAAACCGTGGAGAAAGCTGACCGCTCTCTACCTCTACTCATTCCCATGTCGGAAGTCGCGGGGAGAATGGCTGTCCAGCAGGGAGCCAAATATTTAGAAAAGCCCTTGAAAGGAAGAGGTGTCCTGCTCGGAGGTGTACCCGGTGTCAAGCCCGCTAACGTCATCGTTCTGGGAGGCGGAATCGTAGGGACTCAGGCCGCCAAAATGGCCGCTGGTCTGGGAGCCAATGTTACCATTATGGATATTAATTTAGCTCGTCTACGCTACCTGGCTGATATTATGCCCGCCAATGTAGAAACCATGATGTCTAACCAGTATGCGATTCAACAGGCAATCCAAACCGCAGATTTGATCATTGGAGCTGTCCTCATTCCTGGTGCCAAAGCTCCACATCTTATCACCCGTGATATGCTCAAATTGATGCGTCCGGGTACGGTCTTGATCGATGTAGCCGTAGATCAGGGTGGATGTATTGAAACCTGCCAGCCCACCACGCACGAAAATCCTATTTATATCATCGATGATGTGATTCATTATTGCGTAGCCAATATGCCCGGAGCCGTTCCTTACACCTCCACCTTGGCACTTACCAATGCTACTCTTCCCTATGCGATCCAATTGGCTAATCAAGGTTGGAAAGAAGCCTGTGGCCGTAACCCTGAGTTGAAGAAAGGACTTAATATTATTAAGGGGAATGTTGTACTGGCGGGAGTAGCCGATGCTTTTGGGCTTCCTTTAGCTGAGGTAGAATCTTATCTTGCCCCAGAAAAAGTGGCATAGCTCGAGAAAGAATAAAAAAGTAAAAATGAAAGAGTGAAGAGAATGGAAAGGTAAATCTTTCATTCTCTAACGATAATGCTTATGTCCCGAAAGCCTTTTTCTGTGCCTGCGCGTCTTCGGAGTTTTGTTTATGCGTTCCGAGGGGTGATCTATATGGTGAAAACCCAGCACAACGCCTGGATACATCTTTTTTTGGGTTTTTGGGTAATTGTATTTGGATTTTTTTTTCAAATTAGCTGGCAAGAATGGTGCTGGTTGATTCTAGCAATAGGTTTCGTACTTACAGCCGAAACCTTTAATACTGCCTTGGAGGTATTAGTTGATTTTGTTTGTCCAGAATTTCACCAGCAGGCAGGCTTGGTTAAGGATTTGGGGTCGGGAGCCGTGTTGCTGGCAGCTATAGCGGCGGCGATTACAGGCTTGATTATTTTTTTGCCTAAAGTTTGGTTTTGGGTGAGTTCTCTAGTTTAGAACTTGGGCTAGGCAATAAGCTACAAAAATAGCTTATCACTTGGAATATCATCAAGGTAGGAGAAAAGCCAAAAAAAGCCCGTTTTGCCGAACAAAAACCGCCATTGAACCCGTTAATATTCATGAAAGGCAGTTTTCAAAAAAAATACAAAAACATATTTTTTTGTCATTTTTTATTGATTGCTTTGCCCTGAGCGATCTTTTTTTATTGAATCACAACACACACTAAAAAATGTCTATGAAACATGACGGCGTAATCGTTTGGAAATCCTTCTGGGAGTACAATCCTGAATCTTTGATGAATGGCGATCCTTATTTTCTCATTACCTCACCCCAAGGCGGCAAATATTGCTTCTGGCGCTTTAACCTAAAAAAGAAAAAATATGAATTCCTCAGACAAGGCGGCGGAGAAGATTTTGAGAACATGGTAGAAGAAGCGGATCGCAAGCTCAAAAAAATGGGAATGACCTTAGATTGATTTTGCTCCTCGGGAACCTCTTCACCCAGCTTTCGGTAGGGATTTTTAAACCGGAAAGCTTTTCTCTCCTCAGCACTCTTTTCGGCATAAAATCCTTGCTTTTTTATCTCATCTTCTCCCTACAGCCTCCCTTCTTTCCTATCTTTCTTCTCGAATTCGCTTGTATTTTCAAAATCAAATCATATCACTTTTATCAAAAATTCCCTAATTTAGGATCGTATCTAGTTGAAACTGTATTTCCCAAAAGATATGAAACCTGATTTTTCTAAGATTCCTTTCCAACCCCAAGCAAGTACCCAAGCTACTTCAAGTAAAGAAGCAAAGCCCTTTATTACGGCTGAAAAAATCCCTATTCAACCCTTTTACACCAAAGAAAATCTCGCAGAGGTGGAGCATCTGGGTTTTATCGCGGGTAAGCCCCCTTACTTACGTGGCCCTTACGCGACGATGTACGTGCAACGCCCCTGGACGATCCGGCAGTACGCAGGCTTTTCTACCGCAGAAGCTTCTAATGCTTTTTATCGTAGGAATCTGGCGGCTGGTCAAAAAGGGCTTTCCGTAGCCTTTGACCTGGCGACCCACCGTGGTTATGATTCTGACAATGAACGGGTGCTAGGAGATGTGGGCAAGGCTGGCGTCGCCATCGACTCCGTGGAAGATATGAAAATCCTTTTTGATGGCATTCCTCTGGATGAAATGTCTGTATCTATGACCATGAACGGAGCTGTCATCCCTGTAATGGCTTTCTACATTGTAGCCGCTGAAGAGCAGGGCGTGAAACACGAGCAACTGAGTGGCACGATTCAGAATGATATTCTCAAGGAGTTTATGGTGCGCAATACTTATATCTACCCACCTCAGCCGAGTATGCGCATCATTGCCGACATTTTTGAATTTACTTCCCAGCAAATGCCTCGCTTTAACTCCATCAGCATCAGCGGCTACCACATGCACGAGGCGGGTGCTCCGGCAGATTTGGAATTGGCTTACACCTTGGCCGACGGCCTAGACTATATTCGTACGGGCATCAAAGCTGGATTAAAGATTGATGACTTTGCTCCTCGCCTTTCTTTCTTCTGGGCGATTGGCATGAATCATTTTATGGAAATTGCCAAAATGCGAGCCGGACGCTTGCTCTGGGCAAAAATTGTCCAGCAGTTCAACCCCAAGAGTGCCAAGTCCTTGGCTCTCCGTACCCACTGCCAAACTTCGGGCTACAGCCTCACCGAGCAGGATGTTTTTAATAATGTAACCCGTACTTGTATCGAAGCCATGGCCGCCGCTTTGGGGCATACGCAATCACTCCATACCAATTCTTTGGATGAAGCTCTGGCTTTACCTACAGACTTTTCGGCGAGAATTGCCCGAAATACCCAATTGTTTTTACAACACGAAACAGGTATTACCCAAGTAGTGGATCCTTGGGGCGGTTCTTATTATGTAGAAAAACTCACCCACGACCTCTGCCACCGCGCTTGGGAATTGATCCAAGAAGTAGAGGAACTCGGCGGTATGGCCAAGGCCATCGAGACGGGCTTGCCCAAAATGCGCATCGAGGAAGCCGCCGCCCGTAAGCAAGCACGTATTGACGCAGGCAAAGAACAAATTATCGGGGTCAATCAGTACCGACCAGAAAAAGACGAAGAGATTGAAATCTTAGAGGTAGACAACGCAGCGGTCTTGCAAGCTCAGTTAGAAAGAATCAAACAAGTCCGAGCCAATCGCGACCAAGCACAGGTAGACGCGGCCATTCAAGCCATTCAAAAATGTGCCGAAACGGGTGAAGGGAATCTCTTAGATTTAGCAGTGAAAGCGGCCCGCGTGAGAGCCACTTTGGGCGAGATTTCTCAGGCCATGGAGCAAGTCTTCGGGCGACATAAAGCCACGATCCGCGCCATTTCGGGTGTGTACTCAGCCGAGGTATCCGATGATGAGAATTTCAAACAAGCTCAGGCCATGGCCGATCAATTTGCCGAGCTGGAAGGGCGTCGTCCGCGTATTTTGGTGGCCAAAATGGGGCAAGACGGGCACGACCGTGGGGCGAAAGTGATTGCTACCAGTTTTGCCGACCTGGGCTTTGATGTAGACATTGGATCACTCTTTCAGACTCCGGCAGAAGTGGCTCGTCAGGCCATTGAAAACGACGTGCATATCGTGGGCGTCTCCAGTCTGGCGGCGGGGCACAAAACCCTTGTTCCTCAGTTGATTGAAGAACTCAAAAAATACGACCGAGACGACATTATGGTGATCGTGGGCGGGGTAATTCCACCCAAGGATTATGACTTCTTGTACGAGGCGGGTGTAGGGGGCATTTTTGGTCCGGGTACGGTCATCTCTATCGCTGCTCAGAAGATTCTGCAGCAGTTGATGCCCGAGCAGGAAGAGGTTTGATTTTTTTTGAGTAAAAGAATTAAACAGTGAAAGAGTCTTTTCTAATTCTTATCAAAAATACTTGAAACCAGTGATTGACCTGAGTGAGCTATCTCTCATTGCTGATATTTTATCCATTATCGGATTTATTGTAACTATTTTTACCTTTTTTTTGGCCAGCAGGATCAATCGGAAAGTGAAGAATGTTAAGAACGAAATTGTTATGAGGAACCAAGGTAGTGTAATGATAAAGAACTTGGAAGATAAACGAAGGGAACTGAGTAATTATCTAGGTGCCTCCTATGACACTTCTAAAATTAAAATGTTAATAGGTGAGACAGAAGGTATATTAGAGAATCTGGAGACGAGAATTACCGGAAGCAAAAAATCTGATATCAATATGTTGGTGAAAAATTTTCGCAAGATGCGCAAAAAAGATTCTATCGAGGAGCGGGAATTTGAGAATCTCCACTCAGAACTGGGGAAAATTATTAGCCGTATAAAACAGGAAATACAAAATAAGAATATCATTTGATATGATAGATATAGATAAAATTCATCACGTGCTTACAAAACTCATTGCCGACACTCGTCGAGGTAAGATGCAGTGGGAATCTATTCCAAAAAATAGATTGGGAGATGATTTTCTACGTAGCGACGATGTTCATAAAATGCCCTTGGGTCAAGTCTACGGTAGCAAATATAAAGGTAAGTTTTTTAGAATTTACAAATATCAATTCCTCACTTCTGAAGACGGCTACCTATATTACAATGCTCTCCGTTGTAATTTAGAGATGACCGATGAATCTTTTGAGAATCTAGCTTGGATATTTCCTCACCGTTCCGAAATTGAGGATTTATATGAATTAGTGAGTTTCAAAGCCTCAGGAGCAGAAGCTTTTATAGATGATTTGATGAAAGATTTGGACATAGAAGAATCAGCCTAAGGATAATGACAATCTCGTTGTGTCGGTGGTTACGACCGCCATTGCTTATTTGAAATACCTAGCACCACGGTAAAATATCGCCCTTCGTCTCGTTGTACCAAGACAAAGGACAATTTAAGAAATAAAGCCTATAAGTTAGACCGCTTCTCTTATTTCTAATAAACCTCAAATAAGCCAGCCGCGCCCATTCCACCGCCAACACACATCGTACAGACTACGTATTTCGCGCCTCGTCTTTTGCCTTCAATCAAAGCGTGCCCCACCATTCGAGAGCCCGTCATGCCGTAGGGATGCCCGATGGAAATGGCTCCACCGTTTACATTCAACAATTCATTGGGAATACCCAGCTTTTCCTGGCAATAAAGAACCTGTACCGCAAAAGCCTCATTCAATTCCCACAGGCCAATGTCTTCCATCTTTAAGCCTTGAGCTTTTAATAATTTGGGCACGGCGAACACGGGGCCGATTCCCATTTCGTCTGGTTCACAACCCGCTACCGCGATTCCTCGGTAAGCACCCAAAGGCTCGAGCCCTCGGCTTTCCGCCAGTTTAGCGTCCATCAAGACACAGGCCGAAGCACCATCAGAAAGTTGGCTGGCGTTACCCGCCGTGATGGTTCCGCCCTCATTGACCAATTTTAAGCCGTTTAGTCCTTCCAGGGTAGTAGAGGGGCGATTGCCTTCGTCTTGCTTGAGGGTAATTTCTTCATAAGAAACTTCTTTGGTTTCTTTGTTCATGACCCCCTTGGTGACCGTAACGGGGATGATTTCATCATCAAAACGACCTGCTTCTTGTGCGGCAGCGGTACGCATTTGACTCTGATAACCGTATTCATCTTGCTTCTCTCGGGAGATATCGTATCGCTTGGCCACCGTTTCGGCGGTTTGGAGCATGGGCATATACGCCGCAGGATGTTTGGCTACGAGCGCTTTGTCTATCATCCGGTAGGTGTTCATCTTATCGTTTTGCACCAAACTGATGGAATCCAGACCGCCTCCGATTGCGATTTGCATACCGTCGTGGATGATTTGCTTGGCGGCCGTGGCGATGGCCATCATGCCCGAAGAACATTGCCGATCGATGGTCATGCCACTCACGGTTACGGGTAGCCCTCCCGCCAAAGCGGCCAATCTTCCGATGTTGGGAGAAGAAGTACCTTGGGGCAAAGCACAACCCATGATAACATCATCTACTTCGGCGGGGTCAATTTTAGCTCTTTTGACGGCCTCACTGATCACGAAACCTGCCAGTGTCGGCGAATTTGTATTATTAAAAGCCCCTTTGTAGGCTTTACCAATCCCAGTACGTGCGGTGGAAACAATTACAGCTTCTTTCATTTTAATTATTCTTTGATTTTTGATAATTCTTAAATTTAATAGACTTTTTTGAATGGCTACTACAACTGCTTCCATTTAATTTTCTTTGCCGAAGAGCTTGTATTTGAATTGTAAATCAAGTTGAGCGTATTCGTCGGGAAGGGGAAAGAAGGCGTGATCCATGCGGATGATACAATTACAAAAATCGGGGAGGATGGGCACGACGAGGCCGTGCTTGATTTCGGAAAAATCAAGGTCTAAATTTGCTGTCCTTGCTCCAAAATTGCGTTTGTAACAAAGTGTTCTACTTCTCTGAAATCACCTCAATTTCCTGCCGATCTCACCCGGCTTATTGTACTCCCGAAAGCCCTCTAGAAATCCTCTTTGACCGATCGGGATGAGACTTTTTCTACACTCAAAAAGGACTTTTTTGATGGGTTTTAGGCGCGCTTCCCTCTGATACACAGCGAAAAAGCCATTTTTTCGATAAAACACTTTTTTACTAAGATGAACGCATGGACTATAGGTAATATATTTGGTTATTTAATTCTAAAACCAGATAAAAATTAACCGCCCATTTATTATGTCAAAATCTAACAACGATCCTGGTGAAAGAAACAAAGAATTAATTTCAGAAAACAGAAGACTTCGTAAGGAAGCCCAAGAAAAAATCGAGATTCTCAAAGAGCAGCTCAACCATACCAAGTCTGAGAATGAGCCGGAAGATAAGCGGCAAAATTTTAGGTGCTAACTGTCCTCGTAATTCCGTGGAGAATCACGATATCAATTCCCGGCCTAAAAATCAGTGAGCTTGCTCCGCAGCCCACGCTTCGCCACATACGGTTCTTTGCCGCCAGCTCGGACTCTCTCGGATGAGGCTGAGAGAGCTATTTTTAGCCGAGTACAGACAGAATCTAGCGGTTTGGAGCTTACTTGAAACAAAAATCATTAATTTTGTATTAAGTGTATGTAAACAAAATTGACCAATAGTCACTTTAATGGCCGGAAGCAAACATCAACCCGAAGGGACTCGGAGACAACAAATACTATTAGCCGCTGATTTGGTCTTGATTGAGGCTGGGGTAGAAGGCTTTACTGTGGATCAAGTGGTCGATAGAGCCAAAATTGCCAAGGGAACTGTTTATAAATATTTTAAAAGTAAAGATCAAATTTTTGCTGAACTAAGTATAAAAGCAGCTTCTCTGCTCTTGGAGAAATTTAAAGAAGGAGCCGCTCCTCATACACATAGCTTAGATAAAATTAAAGCGGTTTGCCGAAAAAGCTTCGAGTTTAACCAAGAATATCCAGCCTATTATACGTTAATTTCCCATATCGAGCGTCCTGAGTTTGAGATAGATATTCAAGGTTATATCAAAATGAGTTCTTCAATTGTGGACTTTATGGTTGGTATTGTGGAGTATGGGCAGCGACGAGGGGAAATCCGACCTGAGCTCAACCCCGAAGTGGTAGATTATATCATGTGGGCTTGTTGTATCGGAGTTATCCAATTCATAGAAACCAAACAAAGGCTTATTAAAAAAATTCATGACATTGATATTGAGGAGTTTATCCATACATTTTCGGAAATGATGGCAAGTGCATTAAAATTCTAAATTTTTTTGAACAAAAATGACTTGTAGTCGCTTTAGAGGATGAACCAAGAGGAAATTAGGCTTAGATGCCAGCTTCAGAAGCTAAAATCTCTGCCATTATTAGCTTTTATCTTTCCTCTTAATTTTTTACCCTAAAAATGACTTTTAGTCAGTTTCAATTGAATCTAAAGAAAAATTTGACATGAAACGCTTCAAATTCATTGGCTTAGGCGTACTAGCCCTCATCATCGGCTCGGTCATTATCGCTTACAGCCTTAATCAAGAGGAAAAACCGGATACAGAAAAGCCCAAGGCTCCAAGCACGGAACCCAAAGGAGCCATTATTCTAAGAAAGAATCTGCAGATTATTCCAGTGCAAATTGAAAACCGCACGATTCGCGTACCCATCACGGGGCGGGTAATTCCCAAAAATCGCACGGACATTTTCGCCGAAGTGCAAGGGCGCATCCTTTCTGGGAGTAAAACTTTTAAAGAAGGGGTTACTTTTCGGCGAGGAGAAACCCTGCTGCAAATTGACTTTAAAGAGTTTTCGCTCAACCTCGAATCTCAAAAAAGTGCTTTCTTCAATACCCTTACGGGAATGATGCCCGATCTCAAGGCCGATTATCCCGATAATTATCAAAATTGGTTGCAGTATATCCAAAATTATCAAACAGGCGAAACGCTCAAACCGCTACCTACTACCCAGTCGGAAGGAGAGAAGTATTTTGTTACCTCCAATCAAGTCTACAGTGCCTACTATGCCATCAAGGCGCAGGAAGAGCGACTACGCAAATACACGATCTCGGCTCCTTACAACTGTATGCTCACCGAGGCGCGTGTAGATGTTGGCGGCTTGGTTTCACCCGGCCAATCGCTGGGTACGATCATTAATATCGACCAATACGAGTTGCAGGCAGGTGTGCCCCTCGCGGTCGCTGCTCTGCTCAAAGTAGGTGATCAAGTAAGCTTCCAGAGTAACGAAATAGAAGGCAACTGGACGGGAACGGTCACGCGCGTAAACAATCTGATTGATGCCAAAACCCAGAACGTACCCGTTTATTTTCTGGTCAATGGCCCATCCGTTAAATCAGGACTGTATCTGGAAGGAAGCTTTGGTACCAAAAGCTACGAGCATATTTTCTGTGTCCACAATTCGACGCTGACCCGTGATAATCAGGTGAGAATACTCCAAAAAGAGGTCATTGTCAACAAGCCCGTTCAGCCCGTGGCCTATCTGAGAGATTCAGTTTTGGTGAAAGGCTTGGAAAATGGCGACCAACTGATCCTCAATCAATTTGATATGCCCGTGGTCGGAAAAAAGGTAATGCAATAAACTGAAAACCAAGATATAGTCATGGAAAAAATTATACGATATTTAGCCCAGAAACCTCGTACTGTGGATGTGTTCGTGGGCGTGATTGTACTCTTGGGGCTGTTGAGCCTAGCCTCCATCCGCTCCAATTTTTTACCGCCCGAACCCGTCAATTTTATCACGATCAACGTCGTCTATCGTGGTGCTTCGCCCCAAGAGGTAGAAGAAGAAGTGGTCAATAAAATTGAAGATAACTTGGAGGGACTCAAAGGCATAGACCGAGTGACTTCCACTTCTTCGGAAAGCTTTGCCAACATTCGCATAGAACTCAAAGAAGACGCTGATCCCAATGAAGTATTACAGGACGTGAATAACGCCGTGGATCGAATCACCACTTTCCCCGATGGGATGGATACCCCAGCTATCGCCAAGGAGGAAATCCTTAATTACACGACCACGGTGGGTTTGACGGGTGAAACTGATCTCAGTGTGCTGAAAGATTACGCCAAAGCCATCAAAGACGAACTCATTCTCTCTCCCAAACTTTCTCAAATCTTCCTGAGCGGTTATCCCGAAGAAGAGATCGAGGTGCGCCTGCGTGAACAAGACCTCAGAGCTTATGAACTCACCTTCGATGAAGTAAGCCGCGCGATCAGCGGCACCAATCTCAAGGCTTCGGGCGGGGAAGTGGAAACGGGGAGACAGAACCTATTGATCCGCTTAGATCACCGCTCTTATTTTGCCAAAGACTTGCTCAATATTGTAGTCAAAGCTACGCCTGATGGCAAAACCGTGTTACTCAAAGACGTGGCTGACGTAGTAGATCGCTTTGCCGATAAGCCAGACCGCGCTTTCGTGAACGGCCAGCCGGCCGTGATCATGAAGGTTTTTAGTCGGAGTCAAGAGGATATTTTAGAAAATGCCAACTACGTGGCCGATTATATCCGGGATTTCAACCAGAGTAATGATTTGGTAGAAGCGGTTATCGTCGAGGACAAAAGCATTTCGCTCAACGAAGCCATCGGGACTTTGCAAAACAATGCCTGGCAGGGCATCCTGCTCGTATTGATCGTGCTGGGGCTTTTCCTCCATCCGAGCATTGCGTTTTGGGTGGCTTTCAAAATACCCGTGGCGCTTCTGGGTATGTTTATTCTCTCCAATTTCTATGATCTGACCATCAATCAAGTTTCCCTTTTTGGAACCATCGTGGTTTTGGGAATTTTGGTCGATGATGGAGTGGTGGTTGCCGAGAATATTTACCAGCATTACATCAATGGTAAGAATCCCCTGAGAGCCGCCATTGATGGCACGGTAGAAGTGATCCCCGCCATTATTTCCTCACTAGCTACCACGGCCTTGGCCTTTTCATTGTTTTTCTTTTTGGATGGACAACTAGGAGATTATTTCTCAGATATTTCTTTTGTAGTTTGTGCCACGCTGTTTGTGGCTCTGCTCGAGAGCCTCTTTTTCTTGCCCGTGCACATTGCCCGCTCCCGTGCCTTGAAAAAAGACGACAAACCCTGGAAAATCACCCAAATTACCAATAACTCTTTACTCAATTTTAGGGACAAGGTCTACGCGGGTATTATCGACTTTTCGCTACGCTTGCCAATATTACCGATTCTGGGCGTGTTGCTGATGATGGTACTGACGATCGTAGCCCAAAATTCGGGTGTGATTAAAGGCACTTTTTTCCCCAATATTGACCAGGATGTCATTACCGCCCAATTGGAATTGCCTCTGGGCACAGATGAATCTATCACAGCCGCCCGCTTGGAAAAAATGGAAGCCGCCGTCTGGAAAGTCAACGAATTCTATACCCAAAAAAGAACGGATGGCAAGCAAGTCATCAACTACGTGGAGCGGGTCATTGGCCCCAACGGCAACGAAGGGGTGCTCAATATCTATATGCTAGAAGGTGATACGCGGGGTATCCAATCCTTTGAGATTGCCAATAGAATCCGCGAGGAAGTTGGCCCTATTCCCGAAGCCCGAAATTTGGCCTATGGTAGTATTGCCGTTTTTGGAAAACCTGTTTCTATCGCCTTGATCGGCAGAGATATGGGGCAATTACGCGCCGCCAAGGAGATGCTCAGAGATTATCTATCTCGGCAAAATGACCTCAAAGACGTGACCGATACAGACAAGCTAGGTATGCCCGAAATCGAGATGGAACTGACCCCCAAAGCCCGCTTCTTAGGACTGACCGAGGCGCAAGTTTTTGATCAAGTCCGCAAAGGCTTCTTTGGCTTAGAAGCACAAAGCCTACAGCGAGGAGACGAAGAGGTCAAAGTCTGGATTCGCTACGACGAGCAAGACCGACGCTCGATCGAGGACTTGGAAAATGTAAGAATTTTTACCCCAGATGGTGCCTCTTACCCCATGCACGAGCTTGCCTCCTTCCAAAAGACTAGCAACGTAACGGCGATTAATCACCAAAGTGGTGTGCGCGAAATTCGGGTAGAAGCCGATATTGCTAACCTCTTGGTATCGGTACCCGAAGTGTTGGCGAAGGCAGAGGCGACGGTTTTATCAGAAATCCAGGCGAAATTTCCTAACCTACGCTATACGCTGGAAGGTGAGGCGCGTCTTTCTTCCAAAACCCAAAACTCGAGTCAAGGGCCAAGTATGATCGTGCTCATTCTGATGATAACCGTTTTGCTCTTAAATTATCGCTCGGTGAGCAAGACTTTGGCGATTTTGTTCATGCTGCCTTTTGCTTTCGTGGGGGTAGCCTGGGGTACTTATTTGCACAACATCCCGGTGAGTATTTTTTCTGTGCTCGGGATGATTGCCCTGTGGGGAATTCTCATCAACAATGGTCTGGTGCTTATTTCTACCTACAATGATTACCTCAAAGAAGGAAAATCGGTCAAGGACAGCCTTCGTACTTCGGCCATTTCTCGTTTCCGACCTATTGTACTGACGACCATCACGACGGTGTTTGGGCTAGCTCCCTTGCTGCTGAATAACTCGATTAGTGCCCAATTTATCAAGCCGACCGCCATCGCCATTGCTTACGGGCTGATTTTCGGGATGGTGCTCACGCTGATGTTCTTGCCTGCCTTGATGCTACTGCTCAATCAAGCGAAGGTTTTTTATCAAAAGGCTATTCGTAGAAAATCCGAAGTCAAGCCCGAAGAATTGGACGTAGTGCTCAAAGAAATTAAAAATGAAATTGCCTAAAATCATGAAAAATTTATTCCCTAAAATTGTCTGGTTGGCTTGGATGATTGCTGCTGAGGCCATCGCCCAAGAACCTGACTCACTCGCTAAGCTCACGCTGGAGCAAGCTTTTGACTTCGCGCTGGAGAATAATCTAGAAATCAAAGCTCAGTCAAAATCGGTAGAAATTGCGGAGAATAATGTGTACCCGGGAAGGGCCGGACTATTACCCACGGTCAGCTTGATCGGGGATGCTACTTATGCCAACAATAGCTCAGACGTGACCATTCGTACCTTTCAAGAAAATCCACCTCAGGTCAATTTTGATGAAAATGGAGTAGAAACCCAAACCATCTCGGCGGTCGTACAGGCTGATTATGTCTTTTTTGCAGGTTTTAGTGGGAAATATCGTTACAAGCTACTTCAAGATGAGCAAAGTCTGGCTCGCTACCAACAAGAAGCTTTAATCAATAACACGGTACTAGCAGTGGCCGAAATTTTTCTAGAAGTTGCCAAATTGCAACGCCGAGAAGAATTATTGGTAGAGAATCTGGCCATTAGTCAGCAAAGGCTAGACAAAGTTCGGGATCAGTTTCAGTTTGGAAAGGCCACGGGATTGCTCGTACTGAGAGCCGAGTCTGATGTGAATCAGGATTATAATGCGCTGGACAATATCCGCTTGGTGAAAAATAATCTGATCAAAGACCTCAATTTTCTGATGGGTTTAGCACCAGAAAGCACGTACGAGGTAGCCATAGACTACAACCTGCCCGCTCTGCAGTCTTCTGAAGAAATTAGGCAGACGATGCTGAGCCAAAACCCAGAACTCAAACTGAGCCAAAAGGGCGTAGAATTGGCTAATCACCAACTCAGCGTGAGCCAAGCGAGTCGCTATCCAAGCGTAAGCGGTTTTGCCAATTATGGCTATTTTCGGCAAGAAAACGATGTACAGCAACTGGCTGAAATTCAGAATTTAGGCTTCACACTGGGGATTTCATTACGCTATAACCTTTTTAATGGAAATCAGGCGAAACGCGATATTGAAAATGCCAAAATCAATACAGAAACCAGTCGTATCCGTCAAACCCAACTAGAAGATAAGCTCTACAATCAGGCGATCAAAGAGCTGAGCAATTTACAATTACTCCAGGCACAATTAGCACGAGAAGAGCAAAACCTGAAGACTTTTCAAGAAAACTTCAGCCGAACCGAGGAACGATACTTTACCGGCAAGGCGACCTCTTTGGAGGTTAGAGATGCCCAAATTGCCCTACTCAACGCACAGATTACCATCAATGATCTGGAAGTAGATATCCTGCAGACCTCCTTGCGTTTGGAAAAACTAAAGGGAACGTTGCTAGAAAACCAATAGGAATGTACTCCGTCAAACTATTCTGTCTCCGCGCGAGCTACTTTCTTCTCGAGATGTGAGTCTGTCGCAATGATTAAAATGAGTTCATTTCTTGTTAAAAAGAATAAAAACGATATGTCGCCCTCAATTCAAACGCATTTATCCACACAAGATACGGTACTCAAAGAGATTATCGCACAGGTGGACTTAGCAACCATAGAAAGCACGCGAAATGTCTTTCACGACCTGATGAGCTGTATCATCGAGCAGCAAATTCATTATCGAAGCGCTAAGAAAATGTTCGAGAAAATGCTCCAAAAAGCTTCTCTGGAAATGCTCACGGTAGCTAATTTTGAAACCTTTGAAGAAAAAGCCTTTCAAAACGTGAAATTATCCACCCGAAAATATGAAACGATCGAGCGCATTCTCGCTTTTTTTCAAGAAAAGCAGGCAAATTTTTTGGAAATGGAAGACGAAGCCGTTCGTGAACATTTGTCTGCCATCAAAGGCGTGGGTACCTGGACCATCGATATGATCTTGCTCTATACCTTAGAGCGAGCCAATATTTTCCCCGCAGATGATTATCATTTGAAGAAAATTATGAGGCAATCATACCGCTTGGATGACAGCAAGCCTCTGAAATCTCAGATGCGAACCATTGCCGAAAAATGGGCACCCTTCAAATCATTTGGGGTAAAATATTTGTTAGCTTGGAAGGACTTTAATCAAAGCAAAAAACTATGAAACACGCAGGATCAGCCGATTTGACCTTAATGGGAGGCAGTGTGCCCGGATGGCTCTACACTCGGATGAAGAAAATGAGTCTCGCCATCGTCGAGGCCATCTTAGCGGAATATGGCTCCTCTGCCCTCTTGGCCAAAATGGCCGATCCTTTTTGGTTTCAAAGCTTTGGTGCTGTGATCGGGATGGATTGGAATTCCTCTGGCGTGACGACCACAGTACTCCGTGCCTTGAAAGACTCGGTCAATCCGCATTCTCAAGCACTCGGAATTTATGTCTGTGGTGGCAAAGGCAAGCAATCCTTGCAAACTCCTACCGAGCTATTACGTGTCGGAGAGCAAACTGGGTTGGATGGGACACAACTTTCCCAGTACAGTAAGTTGGTCGCTAAAGTTGATAACACCGCCGTGCAAGATGGCTTTCAGTTGTATATTCACAGCTTTCTGCTGAGCAAAGAGGGCGACTGGACGGTGGTGCAGCAGGGGATGAATACCCAAGATCACAGCGCCCGGCGTTATCATTGGCATTCCAAAAATTTGAGTTCCTTTGTCAACGAACCACACGCGGCAGTTTGTGGCCTGAATCAAGGAGAAATTCTCAACTTAGTGGCTCAAGCTGCTGACCCGACCCGAGCAGGCATTCTCCAAATCACGCGTGAAGATCCTGAGCAATCTCTCCGAGAAATTCGCAAAATGAAGCTACCTACTCACCACGGGGTCAAAAGCTCAGATGTGAATCTCAAACGCTTGGGCAGTATCCTGTGGCTAGCTCAGGAAAGCCAAACCAGCCATTTTGAAGAACTACTTTTGCTCAAAGGCTTAGGGCCACGCACCTTGCAATCGCTAGCTTTGGTCAGTGAAATCATCCACGGTACGCCCTCTCGCTTTTCTGACCCGGCACGCTTTTCCTTTGCCCACGGGAGTAAGGGCGGAAGACCTTTTCCAGTTCCCACCAAAGTATACGATGAGACAATTACTACCCTCCAGACTGCCGTGGGCCGGGCTAAAATCGGCCATACTGACAAACAAAAAGCCATTCACAAGCTCAGCCTCTTGGCTCAAAAAGCCGAAGAAAACTTTGTCCCCGAAGATAATCTCGATCAATTACTCGAGAAAGAACAAAGAGACGCTTGGAAATACGGTGGACGAACCGTTGGTGGCTTCTCTAAGCCTCAAGCCCAAAAAGGACAGCAACTGGATTTGTTTGATTGAATAGAAAGCACTTGATTAAAATGCGATCCCTAAGGTCAAGCCAAATCGTACGCCAAAGCCATCAATAGAGTCAACATCGAAGTCATCCTCTTCACCAGAAGTAACCTCAAAGGATAAGGAAGAATAAGAGGGGCCACCCCAAACATCCAGGGAAATGATATCCTTGAATACCCACTGTCCACCAATGAGCAGACCTCCACCGATACCTTGAACAGTAGCCTCGGAATCTTCTAATACTTCTTCTCCATCGTAGGTCAGCTCGTAGTTTTGATACCTTACAAATGGTGCCACGAAGAAACCTTGGGGTGCTCCTTTATCTGAAAGATAAATACGAACCTCAGGAGTGAGTCCAAAACCTCGAAATTCCGTGTTACTTATACTAGCCGCCGTGTAGAAAAAACCTAACTGTGTGCTAATACTCTCGCTTACAGCTCTTTCATAAAATAAGGAAGCCGTGCGCACAATCGGGCTCAGCAAGTTGATTTTGATGAGATTCTTTTTCTCCGTTTGTGCCTGACTCTGACCTGAGAAAAGGACTTGCGTAAATAATAGCAAGCTGAAAATTAGAATGCTCTTTTTCATAAGAAGAATTTGAATTGTTGATTTATATGAACACTTCTGTTTACTAAGCTTGCTGGGCAAAGTTCCTAGCATCTGTATGCTCTATCTTACATTGTAAATTCTTTTAGCCCTGAGCACAAAATTTCCTCAATCACTTATAGGCCAGATTTGGAAGCTGATGACCACAAAACTGCTCGGCTATCGTGGTGCTTTACCCCAAAATGGAGTTCTATCTTTTGGGGCATATTCTCATAAATGTAAGAATGGTACACACAAACTCGTGTTTGGCGGTGAGCAGCGGCAACGGAGGGGATATTTTCAAGGTAGCATTTGCTTCAAAGATATTTTATTTCCAGAAAAACTAGGCTCGAGGCATCCGAAAGGGTCTAACTACTCGCTAAGACTTTATCTTCCTTCGGTTCACCCAAGAGCTTACCAAAGCATGATTTACGGAAACTTATCAGACAGGGATCGGCTTTGCCAACAAAAGTGCTTGAAACGCACGAGGACGCATTGGACGGTCGGGGTAAAATCTCAACGGTCAGTAAACGCTTCCGTTTTTAAAAGAAAAAAATTAAAAACCATGAAGTTCAAACTTAACCTTTTACCATTATTCCTTTTCTGTATTTTAAGCTTATCCCTTGTAAGTTGCTCTGAGGATGAGGTGGCTCCCTCGTTTACAACTTGTAATTCTGATGCACTGGTATTCAATGAATCTGATGGCTTGGTCATTATCGAGTTCGAGTCTATTACCGATCAGGTAGATCTGGGTGATTGGCAATTTAGAACCAACATTGCTGGCTACCAAGGTCGTGGATTTTTGTATTACGATGGCGAAAATTCTTTCAACGAGCCAGGCAAGTCCTTGTTGAAATACCAAATTAAAATTAACAACCCGGGCACCTATCGCTTTATCTACGGGGCAAGAATTGGCAAGGGAAACGAAGGGTCTGAGCACAACGATTTTTGGCTTCGCTTCGCCGATGCGGATGATTTCTACGGCTACCGCTCCAGTGATGATTCTTATGTTTACCCAAGAGGCACAGGCAAAACGCCCAATCCCGAAGGCTCGAGCAAAGACGGTTGGTTCAAGATCTTTATGAATCAGCTCGATATCTGGTCTTACCATGGAAGTACCAGCGACAATGATTCACACCCAGTCTATGTACAGTTCGATAGCCCGGGTACTTATTTGATGGAAATTTCGGGACGCTCCGAAGGTTTTATCATTGATCGTGCAGTCTTGTACAAAGAAGAGGGTGATTATGCGAATTTGGGAAATGTCAAAAAACGTACAGAAGCTTTTGAAGGACTTACAGAAAGTGCTTCTAGCTGCCCTCAGTAAAACTTAAAGTCTTGATGAAAACGTGGCAGAATTGCAAAAGCAGGTCTGTCACGTTTTTTTTGTAATCTTCTCCGTCAAAAACTTGTTTCTGAATAGTTCAAACTGGCGCACGTCCAAACTGGCGCACATTTGCAACGCGCGCCTTTTCTTAGTTCATTCGCCATGAACATGGGCGTGGGAGCGGCAAAAAGCGGTGGCAGACGATGTATACACATTTTGTCACCCTGCAAGGGTCTTGTTTGAAGAACCGCCTGCTAGTTAAGCACAGACACTTGGGGCTGCCGACAAGGGCACGCGTTGCAAACGCGCGCCAGTTTGAGTGGAGTTGGTGGATAGTTCCTTTTCATTAAGGTCTGGGCTGGTCAAGATTTCTTCCTGAGTTGATGATAGGTCAGTGGCTTCCTGCTTATCTTCGTTTTTTTCTTTGGAAGTTTCTTGATCCACAGTTTTTTGCGCCAGCAAAGCTTCGTCGCTCTCGAGAGGAGCCTCAGGAGGGGGTATAATCTTGATTTGTGCAAAGCTATTGGGAGAAGAGCTGATCCTTTCTTTAAGAATAATCTCGCTATTTTTGGGTTGAATGTGAATACGCAATTGAGGAGCTGTGGAGAGAGCCTCTGGGATCAACAAGGTAAAATACCCTTGGGCATTGGTTGTGGCCTTCTGCCCTTGATAACCTTTGATGTAAATACTCGCTTCGGGGATGGGTTGCTCGTTGACCTTATTAAGCAGTTGTCCCGAGACTTGTGTATTTTGTGCCCGTGCTAGGTTGTACTTTACTAACAGAAAATACAAACACAGGGTAAAAATAATAGATAATCTTTCCATGTTACGCGATTGAATACTAATGTTAGGGCTTAAAAATTACACTAAATTCAAGATCAGGCGATGAGCGTATTTTTTTGAAGGAAAATTTGAGCTAGCTGTTACACTTGTAATGCCTATCAAGAATTTAACCAAATTTTTCGCAGGAAATCATTCTTAGACAAGTATCAAAAATAACTCGGGCTAGGGCTGAAAAGAGGTGATATTTAGCCGAGTAACTGTGGAGTTTGGAGGAGGATTTTCTTGACATCCTCTGAAATTAGGAAAGGTTTGTTTGAATAGCTGACCTCTATGGCATTAGCAAAGGTGAGGGAAAGAGCTGTTTGATCTTTCCCTCTTTTCTTTTTGAAAATTTAAAAGAAATTCGCCCCAAACAATTGCTTAGGGCAAGCGATTCATTGCGAAGCCTCTTGCGGTGGGTCTTCCCTCGGGGCTACACATATCCGCAGTACGCTGCCCTGGAAAGAGTACATTTCCCTCTATACTCACTAAATCATAATCGGCTGGACAATGCTCAACCGACTCCAGCCAAGCACATTCCAAATCGGTGATGTCGCTACGAACCTCTACGGATAAGCCACAATCTCCTAAACCCAGGAGGGCGGGGTCTACGTGAGGCGTAAAATGCTTTTCATCAAAGAAAAACGTGCCATTATACGCACCTGCCAATACCTCCGAAGCTCCCGTGATTTCGTAAGGGCCTGTGAGTTCAAGTGTGAATAGAGGCATCGTCCTTGCTTCGTCAGCAAACCGCTCTACCACGATTGACCACCGATCAGCCGTGATTTCTAAAGTTCGGAAGCCATAGTTTTGGGTGGCTTCGTCAAATTCTGAAGCCTGACTTTGCCATTGTCCTATTAACTCTTGGCGGAATTCATTCACGGGATCGAGGCTTTCATCATCATCACAACCTGTCAATCCAGCAAATAAAAACAGACCGAGTAACCAGCAGAGGAGGCTGTACTTTTGATACTTACGTTGCATCATGTTATCCTTTCTTAGATTTTTATGGATGAATAAATAAAATGATGCTACAAAAATGCAGACCTCCGCGCAAGAAAGGCTAACCAAAAAGAGGCGAATGATGACCAAAATCATAACTGTTCGTCTCGATAAGCTTTAGGGGTTTGTCGGGTCTGAGCTTTAAAGAAGCGAACGAAGTGGGTAGGTTCCTCAAACCCGAGACGATAAGCCACCTCAGACACGCTATTCGAGCTATAAATGAGTTGATTCTTAGCGGCATAAATAATAGTTTCATTGATCAGTTGCTTGGCCGTTTTGCCTGTTATTTTTTTGACAATTTCATTGAGATAGGTGGCCGAGACCGATAAATAATCAGCGTATTGCTTGACCTGCTTGTACTCGATAAAACGGTTGCGCACAAGGTTTTGAAATCTAAAAGCTAGTTCTTGCTTGCGGGAAAGCCCTTCCTGTTGTGTCAGTTTGGGTTCCTGTAAAGCTTTTACCTTATAAAGTAAAGATAATAGAGCTGATTGGAGAATTTGTACCCGATAAGGATGATCCCTTTGATATTCTGACTCCAACTTTTCAAACTCAAAGCTCAGATCTTGTAGCTGATTTTTGTTTAAAGATAAAATATTCTCCTGAGTGAGGTCAAAAAATGAAAAAGTTTGAGGTATACTTCCTTGAAAAAAAATCAAGAATTCTTCCTTAAAATATACAACGAAACCCTGAATCGTGCTATCAGCCTGCCAAGAAAGAATATGATGGGGGGAAAGAAAGTACAGGGTATGCTCTCTCAACTGACTTTGCTGCTGGTCAATAGTAACTGAGGAGGCTTCTGAAGAACATACTAAGGAAATCTGATAAAAATCCTTACGATAAGGAGGCATTTCACGCGCGACCGCTCGATGCAAGTCCTCAAAGCGGGCAATAAAAAAATCATCCATATCCGTTCTGGATGACGTACCCGTGGCCTCGAATAATTCATTGATGTGCATGAAGTGTGTTGGTTTGTACATTTTTAACAATCGTTTATTTTACCCAAGCCTTTCCAAAAATACACAAAGATTTTTGCGCACTTCGCTGCCCGAGAAAATCCCTTAGAAGAGCCAATGCTTCATGACTCATTCATCCTTTGAATGCTTGCATACTAGTCCACGTATGACCGTCCACAGAATAGTTTATTTTGCCTTCGAATGAGAACCCATCGTGTAGGCATTCAGGATATGAATTGGTATAATTCTATAAAAATAAAAGCTACACTCTTTCTGTTCAGGAATCAAAAAAAGCTTCCAAAAAGAATGAACAAGAATTTCATAAAAATGCTTTGCTAAGAAGATTAAACTTGTAATCTCCAAATCTATGTCCTATAATCGTATTCCAAAACATCAAATAAACGATTAGGCGACAAAATTATGGCAGATAACTTAATCCAGCGTGATCAAATTAAAGACGCTCATGAATACCCAGAAACAATAGTGCAATTTGGAGAGGGTAACTTCATCAGAGCCTTTGCCGATTGGATGGTGGAGCAGATGAACCAAAAGGCAGACTTCAAAAGTCAAATAGTAGTCATCCAACCTGTTCCAGAGGGAAAAGTAGACATCCTTAACCAACAAGAGGGTTTGTTTACCATTTGTCTGAGTGGAGTCAAAGGTAAAAAGGTAGTCAGCGAATCAAGTCTCGTTCAATGTGTCAATCGTGGTATCAACCCTTATCGAGATTATGAAGCTTTTGTAGAGAGTGCTAAGAACCCTCAAATGCGTTTCATCATTTCTAACACCACCGAAGCAGGCATTGCTTATGATGAAAAAGATCAGTTAAGCGACCAACCTCCTAATAGCTTTCCTGCCAAGCTAACCGTTTGGCTGTATGAGCGTTTCAAAAGCGTCAAAGGGAATAAGAAAAAAGGAATGATCGTGATCCCCTGTGAAGTGATTGACCGGAATGGAGACCGTCTTAAGAAAATTGTCCAGACTTACATCCACAATTGGCATCTTGGGCAAGACTTCTTGACTTGGATAGAACAGGCCAATGTCTTTTGCAACACGCTGGTAGATCGTTTTGCGCCTGGGTTTCCTCAAGAAAGAGCCTCTATGCTCTGGAAAGAACTAGGCTACCGAGATAACCTCATGGTGGAAGCCGAACATTTTCATCTTTGGGTCATCGAGGCACCCAAAGGAGTTAAAAAAGAATTTCCTGCCGAAAAGGCTGGACTCAATGTCTTATTCACGGATGACCTTGCTCCTTATTACCAGCGGAAAATGCGCCTCCTCATGGGCACGAGAACCGCCGTGGCTCCCATTGCTTATTTGTACGGAATGAACCAAATTCACGAAGCCGTAGAGCACGAAGCTCTGCACGCCTTCATCGAGAGAATGGTGCACCAAGAAATTATTCCCAGCCTCGATGGAGATGCAAAAGAGCTGGCAAACTTTGGTAATGAGGTCATTGAACGCTTGAATAATCCTTCCCTGAGGCACAATCTGATCGATATGACCTGCAACGCCATGCAAAAGTTTGATGAGCGGATTAAGCCCTCCATTGTAGAATACCAACAAAAAAAACAAGCCGTACCTCAGTGCTTGGCGTTTTCGCTAGCGACTTATATTAAATTTTATCAAGGAGAACGGAGTGGCGAAGTCATCTGCCTAGATGATGAGGATCATATCTTAGAGCTTTTCAAAGAAGTGTGGTATGACTATGATGGCACTCCACCCTCGCTGAGAAGGTTGGTAGAAAAAGTGCTGGTGTATCGCCGTAGGTGGGAAATTAATATGAATAATATTCCTGACTTAACCGAATCTGTCTACAGACACTTACTGGAGATCGAGCAAAAGGGCTTACGCAAAGCTTTGCAAGCACTACTAGATAGCTAGACAGAGCCCGCCTGCACTTGTTGATAGATTTATAGACTTTATCTTAGCCTTTGTTTGGCAAAACAAGGATAAATGATTTATTTGGTAGACTGATTCATATAAAATTTAAGTCAGTTCTTTGTCTTTCAAAATACGATCGTTGGTTAGGGAATTAAATTTATCAACAGGCTAAGTGTTCAGCTCCTTCTTCATTTGTATACTCGTTATTGGAGTGTCTATCGCGATCACGTGGGTAGGAAGTGATTTGCTGGAGTCCTCTTCCACGCGTTTGGCTCAGTATTATAATCTTTCTCCAATTTTTCAAGGAACAATTATTACCGCGGTGGGTTCTAGCTTTCCTGAACTTGCCAGCTCGGTACTTTCCACGCTCCTACACGACAAATTTGATCTGGGAGTTTCGGTAATCGTCGGTTCAGCTATTTTCAATATTCTCGTGATTCCTGCCTTATCGGGTATTATTGGCGGAAGCCTAGTATGTACAATTAATCTCGTGTATCGAGATACGCAGTTCTACCTCATTTCTGTGTTGGTGTTGATCGTGTGTTTTGCTTTGGCCGTGACGTACTATCCAGTTGAAGGGACTTACCTAAAAGGAGAAGTAAATCGTAATTTAGCCCTCATTCCGATGATTTTCTATGGCCTTTACCTATTCATTCAGTATCAAGAACTAAGAGATCACCAAAGAACTCATCAGCCAGAAGTCACATCAAATATCAAGGCTTGGAAGGAATGGCTGAATTTAACTTTTAGCTTGGCCGTGATTGTAATTGGGGTGGAGGGTCTCATCAGGTCTGCCATTTGGCTGGGAGATTTTTTTCAAACTCCTAGCTTCCTTTGGGGAATTACCGTGGTAGCAATTGGTACGAGTATTCCCGATACTTTTGTAAGTGTAAAAGTAGCCATCAAGCAAGAAGGCGAAATCAGTCTGGGCAATGTAATCGGAAGCAATGTATTTGACTTGCTAGTGGCGATTCCCGTGGGAATTTTGCTAACAGGTTCAGCCATTATTAACTTCAGTGTGGCGGCTCCTTTGATGGGATTTTTGCTAGTGGTTACATTGGTCTTATTCGTTATTCTGCGAATCAGGCTTTGCCTCAATCGGGCGGACTGTTGGCTTCTGTTAGGTATTTACCTATTGTTCATCGCTTGGATGTTTACAGAAACCTATCGCCTGACCCAATTACTTCCTCTCTAATTTATTTTGGCTGTGGAGAGGGAATTTGCTGGAAGAATTCTTCCGTCTCTACGTCGGCCTCTGCTCCATAAGCATTAGAAATCAAACCCTTCGTATCGTCTTGGCAATGAATGACCCGGAGAATAGAAGAGTCAGCAGGATTGCTTTCTCCCTCGAAACGGTACTCAGCCACAACGGTTACTTCTTGGGGTGGATAAGTTTTTTCTCCCCCCATAGATTGCAAACGTCCTTGCTTGAAAATAAAATCAGTCGTATAACCTTGTTCTTTCCAATCCTTCATTACTTGTGATAAGGGCTTCAAATGATGTTGTTGCATAGTTCAGTGAGATTTATGTAATAATTTGTATTATAATATTAATAGTCTCCAAATGGATGCCGATCTTGGACTTTGGCCTCCTTTCTCCGATAAACACTTGACAATCAATAGTTAGCCATCAGGTCAGTCTATGCCATCGAGCTGAGATATTTAACAAGGCTTGGTGTTTTTTCCACAAAATGTAGAAGCAAATTCTCAAAATCCTAAGATTTCTCTGCCACTTCTCCTCTTTTTCTTATAAAGGAAATGCTTGAAAATCAGTAAGTTAGATACCGTTCTTACCTGTTTATGATAAGATATGGTACTGTTATTTCTCTTATTTATGTGTATTGAAATTCGTCGCAGACGGTTGCTGTGTTCACCATAGTTCTACACAGCCCAGAAAAGACATCACGCAACCCGAGATCAGGATTTCAAGCTAAATTTTTTAAAGATATTTTTTCACCTGACAGAACAAAAATGATGAAGAGAAATAATTCTCAAGATAAATTGAAGTATTTTCTATGGATTTTCTCATTAATGCTTTTACTAGTATTGATGGTATTCAATCGAGCAGAAGCCCAGCGAGAAGCTGAAAATGATTTCCATTTTTATCTAACATCCGTCCATTCTTTACCAAGCAATACAGACGATTCTACCAAGTTATTAGCAGACATCTATGCTGGTGACCTCTATCATTCCCCAGCAAGATCTGATGCAGAAATTGCCTATGAGATCAAGCAGGTGCTGCGCTCAGACCTGCTGGTAGATCAAGAATTATTTACATTCCAAGTCAAAAATGGAATCGTGTATCTTTCGGGAGTGGTGGCCGATGATTTGGAAAGAAAAATTATCATCCACGATGTGCAGGTAGCGGGTGTCCAAAAAGTTTCTGCAAGAGAATTAAAAGTGATTCAGCCTTCTTACTCGGCAGGACAAGCAGCCAGTGCTCTCAACCCCACCGACAAGGAAATCGAACAGGCTATCACGATAAAATTGACTACTGACCCTCGCGTTAATTACACCCATCTGGATTTGATCGTCAGCCACGGGAAAGTAGTCTTATATGGTCAGGTAGAGAAATTACTGGCCAAGCAAGTCGCCCAGCAAAAAGCAGAAGATACCGAGGGCGTTTGGACTGTCCTCAATCTTATCCGCGTGTCACCAAACGTGATGACTCAAGATAGCTCTTTACTCCAGAAAGTTACCTACATGCTGAATCATCACGCTTATTTAGCGCCTTTCGAGATTAGAGCTGAGGTAGAAAATGGAGTAGTAAGTCTAAATGGCGTGGTAGATCCGTCTTTTGAGAAAGAAAAAGCCTTTGAGGTAATTTCTGGTATCGAAGGCGTCAAAGAAATAATCGATCACATCCTCACCGACGAATCCTTGGCTCCTGATTTTGAGGAAGATGCTCTGGGTCAGCAAGAGATTCCCCAAAATCAGCCTGACTTCGAGGCATTGTACAGCCAAAAAAGTCAAGACCAAGAAACCAAAACCCAGATAGAAAAGCAATTACAACTATCTCCCTACGTAAATGCAGAGAAGATTGTGGTAAGAGTAGACAATGGCAAAGCTATCTTGTCGGGAGTCGTAGGGTCACGTTCTGCCAAAAGAAGTGCCGAAATGAATGCCTATCAAGGCGGAGCCAAAGAAGTAGAGAATCAATTAACCATATCCACTCAAGAAACAAACTAAACAAACTCATGAAATACCTAAAGTCCATTTGGCAAATAACAGCCGTTTTTTATTTTTTATTAGCCATGGCTCGCTGCGGAGTAACCGATCAAGATGAAACCACAGGCTTTAACAATCCGCCCCCAAAAGCTGATTATAATGACAATGAACCCCTGCAAGAAGAAATCCGAGAGGTAGATCAAACCAAACCTACCGACCAATTAGACACTTGGGAAGTAATCTTAATTGAAGAAAGCCTCGATAGTCTAGCCAAGTATCTGGATAGCGAAAGACTCATGGATTCGCTTAAATTAGGAACTTATACTATTTTTGCGCCCAGTAATGAGGCTTTTGCTCAAAAAAATCAAGCCACAGATTCTCTTCGCAACGCTACACCGGGAATCAAAAAGGGTATTCTCAATTTTCACCTCGTAAAAGGTGAAATTACCAGTAAAGATCTGGAAAAATATCCTACCATATCCACAGAGCAGGGGCAAGAGTTGAAGTTTTCGGGTCAAGATAAAATACAGATTAACCAAAAAGCCTTCATTGTCCAGAAAGACATTCGTACCAAGAGTGGCATCATTCACATTATTGACCAAGTCTTGATGCCTGATATATAGAAAATCATTCTCTCAGAAAATATGTAAGTAGAAAAGCTCTCGTGACTTGATCGCGAGGGCTTTTCTTTTTGACTATTTCATCCAAATTTTGTCCATCAAACCAACGCTGTTCTCTCTCGTGGTGGATATTTCGAAGGTTTGACTTGTAAACTTGAAAGAACTGTTGTTCTTTTGCAGAATCTTTCATCTAAATAGTACACGCACGATTATGAATAAGGAAGAGATTAAAGACTATGCTCTAAATTTTTTTAAACAAAATAACATCGAAGTGGCCGATAGTGCCATTCAGGAGCTTGAAAAGGAAAGACACATCAAGTCAGCATTGCTAGAAGAATACTCCGAAGACGAGATCAAAGAAGGATTAGATAAAGTCTTGGAAATCTCCAAGCAGAAATACGAAAAAAGAAAAAACAATCGCAAATCAGAAGTCAAACTCACTAAGGTTGAGGTGAGAGGTGCTCTCAGAAGCAAATCGGCACAGATTCCTCCTTTTATCAAACCCAAAGTAGAAGAACCTGCCGAAGGAGAGGGCGAAGCGGGAACAGAGGAGAAAGCAGAGGGAGGAGAAGCTTAAATTTTTTTAGGGAAAGAATTTATCGAGGTGCTGGATGTTTTATCTGGCACTTTTTTTTTGAACACAACCTCTTCTTCTTATTATCTTAAAGCCTCGTCAGATCTTGCACCGGAAGCACTGAAGAACCCCATGGTGGTTAGAACCAGTGCCATCACCCAAAAAGCCCAGGCCGTCTGAGTAATCGCTTATGCTGCTGGGCAAATCCGGCTAAGATTCCATTAAATCCTAAATCTTGTCAAACTTTTTAAGTATTTTAGCTCAAAATAGTGATCATTTGCTAGATTAGTCTAAATTCAAATCTACCCAAAAGCCATGCTTAACACCTACAAACCCCACAGCCCCGAAGACGCCGTCGCACTGGTTGAATCTGGCCACCACGTCTTTATCCATAGTGTAGCTTCTACTCCCGTACAATTAGTGCAAGCACTGACCAATCGGGCTTCCGAATTGCAGGGCGTTTGTATTTACCATTTATTGACGACGGGAGAGGCCCCCTACACGGCCACGGAATTGCAGGAAAACTTCCACGTGAAAACCTTCTTTGTGGGAGGCAATACCCGCAAGGCGGTACAAGAAGGACGAGCAGAGTACATTCCGGTATTCTTGAGCGAAATACCTCAGGTGTTTCGTCGTAAAATCGTTCCACTTGATGTCGCCCTCGTACAAGTTTCGCCCCCGGATAAGCACGGGTTTTGCTCCATGGGGCCTTCGGTAGATATGTCATTGGCGGGCTTAGAAATGGCTCGTATTAAAATTGCTGAAATTAATCCCCAAATGCCTCGGGTACACGGAGATGGCAATGTACATATTAGCGTCTTTGATCGGGTTACAGAGGTAGATTATCCGCTACCTTCTTTCGAGCCAAGCACCCCAACCGAAGCAGATTTGGCCATTGGAAACTTTGTAGCCAGCCTCGTAGAAGACGGAGCCACCATCCAAGCTGGTATCGGCGTGATTCCAGACGCAGCCTTAGCCGCCCTAAAAGATCATAAAAATCTGGGAGTGCATACGGAGATGTTTTCTGATGGCTTAATCCCACTGGTAGAGTCTGGCGTGATTACGGGCATACACAAAAAGATCAACCAAGGAAAAATCATTTCGGCTTTCGTGATGGGAACCCAGAAAGTATACGATTTTATCGATGATAATCCACTGGTGAGCCTGTTGGATGTAGCCTATGTGAATAGCACTGCTAATATTTCCCAAAACCCCAAGGCCACCGCCATTAACAGTGCCATCGAGGTAGATATTACGGGACAGGTGGCGGCTGATTCAATTGGTACTCGCATTTATTCAGGAATCGGAGGGCAAATGGATTATATCAGAGGAGCCTCGCTTTCGGAAGGAGGAAAGCCCATTATCGCCCTACCGTCTGTAACTTCCAAGGGGAAAAGTCGGATTTGTGCCACGCTAAATCCTGGAGCAGGCGTAGTAACGACTCGTGCCCACATCCATTACGTGGTTACCGAATTTGGCATTGCCGATGTCTATGCCAAGAGTTTACGCGAGAGTGCAGAAAATCTAATCAAAATTGCCCACCCGAGTCACCGAGAGGCACTCGCCAAAGAAGCCCGCGACTTTTGGGGTTTGAGGGTACAAGTCTAAGTTGGCTAGGATTGATTTGAGGATGAAGTTGTCTACATTTTAGACAACTTCACTTTATACTTTGCTGGCATTTGTTTTTTTCTTCAAAAAATCATTAATCTGACCGTACTCCTCTTTTCCTTTTTTGGTCAAATAGGGCAGAATCATATACCAAGTCATATCCACCAAATCCGTGGGTTTCTCAAATAGAGTGCTAGAAGTAAAGACTTTGCTTTGTGTGTTCCAGAAGCAACCTACCATCCAGATATTGTGGATCAAAAAATCATAATTAATGCCTTCTTCTTCGGGGATCATCCTACCCGTTTCTATATAGTAATCAAAGAGCATTCGTCCTTGTCGGAAGCGTTTGAGATTACTTTCCCTGTATAATTTACCTACCTCGGGATAATTCTGGAGGATAAAGGCCATATCTTGGAAGAAGAAACTATTTTGCTCCATGAAATCCCGAAAATTCCGCATAATCTTCCTGAAATCATCTAGGGTCAGGTAGCCTTCTAGCTTGATAAAATCTCGTGTTTCGGCATCGATTTTCTCGTAAACTTCCTTGATTAAAATTGCTTTGGTTTTGAAATGGTAGGTCAGGTTACCCGTACTGATATTCAATGCGCTAGCAATCTGATTGGGTGAGGTCGAGGGTATTCCTTGCTCATTGAAGAGCTCAATCGCCTTGCTAAGAATTTTCTCTCTTAATTTCATTACAAAAATTAGTATCTAAGTGCTAGTTATTTCTATTATTAGTACAATGATACTAAATTTGTTCCAGAATTGCTAATTTAAATGAGAACTTCAAGGTAGAGGAAAGCTGAGGAAGGAGCTTCGGCAGTATCAAATCACTGAAATTTCCACCCCTAGGATTACGGGTTGGTATCGTCGTGTTCAAACACCGAGTACGAGGTGGAAATCATCGCGCTAGCCGAATCCCGATAAAGAGGATATCATCTCTTTGTTTGGCATTTTGCTGAAATTCTTGCAGACAGAGTTTTAAATGTTCTTTTTGCAAATGAAGCGGTAACTCATACTGGGTTTTCATAAAATCAATCAAGCGTTTTCTGCCAAACTTTTTCCGTTTTGGATTGGGGAGGTCAATCAGGCCATCGCTGGTCAGGTAAATCTGATCTCCCGGTTTCAAGCATATTTTTTCCTGAGAAAACTTGAGGGTTTCTTGACTCCATTTTCCACCAATAGATTGCCGAGTACCTTTAATGACTTTAAATTCTCCTTGGTTCATAAGGTATAAATCAATCTTTGCCCCAGCATAGTGTAGGCTCCATTCCCGATTGGGAAGGCGATCCAGGCGACACAGCCCGATATCCATGCCATCATTATTCTTGGTATGGTTCTGTTTCAGTGATTGATTGACCTGACAGTGTAATTCCGAGAGAATCTGTCCAGGTTCGGTGAGTCCTTTCTCGACCACTAGATGATTTAGAACTGAATTGCCAATCAGCGACATAAACGCCCCGGGCACTCCGTGGCCCGTGCAATCTACCACGGCCAGATAGGTGCTATTTTCTTGTTGGGCATACCAGTAAAAATCACCAGATACAATATCTTTGGGCTTGTACAAGCGGAAAAACTCGGCAAATAAGGATTTGAGCTGCTCTTCTGAGGGCAACATCGCCAACTGGATATTACTAGCATAACGAATACTGCTTTGGATCTGGTCACTCTGAAATTTTAATTGGTAATGTTGTTGCTCTAGTGCTTCCTGAATAGCCTGTATTTCCTCCATATTTTGTCGAAGTTCTTCTTCAGTTGCTCTTAGCTCCTCGTTTTTCTCCTGCGTGTCTTCTAATAAGAACATATTTTTATGTTCATACACTAGATTCACCTGCAGCAGGAACAAAACAAAAAAAGTAATGATAATAAACGCCAGCGTATATACTCCATCAATAAAAGCTTGTCCCGGGATAACCACCCCCAGTTGTTGGGGAGAAGCTCCGAATAAGCCCAAAATCTGATAAAAAAATACAAAAACACCAAAACTCCAGAGCAAGGCCGTGGTCAAAATCAGGCGATTCTTGAAATCAACAATCACAATCACGCCTACGTGAGCGCATAATAACATCATTCTGACGTTGATAAAATTTTCTGCCTTCATGGCTTCAGGCTGGAAATTGCCCGTAAGAATGGGGGCGATAAGAACGATGACGGGTAGCATGTAAGCTAATAAAAGGAGGGAAATATGGGTGAGTCTTTTGTAATTCAAAAACAACAACACCATGAAGACTGGATTCAAAATCAGGGCGTAAATAGCGGCTGGTTTGGCTCCGGCGGCCGAAAGAAGATAGCTTAGAACACATAGCATTGGAACTAATACAACTAGTTGCTGATTCACCAAGCGGACTCTGCGTTGTTGAAAATAACTCATTCTGGGTTGTATTCCCAGTTCAGATACCCGATTCCAGAAATAGGATAGTTTCTTCATAAGGTAAGATATTAATATGTTGTAGGCTTCTTTATGTTAAGTTCCAAAAAAAACGCCAAAATATTCAAATGAGTTAAATCTGATGGTGTCTAAAGTAAGGAAGGTTGAATTTTATTAGGGAATAAGTCAAGCACGGGTAATTTTGATGATAATGTTACATTGATCGTGTGGGATATTTGCCTAGTTGTACTGCGTGATAACTCCCTTGTACAGGCGTGTTTCATGGATTTGATGCTAAAAAACGCCTACTCCTACGGAAATATTTTCCCTCATTAGTATAGTTCCTTCATCCTAAACCGTCTCGCCACTTTGATAATAATATTATTTTTTAATTGCTGTTTTATTCAGAATTTATTTTGTATCTATTGGCCGGATCAAGAAAGTACAGAAATTTATTCTGCAATCGAGTGATCCCTTCTTTTCCTAAATCAGCACCACCGCCTTATTAATCATCTCTTTTTATAAATCCATTTGAAAAAATTAGCACTTTAGTCCTAAAAAAATTTTTTTATTAGTTTAATAGTACTATATTTGTTCCAGAATCGCTAATATCTACAAGAAATTCAATAAAAAGTAATATAGAATATGTCAAACCAAGATTTAGTCGTAGATACCATTTCTGATGCCAATAAGTTTGGGCAAACATGGAATCATAGTTTAAACTGGGCACTTGCTAGCATCAGGACAAAAGCAGTGCTATCCCGTATCCCGTTTATTTCATCCCTCATTCCAAGGAACTCTTTATCTTATGTTGGCACAAACCTCCCTGTTAATGGCTTATTAGCGCACGGGGGTGGGCCCATGCACGTGGGAGGTTCCATTGAAGATGAGAAATGCTGTCAGAACCCGCTCGAGTTAGATCCCAAAGACCCAGATTTCACTACTAAAACCTCGGGTGGCCTCAGAATGATCCAAGATGGGAAATTTGAGTCTTTATACCCTGATAAGATCATCGGAAACTTTACTTCCGTGAACCGGTTCTTGACCAATGTTTCCAGCGATTTCGTTGCCGCTACCATGGATCGCTTAGTTATTAAACCTCAAAATCATAAACAGCGCATCGAGGCCTACTTGACGGCGGTAAGGGAATGCGATAAACTTGATCGGAAAATTATTCTGGAGCAAACGGCTACTTTTGCCTTCCGATCTTCCAAAAACCCCAAAGAATGGTATGAGCCGATTACCGATTCCATTCACGGTGTCATGTTTTTCGAGTGGGGCGTGAAAGGACAAAAATTCGCTGGGACGATTCTAGGAGGTACGGGTAAGTATGCGGGAGCTTCGGGAGAATTTTATCGGGAAAGGCTACTCGCTCCTAATTTTGCTGGCGCAGAGACGTTTAGAATTACCTTTCCCGGCTTGCCCAAACCTGATTATTGGCCCGCTTAGGTTTCAGCGAGTAAATACTAAAATAAAACTAAATGTAGATAGAGGATTGGAAAAACTGGGAAAATTTGTTGAAATTATTAGATCATAATTATCGAGGAGAGTCATGAGTTGCTTTATTAAAACAATAATACTCCAAAATTGACTTAAAGATAAGGAACAATGATTGAATTACTTTAAAACAATTTTCAATATAAATAATCATATTGTACCTTCCTTAAAATATTTCACACTTAAAGCATATTTAACATGAGCAAAGAAACCCAACCAAGCCAATCCGTAGGTATGCAACACCAGATGCAAATCTACATGAATGGCGTATCCCAGCAAAAACCTAAGTTTCCTATCGCCTATGAAGAATTAGTAGAGAAAGCAAGAGAAGTGATGACCCCCGAAGCGTTCGCTTATATTGCCGGAGGAGCCGGAGGAGAGGAAACCATGAAACACAACCGAGATGCTTTTCATAGATGGCAAATTATTCCCCGGATGTTAGTGGATGTTTCTCAAAGAAGCATTGGGGTAGAATTATTTGGAAAGAAATTTCCAACTCCTCTGTTGTTTGCTCCGGTTGGGGTTTTATCCATTGCCCACGAGGAAGCGGAAATAGCCGTAGCCCGGGCGGCCAAAGCCTTAAAAATTCCGCAAATCTTGAGTACAGTTTCTTCCAAGCCGCTGGAGGCAGTAGCAGAAGCCAATGGAGATAACCCGCATTGGTTTCAATTATATTGGGGAGGCGATCATGATTTTACAAAAAGTATCCTCACGAGAGCTGAAAACGCAGGTTATGAAGCCATTGTGGTGACTTTGGATACACGTATGCTGGCCTGGCGGGAGCGTGATATTAAGCTGGCTTATTTGCCCTTTTTGTATGGAGAAGGATTATCCAATTACTTCAATGATTCTGTATTTCGCTCCCGAGTAGGAGACCCCGAAGAAAATAAAATGAAGGCAATTATGCATTTTGCGGATGCATTTTCGGACGCGTCTTTGACCTGGGACGATTTGAAAATCATCCGGGAGCATACCAAATTACCAGTTATTCTGAAAGGAATTCAAAGTGTCGAGGATGCACAGAAATCTATTGACCACGGAGCCGACGGAATTGTGGTCTCCAATCACGGTGGTCGTCAGGTAGATGGTGCCATTGGCTCTTTGGATGTCTTGAAAGAAATTTCGGATGCCGTCGGGGAAAAAACCACGATTTTATTTGACAGTGGTATTCGCCGAGGAGCCGATGTATTCAAAGCAATGGCACTGGGTGCTAGAGCGGTACTGGTAGCTCGCCCTTATGCACTGGCTCTTGGGATTGGCGGTGAACAAGCCGTCAAAGATGTGATGGCTAATTTGGTAGCAGATACGGACTTGACCTTAGGCTTGGTAGGAGCTAATGCTTGGGAGGAGGTAAATGAAAATATGCTAAGACGAATTCAATAAGCGTACTCCTCATCCGTGTAAATGGCTTTTCAAGAGGTTATTTGTCCTACTTTTGATAAAAATTAGTCATTTCATGCTATTATACTCGAATTTTTAGTACAAGAGTGCTATATTTGAATGTATAAATCAGTAGTCTAAAATTTTAGCCGAAAACTATGATGACCGAAGGAGGCACCCAAGATATTGTCCATACCGCGACCGTATCAGGTGTCAATAGCAGTTACCTCCGAGCAAGCTTGGAAGCAGCGGGTATCACCAAAGAAATGTGGGCATCCAAATCAAAAATGGACTTCGGCAAAACAAATGATCAAGAGGCCAAAGCCTGGAAAAGCACATGGTCAGCGGGGCAAGGAGTAGCCACGATCAAGGATAAACTCTCGGCTTCGGAATTGATTGAGCACTTGAAAAAAGAATTTAAGGACGCCCTAGAAAGTCAGGTCAAATTGATGGATAGGTGGTTTTGAGGGAGATTCACTTGGCAAATGGTAGTGTCCATTTAAAAATTAAGGTTAATTGCAGAAACAACTGAAAATCAAATAAAATCATGCGCAAAATTTCATTAGTAGAATATTTCTACAGATACGAAAAAGAAAAGGCAAATAGCCCTTTTTTACACCAGCCTTTTGGTGATACTTGGGAAACCTATACCTGGGCCGAAGCGGGCGAGAAAGCCAGAAGATTAGCCACCTGGCTCAAACAACAATGCCCCAAAGAAAAAGCACACATCAGCGTCGTGTCTAAAAACTGCCGAGAATGGTTGATTGCCGATATCGCGATCATGATGGCTGGTTTTGTCAGTGTGCCGTTCTATTCCAATTTGACCGGAGAGCAATTGAGAGAAGTCATCAAGCTAGGAGATGTTGATTTACTGCTTTTCGGAAAGGTAGACAATTGGGAAGATATGAAAACAGGCGTTCCCGAAGGGGTCAAAGTTGGGAAACTTCCCCACTATGATGGCTTTCCTGAGGTAGATATGGGAACTGATTGGGAAACCATTATGCAGGAAGAGCCACTACAGGGCAATCCCCTTCCCAAACCGGATGATATATGGTCTATTATTTTCACTTCTGGTACCACGGGTACGCCCAAGGGTGCGTTTTTTACCGAAGAAAAGGTCATGAACGCGCTTGATCATCCATCTTCGGGTTATTGGTTTTTATTAGATGAAAAGAATGACAATCGTTTCTTTTCTTACCTACCCCTCAATCACATCGCCGAGCGTACGATAGAGCTGATGACCATTCGTTTTGGAGCAGAGATATTTTTCGTGGAAAACTTGGATACCTTTGCCCAAAATCTAAAGGACGCGAAACCAACTCTTTTCTTGGCCGTTCCTCGGATTTGGACCAAATTCAAGCAAGGTATTCTGGCTAAACTGCCTCAGAAAAGACTGGATTCTCTACTCCGCATTCCCATTGTAAGTAGTTTTATCAAAAATAAATTAAAAGCAACTCTAGGTTTAGACAAGGCCAGAATCTGTATCACGGGGGCAGCCCCCATGACCGCTTACGACGTGGAATGGTGGCTAAAATTAGGCATTCCATTATGTCAAGCCTACGGGCAAACCGAAAGCTTTGGCTATGGTACTTACACGCAGGTCGGGGGCATGAAAATAGGCAGGGTAGGAAAAGCCCACGAGGGATTCGAGCTTAAAATTGACGAAGAAACCGAGGAAATTTTACTCAAGTCGCCTGTAATCATGGATGGTTACTACAAAGACCCCGAGAAAACCGCCGAGACCGTCCGAGATGGCTGGTTGCACACGAGTGATGCCGGAGAAATTGACCAAGACGGCTACCTAGCGATTACAGGTCGGGTCAAAGATACCTTTAAATCAGAAAAAGGAGAGTTTATCATACCCACCCAAGTAGAGCATCTCTACAGTCCAAACACGGACATTGAACAAATGTGCCTACTAGGATTGGGAATGCCCCAACCCATCATGATCGTGGTGCCTTCCGAAGCGGGTGTGGCCAAGCCAAAAGAAGAATTGGAAAAGAGCCTAGAACAAACCATGCTCAGCGTAAACAAAGAACTAGCCAATTATTCAAGAGTGAATACCGTGGCCGTTGCCAGGGAGCCCTTCACTACCGAAAATGGCTTACTAACACCAACTTTGAAAGTCAAACGTAATAACGTGCATAAGAAATACGAAAGTAAGCTGAGAGACTATTGTGAGCATAAGAGTAATGTGATCTGGGAATAAAAAAGATGAGTGATTTCGGCCATCTATTGGCCGAAATCCAAAACACGATCGAGTGGATAAGGCTCTACCGATGCTTACGATTACATCAAAAAATTAATGCTCATGACCTATGCAAATTCTTTGGAAGAACGAACCGAGTTTGAAAAAGAAGGCATTGCCAATCAATGGATTAGCGACAACGGCCAAGAAGGCATCAAAGCATTTATGGAGAAGCGCAAACCGAATTTTAAGTAATCAAAGAATAAGAGTATTGATGCTTCTGCCCGTGAGCAGGGGCCAAGGCTCATCATAACTTGTACAATTGATCAGAGATGAAAAAGCGATTGATTATTATTTTTCTAGTCATCATAGGAGTATTGGGAATTTCAGTCTGGATCAGTATTACTTTTTTTCCCGGGGCATTTGTGTCCTTTATGGCTAATCAGCGAGTGAAACAAATCATCGCGGCTAACGAAAAAAATGAAGCGATCCTGCAAGACCAAGAAAGTATCCGGGTTTATACCGTGGGCACCGCCTCTCCCTTCCCCGGAGAACGCATGCAAACGGGAACGGCCGTGATCGTGAATGGTCATTTTTTCATGTTTGACGTGGGGGATGGGATTGTACAAAGAGCCGAAGTGATGGGATTGCCGCTGGATAAACTAGATGGAATTTTTATCACGCATTGGCACTCTGACCACATGATAGATTTGCCAGGTCTGATTAGCCGCTCTTGGTTATTGGGGCGTAGGAATGATTTACATCTCTATGGCCCAGACGGAACCGATACCTTAAATCAAGCCATCAATCAATTTTTGCATATCGAGAACCAGCATCGAGTAGCGCACCACGGCACTGAGATCATGGATATTTCAAAAGCCAGAGCGATTGCCCACGAATTTAAAAATGTGCAAGGGGGAAAAGAAGTAGTCTACGAGCAGGATGGGATTACCATTACGGCTTTTGATGTCAATCACGAACCGATTGAACCAGCTGTGGGCTATGCCATTGAGTACAAGGGAAAAAAAGTAGTAATCAGTGGAGATACTAAGAAAAATGACCTCGTCTTAGAAATGGCCAAAGATGCCGATTTGCTCTTGCACGAGGTTATCTTGAATTCCCTTATGCAAAAAATAGAAGCCAAACTAGCAGAGGCAAACATGGGCAGAAATTCAAAAATTGTTCACGATATTCAGGACTATCACACCCCACCGGCCGACGTAGCCGAAATTGCCCGTAAAGCCAACGTCAAAAAGCTAGTCCTGCATCATTTTGCCCCCGCCCCTGATTTTATTATTGTCAAAAACTTATATAAACAGGAATTAACAGGTTATGATGGAGAAATTCATTTTTCTGAAGATGGAGATCTCTTTATTGTAAAATAGATAGGGTTAGTCGTGCTATACATCTATTCATAATTATGAACAAAGAAAAGAATACTATTAATAAAGTGCTTGTCTTTCTTGCTGCAAAGGCTTAAAGAATTACTCCAAAACTGCTTTTGATGACAATGTCCAGTTTTGGCAAGCTGGAAAAGGCGTGGATAATATCAAATCCATAGCATCTGCAGCCGATGTCGTAAAGGAATTCGAGGCCGTGGCGGTCTAATCAATAGATCACACTGTTACGGAAAAAAAATTAAATTATCAAACGATTAATTTTGAATTTTGAGTTTTTTTTAAGTTTATCTTTGGCGTGCAAATTTTCATTTTCGGAACCTGATTTTGCCAATTTTTCCAGCAACAACAGCCTTGCTGTGGCCAGTTTAGTGTTCGCTTGGGTATTACCCTCTCAGAAATTTGCTTTATCAGAACCAGAGATTGGAAATTTTCGCAATCAAATTAACACATTTAGACAATTCTTTCTAAAATTTTAAAACATCATGAACTTCAAAAAAGCATTAACTTACGGTTTGTCCTCAGTTGCAGTATTGGGAGGAGCCACCGCGGCGCTTCTACCTGCCATCCTCAAAGCAGGAGGACTTCATCCTGATTATAACGGGAAAAAGTACAATCTAAAAGGCAAAAAGGCACTGGTTGTAACCACTAGCCACGGCATGTTGAACAAGCCCGGAGAATCCACGGGTGCTCCCACCGGTGTATTTGGTTCCGAAATGACTATTCCCTACTATGAATTTTTGGATGCAGGTATGCAAGTGGATGTAGCCAGTATCCAAGGCGGAGAAATTCCCATTGACCCGAACTCATTCTTATATTTTATAAAAGACGACTCGGATAAACGCTTTTTGAAAGATGAAACTTTCCAAGCCAAAGTGAAAAATTCCATTCCTCTCAAAGATGTTGATTTTAAAGAATACGATGTGGTATTTTTTGCTGGCGGTTGGGGAGCCTCTTACGATCTGGCACAGTCCGAACTCCTTGCTCAAAAAGTCAGCGAAGGCTATTACAATTCAGACGTTATTTACGGAAGTGTATGCCACGGCGCCTTAGCCTTTACCGAGGCCAAAGACAAAAATGGCGAACACTTGATTAAAGGCCGAACCATGACGGGCGTAACGCAGAGACAACTGGATGTATTTGGCATCAAATTCACGCCCAAGCACCCTGAGGATGAATTAAAAAAAGCAGGTGCTAATTACGTAGCTTCTCACAAATGGCTTGACTTTTTAGCCACCGTCACGGTGACCGACGAGGAAAAACGCTTTGTAACGGGGCAGAACCAAAACTCTGGCCACGAAACCTCGCAACTGATCTTGGAATTCATATCTAAAAAACAGTAATCATATTTTGGTAGTGCTACACAAGTAATGCTTTTTGAGTCTATCCCCGTGGCGCGTGCCTACACGAACCACTTGCTGGCGATTAAAGCATTACTTACAGCACCCATTACTATTTTATCTAAAAATGATCACTCTAATGAAGTTTCTAGAAAAACACGTTTTATTCTTCTTCCTTACGATTACTCTTTTTAACGCTACTTACGCGCAAACTGACTCTTTGGCGGTTCAGTCCGATTCTACGCAAATTGATTCTGTAGTGGCTAAGCCCAATATCGTTCTGATTTTAGTAGATGACTCTGGGCTGACGGACTTTGGCGTTATGGGTGGAGAGGCCAAAACGCCAAACATTGACCAATTGGCAGGAGCAGGTATGATGTTTACCAATATGCACGCCTCCCCAGTTTGTTCTCCCTCCCGAGCAATGTTATTAACGGGCTCGGATAGTCATTTGACGGGAGTAGCCAACTTGCCAGAAATGCTACCCGAGGAGTATCAAGGCAAACCCGGCTACGGTGGGGTGTTAAACGATAAGGTACAAACCATCGCCACGCGCTTGAAAGAGTTGGATTATAATACTTATGCCACCGGAAAATGGCACTTGGGGCACGATGAGAAGACCTTGCCCACTAAAAGAGGATTTGACCGCTCTTTTATTTTAGGAAGTTCAGGTGCTAATAACTACGAGGCCAGAGGCTATTTGCCTATGAAAACCGTAGCCCACTGGTATGCTGATGGGGAAGAAACAGAGCTACCCGAGGATTTCTACTCTTCTAAAACTTATGTAGACAAAACGATCTCTTTTCACGAAGAAGAATCCAATAAAGATAATCCTTTTTTCTCCTACATCGCTTTTCAGGCCATTCACGCGCCAATTCAGGCTCCCAAAGAATTTGTTGACCATTACGTGGATACTTACAAGGGCGGTTGGGACCCACTCAGAAAGAGACGATTTGAAAAGGCAAAGGAAATGGGCATCCTCCCCGCGAGTGCCGAGCTAGGAGAGAGATTTACCACCTTGAAAAAATGGGAAGAGCTATCTGAGGAAGAAAAAGATTCCCGTGCGATGGCGATGGCCGTTACCGCAGGAATGCTGGAAGCCATGGATTATCACGTGGGGCGCTATGTAGAGTACCTGAAGAAAAAAGGATTGTTTGAAAATACTATTTTTATCGTCACTGCCGACAATGGCCCCGATGGAGGTGAATTTCTCCCCAATCTATATCTGATGAATGCCGTGGGATTGGGATATCACACTGATTACAAAAATAAGCCAGAAGAAGACTATTTTGGTTCCCTTGAGCCGGAGTTTGCCACGGCACTGGCCTCTCCTTTTGACTATTTTAAATACTACACAGGCGAAGGAGGACTTCGTGTTCCCCTCATTATCTACGGACCTAACCTCCCCCAAGGTACTCGCACGAATGAGTTTTGTTTCTTCACCGATATTGCGCCTACCATCTATGATTTGGTAGGAATCTCTACTTCCGCCAATGAGGGCTATGCCCCAATTACGGGCAAAAGCCTCCTGCCACATATCAAGGATACCCAAGTTCCGGTATATGCTAAAGGTGAAGGCGTAGGACTAGAAGCTGCAAGTAGCTCCGCTTATTTCTTAGATGGCTACAAAATCGTCAAAAACAACATCCCTCTGGGAGATATGGAATGGCATCTGTACAATCTCGTGGAGGATCCTATGGAGCGAAATGACTTGGCAAAATCTAATCCCGAGCTATTCGAGAAAATGTTGGCCGAATACGAGAAGTATGCCAAAGAAGTCGGCGTGCTTGAAATGCCCAAAGGATACTCTGCCTCTGGGGAAGTTTTGAAAAAATCTACGAGAGCATTGCTCTGGAAATTCTCGCCTTACATTGCGGCTATCGTGCTGGTGGTCGTGCTCCTGATCGTTTGGATTGTGAGAAGGGTGAGAAGCCGAAAGAAAAAGAACTCAGTTCACTCTTAGCGGGGATTCAGTAACTAATCAAATTTACATCATAGGAATTACTCCTTGCGATGTAGAGAATAAAATTCAGGTGGTCAGAAAATTATAGCTGACTACCTGAACCCTTTACCTTCCTCCTAGACACTACTTATAGAGCACCCGAGGGGGGGCAGACTTACAATTGAGGAGCCATCGCTTTATTCGTTTTTTGTTGATGGGCTTTATATCATTATATTTATTTGCTTAATTCTAAGTTGGTTGCTACCATAAATTAACAATGATGAAAAAAACTCTAAGAAAAGTACTGAAAGTAATAGCCATCTTTTTTGTAAGTCTGGCGGTAATTGTCTTATCCTTCATCGCTTATCGTCAATGGAGATTTTCACAGTTACCGGAAGAGTTGGAAACCGTAGCAGATGGAGATTCTATCTTTTGGCTCATGCAAAAGCCCACCAACCGCTTCATGTCTTGTGTGGTGCTTTATTCGTTTGATCGAGAATTGGATGAAGCTACCGTCTTGAAAAGATTGAAAAAACTGGTAGACGAATACCGAATGTTCCACCGAAACGTGGTGGTCGTAGACGGATTGCCTTATTGGCAAAAAGCAGAACCCGACTGGAATCAAAACTTTCGTGTACTCGATGCTACCGAAAATTTAGAGGAAGTTAGAATACAAGCGGATTATGATGTCTCACAAGCTTATGAACTAGGAGAAGGACTACCCTTATTTCGGGCTTATATAACCGCAGATCGTCGTCAATTTCTGTTTGTCTGGCATCACGTGGTTTCTGATTTTGAGGGGATGTTCAATAAGCAAGCCAAACATTTATTCGAAGTAAAAGGGGAACGCACTCAATTCGGTTATCAAATTGATTCCCAAGGCAAAAAAACGAGTGAAGGCTCGTACATTGTTAAGCAAGCATTAGATCATATTTTCGACCCCAAGCGAGAGAAAGGATTTACGGAATCAGGCTATGAAGTCAAAAAAATTATACTACCCTTCAAAGATAAAGTGCTGAGGGAATTGGGAAAAAAGGCAAATTTGTCCATGAGTGATATCTTTTCTTTTATCGCCACGAGAGCCATCACCCATTATCATTTGGATATTAACGATGAAAATACTGACTATCTCCGACCCGTATTAACACCCTTGAGCCTCAGAACCAGCTCACTTGAAACCGACGAAGGGAATAACCGGGCCATCAAGCTGTTCCCCCTTGTATTTCCCCTAGAAAACATAGAAGAAATGCATCAAAGAGTTACCAATATCTCTCCTGCGGCCAGTTCTTACGAAACTACGGGCAGAAACTGGAAAATTCTGAGACAAGTTCCTTGGCTTGAATCTACCTTGATCGAAAGCTCAATCACTGATTATATATCGAATTATTTCCCCTTGGCCGATGAGGCACTGACCATTGACTCGGCTCAAGTAATTGCTCATCACTTGCGCGTACCCCTCTCGCCTTACGAAAGAACCAAGTTTGCTTGGTCAAACTATAATGGAGAAGTTCAGCTTTACCTCCATACCGATCCCAAATTGGTTGATAAAGAGTTGATGATCAAAGCTTATGAAAAGGCATCCAAAGAAGTATTCCAGCTTTTAAAAAACTATCAATAAACCTCAAGGAAAAGACATTTAGAAAATGATGACATCAAAAAAGACAAGCATGAGGTTTCTAAAATACTATGTTCCGTATGTCTTGCTAGTCATTAGTTACATGAGTTCTGCCTACGCTCAAACGGACTCTTTGGACATTGAGTCCGACTCTACCCAAACCGAAGCCGCGCCAGCGAAGCCCAATATTGTTTTGATCTTGGTGGATGACTCGGGGCTAATGGATTTTGGTGCCTTTGGCGGCGAGGCCAACACCCCCAACCTTGACCAATTGGCTCAGAATGGGATGATGTTTACCAACTTTCACGCCTCCCCGGTCTGTGCCCCTTCCCGAGCCATGTTGCTGACCGGTACGGACAGCCATTTGACGGGTGTGGCCAATTTGCCCGTAATGTTACCTCCCGGCTTCCAAGACAAGCCCGGATATGCTGGAATCCTGAATGATAAAGTCCAAACCATCGCTACCCGCTTAAAAGAGGCCGATTATAATACCTATACCACCGGAAAGTGGCATTTAGGACATACCCCAAGCACATTACCCAACCAAAGAGGGTTTGATCGCTCCTTTGTGCTCGATGGCTCCGGCGCAGATAATTATAAAGAAAGGGGATATCTGCCCGTGAAAACCACCGCAAAATGGCACCAAGACGGAAAAATAGTTGACTTACCGGATGATTTTTATTCTTCCAAAACCTACATAGACAAAATCATCTCTTTTCATCAGGAAGACCCCAACAAAGACAATCCTTTCTTCTCCTACATCGCCTTTCAGGCCATTCATGCGCCCCTGCAGGCTCCCAAGGAATTTGTCGATCATTACTTGGATACCTACAAGCAAGGCTGGGATCAGCTAAGAGAAAAACGGTTTGAAAAAGCAAAAGCTCTCGGAATCCTCCCCGAAAATGCCCAGTTGGGAGAAACTTTCACTCCCTTAAGAAAATGGGAAACGTTATCCGAAGAGGAGCAAAACACTTACACGATTGACATGGCATTTTTGGCGGGCATGCTGGAGGCCATGGATTATCACATCGGACGCTACATGGCGTACCTGAAAAAAGAGGGCTTATTTGAAAATACCATTTTTATCGTCACTTCCGACAATGGCCCCGATGGCGCCGATTATCACGCAAATATGTATCTGATAAAAGCGCTGGGGCTGGGATATCAGCGTGATTATCAAAAAAATGGAGCAGAAGATTACTATGGGGCAATCGGGCCTGGGTTTGCCACGGCTCTGGCTTCGCCTTTTGACTATTTTAAGTACTACACGGGCGAAGGAGGGCTTCGGGTGCCATTAATCATCAGCGGCGCAAACCTTCCCCAAAAGGTTCGCTCGAATGAGTTTTGCTTTTTTACAGATATTGCCCCTACCATCTATGATTTGGTGGGAATCTCTAGCTCCGCCAATGAAGGCTACGCCCCCATTACGGGCAAAAGCCTCCTGCCGCATATCAAGGATACCCAAGTTCCGGTGTACGCCCAAGGCGAAGGCGTGGGCTTGGAAGCGGCTAATAGTTCTGCTTATTTCTTAGATGGTTATAAAATCGTCAAGAACAATATCCCGCTCGGCGATACGGAATGGCATCTATACAATCTGATGACAGACCCCACGGAAACAAATGACCTGGCAAAATCAGAGGCCAAGCAATTCCAAAAAATGTTATCTGCTTATGAAAGATACGCCAAAGAAGTGGGCGTGATCCAAATGCCCGAGGGCTACTCTGCCGTTAGCGAAGTGATTAAAAAGTCTAGAACCGCCTTGATTATGCGCTTCCTGCCCTACCTGATTGGTTTCGCCCTGGGAATTGGGTTGCTTATTGTCTGGTTGGTAAGAAGGCGAAAGAAAAAGAAAGAATTCGCAAAATGATCTAGCGAAAGTACTTTTTGATCGTATCGCAAATTATGAATAGCCCGCTATTTGGGAAAAAATTTGATTAAACGGCAACTTGAAGATATAAACAGTAAGACAAATAAGTTACCATGAAATCTTTATTCTTTTCAGAAGAACATGAATTATTTAGAGAATCCCTTAGGGATTTCTTTAAAGCAGAAGTATTGCCCTACCTTAAAGAATGGGAAGCCCAGGGCAAAGTAGACCGAAGTATATTCCGAAAAATGGGCGAAATGGGGTACCTGAATCATGAAAGAAGTGATCGCGAAAATGATCGTTGACAAAACAAATTACAAGCCCGTTTACAAAAAATAAATTAACACAAAAGAGGCGAACCAAATTGGATTTTTAGAATCCAAGCATCATGCGCTTGATTCGTCGCTCAACTGAATTGATAAAACAGCAGGAAGGACGTTTTGGAGTTGAACCATAGGGGAGTATTGGGTACTCCTCATGGTACCAAGCGTCTTGAAATACCAAAACAAATAGCGAATTATACGAATCAGTCACTTTTTACAGTTTTATTATACTTCTAATGTACAATAGCTTGACTACGGTAGTCAATTATTTTTTTTGAAAACAAAAAAAACAAAATAAATCAATGAGAACATTCTTTTTACGTTTTCCTCAATGGGCCGTTATTTTAATTTTCATCGCCGGAGTCAATACCGCTTGCAATAATCGTAGACTTCAAGTCTTAGAATCAGATTCCGTCCCTGAAATAGACAAAACTCGAGAGGCTAAAGTATTAACCGTTTTTTTTGGCTTAGACAATGCATTGCCTCAGCGATCGAGACTACTGTATAGAAAGGCACCCGGGAAAGATGGCATGCCCATCGTTTTTTCGCTGGAAGTTGACCCCGCTACCCTAGATGCTAGTGATTTTGAGGTTACTTCTAAAGACGGAACCGTATTTGAAGTGGAAGCGGCCTCTTTACCACCCGCTGGTGAAGAATTTGAACTGAGAACCGTGTTACTCATCGGAGAATATGGCAATCACCCCGACAACCCACCCGTTTCGGTCAAAATAGCAGGCGACCTGATGAGCCGTACGGGTGTCAACTTCAAAGGACAAACCGCCGACGTGATTCCCCTGGAACAAGGGCCCATTTTGAGCTACGCGGAATACTTCACCTTCAAGGAAGATTACCCCTATGTCGAAACAGGCACGGGCTGTGATTGCCCCAAGGAAGAAACCCAAATGGTCGTCAAAGCCGTGTGGGCCGGAGGCGTACGGGCTACCAATGGGGAAGAACTGGGTGAAAACGAGTTAGATGCATTTACCGTGAAATTGCTGCAAGACGGGGACACCATCAGTGTGCATCCTTTTCAAATAGCCGACATTGACGATAATGATAATAATACCGACCTCTGTATCAAAGAGAAAGGAACGCCCATTCTATTGGAAGTGAAAGAGAACACGGCGATTGACCCCAGAGATGACAAAAACCCCTTCACTTCCATAGCAATCGTGGGAAGATGGGAATAAAACAAATGCACATCGAGTAGATGCAGAACGCCAGAAATGACAGCAACTAGCCCTTTTTGCAACTTAGTTTTTACTTAAACCAAATATTTTTTCATATTTAATTTCAACGTTTACAATAATCATGAAACAATTCATTTTACTTTTTTTATTGTTAATTCCGGGTTTTTTATTGGCTCAGGAAGACTCCGAAGAAGCTAAATTTTACATAGGCGTTTCTTATGGAACCAGTTTCTCTTTAGGTGATTTTAGTGATACAGATATCGAGAATCCAGATGCGGGCTTTGCCAAGAATGGTCAAAAGCTTGATCTCTATGGAGGGTATTTTTTAGATAACAGACTTACCCTCACGTTTACTTTCAGATACCAAACTTATGATACCGAAGTGGAGGATGTAATTGATGATTTTAATGAAGCAAATCCTGGGGCTCAATTTTCTGGAAGTACCGAAGACTGGCAAGCTTATTACTTTTTGGTAGGGTTGGATTATCGGTTCAAACTCACCAGAAAACTTAGTATTTCCCCTCGATTTGGCTTGGGTCCCTTATTCGTGACTAGCCCCGGTCTCACTGTCAGTAACCCAGACGGAACGGTGACGACTAATTTTAGCCGGAGTTCCGAAACGGGTGCTGGCTTGGGCTATGAATTTGGATTCGGCTTACGCAATGATTTTGGTAAACGAATCTCCTTGATGCCCACTTTTACCTTTAGTGGAGGGTTTGTAAACATCCCCGATGTAGTAACAACTACGGATAATGCAGTAGTGATTAGCGATTACACTCCTCCAATTCTTTCTTTTAATATAGGATTATCTTTGGCCTATAGATTTTATTAATGGTCGGAATAAATTTCACTAAGAAAAAATAGTATTTATTTTTTGCGGTTTGCATCACTGTCTTTTGTATCTACACCCCAAATATATCACCTCTTGTCACCTCGTCAAGGGGCTTGTTTGAAGAATCCTATTTTGGCTAAACACCATCACTCGGAACTTCTAACAAGCTCCTTGCTGGATGACAGGCAGGTGATTTTACTGCTCATACTTAGGATTCAAGGTGTCTAAATCTTGTCATCCATTTCGTGCATATACCTGAGGTGTGGACACGGCTCACCTTCTGATAGACTAAGACATTATTTACACTACTTTACCCAACTTCTTTGAACAAAAGAACTTGGTGCCATCCCTGTTCCTCAATACTCGGTATCCATAGTAGTTCCATCAGATATGATCTCCTTTCGTGGTCGCTGCTAAAAAATAAAAAACGAATATTTTACTTTTTTATAGATTAAACTTGAATTTTTCTACTAAAATCATATTAATTTGCGAGATATTGATACAATCGAAATGCGAAGCAAAAAAAGCTAGGTTTCGGCTCAAGCTTGGGAAGGAAGCTCTAAAGTTCAGCCGATCATAGCCCCTATTGAATTATTGACAGGTGCTTGGAAGGCACTGTAATCACGGAAGAAATTCTTAGAAAAAGTGATCCTCTTCCATGATCTAAATTTGCATTTTTTTTCAACAATTAAATAATACACTAATGAAACACAATTCCTCTTTGAAATTCTGTTATTTCTGGATAGGCATCTTATTTTGTCTCTTCAGTAGCACCAAATTAATGGCTCAAACCACGGTTTCGGGCACAGTTAGCGACGCACAAACGGGAGAAGGCGTTATCGGCGTCAATATCCAAGTCAAGGGCACAAGCTCGGGTACTACCACGGATGTGAATGGAAATTTTAACCTAAGTACGACGCAGCCTGCTCCTTTTACCCTCATTTTTTCTAGTATTGGCTTCTCTCGCGTAGAGCTTGAGATCACAGGCAGTCGTTCGGGGGTAAGCGTACAAATGGAACCTCAGGTAATGATCGGTGAAGAGGTTGTTGTATCTGCTTCCCGTAAACGTGAGAAGATACAAGAGGCACCCGCCGCCATCAGTATCCTGAATGCTGACAAAATCGCCAATGATGCCGTGGTTAATCCCATGCTCTCCATCCGTAACCTGACGGGCGTGAATGTATCGCAATATGGCGTAGGAGGGGGACAGGTCAACCTGCGCGGTAGATCGGCGGTATTCCAGACGGAGACCTTTATCATGGCCGATTACCGAAACCTCTTACTACCCAGCCTCGGCGCGCTTCAGTTCGAGCAGCAACCTATTGATGCGATTGACCTAGAAAGAGTTGAGGTGATCCGAGGGCCGGGTTCTGCTCTCTATGGACCAGGTGTGGAAGCGGGTATCGTACACTTTATTTCCAAAGACCCTTTCCGTTATCCCGGTACGACGGTCAGCGTGTATGGAGGTAACCAAAGTTCATTCGGAGCTTCATTCCGCCACGCAGGTCATACTAAAGATGAAAAACTAGGCTACAAAATTACAGGATATTACCGTAGGGCTCAAGATTTTGAAATTGAGAGTGATTCCACCGTGGATCCCGTTCAGGCCGCCCGCCTCGCGAGTTTTCAGCCCCAAGTGGTCAGTGCTGTTAATCCCGAGAATGTTATCACCACGGACATTCCAAACTATGATATGCGCTCTTATGGTTTTACCGCTACGCTGGAATATCGCCCTTCCGATAATCTTAGCATCGTGGGTGTAGGTGGTTATGGAGTAGGAGAATCTATCTTCCGAACCAGCCAAGGCGAAGGTTACACCACTGCTCCTCGTCCTTTTGCGCAAGTAAGGGTACAAGCCGGAGGCTTTTTTGGCCAGGTGTTCTGGTCTTATCAGAATGGGGGTGACGGGAACTCATTTTTATATAGCACGGGGCTTACCACCATCAATGAAGCACATCAGGTGGAAGGACAATTGCAATACAATTTTCAAGCAGCTAATAACAAATTGGATTTCACAGTGGGGACAGATTACCGGATCAACACCATTGAGACTGAGGGTAGTATCCACGGAAGGTTTGAAGATGAGGATGATTACTCCATCATAGGAGGCTATGCCCAAGTTGACTTCAAGGCCACTGATAAATTAAACTTCATCGCGGCAGGTCGGGTTGACCGTTTTGCGGCGCTAGATGAAATCGCCTTTTCTCCCCGAGTTGGTGTGGTGTATAAAGCAGCTCCCAATCATACGTTAAGAGCCACTTGGAACAAAGCTTTTGGGGCACCCACGGCAGTCAACTTGTATGGTGATCTTCCCCTCGAATTTTTGGCTCCGGGTGTACCAGCTTGGTTAACTAATGGAGTTGAGGCGCATACTTTTAATAATGGCACATCCACCGAGTTTATCACTGGATCCAACCTGCCCGGTCAAGATTATCCTTTAAACTTGGCATACGGGGTAGTTACCGCTGCTTTGCCAGGAGTCAATCCAGCCTTTAATGATCCAGAATTACAGGCATTGTTAGTCAGCCGAACGCCAAGTATTATGGGAAATTCTGGGGCACTTGCTTTTGGAAATCCGATCACGCGCGGTCCCTTGGAATTATCAGAATCTGATATGTTCGAGATTGGTTATAAAGGAGTTTTTGCAGGTAGATTGAGTGTATCCTTAGATATTTATTACAATCGTCGTCAAAATAACCTAACGGCTCCAGTACTAACCGCTCCTTTACTGGGTTATCCAAGTCTAGGTACAGATTTAGGTGGTGCGGTAGCCGCAGTTTTTACGGACGAAGAACTAGCGCAATTTGGACTAGATGTAGCCACTCTGGCTGGTACCTATCAGGCCGTTGCTAGTAGTATTGCCTTGTCCGAGGGTGGTACCCCTAACCCACTAGGTGTTCTCAATAATGATCAGGCTTTACCTTCTATTCAAGCATCTGGACTAGGGGGTGGTGCTAGTTTGACCTATTTAAATATTGAAGAACTTGATTATTGGGGTATTGATTTTGGCTTGGAATACTTTATCAGACCTGATCTTTCTGTATTTGGTAATCTATCCTGGTTGAACGAAGCCTATTGGGAAGATCTTGACATCGTAGGGAGCGAAACCGGGACAGAGTTCTCCCTGAATATTCCAGATACACAAATAAAGCTTGGTGTTGAATATCAACCAGAGCGCGGTTTCTACGGAAATATTGCCATGCGCTATAACAATGCTTGGCGTAGTGTAAACGGAGCACCTTGGACGGGTGAAGTGGATTCTTTCACGATCTTCGATGCAGGAGCGGGTTATAATTTTGATTTTGGGCTAAACCTAGGTGTTACGGCTACTAATATCTTTGATGTGGATTATCAGCCGATTTTTGGAGCTCCTTTCGTAGGTGCTCTGGTACTGGTTAAAGCAACTTATCAATTTGGAGCTAATAGGTAAATCCTACCTATTTTAGCTGCAAAAATAAAAGCTAAAAAACCCGAAAGTGTTGGTTTCACTTTCGGGTTCTTTTTTTGCCTATTTTTGTAATTGGTTCAAGCCGTCATCTAGGCAATCGTGTCTCTGGTACGGGGCTTAGCAAAGCGAGCGGGTAGATTATCCAGTATCTGCTCCCGCGTGATCCACCAACACGCTAGGAGCTCCTTTTTCAATTTTTTCCCGTATATCGTTCGGTATCGGAATTTTAGTAAACTCCGTGGCACTGACCATCACGTAAGTAATCTCAGCCGTGGCCACTGCCCGGTGGTTTTTATAATTATAAAATTCACATTGGAAGGTAAAAGAAGTGTTGCCAATTCTACTGGGGTGAACTTTTACGGCCAGAATATCATCAAAATGAGCAGGGCCTTTCCAGTTGATCGTTAGGCTTACTACCTGAAAGTCCAGCCCTTGGGAAATTATATTCTCATAATCTCCCCAGATAGCTCGCATGTATTCCCCCACGGCAATATCTACATAATCGGCATAGCGACCATTAAAAACTACTTTTTGCGCATCGCACTCCAGGTAACGAACGCGAAGTAGGTAAGTGAATGTTTGTTCCATATCAATGAAGTGAAGATTTTTGTTTTAAATTTAAAATTAATCAAGAAGTGGGATATTTCTGACCTTTATTGTTCTAAATTAGAGCAAATTTTAAGCGTGCAATTAGCGTGGTGGCGGGCTTTCATACCCTTGCACGGTTTATTCAAACACGGAGACACGGAGACACGGAGACACAGAGACACAGAGACACGGAGCTTATTCAAACACAGAGACACGGAGACACGGAGCTTATTCAAACACAGAGATACGGAGCTTATTCAAACACAGAGACACGGAGGGGTTTTGGGGTATTCCAGCGGAGAATCCACTCCCATCTAAGTGTATACATCGCAGAGATGGATTGGTATAACATCTGCCATCACTGAAATTTACAAATACATCAATCTGAATATTTATAAAAACATAAACAGTACTATGTTCCAACACTTCCAATCCAGACCATTAAGGTATTGCCTGAGTAGGATGCTACTGCTCATGCTCTTTATGTTCAGCCTAGATATTCATTTGTCAATGGCTCAGGAACCAAGTATCTTGGAAAAAATTCAAGCTCGGATCACGGGGCCTTTTCATTTTCGCTTGATTCTACAGCCTCTATTGGCCATAGTTCTGGGGATTCGGGATGGCCGATTGGATGCAAAAAACAAAAAACCAGCATTCTTACTACACCTGATCACTTCTCAAAATGATCGGAAAGATTATTTAAAGCAGATTTGGCCCGCTATTTCCAAACCGCTGGTGATTGGTATTATATTGGATATGGTTGTCCAATTTATGATTTTCCAGAGCGTACGCATTTGGGGAGCTATCTTATTAGGAGCTATTATTATTGCCCTGCCCTATTCGCTAAGTCGTGGGCTTAGTAATCGCTATTTTCGCAAGAAAGATTAAGCGACTACAACTCACGCTCAGGGTTATAGATTAGTTATATCTTCCTCCACTTGCTAGGGTTCAAGCGAAAAGCTATTGATCAATTCCTCTTCTCCTGATTCTTGTATTTTTATCCAATGAAAGAATCAGCTCTTGGACAAATGTACATTTTTACCCATAAGTGATTGGCGAAGCCATGCCCAAACAACTGCCAGGGGAGTGAGACTACCTCTTACTAGTAGCTAACTATAAGACAAGCAAAAGCTGGACTATTCTCATGATTGGGGCACACAGAGATTAGATTCAATAATACTGTAGCGTCAAATCTTGAAGGCACTAATTACCCAATTGTATGCGCCATCCTTCTTCCTTTGGACTGCGTCTGCCCCATCCATCTACGGCCTTTACATTCCATTTGATAGCTTTATAAGCATTTGCCTCTTTAATCAGTACGTGGGTGTAAGAAAGATTACTATACCCATTGACTTTCACTGGAAATTTTTGCTGAACCTGAATCTTTCCTTTATCCATGTAATTGACCGTTAGTATATATTTTCGAGCCCCGTCAACTGGCTTCCAGCTAAATGTGATTTTATCATTCCCTTTGAGGTTTTTTATTGTTCCCGTGGCTGGAGATATCTTACTAGGAGCACTAAGCTGACCATAATTATTAATGATTGCTTTATTTGATTTTTCAATCTTTTGTTGATCCTTTGGTTCTTTGTTTAGACGAACTTCCAGCCAGATTTGAGCTTTCCCCGCCAGATTAGCTGGAAACTCGTAATTCACTCGTATTTCACCGGGGATGCTTATCGTCAAATTTTTCCACTTGGTTTTTTTAGTTTTTTTCTTGTCCTGATTAAGTACGAAGTCTTGCACGAAGCGATATTGTATACTTTCAGAACCAGACTGCACGGGAATGATGCCAGTTAGACGTACCGGTTGACCTAATTTGTCAACCTGATTAGGTTTTGCTTGAATTCTTAAAGCCCCAAGGGTAAAGACGGAAAGAGGCGTTTCTTGCCCTGGCTTGGAAACGGTTTCTTTGGGTGCTTCTTCCTCCTCTTCCTCTCCTTCTTCTTCTGGCTCGGCGATTTCAATGATCCCAAGTTCAAATATTTCATCGATAAACAAGGCAATATCATTCTTCCGTGTCATTCTATCATTATCTTCTAGTACTACTGAACTTGCTTTGATGATTTCGGCAGTTTCTAATTTTTCAAATGAGAGTTTTAAAGTAATCACTCCGGAGGAATAATCCTGAATAACAGTTCCAAAGATCACGATTTTAGCATCCACGAATTGCTGACGAATCTCAGTAGGGATGGAATTTGCGGAATGAATGGCAGCTTCATTATCGATATGAGCCAAGATATCCGCGAATTTACCTCTCTGAAGAAGAACACAATTAAACTGATGGCTTAATACTTCCGAAACCTCGTCTCGCAATTGTTGTGCTAAATCTGTTTCCTCACCATCTTCATCACTAAACTGCCATACATAAGCTTGTTTGCAAAAATCTGCTTGGGCAAGAACGGTTTCACTTAATAAAGCGGGAATAATAAAGGCCAGCGACCATAAACGGTAAACATTCATTTTTGAGGCTTAATTATAAGTTTGTGAATTACTTAAAAAATCAAAACTTGTTAAAAAGTTCAAATCCTGAGCCTGCTCAGGTACCATAAAACGTGCCGAATCTGGTTAATTGATTGCCTTCCAAATCTAGATTGAATACAATTTCAACTAAATTTATCAATAACTCCCTTTTTTTGCAAGTAAAAAATTCAATAAAAATTTTTATCTTAAAGCACGCGACTACCAAGTCTAATTACACGCGAGTCCGAGCTATTTAACATTCATGGTAGAATAAAAATATTCGGTGATTTTTTTAAGAAAAATATCTCATCTCATGTTATGAAAACATCAAACTCAAAAAAAGAGCTGATCAATGAATTGAGGGCATACATCTTAAATGACCAGCTTACCCATGCATTGAATGGATTAGAAACGTATGCTCGTGACAATCATGACTCTGCCCTTGATACAAAGGTAATGCTTATGCACTCGAGACTAGTAGAAATAAAGAATGAAAACAGCATGGGTACCGTAAATGATAATACTTACAGAAGTGAAGTTGCCAAGATAAGAAAATCCTTGGTCGATCTAATCAAAGAACTGGAAGAGGAAAGTTCTGAGAAATTGAAACTCAATCAGGCTCAGCCAGTCGCCAACGCAAATAAGAAAAAACAAAGGGCACTCATCATAGTCCTCTTGTCGCTGCTTGTTCTGATTTCCTTATCATTCATCATCATACCCTTATTCAGCACTCAATCTGATGATGAAAGACAATCCAAGCTTAATCCAGAATCTACAAACCCTATTACACCACCCGAGAGTGGTGAAAATAAGATAGAATCCGAGCAAAATCCAGATGGGGACAATTTGGCAGATGAACCAAGCACATCCGAGAACAAGCGTGGAGATAATAAAGCTGGTCAAACTGACCCGGCTACTTCAAATATAAATGGAAATACGCGAGATACTCCCGTTACCCCTCAGCCCCCGGTTTCATATAAAGTAACTCTCGTAGTCAATGCAGACATGAGCAAAGGGAAAATTTTTGTGGATGGAGTAGAGGTACAACCAATTAATGAAAACTTAAATTTCAAAACGATCCTCGTGGAAGAGAAAAGTGGGGCTCATCAAATCAGTATCAAACACAATGGAAAAGAATGTAATAAGTCTCAATACGTGAAGGCGGATATAAAAAGACTTAATATTTGCAATTAAGCAATTACCTCCATATGACGTAAGGATACTCAACCAAAAAATAAGAAAAAGCTCAAGCATTTACTTGGGCTTTTCCTGTGGTAGCGGCTGCCTTCAAGAAAAAGGCAGATATAAATTAATACCTGCCATCTTTGAATAGTTTCCTTAAAATAGCCGAACTTAGGCTTAGCCTGGCTCGGACTCAGAACCAACTTTATGGCGAATCAAGCCTCGGAAGGCATCATTGACCGTGTTGCCCTCATAAAGTACCTTGTAGACTTCCGTGGCAATAGGCATCTCAACTTTATGCTCCTTGGCTAGTTCCATGACCACTTTGGCCGTTTTGACCCCTTCGGCCACTTCGGACATTTCCTCGATAATATCATCTAGCTTACGGCCTTTCCCCAGTTGGTAACCAACGCGAAAATTTCGGCTCAGACTACTTGTGCAAGTAGCGACCAAATCACCCATTCCGGCCAATCCAGCAAAGGTAAGTGCCTGTCCGCCCATGGCTACGCCCAAGCGAGTAAGCTCGGCCAAGCCTCGGGTAATGAGGGCAGCTCTTGTGTTTTCACCGGCGGCGGCGCCATCACCCATGCCCGTAGAAATCGCGATCACGTTTTTCAAAGCTCCTCCAATTTCACAGCCTACCACGTCGGTATTGGTATAAACTCGGAAAAGCCCCGTACGGAAAACCTTCTGCAAAGCCACCGCGATGGATTCATCTACCATGGCAATCACGCTGGCGGCAGCTTGCCCCTTGGCGATTTCCTTGGCTAGATTGGGGCCTGACAAAACTCCGACGGGATGGCCCGGCATCTCTGACTCGATAATCTCGGTCATCCGCATGCGGGTTCCTTGCTCTAAGCCTTTGGAGAGACTGATAATGGGAACCCAAGGCCGAATAAAGGTTCTGGCCTCTTGAAGTACCTGCCGAAAGCTCTGGGTAGGGACTCCCATCACGACCAAGTCGGCCTGTTCCACCGCTTCTTGAAGAGATTGGGTAGCCCGTAGCGAAGGGGTAAGCTTGGCATCAGGGAGATATTTCTCGTTCGTATGCTGTTGATTGATTTCATCAACGGTTTCTTGATTTCTTGCCCAGAGGGTAGTGGGGCAATTTTGAGCAGTAAGGGAAGCCACGGTGGTTCCCCAAGAGCCTCCTCCAATTAATCCGACCTTTAAATTCATATGCATTCTAGTGTAAGTGAATAAGCATTTCCTAGAATTGCCTAAAGATGAGCTTTAGGCAATTTCTTGATCAATATTTCATTTTTTCCAGTTCTTCTACGTAGACATTTCTTACTTCTTCAATATGCTGCTCCAGTTGCTCGGCCTTCCAATGACTCACGTCAATCGGCTCGGCTATCACCACCTCGATATTGGCAGGGCGTAGCAGACTGCTTCCCTTGGGCATGGCATCGTGGGCATTTTTGATAATAATCGGTACGATTGGAACTTGGGATTGTAATGCCAGGTGAAAAGCTCCTTTCTTGAATTTCCCCAAAGTACGATCTTCACTACGGGTGCCTTCAGGAGCAATCGCGATGGAGGTTCCACTTTTGAGGGCATCCACGGCGGGTTGCATTGCTTCAATGGCTTTTTCCTTATTTTGACGGTCAACAAAAATGACTCCTAGTGATTTTAGAATTGGGCCAAGGGGATTGCTTTGTAGTTCTTTCTTGGCAATAGATTTAAAATCGTGGCGTAGTAACTTGGCCACAATAAAAAGATCGGCTGAGCTTTGGTGATTAAAAAGAAACACCGCCGGACGATGACTCTCCAGATTTTCTTTGCCTTTGATAATAATGTCTAGACCAGCCATCCAAGAGCCTAAATCGCCAACACTGGCAATGGTGGCGTTTACTCCTTTTTGCCAAGACATGCTCAGGGCACCCGTGGTGATTCCCCGCACAATAGAAGGGTAAAGACTCCCCACCGCCAAACTCGTTCGGAGCGTGTTGGTCAGGGTGTTACCAGAAGAAGCTTTGAAGCGATAGATTGGCCAATTGTGTTCAAAAGCCCATTGTGCCAGTCGGTGGTCAGGATTGACAGCCCGAGGATGACCCACTATCTCCATGAGCGGTAAATCTTCCATGCTATCGGTATAAAAATAGCTCTTAGACAGGTCAAGATTGTGTTTTTGGGCAAACTCCAAGGCTAAGGTGGCTTTTCCTTCTCCCCAAGCCACAGGTTCTAGCATCTTCCCAGTGAATTTGCCGTTTTTCACTTCCATCAACGAACACATCACGTGCTCAATTCCCAAATCACGAGCAATTGGATTTACTTGATAAAGGGTGGCGGCGGAGACAATAGCCACGGTATGACCTTTGGCTAGGTGGGTGGCCACCAAAGCCCGAGATTCGGGGTAGATCGCAGCGGCCAGATGTCTGAGATAGACTTCTTCTCCCAATTCAACAAAGGTTTCCTCGGGAATTCCTTGTACTCCACGTGCGCTCAAGGCGGCCAAACTTGCAAAATCTTGCATACCGGAGGCATAGATCATAAGGCCACCAAATTGGGTCAATGCTTCTTGAACCGTCATTTTACCACTCATCACGCGAGTTTGTAGAAATTGCTTGGCTGAAAAATCATTGATCAAAGTACGGTCTAAGTCAAAGAAGGCTCCGATGTGCTTTCCTCTCTCCTCGTGTAGAATTTCTGAGGAATGCAACTCGGCATTTGACCCGGGTACCACGTTTCGCTCCAAAGGTATTTCTATGGACTGTCTTTTATTCTTGGCAATTACCCACTCTTGTAAATACTCTAGGCGGTTGCTCACTTCGTTTAGCTGTGCCAAAGAAGCTTTAATTTTCTCGTAAGGGAAGGAGGGATTGGTATCTTTGGGAATGAGTTGGCGATTTTTGGCGAATCTCAAGCCGTTGATCAAAAAAGGCTTGGATAAGCTCTCTAGCCTTCGGATTTGTCCCTGCCAATGCATTTCTTTACCAATGAAAACACAAACTTCCATAAACGCTTCCTCGGAAAAATCTCGCTTTGAATCCCAGTTCAGAAGTGTGTTCATCACGACCCGATAACCCTCCAAATAAGTAAGCAGGAGCGCCTCAGCGATGGAGGCACGTTGTCTTTCTAAGAGTGCAGGGATATTACCCTGAGGATCGCTGAGCAAGTCTCTCCACTTAGGATCAAACTCATTTAGTTCTTCTTCAACCTCATCGCTAAACTCCGCTTTATTGCTATAAAAGAACTCAAATTTGAAGAGATCTCTCAACACCATAATTTCTTTCCAGAAATGTAGTAGACGGTCTTGGGATTGATCATTGGCTACTTTCACCAAGGCCAGCTCGATAAAGGCACGGTGGTAAAGATGCCCTGCCGCCATATTGGCATAATAATTAGCTGGAAGGTATTCTGATTCGTTAATCAGATATCTGGCCTGCAAACCAGATTGGTTTTTTTGTACAATTCCGGCTTGCAAAAGCAGATTCAACGCGGTCTGTACGCTCTCTCCAATCGGCTTGCCTCTATCTAAGAGTACATCTTTTTTTCTTTTTTCAATAAAATGCATCAGCTCGTAGACGTGCCCTTCTATTTCTCGTTTAGCGAGTGCAAAATTACTCAACAAGGCATTACATACCAGAGAAACTGTCGTTACGGGATTGATCTGGCTGGCTCGATAAACGAGCTCGAAGGCAAAACGAGGCAGGGCATATTTGTCTTCATAGCTATCTTCTTCGCGGTCAGGGATGATGGCACTTTGGTGGGCTTTGACATCCACGGATTCTCCGAAGCGGATGGCGACTCGGCCAAAATTATCGCCCAACTTGCGTATATAATTAAAAAACCAGGCCAAGCTTTCGGGTTTTTTTTCTTTGCCTTGACCCTCGAGGGTCATCTCTTTCACATCTGGAATCAAGTCATAAACCACCGAGACGGGGATATATTTGATTTCTCGCCCACTATCCTGCTCACCTTCCATGAAATATTTCAAGATGCCCATTTTAGGCCACAGGATTTTGCCCGTGCGGGAGCGCGTTCCCTCGATCATCCAAGTAAAGTGATTCCCTTCTGCGATCAGAGAGGACACGAAATGCTTCAAAGTGGCCTTGTAAACTGGATTATCTTTGATATTTCTACGGATATAAATCATGCCTACTTGCTTTCCGAGTTGCTTCAAACCCGTGAAGGCCATATTGATTCCTCCAAACATGTAAGGAATTGGCATCCCGTAGCGTGCCAAAGTAACAATCAGCACGAGAGTATCAATGTAGGTTTTGTGGGTCATCAGGAAGGCGACCGGATGGCGTCGGATTAATTTCATGATCCCTTTAATCTCTTCCGGGACTACATCAATCTTGTGTTCGTAGGCCCAAGAAAGAAGATACTGAGAACCTTGAACCGTAAAAAGACTACTAAAATCTTTTCTTTCGGTGTAGAGTTCCTTTAGATACTTTTTGGCTTCCTTTTCAATTTCTTCAAAAGGGCGGTTAATCTCCTGAGCGACGTGCTCGAGATTTTCTTGAAATTTTGGGTGCTTAATGATTCGTTCCATGAATTCCTAATTGGAGAAATAGTGATAGCTATTATTATTGATTTTAATGTATGTTTTCTGTTAACTCACTCTCAAAAATCTGGATATTTAATGCTTGGCTTCTGCCTCGGGCTGAGGTTTCTTGACGAGAAGATCACTCAGAGCAGCGAATTTGGCTCGATCTCCTTGTACTTTGATTCTACCTTGAATTTCTGCCTCTTCCCAGCTAATTTCTCCTTGTACAATTCTTCTCAGATGTGGCTCAGATACGGTCAAAATCACATCCGGGCTACTGTAAATGCCCTGTTTGACAATGGCTGGATTTCGGTTGAGGTTGATTTGCCAATTACTTGATTTCCTTCCGGTAATATAGATTTGGAATAAGCCCTTAGCGTCTGCGGTCATTTCGGGATTACCTCCAAATGATTTTTTTAGATTATCAAAGATATCATCCGCCTGATTCTTCTCGAGTTCTTCTACTCTTTTCTTCTCCTTTTCTAAAATGATGTTTTCCAGTTCATTGGCGGTTTCTCGGATATAACGAGAGAAAAGATCAATATCGGGAATGGTGCTTACATCCGAAGTGGAACTGATGGTAATTTGCCCGGCATAGCTCAAGATGGCGATAATTAGCCCCTGACCATCGATAACGGGCCCCATTCCCATCACCGAAAGGACTTTATGGCCATTCATGTAGAGAGGGTCTTGTGGCCCTGGCACGTTGGTGATGGTCACGTTGAAGATAGGCCTGTGCAATTGACTGAGATTGTAGCGGCTGTATATTCCAGCGGCCAGGTTGGCTAAGCCAAAGGGCACCGAGTCAGCCATTTTAGCAATCGTCTTGGCTCCCATCGCGCGGTGTCTCACTTTTCCAAGGCTGGTATATTCGTGGATCAATTCTAAACGCTCAATCGGCTCTTCCACGTGCGTAGCGATGGGAATGAGCATATTGGAGATTTGATTGTTTAGCTCTCCGCTATCTTCGGTGGTGCGCGTGGATACAGGTACATTGGCGACCAGAGGCTGGGCGGGTAGTTTGTTTTTTTCTAGAAGATACTTTCTAATCGCTCCTGAGCAGATCGTCAGAATAATATCATTCAGGGTAACTCCCATAATATTCTTGAGGGTTTTGACCCGCTCTAGCTCAAGAATTGCGGAGCCCCAAGTACGCTTCAGGGAAACATTTTCATTGAAGATGGTTTTGGGGGCAGTAAAAGAAGCCTTAGGAAGCTCTTTATTAGCCAATTGAGGGGTAACTTGTGTTTTGACGACTTTCCAGACAGTCTGCCCCACGGCCACGGGCAATTTGAAGGGATTACTCATGAAATTGCCATAGCTTTTCAGCAATAAGCTAAGATCATTGGGCAGAGGAGCCGGTTTGAAAGGAATAGGTTTGGCCAATTTATTCATTTGGTTTTCAGCACTTCGATCATAGAGAATACCCATCACTCCTAAGCCAGAAACACCATCAATCATCACGTGATGAATATTGGTCAAAATCGCTACGGAGCCAGGAGGTACTTGGGATACATTGTCCAAACCCTCCACGAAGGTGATTGACCAGAGGGGGCGCGCGTGGTCAAGATGCCCACTAAAAACCCTCGAACTCATATCCCGTAGTGCCTTCCAGTTACCGGGTTCGGGTAGAGCGATGTGGTGTAGGTGCATGTCCAGGTCAAAATTTGGATCATCTGCCCAGTAAGGGTAATCCAAATTGAAAGGAACCGAAACCAATCTCTGGCGGAATTTGGGAAGAAGCGGTAGACGAGAAGCAATTATTTTCTTGAAATCTTCAAAGGACATTGCTCCTTCCAAGATGGTCAAAGAACCCACGTGCATCGGGCTATTCGGTGCCTCCGCGTATAAAAAGGCAGCGTCCATACCCGAAATTGGTTTCAAATCGGAGGAAGTAACCTCCTGCAAAATATTCTTCAAACTAAATGTGGCCATTTTCTAATAAACCTTATAATGAGTGTTCAAACCATGCACACGGAAAAAGTAGGCTCGAAAACTTTCTATCAATCAGATTACTTCTTCCGTGTGTTTTGAGATACCAATGCTATCCTTTTTTTAAGAAAATTCATAATTATTTTGTTTAAAAGATCGTAAAAACAAATTTTAATTAGTGATCTAGCCCCAAACAGGCTTTATTTATACTCATATCTAGTGTTTGAGATTTATTTTCCCTGATAGATGGGCTTTCTTTTCTCAAAAAAACTTTTGATAGCTTCCTTGAAATCCTCCGTGTGAAGCAAAGCACTCTGTGCCTCGATCTCCAAATCCTGTCCTGCCCGAGGAAGAAATTGCCCCTCATGGATGATTTTTTTGCAAAGCCCCACCGCCAAAGGAGGAAGGTCTGAGAATTTTTGAGCCAAGTTTTGTACTTGTGTGGTGAGTTGCTCGAGAGGAACCACTTGATTTACCAAACCCATCTGGTGGGCTCGCTCAGCATGAATGGCTTCGCCCAATAGTACAAGCTCCTTGGTGTGGGCTAGCCCAATGGTGCGGGTGAGGCGTTGGGTTCCCATAATCACTCCGATACTTCTTTTGACTTCGGGTAAGCAAAATCGGGTGTTATCTGCCGCTATTCGGAAATCGCAGCAAAGGGCTAGAATTACGCCCCCTCCAATAACGTGCCCTTTGAGGGCGGCGATGGTTGGTTTTTCCAGTGCTTCAAAATCGTCAAAAGCCTTTTGGAAGCCCCGTAAATGCTCAGCAAAGGCGTTGCTGTCCTGACCAATCATCGTCCCGATGGCACTCACATCCACGCCGGTGGAGAAATCCTCTCCTTCGGCTTGAACCACAATTACCCATACTTCTGGATTTTTGCTTAAAACTTGGTTGATTCGAGCTAATTCGCTGAGCGTTTGTCCATCGATTCGGTTTTTCACTTGAGGGCGACAAAGGGTCAGATAGGCGATATGAGCTTGAATATGTAGTTGCCAGTGTTCGTAATTTTCCATGAGAATTATTTTTCGTAATTAAACCTTTGGTTTCCTTCCATTTCAGTAAGAAGAATCCCGCCTCTGTATTGGGTGCGGCTTCTCATAAGATAAACAAAACTTCTCAAGAAAAATAAATGAATGTGGTATATTCGGATGTTAGCACTAATGAAAAATAAAAGAAGTGAATTACTACATTCAAGAGCTAGAGCGAATAAAAAAAATTTGTTTCTCGAACCAGATTCAAATTGATTTAGCAGTTAAGACCAAAAACTACATCGATGCTAATTTTAGCAAAGCAATCAATCTGGATTTGCTCGCCCGTCTGCAGTTCACATCCAAATACCATCTGATTAGAGTTTTCAAAAAGTATCACGGGATTACCCCCAGACAATATTTGATCAATAAACGGATCGAGCAAGCGAAAAAAATTTTAAAGTCAGGTCAATCCGTTTCTGATACCTGCTATGCCGTAGGATTTGAGAGCATTCATTCGTTTTCAAATCTATTTAAAGCTAAAACCGGAATGCCTCCCTCCGTTTACAAAGGAGCAACTTTCAATAAATCAAAAAGCTGAATTTGGCTTAAATTGCAGGCATACTCATTAAAATTCAAGTTATGAAAATTAAAATCGTAAGTATTCCGGTAAGAGACCAACAGAAAGCATTAGATTTTTATATGGATGTTTTGGGTTTTGTTAAAAAGATAGATATGCCCTTGAGTGAAGGCAATCGCTGGTTGACCGTCGTTTCTCAATATGACCAAGATGGCCCAGAGCTATTGCTTGAACCCGCTCCGCTTCATTTCGAGCCTGCCAAAGTTTTTCAAGATGAACTGAAGAAAGCAGGAATCCCGTACACGCAATTCTATGTGGATAATATTCAGGAAGAATTTGAAAGGCTGACCAAATTGGGCGTCGAGTTTAGTATGAACCCCACCGAAATGGGTACGGTCATCGTGGCTGTATTTGATGATACTTGTGGAAATAATATCCAACTTGTCGAGGAAAAATAAACACTTCGGGCTGTTCTGAGCGTCTCGTTTAGCAGAAGGAAGGCTCAAGCTGTGAGATCGTTCTACGACGCTGGTTTGGGAAGGCTCAGGCTGTAGGATCGTTCTACGACGCTGGTTTGGGAAGGCTCAGGCTGTAAGATCGTTCTACGACGCTCGTTGGAGAAGGCTCAAGCTG
>CAZKBP010000031.1:0-75025 GCA_964551015.1 uncultured Cytophagaceae bacterium | reverse complement strand
TGGCTAAGCATAGGCACTCGGGGCTGCCAACAAGGGCACGCGTTACAAACGCGCCCCCAAGCGGCACGCGTTACAAACGCGCGCCAGTTTGAGAGAAGTATTACCCGAGCTTCAAAACACGCTCAGCCAATGACACAGCAAGAAATTAGAATGATAAGGAAATACTTACAGAGATTTTGAAATGATGTCGACAACCAACATAGAACTCTTCAAGAATTTATCTCAATACGATGTAAAAGGCGTATATTATGATTTTCATAATGACTATGATTGCCTAAGAGTATTATTTGATCAAGCTATTTTGAATATCATTTTTCAAAATATTCGTGATAATTCATTAATAACTTTGAGGTTTGATGATGTAACCCTGACTAAGGTTAGCTTTTACAATACATCAGAGTCTCAAAACTTAACTGTGGATAATCTATATCGGGGAAGAGTAGAAGTGAAAGGGGAACTCACTGAACTTTCTAGGGATGAACGGGCCTATTTCTATTTAGAATTTTATGAAGGGCAGAAGATAGAGTTTTGGGCCCGTTGGATTACGCTAGACAATTTATATATCCCCCCTGCTAGCTAGTATGCTCCAAACTAACAAAACAAGGAAACTGGGCCGAATATGCCATCCGGCCCTTTTCTTTGGCGAATTGGTAATGTGCTTTGGCCCGGAGGGAAAATAAACTAACCCAAACTGGCGCGCGTTTGCAACGCGTGCCTTTTCTTCGGTTCATTTGCCATGAACATTGGCGCGGGAGCGACAAAAAGCGATGGTAGAGCCGGAAGCTTGGCTAAGACCGAGCCTAAGTGACACGCGTTACAAACGCGCCCCCAAGCGGCACGCGTTACAAACGCGCGCCAGTTTGAAAGCTTGGCTAAGACCGAGCCTAAGTGATACGCGTTACAAACGCGCGCCAGTTTAAGATTCCTATCTCACATCTAAGTTAGTAAACAGAGCACAGGCTGCATGAGAAAAACAAAAAAAACCACCCTGCATGCAGGATGGTTTTCTGAATATTTTCCATAAAGGATAGAGAGACTTAGTATTTTCCTCCTACTTTACGGGCGTTGTAAGCACTGCCCTCAGGATAAGCAGGAAGTTTTTCGGGAGCACCGATGTGTTTCTTCTGGTCAGTCAAGGCTTCCATAAAAGCAACCAGATCTTGTTGCTCTTGCTCGGTTAGCTCAAGATGATCGGGTGGCAAAGTCTGATAAGGCACTTCCAAGCCCATACCAGCACCTCCACCCAGGTTGTAAAATGTGATGACTTCTTCCAAGCTATCATACACGCCATTGTGCATATAGGGTGCAGTCAGAGCCACGTTGCGCACGGTGGTCGTTTTGAAGGCACGCGTGTAGATTTCTACGCGTTCTTTCATCATGCCCTTGGCGCGTCCGGGGTCTTGGTCTAGCTCAGGATTTTCAAAATCCTTGTTGCTAGGCACGCCCAAGATTTCGGATTCATTTTCGTGGAAAAGTGGCGGAATCAAACCACTGAAAGTAGGGGCAAAGTGGCAAGTACCACAACCTGCTTTTCCCATAAAAATATTAAAGCCGCGCTTCACTGATTCAGAAATTTCTTCCTGCTCTCCTCGCACGTATTGGTCAAAGGGAGAAGTGTAACCCGAAAGCGAAGTAACATAAGCCGAAAGGGCGGTAGAGATAGAATAAGGAATCACGGCGCGCGCTCCGAGTTCTGGATAGGCTTTTTTGAAATAAGAGACATATTCCTCACTCTCGGAGATTTTTTGGATAATGTCCATCAGAGAGGTATTGAATTCTTTGTCATTGTAGACCACGTGCTCCACTTGGCCTTCTAGCTTATCGGCTCTGAGATCATAGAAGTAGCGATCGGCATACACGGAGTTGAGTAAGGTAGGCGCATTACGCTCAACGGTGCCTTTAAAATCAGTGGCGATACTTTTCTTTTTGCCGTCCGTGAAAGCTTTGTCAGGCTGGTGGCAAGAGGCACAGCTTCTTTCTAGATTTTCCGAAAGGATCGGGTCATAAAAAAGCATTCTTCCCAGCTCAATGGTTTCTGCGGTATACTTTTCTTTGGTCAAGTCCGTGTAGAAAAACGGATTGATCAAGTCTTCGCTAAAGATATTATCCGCCATATAGTCTAGGGAGTGTTCTATGTAGGAAGGGGTGGTTTTGTCAATAGTTTCAAAACCAAGCACCAGATGTGCTTCCTTGATATTTCTAAAAAGCGGATTGAGGTATTTTTCTAGGAAGTAGAGACGGTCAAATTGCTCAAAATCTTGATTTTCTTGGAGATACTGTAAAGCTCCCTGAAAATCCTGATCTAGATTTTGGCTCAGATCATTTCTATTTTTTTCTTCTAATTGAGGAAAATAAGTTTGAATAGCCATATACACGGAGCGGAGAGAAGTCTCGGCTTCGGGGATGGCATTCAAAGTAACAGGCGTGTCGTAGCCTGTCAATCCCATAGAAAGTACCCGGATCATCTGATAGCGAGATGCCTCAAAGATTTGGCGGTCGTAGAAAGGTACGACCTTTTGCATTCGGCTAAACTCTTCCAAGTCTTCGGAAAGCTCTCCGGTGAGGCTAAGCAGGCTTTCTTTATCCTCGAGAGGGTTTTCACTAAATATAATTTCTTCTAAGATTTGTAATCCACTGGGTTCAGCTACTTCCACGGCGTCGGTGGCGGTGGCTAAGCTGGGTAGTGGTGCCCCGTTGATATGGATTTTGATAAACTCGGGGGCGTAATATTCGGCCAAGAACTCCACTTTTTTGTATTCTAGACGGCAACGCGTCAATTGCTCACGCAATTTTGCGATTTGTTGGGGTTCGGCTTGTAGGTTTTCGGCTAATTGATGTAGCGTTTGTGCGGAACTGGCCAGTTGGCCTAGTCCGTTGAGATAATAGGTTGCAATTTTTTGATTGCGGTTTAATGCTTTGATGTAGTTAGGCTGGGAGGGGGTAAAAGCCGTCAAATAAATACTCACCGCGAAGATGAGTAAAGATAGACTGAGGGTATAAACACTTTTCATATGCCAGTAATTTTGAGTATAAAAGATGAGGAATAAGCGTTTTTGAATTTTTAAAAAACCGATCAGGATTGCTCCCGATCGGTTTGTGTTTTATCCGGAAGAGCAAGATTACTCTTGGATTTGTACTTTGAAAGACTTCACACCTTCGTTTCCTTCAGCTCTTAGGATTACGAAAGCATTTTTGTCAGTGTACTCGCTGATGTTAGCAACTCTAGTTTCACGAAGTACTCTTTGTAGCTTACCGTCTACGCTGTAGATACCGATGTTAGTAGGCTTGTTGAAAGTTACTTCCTGAGAAAGGTTGCTGATGCTCTCAATGTAAAGGTCATTGTTAGCAACTGTAGTACGAGCCTCAGAAGCAGGGTCGTTGATAGTAAAGCTTAGTACCACGGGAGCACCAGCAGCACCGCCTCTTAGTACCTCAGTGTAAGGAGTAACTGTCAATAGGTACTCACCAGCTACCAAAGAACCACCGTTGAAAGTGCTTCCTGCGCCTTCGTTAGAATCACCAAATAGGCCGTAAGGAGCAAAGTTTTCTACTTTACCCATCATTAAAGCACCACTTAGTTGGATGTGTACGCTTCCTACTTCACCTTCTGTCTCAGCTACGATGGTCAATTCACGACCAGCTACATTGCTGATAGTGTAAGTGTCACCGTTGTCGATAGTTCCGATGGTTTCCTGAGTAGCAGCATCTACCAAACGCACACTAGTGATTTGGATGTCATTAGCCTCAGCTAATTTGTCAAAACCATTGATGGCGTAAGTAAGTGAGTTATTGAAAGGGAAAGGGTTAGAGCTGCTAGGGTGCTGAGAGTTTACCATTAGCGTGTTAGAACCAGCAGGCTGAGCACCCGTTACCTCAGCACCGTTAGGTACAGTAGAGATACGAACTAGGTCGTTGATGTCTACTACTTCACCCGGTACGTAGTTGTCCATATCATAAAGATAAAGCTCACAAGTACGGTTGCTTACTCCAGCTGGAGTAGAGTTCCAGTCGTTTTGGTTCAAGTCCTCACAAAGGATTGCGTAAGTTTTGTCTCCTACATACATGAAGTTCAATCCATCAGGGTTAGAGAAGTGCTTATCAGGATATCCGTTTCCAAGCTCAGCCGAAGCACGGTTGTCATCACCAGGATAAGGACCACCTTCTAGGAATACATAAGTTTGCTCCGTAGCAGGATCGTAAGCTAGTACACGTCCGTGAGCATCGCGGAAGTTGTTGCCTTGTACCAACCAGTTACGTACAGAGTCGTTAGACTCGTTGCGTAGCTCAGGGAAACGCATACGAGCCATTTCTAGAGTCCAGCTGCCGATTTTACCGTTGAAGTTGGTAGGCTCACCGTCAGGACCAACAGCTACGTAAGCATCAGAACCTACGTTGTTAGGACCATTAGCACGAGGAGTAAACAAAGCAAACTCATCCCAGAAGCTACTGTTTCCAGTTTCAGCCCAGTATACGATACCTGTAGTAGTATCAGCGGCGAACCACTCGTTACGGATGAACATCGCAGCCGCGTCTTCACCTCTCCAAGGAAGTGCACCTTTTACGTTTTGACCAGTGGAAGGACCACCACCGAATTCAATCGTGTTGTAAGCATTCATGGCTGCGGTTTGCTCGAAAGTAGTATTGTCATAATCTACCCAGTAAGCACGCTCTGCTTCTTCATCATAAGCATAGTAAGAAAGTGTACCACTAGTGAAATCACCAGGAGTATCAGCGATGAATCGTAGGAAAAGACCAGGACGAGCATCCTCACCGAAGTATACAGTTTGGTTGTCAGGCATTACTACTCCACCTTCAAAACCAGCACGTCCCCAGTTGTACTGCTTGCGGATCGCCTTAGCTTGACGAGGATCAATCTCAACCATCCAGTTGAAGTTATCAACTTTGTTGATAGTCTGGCCATTGAAGTTACCAGCGATGTCAGAAGATACAGTAAAATCGGTAGTATCACGAACACCGTCACCATCATCAAAATAAGAGTTAGTGCTGTAACGGAACCACTCTTCTGCCGTCCAGATACGACCGTCAGCTAGAGAAGTAATACCACCACAGTTCATACCAGTTTCACCTACAGTGTTTACGAAGTCTACGTTGAAGAAACGTCCTTGGCGACCATCTTCTAGGATTTGGTCTACGATTACGATGTTGCCTTCTGCATCGGCAGCGATAGCGAATACCGTCATACCACCACCATCACCGATACGGTCGTTGGCTTGGATACGCTCGTGGTTTACAGAAACCCAACCTAAGAAGTTAGTTTCTCCTAATCCTGAACCGTCAGGAATCAAAAGAGAATCATCTCTTTCAGAAAAAGCGATTTTCTCTTCCTCAGTAGCAGGCGTAAAACCGATAAAGTCATGCCATTGCTTAGCAAGAGCAGCTCCGGCTTCGTTTCCGTAAGTCTCAGTAGTTTGTACAAGGTCAGTTCCTCCGATGAATAGTACCTGCTGGGTAAGCGGGCTAGGAGGCATAGGCAATACGAAATTGTTGAAATCTCCTGGTTCGATAGACTCAGGAAGGTTCTGCGCTTGGCTTGCAAATGATACGATCATCAATGCTGCCAGCAAAGTGAAAAGTTTTCTCATTGTTTTTTGGAAATTTTAGTGATTATTTGAGCTTCTGCTTCCGCCTGTGTGACGGAGCAAACGATAGTGCGAAGTTAAGAAAGTGATGGAGATGAGTAGTTATCTCAGCTTTAACTGTTCTTTATCAAAAAAGAAATAAGTGAAATGAATATAAATTGAAGGGAAATAGAGGAATAAAAGTAGATTTTCTTGAAATATCTTATTGCAATCGCTACATTTGTGAATCTGCTCAAGTAAAAGTAGGTTTGAATAAATAGCTTATAAAGAGCTATTTAGCCCATTTTATGAAAATTAAAGGGTTCCCGGTTTCAAAACACTTTCAGTCATTCCTGAAAGAATGAAAACTCAATTAAGCCCTTTCTCCTGCGTTGGATTAGTGCCGCAATCCGTTCAAAATTTTGCTCACTGGGAAAATACCTATACTTATTTTTAAAAAAAGAATCTTTATCCAAATAAAAGATAAACTTGAACAATTCAAGGAAATTCCCTTCCTAATGCTATAAAAAAACTAGGCTCAAGAGATTATAACTTATTCTTAACAATTTAGTAATACTCTAGCAGTTCTTATCTTTTACTTAGAATAAGTCAAATTAAGCTCCGATCAAAAGTAGGTATTTTTTAGAAAAAGCAAAGAAGAAAAATCACCCTGAACCAGCAGGGCGACTTTTCGGAAGCAGAAGCTCAATAAACACCTTCTACTTTATCTTGGAATTGAGGCAACTTGCGTGCTCAATGTACATATCTTCGATACTGAAACGCCACCATTAGCGCCACGCCGCTGGCCTCAGGGGCGCATGGTTGCAATTCGCCTATCCTTCTTTTTGACCGACGTTAATACACTCCTCCTACTTTCCGCTGATTAAAACCAGTCTCCTCAGGGAAGTGCGGCAAGCGCTCGGGTCTTCCCTCAAAAGTGCTGGTATCTGTAAGCGACTTCATAAAAGCCACCAGATCGCTTTGCTCCTCGGCACTGAGGCTCAATTGGTCAAAGGGCAGTGTCTGATTGGGAACATCCAGACCCAGGCCCAAACCTCCGCCTCGGTTGTAGAAATCTACTACTTCTTCTAAGGTATCATAGACGCCATTGTGCATATAAGGAGCCGTAAGTTCTACATTTCTGACGGTGGTAGTCTTGAAGGAATGCAAATAAATGCCATCCCCTTCTTTGATAAGCCCTGCTGCTCGGCCAGGATCAGGATCAATTTCAGGATTGAGCGTATCCTTGGTGGTGGGTACTCCGATTACTTCCGACTCGTTTTCGTGATACAGGGGAGGTACCAAGCCTGCAAAGGTTGGGGCAAAGTGGCAAGTCCCGCAGGCAGCTTTTCCCATAAATAAGTTAAATCCTCGTTGGGCAGCTGGGTCTAAATCGGCTCGCTCACCTCTCACGTATTGATCGAAGGGGGAGTTGAAGCTCTTCAAAGTCGTTAGATAAGCAGAGAGAGCAGCGGTTAGGGTATAGGGGTTGATGGGTCTGTCTTGGTGGTAAGGGTTGGTAAAGGCTTCTTTGAAGAGCTGTAGGTATTCTTCACTTTGCTTCAATCTGTCCAAAATGTCCAGCATAGTAGTATTGAATTCTCTACTACTGAAAATTACGTGTTGGATCTGGTCATCTAGTTTTTGGGTACGCAAATCGTAGAAATAACGATCAGCATAGGCTACATTATAAAGACTAGGGGCATTTCGGGAAACGGTACCAGTATAATCGGTGGCGATACTCTTTCTTTGCCCATCGGTGAAAGCCCTCTCTGGTTGGTGGCAGGAAGCACAAGAGCGTTCGGTATTCTGGGATAAAATGGGATCGAAGAAGAGCAGACGGCCCAAGTCTACCACCTTTTTGTTAGCTTCTTGTGGAGTGACCGCGGTGTAGAAAAAGGGATCAATCAGATTGTCAGAGAAAATGTTATCGGCATAATAATTTAAGGATTGAGGAGTGCCCTTAGGCAAAGCTTCATAGTAGGTCGGATAGCCCAGCTCGAGGTGCATATCTTTGATGCCTGCATATAGGGGATTGGCATATTCGGTCAGAAAGTGTAAACGATCAAAGGTATCAAAGTCTGGATGGCTCTTTAGGTAGGCCAGTGCCTCTTCAAATAATTGCTTTAGTTGCTCCTCGAGATTTGCATCTCTCTTGGTCAGATTGGGAAAATAACAAGCCAAGGCCTCATATACGCTATTGAGAGAAAGTTGTGCTTCTAGAATCGCATTAGAAGCCATTGGTGTATCAAAGCCAGTGAGGCCCTGCGTTACTATGCGAATGATCTGGTTACGAGCAGCTTCAAAGATGAAGCGATCTTCTAGTTTTAAATTTCTTTCAAAACGAAGCAGTTCTCGAGTGTTTATTTCCAGAGCCGAGCTCAATTCCAGGAGTTCTTCCTTCTGCTCTAAGGGATGTTCTCCAAAAATAAGTTCTTCCAATATCTGCAAGCCCTCGGGTTCCAAGACTTCGGTCTGGTCTGTTCTTTCTAGGCTAGGAAGCGGCGGGCCATTGATAAAGTCTTTGATATACTGAGCATCCAGGTACTCGGCCATAAACTCAATAGCCTTATAGCGCTTGCGACACTCCATGAAGGTCTCCCTTAATGTGGCCAAGCTTTCTTCGGAGGTATTGAGGTTTTCACTGGCTACTTTTAGCTGGGACACCCTCTGGGAGAAAGTATCTAATTTATGGGCGTGTAGTCGGGTTACTAATACACTAGGAGTTTCGCCAGGAGATTGGAAAGCACTTAGATAAATGCTCCCTATAAATAAGAGAATAGCTAGTAGCAAAGTATAAAAACGTTTCATTTGTCCAACTCATTAAGGGTTTAAGAATGAGGTATAAAAACCGGCCAGAGCGAGGCCCTAGCCGGTCAGGAATGATAAACCATAAATTACTCCTGAACTAAGATACGAGTCGTATTACCTTTTGCATCTCGTACGAAGTACAGACCAGGGACTGCGAATTGATAAGTTCCTTTTGTGGTTTCAACTAATGTACCCGTGGCATCGTAGATGGCTACTTCACCTGAGGTTTCAATTTCTACACGGTTGTTGCCGTTGTTCAAGATCAGCATCTCTTCGGGTTGAGCTGTTTCACCTACGACTAGATCTACTACCGCCTCGCGAGCAGAAGTCGCTGACTGATCAATCAGGGTGAAGGAGATAGAGGTCTCGAAGGTACCTCTTCCTTCTTTCTCAGTAGTGATAGTAAGGGTATACTCTCCTGCGGCAAAAGTAGCGCCCTCGAAGTCAGCACCTTCATTTCCAAACAGTGCGTAAGGAGCAATCTTTTCTACCTTAGACTGGTTCAAGGGACCACTTAGCTCAAAGCTTACCGTAGCACTTTCCTCGGGTACAGCCTCGATGCTTAATAAAGCAGCGCTTAGGTTAGAGAAGGTGAAGACGGCTCCGTCGGTGATTCCGGTGATGCTACGGTCGTTCTCAGCGTCGTAGAGAGAGATACTCTTGATGCCCACTCCATTTACATTTTGAAGCTTATCAAAACCATTGATGGCATAAGTCAAGGAGTTGTTGTAAGGGAATGGGTTAGACTTGCTTGGGTGCTGAGAGTTTACCAATAAAGTCTTACCATCCGAAGTAGGCACAACTCCAGTTACCTCAGCCCCTAGAGGAACTTGACCGATACGGATTAGGTTTTCTACCTTAGGCTCCATATCCATATCCAGTAAGAAAAGCTCACACGTGCTGTTGTTTACACCCGCAGGTACACGGTTGAAGCTACGTCCGTTCAAGTCTTCACAGATGACCATGTAGCGCTTATCCCCTACGTAGATGAAGTTTACACCATCCGGGTTGGTGAAGTGCGTCTCAGGATAGCTCAGGATATCATCCGACTGTGCTCCGTCGTCACCCGGATAAGGGCCACCTTCTAAGAATACGGATACATCTTGAGTAGCCGGATCGTATACCAAAATACGACCGTGTGGATCACGGAAATTGTTACCGGCTACCAACCAGTTACGCAATGAGTCGTTAGAGATATTGTTTAGCTCCGGGAAACGCATACGAGCGGCATCCAGCAAGTAGCGACCAATTTTACCGTTGAATGGCTCTAGACCAGAGATAGTATCTAACTGATATTCAGGGCTACGAGGAGTGAATGTACCAAACTCATCCCAGAAAGCATCGTTTCCAGTTTCGGCCCAGTATACTTTACCAGTAACGGTATCAGCGGCTACCCATTCGTTACGGATGAACATACAAGCCGCATTCTCGCCTCTCCAAGGACGAGCACCACCAAGATCAATCGCTAAAGAAGAATTGAATTCTGATCCACGGCCTGCGGGGTTCGTTACTGTATTGTAAGCGTGCAGAGTAGTGGCTTCTTCAAAGTTAGTGATGGGATAATCTACCCAGTAACCTTGCTCATTTTCTTCATCCCAAGCGTAGTAAGAGAAAGTACCTTGGGTGAAATCACCAGGCGTATCAGCAATAAAACGAGTAAATAAACCTGGACGATCATCTTCACCCAGATAAACAGTCTTGTTATCGGGCATAATAACTCCACCTTCGTAAGCCTGACGACCCCAGTTGTACTGCTTACGGATAGCCTCCGCTTTACGAGGATCAATCTCCACCATGTAGTTGATGTTGTCAACCGCAGGTACAGTCTCACCAGCAAAACCAGGGATAGCCGTAGCAGGAACGGTAAAGTCAGAAGTATCACGGATACCCACATCACCTTCGCGAGAATCAGAAACACCAAATAAAGAACCATTGTCATCGCGGAACCACTCCTCCGCTGTCCAGATACGGCCGTCCGCCAAAGAGACAATACCGGCACAGTTCATACCTGTGTTCCCAACCGTACCTACGAAGTCGACGTTGAAGAACTTACCACTACGACCATCCTCTAGAGTTTGGTCAACGATTTGCAACTCGTCAGTTTCCGGATCACGAGATACTTTGAACACGGTCATTCCACCACCGTCCCCGATGCGGTCATCAGCCAGGATCATCTCGTGGTTTACTGAAACCCATCCTAATTCGCCTTCGGCGCAGTCATCATTTTCATTACAAGGAGTGAAACCGATGAAGTCATGCCATTGCTTGGCCACAGCTGGCCCTTTACGAGTTTGAACGATGTCAGATCCTCCTACGAAGAGGATTTGCAGACTCAGAGGATCCTGAGGAGACAGTACTGTTTCGGGTAGATAATCTCCTGGGTCGATAGACTCAGGGAAGGTCTGGGCTTGGCTAGCGAATGAAATCATCATTCCTAGAGCTAGCAGTGTAAAGAGCTTTCTCATTGTTTTTTGAAGAAATTTAATGATAGTAATTGTTTGATTTTTGTAAGCAACCTCACCAATTGAGGAAGTCTTACTACCAATTAAAATAGGTATGCCCTAAGGTATGAAAGTGGAATATGAAAACTGTTAATTAAATTTTAAAGATTCTTTAGAAAATTCTAGCAATTTGAAACAAATTTAAATAGCTATTTTTCCCTTATTTTTCTTAGCAAAAACTAGATTCGATCCGAATAAATGCGCATATTGCCAAGTCAGATTAATAAAGTGCCATTTCGCCAAAGTCCTCACAGAGAGCTTATTGAGATTTTTCTGGATTATACTTCTAGTGTAGGAATTGTTTTGGCTAATCCCTGAAAAGGCTCTCTTACTTTCCTGGCTAGAAAAATAGGCAATCTCGACCTCGCATTATAATTTTGCGAAAGTGTCTTCATGCAAAATTAAATTCTAGGTTTAACCAGCACGCCATAAAAATAAACTTAAATACCAGATTTTTAGGGAAGATGTTGGCTCAGAAGGGGGTATTTCTAAGCATATTATTCATCTTTTCTTAATGCCTAATTAATAAAAAAAGCCGCAAGTGAAGTTGAGCTTATCGATCCATACTTTCCAAAATTTCTGAAAAGACGAAAGGGTACTTTTTATAGGTAAACCGACAAAAAAACCCGACTAAGCTCTCTGCTCAGTCGGGTGGGTCTAGCCTAAAACAAGTGAGATTTATCAATTAACTTCCGCAAGCCTCACAGCTCTTTTCTGATAAACAACCCGAAATTATTCGCATAAAGCAATTGATCGCCACTCCCTATCCAATTTTTGTCCAATCCTAGCCCCACTTGAAACCAATCCTTGTACCCTACACCCAATCTCATCTGTTGATAGCTATATTGATGCTGATTGAATCCTCGATTAAGGTTGACCCCAAAGAGGAGCTGGCTAAACAGGCTGTACTTTTCGCTCAGTCTGGGAGTGTAAAACAGAAGCCCAAACAGCTCATACGAGAGTTCTTCCTCAATAATGAAAGTGGGAAAGATATTTAAAAACAAATCTTCTTTAGGACTGATATAGGTGTAAGACAATGCTACGATGGGAGCAAAATCCCCGTCTGCGTAGTTGGCTCCTGCTGAAAGCCCCCACGACGAACTCAGATTATAGGTGAGCTGAGAGCTGATAAAAGAACTATTGGCCGCTTCGTCTTGGTAATCTACGGCAAAGCGGGCCATGCTAAACAAGCTCGCACGCTGTTTGGTATCCAGGTCTTTGAACAAGAAAAACTCATGCTGTAGTTGGCGGTGCCCAGCCAATATTTCTACAGGCACTTGTGCTCCCAGGGTGCAGCCGCCCCCCAGAAGTAAAAAAGATAGGATGATTAAATCTTTCATCAGATGGTAGATTGCAAATTTTGAAACCATACGAACGGTCTTGCAACTCAATCCAGGTATTCTACGCGGAGCATACCAAAGGTCTGTCCCAGGGTGATGGGGTCAAAAAACTCTTCGTAGCTGGTGATTTTCAGATGCGCATCGAATTTCAAAATGCCCACCTGCCGGTCTTCATACACGCCCTGCTGGTCTTTGAGCGTATGCTGGCTGGCAAACAAGACCACGGCCATCTGCTGTTCGGGGTCGATGAGCATCTGCTCGATCGGAAAATGGATGCGCTCGAACAATTCCGGCGAGCCACTCCAGTAGGCTTCAATGGCCTTCTTTCCTCTCAGCTCCCGGTCAAACATCTGATGGGCATAAGGGAAGCGGGTCAGGCCTTCTTCTGCCCAGAGTTTCATCCAGCTTGTAATGTCTTTTTGCTCTAGATGTTGGAAAAAAATTTCAATGATTTGCTGATAATCTTCCTTCGTGTAAGGCATCGCTTTAAAATTAAGTGAAACATACTCAGAGATTTACACTTGCAAAATTCCGAAGTTTCACCCAATGGATGCTTACCAAAAATTCAGAAAGACTTATCAGAATTGTACCGCCCTGCGATAGGCCGCCGGAGAGCAACCTGCGATGCGTTTGAATAAGCGAGAAAAATGCGCAGGCTCCTCAAAGCCCAGATGATAGGCGATAGTGGATATACGCTCAGGCGATTGGCTCAGCCAAGTCTTGGCTTCTTCTACAATTGCTTCCTGGATCAGCCGCAGGGCGTTCTTACCCAGTACCTGCTGTGTAAGTTGGTTGAGGTGCTTGGGGCTGAGCGCCAATTCCTGAGCATAATAATAAACCGTTTTTTGGGCTGTCTTTTTTTCTTGGATCAGCTCCAGAAAGGTATGTACGATTTGCTGTGGGCGGCTGGCTACCACGCTTTTGACCTTGCCAAAATAGGCCAGGCATTTGAGCAAAAAAATTTCTAGCTGCGCCTTCAGGATGGCTTCTTTGAAGGGCTGCTCAGTGTTAAACTCCTGGTGCATTCGCCTTACCCAAAAAATTAGCTCCGCAAATTGATCCGCTTCTGGCTCATAATAGCTCTCAAAATTGGTTTTGAAAAAGGGCAGATTCTTTCCCGAAAGGGAGAGCTGATGGAAGGCCGATTTGAGTATGTAAATGATAAAGCCCTCGGCCTGAGTATCTTCTCCGCTGACCTGATAGGACTGTAGCTGGTTTGGAGCAACAAAACAAAGGTAAGCGCTCCCCTGCGGATGGTAACGTACGCCATCTATGGTAAACTGACAATCATATTGATGATCAATCAGATTAATTTCATAAAAATCATTTCGGTACATTTGAAAAGCTTCAACCGCCTCTTCGGGAATATCGCGAATATCTAAAACAAAAATTCCCAAGTCGGAAGACTGCCTGCTCAGACGCAACGTCTCGAGGAAGCTACGGTAATTTTCAAAACTTTGGATGATGGGTTTTTCCAGCATAATCTTAGGAATTGAGCCTAAGATAATAACCATCTCGGCGGGAAAATTGTGTATAATTTATCCACAAACCAACGTTCAGGTCTCGGGCTTCAAGCCTTACTGAGCCGCTTGAGAGGAACGGTGGTTTGTGGATGGTGAGCGGTATTAACTTCCGCAGGCTTCGCAGTCGGGGTCGTCAATATCACAGGCGGCTCCGTTGGGAGGAGTATCGGGCGTTACGCTCAAATTGCCATTATTAGCAAGCATATTATTGACGGTTGCTGTACTTTGTACGGGCTTCTCCTCAGTTTGCTCCGTGAGCTTGATCTCTGGTTCTTGGATCGCTTGCTTGTCCAACGTAAACTTGATGGCATCTGTGGCCGCTTTGGTTCTGAGGTAATAAGTACCTGTCTTGAGACCTTTTTTCCAGGCATAAAAATGCATAGAAGAGAGCTTGGCGTAGGTAGGCTCTTGCATATGAATATTCAAGCTCTGACTTTGGCAAATAAAAGCACCACGGTCGGCAGCCATATCTAGGATATTTTTTTGCTTAATTTCCCAGACGGTTTTGTAAATGTCTTTGAGCTCCTGCGGGATTTCGGGAATGCCTTGCACAGAACCATTGGCAGCGATGAGTTTGTTTTTCATCTTATCATCCCAAAGTCCTAATTTTACCAAGTCTCTTAGCAGGTGTTTGTTCACGACCACAAACTCACCTGAGAGAACCCGACGCGTGTAAACATTGGCCGTGTAAGGCTCAAAGCATTCATTATTTCCCAGAATCTGCGAGGTAGAAGCCGTGGGCATGGGTGCTAACAAAAGCGAGTTGCGAACGCCATACTTACGAATCTCCGCACGCAATTCTTCCCAATCCCAACGGTGTGAGTCGGGCTGTACATCCCACAGATCAAACTGGAAAATACCTTGCGAAATAGGCGAGCCTTCGTAAGTTTCGTAAGCTCCTAGCTCCTTCGCCAATTCCATAGAAGTAGTCAGAGCGGCGTAGTAGATCGTCTCGAAGATATCTTTGTTCAATTGCTTAGCCTCATCAGACTCGAAGGGCATTCTCAACATGATAAAAGCGTCGGCCAAGCCTTGTACGCCAATCCCGATGGGGCGGTGGCGGAAGTTAGAGCGCTGTGCTTCGGGCACAGGGTAATAATTGAGATCAATGATTTTGTTCAAGTTACGGGTAACCGTCTGCGTAACTTCAAAGAGTCGCTTGTGGTCAAAGACGCCATTGTAAACAAACTTAGACAGGGCAATGGAAGCCAAATTACATACGGCCACTTCATTTTCATCAGTATATTCAATAATCTCCGTGCAAAGGTTACTGCTACGAATGGTGCCGAGATTCTTTTGATTGGATTTTTTATTGGCGTGATCCTTATAAAGCATGTAAGGTGTGCCGGTCTCGATCTGCGACTCGAGGATTTTGAACCAAAGCTCTTGCGCTTTAACCACCTTGCGGGCGCGGCCTTCCTGCTCGTATTTTTGGTATAATTGCTCAAATTCTTCTCCGTGGCAATCCTGCAAACCAGGGGCTTCGTTGGGGCAGAACAATGCCCAGTCACCGTCGGCTTCCACGCGCTTCATGAATAAATCGGGAGTCCACATGGCATAGAAAAGATCGCGTGCGCGGAGTTCTTCTTTGCCGTGGTTTTTCTTCAAGTCCAGAAATTCAAATATATCCGCGTGCCAAGGCTCTAAATAGATAGCAAAGGCTCCTTTGCGCTTTCCTCCTCCTTGATCAATGTAGCGAGCCGTGTCGTTGAATACCTTGAGCATGGGAATGATGCCATTCGAGTAACCATTGGTTCCCTTGATATAAGAACCGGTCGCGCGGATATTGTGGATAGAAAGTCCGATGCCCCCCGCCGATTGGGAGATTTTGGCACATTGCTTCAAGGTATCATAAATGCCATCGATGCTATCGTCTTTCATACTGACCAAAAAGCAAGAAGACATTTGGGGCTTGGGCGTGCCAGCATTGAAGAGCGTGGGCGTGGCGTGGGTAAACCATTTTTCGGACATGAGATTATACGTCTCCATCACGGAGTCAATGTCTTCGCCGTGAATACCAACGGCTACGCGCATGAGCATATGCTGGGGGCGTTCCACCACTTGCCCGTCCATTTTGAGAAGGTAAGAACGTTCTAAAGTTTTAAAGCCAAAATAATCATAGTTAAAATCGCGATCGTAGATGATGGCGGAATTTAGCTCGTTGGCGTATTTTTTTATGATTTGGTAAGTTTCTTCGGAAATCAAGCCTGCGTTTTCACCCGTTTTGGGGTCGATATACTCATAAAGCTTTTTCATGGTGCGCGAAAAAGACTTGACGGTATTTTTTTGCAGGTTAGAGATGGCGATCCGGGCGGCCAGAATAGCATAGTCGGGGTGAACGGTGGCGAGGGTAGCACAAATTTCGGCGGCCAAGTTATCCAGTTCGACCGTGGTGACCCCATCGTAGATTCCATTGATTACTTTCATGGAAATTTGCACTGGGTCTACATAATTGCGATCCAAGCTATACGATAGCTTTTCTATCCTTGCCGTGATCTTATCGAATTTTACCGCTTCTCGACGGCCATCTCTCTTGATTACTTCCATCTATTTTATATTTTTTAGGGTTTCTGTTTTTTGGAATGATTACAAATATATATTAAAAAAAACACAAATATTTGACTTATTTTTAGTTAAAATTGACTTCTAACTCGACCAAAATATAAACAATTGATACTTAAGTATTTACTTGAAAAAAAAACTCGAAGTTTTTTTCATGTTATTTTAATCCATGACTTTGTACCAAATTTCCACACGAATGGAGCATTTCCGCTTTTCGAGGGAAAACTATTCTAGCGAACATCTTGCCAAAGAGATCTTCTCAGGAGTTTAAACTATAAGCCTCTGGTCTTGAGTTGCTTAAGCTTCCTACAATGTGTTAGGGCTACCCTTTAGTATTTCACCTGAATGCCGTGGTAGCGTTCCTGATGCTGATAATCCTTGCGTAGAGGATGCCCTTCCCAGTCTTTGGGTAGCAAAATCCGACGCAAATCAGGATGGTCTGTAAATCGAATCCCTAATAAATCATAGATTTCGCGCTCCTGCCAGTTGGCTGTTCGCCAGAGGGCAGAGAGGGAGGGGACTTCGGGTGCAGGTTCTCCTTCTTCATTACGTTTTAGCTCCACTTTGAGCATCAGATGATGGTCATAAGGAATAGAATACAGTTGATACACCACCTCCATCGTGCCTACTTTGGGGCCATTGTCAATGCCTGTAATGCAGGACAGGAAGTCAAAGTAACAGTTTTCATTCTCTTGGAGTTCCTGACAGACCTCTCCGAGTTTTTCGGTTTGAATCGTCAGCGAGGGTTGTAGTGCTTCTTCTTCACTGCGAATCACGGTGGATTCGCCAAATTTTGTTACAATCAAATGTTTGAGTTCGGGGAAGGTCATATCTCTAAGGTTTCATCTTATCCATCAATTCATCCGAAATCCCCGTGTTAGAAAACCCGCCGTCGTGGAAGAGGTTTTGCATGGTTACCATCTTCGTGAAATCAGAAAATAGTGAAACGACATAATTGGCGCAGTCTTCCGAAGAGGCATTTCCCAAAGGAGAAAGACTTTCAGCATAATTATAAAAAGCATCGAAGCCATCAATGCCCGTTCCGGCGGTGGTTTTGGTGGGAGACTGGGAAATGGTATTCACTCTGACTTTTTTGAGCCGACCCAGTCGTTCACCGTAGCTGCGGGCGATAGACTCCAGTACTGACTTAGCTTGTGCCATATCTGAGTAGCTAGAGAACGTTCGCTGAGCCGCGATGTAGGTCAAAGCCACCACCGAAGCCCATTCGTTCAAGGCGTCGAGTTTTTCGGCGGTTTGCAGCATTTTATGGAAAGAGAGTGCCGAAATATCAATGCTTTTCAAGAACCAATCGTAATTTAGATTACCATAATCACGGCCTTTGCGCACATTGGGGCTCATGCCGATAGAGTGCAGCACGAAATCGATTTTGCCTCCCAGCAAGTCCATAGATTTTTGGTAAAGATTTTCAATGTCTTCTACGTTGGTGGCATCAGCCGGGATGACTTCGGTTTGGCATTGTTCGGCGAGTTCATTGATTTTGCCCATGCGCAGAGCCACGGGAGCATTGGTGAGGGTAAAAGTAGCCCCTTCTGCCTTGGCTTTGAGTGCTACTTGCCAGGCAATGGAGTTTTCGTCTAAGGCTCCGGTAATAATTCCTCGTTTTCCTTCTAATAGATTGTAGGCCATGAGATACTTTATTTAAAGTCTACGGATGAGCACCCGTAGTACATAATTTTAGATAAATTTGAGATGAAGCGATACGTGCGAAATCCTTGTAAGTTAAGGAATTTTTCGTGCGTTCATTTACGAAAATAACGATTATCATGGAAAAGCAAACGATCCTTGCCTAAACAGAATGCCCAGCAGTGGACAGTTTTCGTGTGCACACGAACATTTTTTATCTGTTTTTAAAGTGTAAGTAGTTGTTTATTAGCAAGTTATGCTTCGGTTTGAAAATTGTATTTTTTTGGAAGCTGGATGATGGAGCCTGCCATCCCCAGTTATTTTTAGCCTTGAAATTTTTTCAGATTCCTATGTATAGAAATTATCTAAAAATTGCTTTTCGGAAAATATACAGAGATCGTGTTTTCGCATTGATTAATATCCTGGGGCTTGCCGTGGGGATGGCGGCTTTTATCCTCATTCTACAGTATGTATTTTTCGAGTTGAGTTATGATCGTTTTCATCCTGATTCCTCTCAGGTTTATCGGGTCGTGAATAGGAGTGGCCCTCGAGCGGAGCATAGCGCACAAACCCCACCTCTGTTAGCTCCGCTGATGCAAGAAACCATTCCCGAGGCGATTGCCTCCACGAGAATGACCTCTACCTCTGGCATCTTCAAATTAAGCTCCAAAGACAAGCGGGCGGTTTCGTACCGAGAGTCCGAGGTTTATTTTGCGGATGAGCATTTTTTCGAGATTTTCCCCTATTCCCTCAAATATGGAGATGCGCGCACGGCTCTCAAAGAGCCTAATGCATTGGTCTTGACTACCTCTGTGGCTGAGAAATATTTTGGAAAACAAAATCCAATGGGCAAAACGCTAACTTTTTATGATTACAACTTTGGTGAAAAGCTTTGTACCGTAAAAGGGGTCATGGCTGATCCTCCACCCAACACCCATTTGAAAACCGAAATTTTAGTTTCGCTCAGTACCACTCAACCCAATCCGATGTCTTGGGCCAACCTGCAAAATCCAAATTGGACGGCCTTTTACAGCTACATCCGTTTGAAACCCCATAGCGATCCTCAGAAAGTAGAAGCTAAATTAGGCCAGTTGATCAACAATTTTCTTCAAGAAAATAACCTAGATGAGGCAAAGCTATCTTTCCAGTTACAAGCCTTGGCGGATATTCATCTTTATTCAAAGTTGAATGGTGAAGCAGAAGCCAACGGAAGTATGGACTCGGTGGTATTTTTATCCTTGATGGCCGCATTTATTCTCTTGATTGCTTGGATTAACTACATCAATATGACCACGGCTCGCTCCGTGGAAAGAGCCAAAGAAGTGGGCGTACGGAAGGTAATCGGCGCCAAGAAAGCGCAATTGGTCTATCAATTTTTGCTGGAAGCCTCGGTAATCAATTTGATGGCCGGGTTAATCTCTGTCTTCATGGTAGACACATTGGGTGGACTTTTCAAGAGCTGGATCGGCAAGCCACTTCCTTCCCTCTTCGCGGAGCCATCTCTGTTTTTAGGGACGATACTAGGTATATTTTTATGGGGAGCCTTGTTATCGGGCGTTTATCCGGCCTTTGTACTTTCTGCCTTTCGTCCGGTCAAAGTATTGAGAAGTAATTTCAAAGCCTCCAAGGATGGGCTTTGGCTACGAAAGACTTTGGTAATTTTCCAGTACACGGCCTGTATTGCCTTGGTCATTGGATCGGCTGCCGTGCACCAGCAATTGCTTTATATGCAAAATAAGGATTTGGGGATGAGCTTAGAGCAGATTTTAGTAGTAGAAGAGCCTCGGATTGTGGATTCTACTTATGCACGTAAAGCCAGCATTTTCAAAGATCAGCTGAAAAAATATTCCGCTGTCGAGCAAGTAAGTTATTCAGGACAGGTTCCCAGCAAAGGATACAACTGGGGAGGTAAGTTTCAGCGAGAAAAAAATAACCAAGCAGAAGCCGTTGATTTACAAGTTACTTATATCGATACAGATTTTGTAGCTACCTACGATATGCGCCTGAAGGCGGGCCAAATACCGAATGCCAATCGTGTGGGAAATTCGTCCACTTCACTGGCCATCATCAACGAAAGGGCTGCCTTAGCTTTGGGCTTCTCTCAACCTCAAGAGGCAGTCAGGCAGACAATCTATCAGGGAGAAAACGCAGTTGAGATTGTAGGCGTATTACAAGATTATCATCATCGTTCTTTGAAAGAAAATCTAGAGCCTATTGTTTTTTTTCTAAGAGAAGGAGCCGGCTATTGCTCCATCAAGCTGAAGCTAAGAGATGAGCAACAGGATTGGTCGGCAGTATTAGCAGAGATTGAAGAGGCTTATTTGTCTATTTTTCCTCAGAATCCCTACCATTATTTTTTTATAGATGAGGTTTTTAACCGTCAATATCAGGCGGATTTGCAGTTTGGCAACGTGATGGGTTTATTTACAATTTTAGCGGTTTTGGTGGCTTCGCTGGGGCTATTTGGTTTGGCTTCTTTTAGTACTTTGCAAAGAACAAAAGAAATCGGCATTCGCAAAATATTGGGGGCCAGCCTTTCCCAGCTTTTGGTTTTGCTTTCGGCAGATTTTATTCGCTTGGTACTGTGGGCCAGCGTCTTAGCGCTTCCTCTTTCTTATTGGTTTGTGAGTAATTGGTTGCAAAACTATGCCTATCGAATCGACCTGCACGGGGGCTTGTTCTTAATGCCCGTTTTGGCTGTCATTTTGTTAGCCTTGCTCACGGTGAGTTATCAAACCATTAGGACGGCAAGGAGCAATCCGATAGATTCCTTACGTTATGAGTAGTGGAGGGAATGCTCTTATTTTGTAGAGTACCTGCTGAAACACACGGGAAAAAGAAGCATCACCAAGTCCTTGGATAGAACTCGAGCCGTCTCTTAACGCAACTATTTTTCTGAGATGGTTTGTAAATGATGCACATTTCTTCTTAATTGGAGTATGTTTTAATGGATTCATTCTGATTCATTCACTTTCAACAAAACCTATTCGTTATGCGTAAATCATTGATGCTAGCTCTTTTGGGCAGCTTATTCATCTTCGGACATGCTTTGGCTATGGACGAAATAAGTACCTCCAGCTCCGTAGAATCTTCCTCTGTCATCACCTCTCCGGAGAATCCTTTATCTAAAAAAGAACAAAGAAAAGCTCGTAAGGCCGAGAGGAGAGCACAAGCTGCTGAAGCTGCTAAAATTCTAGAGACAAAAATTGCCCAAGCCGAAGCGCAATTATTGAGTCGTCAAGAACGCAAAGGTTTAAGCAAAGCCGCCAAAAAGCAGGAACGTCAGAAGCGTCGTGAGGTCAAGGCCGCTAAGTATCTCTTAAAGGTAGCGAGGGCGGTTGCTGATGGTAAAGTAGTAGGAGCTATTATAGTTTGTTTTATCTTGGGAGGCTTAGGTATTCACCGCGTGATTATGGGAGGTAGTGGCCTTTTGATTTTGGGTTATATCTTCACTATATTTGGTCTTTTTGGACTTTTGCCTTTGATTGATTTCATTCGTCTGATTATCAATCCTAGTCATTATGAGGATAATGATAAACTTTTTGCCGCTTTCATGTAAAACTGATTTTTTATCATGTAAGAGAGAGCAATCCTGGTGAGGGTTGCTCTTTTTTGATGTCTACGCCCAAGTATTGTTTAAGCAGAGTAGTTGCACGTGGACTCCTTTCTAAACAAAATTTATATTTTTCTAATAATATATTGTAATTATAAAATTTCTTCTTTAATTAGAATAAGAACATTTCATGTAAAAATATTCATTAATCTACAGGAAGAAATATGTTACGAAGATCACTCATCTCGCTGAGCCTGATTGCCTCCTTGGCTGTACTTTACAGTTGTGGAGGAAATCAGGCCGAAACCCAAAGCAAAGCCGAGCCTGGCACCCCTGAATACATCCAAGAAGTTACAGGAAGCATCGATGACACTCGACTGGTCAAGGCTAGCCAAAACTCCGACAACTGGCTTTCCTATGGGCTTAATTACCAAGAAAACCGCTTCAGTCAACTTGACCAAATCACTACCGAAAATGTCAAAGAACTCGGACTCGTCTGGAGCTACGACCTCCAATCAGAGCGAGGTGTCGAAGCAACACCCATCGTGGTGGATGGTATCATGTATACCACCGGCCCGTGGAGTATTGTCTACGCGCTAGACGTGCGCACGGGGAAGCTGCTCTGGGAATACGACCCCAAAGTGCCCAAAGAGTACGCCGAAAAAGCTTGTTGCGACGTGGTGAACCGAGGGGTTGCCATCTATAAAGGAAAAGTGTTCTTCGGAAGTCTAGACGGACGCTTAATTGCCCTAGATGCCGCCACCGGAGAAAAGGTCTGGGAAGAACTCACCGTGGATCAAAGCAAGCCCTACACCATCACGGGTGCCCCCCGTGTCGTGAAAGGAAATGTAATTATTGGAAATGGCGGAGCCGAGTACGGCGTGCGGGGTTATATCTCGGCCTACCATGCCGAAACGGGCAAAATGGCCTGGCGTACTTACACCGTACCTGGCAACCCAGCTGATCCTTTTGAATCCAAAGCTCTAGAAGAAGCCGCCAAAACTTGGACGGGTGAATGGTGGACCGCCGGTGGGGGTGGAACGGCTTGGGATGCCATGGCTTATGATCCCGAACTGGACTTGTTCTACGTAGGTACGGGTAATGGCTCCCCTTGGAACCGCCGTCATCGTAGCCCCGAAGGTGGCGAAAATTTATATCTTTCTTCAATTCTCGCCTTGAATCCAGATAATGGTGAACTGGTTTGGTATTATCAAACCACCCCGGGCGATACCTGGGACTTTACCGCCACGCAGCACTTGATTTTGGCGGATTTAGAAATTGACGGCAAAATGCGCAAGATCATCATGCAAGCTCCCAAGAATGGATTCTTCTACGTCATTGATCGTACCAATGGTGAATTAATATCGGCCAATAATTATGTAGAAGTCAACTGGGCAGACGGAGTTGATCCCAAAACGGGACGCCCCATCGAGAAGCCCGAGAGTACTTACGAAAAAGAACCATACGTGATGCAACCTGGCCCCATGGGAGGCCACAACTGGCATCCCATGGCTTTTAACCCCCAAACCGGGTTGGTTTATATCCCCGCCATGGATGTACAAACCATTGTTGGCCCTGACGAGTGGGAGTATAATAACGTGGCCAAAGGCATAGGTGTGGGGCTTGGCACGGGCTGGAATTTAGGTGCCTTCGCACAAGTCCTGACCGAACCCGCCCCCACCGGAACCCTACTGGCTTGGGATCCTATCAAACAAGAGAAGGCCTGGGCCGTACCGCTCAACGGAACCTGGAACGGTGGTATCCTCACCACCGCCGGAAATTTGGTGTTTCAAGGAACAGCGGATGGTCGTTTCGTGGCCTATAATGCCCAAACGGGCGAACAACTCTGGGAGGCTCCCTCCGGAACGGGAATCATTGCCGCCCCCGTGACTTACATGGTAGACGGCCAACAGTACGTGACGATTATGGTCGGATGGGGAGGTGCTTTCGGGATGTACATCAAGTACACACCCGGCGAAATGACGGGAAAAATTCTAACCTTCGCGGTGGGAGGAGATCAGCCCTTGCCCAAAGCTCGCCCGATGCCCCAGCCCAAACTAATTGCCGACTACGCACCCAAAGTAGAGATGAACCAGACGAACATTGAGTACGGGGGCTTGCTCTACGCCAAAAATTGTATCGTGTGCCACAGTAACCCGGGAGACGTGGGAGGCGTGGTTCCTAACTTGCTTTATTCTAGTAAAGCGGTTTACGAAAATATGCACAAGTACGTGCTAGAAGGGGCTTTACTGGAAAAAGGCATGCCCAATTTTGAAGGCCGCCTTCAGGAAGAAGATTTGGAAAAAATTAAGGCTTACTTGGTTTTCATGGCGGGGGAGATGGCGAAGAAAAGTGCCACCGCCTTATCGCGCTAGTTTGAAATAATTTATTTTCCAAAAAAAACTCAAACCCAATTGATTAGTAAGACCAATTGGGTTTGAGTTTTCAAATTTTTCCTTGGCTTCATTCCCGCTTCTCGGTCTTCTCGACTATCTTGAGCTTGAGTCATTAGACATAAACTTGAGCAAAATAATCTGTAAAGCTCTAAAAAAACAACTGACAACAGGCAAGCGACCATAGCCTGTCATGTCGTTTTTTTACAATTTTAAGCTTGATTCATCTACTATTTTTGGCCAAGAGACTAACTTGCTCCCAAAGAGAAAATGTCTCTGGAAAAAAAGCAGAAGAAAATAGCCTACAAAATATTAAATCTATCTATGATGAAGGCACAAATCATTGAATACAAACCTAGTAAATCATTAAGTGCTTTTGTAGAATGGTATTGGCGAGGAACCTTCCAAGGCTATACAAATCACTGCTTATCTCAGAAAGTTATCCCGAATGGTTATGTGGAGCTAATCATCCACCTGACGGAGATGCATTGCAATTTATACAAACATCAATATTGGTCGCAATCTCCTGATTATACAATCATTGGCCTTTATACCCAGCCCTATGAAGTGCGATTTCATCATTACGTGGAGGTATTTGCCATACGCTTCAAACCTGAGGGAATTTATAATATTTTCGGGGTGCCTGCCGCGGAATTTAAAGGGAGCTACGAAGATATGGTTTTGGTGCTGGGGAGTGAATTCAAGGACTTTAGTGATCGCCTTCGCCAAGAAAGTGAGGTAGGCAGGATGATTCATCTGGCCGAAAGTTATTTGCTAACAACACTTCAACGTCAGCAACCTGCATTAAGCTATGTTAATTATGCGGCTGAAATCATTAGAAGAACCAAAGACCCTCTTAAAATCAAAGCACTAGCATATCGGCTCAATATTAGCCAAAGACAATTAGAAAGAGAATTCAAGCATAAAATAGGCATCACTCCCAAGCACTATTTACGCTTATCGAGAATGAACGAAGTCCATCGTTTGTTGGAAGCTGACCGCACTCTAAACTTGACCAAAATTGCTTATCAAGTAGGTTATACTGACCAAGCACATTTTATCCGCGACTTCAAGAGCATCACGGGCGAAAAACCCAGCTTTTTCGTCAAAGCCAGAGAGCAATTTATCGTCAACTCTAAACAAGCCGAAAATCTGAAATAAAATCACATCCCGAAAGAAAATCTTTTACCAACCATAAATTTTAGCAAAATGTACAAAACCTCAGAAATTGCCCCCGATCTTTACCGGATATCCGTCTTTGCTCCTGAGTTGAATCTGCAATTCAACCATTTTTTGATCAAAGATGAGGAACCCATGCTCTACCACGCAGGAATGCGCCTGATGTTCCCTCTGGTGTCCGAAGCTGTTAGTAAAATTCTTCCCATTTCTGAGCTTAAATGGATCGGCTTTAGCCATTTTGAAGTAGATGAATGTGGAGCCTTAAACGAATGGTTACAAGCCGCCCCACAGGCTAAGGCCGTGTGCAGTGATCTGGGAGCGATGGTAAATATGAGTGATTATGCCATTCGTCCTGCCCACGCCATGGCTGCAAACGATATTTTGGAGACGGGTCAATATCGTTATCGCTTTATCCGTACCCCGCATTTGCCCCACGGCTGGGATGCCGGAGTGATGTTTGAAGAAACCCATCAAACCTTGCTTTGCTCTGACCTACTTCATCAAAACGGCGATGTGAGCGACCTCACTGACGTTGATATCTTGGAAAAACACCGAGAATCTATGCTCGAGTACGAAAATGGCCCTTTGATGGCGTACACACCTTACACCCCAAACACTAAGAGGCTCTTACAACAATTAGCTGATCTCAAGCCCAAAACACTGGCCACCATGCACGGGTCTTCCTTCAATGGCAACTGCGAGCAGACATTGCTAGACTTAGACGGAGTCATGAAAGAAGTGTGGGGCGGAGAGAAATAGGTACGATTAGATTTGAGGAAATTTTTAAAAAATGTCGGGTGCTTCACCCGGCTCTAAATTATCTGGAACAATCCTTCTCAAAACTTTTTCACTCTGGGCTTCTTCTCCCCCTTCTTGAATCCGTAAGGGCAATGACGGCAACCACTCTTGCAGCAGTAGCCTCGATCGAGGTGGTACTTTTCGGTAAAGACGTAGAAGCCTTTTTCAATATAATAGTCTTCTCCTTCGGTTAGATTTCTTCGGGGGTTCATGCGTTTGGTGCAGTTAAATGTTTCAGAAGATTAGCAAGGTTTTGATGAACGCTTTTGTTTGAAAAATATTCCAATTTCCAGTGAATATTTCCTTTTCTGTCCTCCTCAATGATAATCAGGGGAGTTTCTCTTGCTTCTGAAATATGATAGCCGACTCGCTCCAAAGCTCTTTTTGTCCACTCGTAAGCAATTCCTTGGCCTTGGAGTCGGATGGGTTTGCCCTTGGGTTTTTTATCCTCGAAGTTTCCCGTTTCAGGATTAAAGTAAAGTGATTCTCTGGCAAAAGCTTGATTAAAAATGCCCGATAAAACCAAATCTTCTGGAATGCCCACTTTCAAGGTGTTTATCTCTTGGGAAGAAGTTTGGATCAACCAAATCTGATCACAGAACTTCAGAGCCAAATCTAACTCGTGCGTGGCCATGAGAATCGCCTTTCGGGTTTCTCGACTTAATTTTTTGAGCAATTGAAACACGAGCAAGCGATTCATTACGTCCAAGTGAGCCGTGGGTTCATCCAGCAAAATCACTGGCGTATCTTGCGCCAGGGCACGGGCGATCATGACTTTTTGGGTTTCGCCGTCGCTGAGTTGGTGAAGGTGTTTTTCTTGCAAAGCTTGGGTTTCAGTCATAACAATGGCTTTTTGCAAGTGTGCTTGGTCTTCGGGACGGATTTGTCCCAGCCAGCCCGTGTAGGGATGCCGCCCGAGTGCGACCAGATCCTTGACTTTTAACTGTGCGGGGAAATTTCGCTCCGTGAACACCACGCTCAGGCTTCGGGCAATTTGGGAAGGACGAAGCGCTTGCAATGCCTTTTCTTGTAAAAAAATCTCTCCACTCAGGGGCTTTTGCAGCTTCGCCAGAGTCCTCAGGAGCGTGGACTTCCCGCTGCCGTTTACCCCGATCAAGCCCACCAGTTCCCCTGTTCTAAGCGTGAGGTTAAGCTTTTGCAAAATCGCTTGCTTGTAGCCAATGCTTAGGTCTCGAGTGTGGAGGAGAGAAAAATTAGACATAATTTTATTAATAACTAAAAACCGATTACCCACCTCAAATCCCCCCCAAACCCCGCCGCCGCATTACCATCCAAATCACGATGGGCGCACCCACCAAGGAGGTAACGGCATTGATGGGTAGCGTGCTCTGGCTCCCTGGTAGCTTGGCTACCAAATCACAACTTAATAATAGAATGGCTCCCAGTAAAGCCGAGGCTGGAACCAGAATTTGGTGATTGGCCGTCCTGAAAAGTAACCTGGCCAAGTGGGGTACGGCAATCCCGATAAAGCCAATCGGGCCACAAAAAGCCGTCACGCTACCCGTGAGCAAACTGGTCAGACCAATGATTGCTACCCGACTGGACTGGATTGACAAACCCATGCTCCGCGCGTAATTTTCTCCTAAAAGTAACACGTTGAGCTGCTTCGCAATAGAGAAAGTACCCATGATGCCGATGCTGACACTGATGCCTAGTACCCACAAATGACTCCGCGTTATCCCACTCAGGCTGCCAAATGTCCAAAGCAAATAATCCTGAATCCGCTGGGGTTCACTGAAATACTGCCACAGCCCCACCAAGGAGGAACTGAGCATCCCAATCATTAAACCAACAATCAACAAAGCCGCATGATCTCTGAGACGAAAGGAAAACAATAATACGAGCAACATCACTCCCCCCGAGCCGGCCACCGAAGCCAATACCAATAACCAACTGCTCCCAATGGCTAGTCCTGTAATCGCGAAAGCACTCAGCGCCGAACCTGAAGCCAGCATCACAGCCGCCACGCCCATACTCGCTCCGGCACTGATTCCCAACACCGAAGGTCCCGCCAGTGGATTACGAAAAAGCGTCTGCATCATCAGGCCACCCAAGGATAGAGCACTTCCCGTCAGCAAGGCGGTCATCGCCCGGGGCCAGCGAATCTTCCAAATAATATCCACGGCAGCCACATTGGGGACTTTTTTACCGATCAATATAGATAAAATTTCTTCGGAAGCAATCTGCACCGATCCTAGCCACAGATTGAGCGAGAAGGTGAATAACAAGAGGATCAAAAGTCCTGTAAAAAGTAAGAATAAATTTTTCAAGGAGCCAAAGCTTGGTAATAAGTGAGTTCGTAATCAGGGAGAAGTTCGGGGTGAAAAATTTTCAAAAAATCTAATAAGATCAAATCGGGATTCATGATGCCTGTATTCCAGTAATCGTTTCCGCCCTGAGCATTGCTCGTCTTGTTGTTGTTATAAAGTTGGTTTTGTTTGACCGCTTTAAAATCGGCGAAGCGACTGTCTATGCTCATCAGCTCCGACTTTTTTTCTAGCGTACCGAGGTTGATCCAATAATCTGCCTCCAGGGCAATCGGGTACACGGCCTCTATGTCTAATGGGATGGCTCCGGCGGTGGTGTCTGCCTGCCAAGGATAATCTGCTCCAGCCAGCTTCAACAGATTGGCCATGTAACTATCCCCACCCGATACATACCAAGTTCCCTTGAAGGGAATCTCCACCAATACCGTAGGTCGCCCCTGAGCTTGCTTTGCTATCTCCAGAGCCTCCGAAAAAGCCTTCTCTATTTTTTGAAATACCTTTTTGGCTTCTTTTTCTTTCCCGAAAAACAAACTCATGTACTTGACCCATTCCGCTCTTCCCAGGGGATCGGTTTCTTGCCAATCTAGGTTGGGAATGATCTGAATGCCTGCGCTTTGAAGTGTTTGGTATTCAGGAGAACTGCTCAAACCACTGGTCATGATGAGGTCGGGCCGGAGGCTTAAAATCAATTCAGCGTTTAGATTCTGATTGCGGGCTACTTCGGGAATTTTTCCTTGGGAAATTTTTTCTAACAAGGCTTCATCTGTGATATAATCAGCATTTTCTATCCCCACGATTTGCTCGATGAGTCCCAAGCGCTTCAGAGGCTCAATAAAAGTGGTAGAAAGCGGAATAATCCGGTCGATGGGAACCTCGATGATTTGCCCCTCCTCAAAGCCAGTAGGTGGCGTTTGTCCCTTCTTGATGAGAATAAAGTTTAGCGTATCTTGCACCTCGCGGGTACGTCGGAAGAGTTGTAGTTTCTTATATCCTTGATAAAACTCCACGGCAAAGCTTCGGGCATATTCCACTTCAAAAGGAATATTTGGTAGTGGCTCTACTTCCGAAGTGTTGGTTTCTTCGGGTGCCTTTTTATTCTGACATTGGCTGCAAAATATCAGCAATGCTCCCCAGAGCAGACATGGGCTGCCCCAAAAAATAGTTCTAAGCATGAGATTTTGGTTTACTTTTCACCCGAAAGCATCATCTTTCATTTCACCGGGGCAGGTCTTCTGACTTCCTGAGGAATCTTCGCCTTCCCGTTCTTGAACAAAACAGTGGCTCTGAGAAGACTCCCTGAATACAGGTTACAGCAGCGGGGACTGTTCAGGCTTTGCACCTGATTCCCTTTTAAAGAATAAATGTTGGATTTATTCTACCTGAGTGATTTGCAAAAATAAACAAAAAATCTGCTTCTTGTCAGAAAAACTAAATTTATCATTCGGGTCTTAAGCGATAATCAAATGGGTGGTAATTCACGAGTACTATCTAAAATACAAGCTACTCCCAGAAAGGAGTAGCTTGAGCTTTTTACAGTCAGCTAAACTGTCTTTCCATAGGAAAACGGTTTGGGCTGGTAACCGCTTTCTATCAAGGATATCAGAGTTATAGCAGTTGATATAATGGAAAGTAGATGCTATTAATTTCCCCTTTGAGGCTGTGTGTCTTACAAATGGTAAGCATGCTCTGAGAAAAGTACGTGCCACGATTGCATCTACTTGAATATCAGTAAAATGTGTGCCTTCAGGATTGATTGATCTTCCCAAGATGATACAAGAAGCTCACAAGCAAACCGAACGTAAGAGATTAAAAAAAGTCTACCTCAAATGGGGTAGACCTTTTCGTATGGTATGGAATATCGCTAACAAACTACTGAAACTTTATTGAGGAAGTTTATTGTAATAAACTTTCAATACTTTCAAAAACATAAGATATTTCTGAGGCAAATTGTTTTGAAATGGGTCAATAAATCTTTTTCTTTCACAAAAAATAAATACCTCTTGTCAATGCTTACATAGAAAGGAGGTGCCTTCGTCTGAGCGTGGCCAACCACCTCCCTCGTGTTGTCGTATCGTGGCTATACGAGCTTAATCTACATATTTCAAGTCATGTTGAAAAAATCATTTAACTCTGCTAAATATGGAAGAAAATATCAGAAATATTGACATCAAAGAAAGGGTAGAAAGATCAAAAAGTCGAATACAACAATCATTAGACCTTTTAGTCCTGTACAAGAATTTAAAGACGAAAAATATCTCAGAGAAGAACAGAGACGCTCGGGGAGATAGCGGTCAGGAAAGGTAGGGAGAGCGACCGTTGCTTGTATAACAGAAAAAGTCTGCCATCATTTACTTGATAAACAGACTTTTTGAAAATATTGTGGAGTCGGAGGGATTCGAACCCTCGTCCAGGCAAGAATCACGTTATGCCTTCTACATGTTTAGTTACTACTTGATTTTCGTGCTTGCCAAGGCCAGTAACAACCTGAGACAAGCCTTAGGTACATGAATTTCGCCAAGCATAGCGTACCCTCTATGTTGACTAGCTCTGAGATTCGATGCCCCTATGTAGATTCGACAGAGCGGGGAATCTACGGGACACTAGCAGAAAGAGTTTTCTTAGGCTGCTAGGGCGTAGTTTTGTTCGCCATTTATAGTTTTGAGAATCTTTTTCACAGAAGTGACTCTCAACTCCTGACATGCTTACACGCGCCATCACATGCTGTCAAAACCGGTCGACCCCATTATTTCAAAGAACTTTTGCAAGAGATATAACTGCGAATCTAATGAAAAAGTTTCTCAATCAAAGTAGATTTCTTGTATTTCTATATAGATGGTACTTGAAAAGGATTGACCCAAGCCTTTGTGAGCAGGTCAAACCCTCCCGATTGAGTCATTCAGAAAGCATTGCGGAAGTCCGTGATCAGCGTTATTCCATTATCCGTAAAGGTATTCTTTTACGTTATTGAAATAATTTTCATTCACCCAAATTACGGCTTTGGTTTCACTTTCAAAATTAGCGATCCAATTAAATCCCTTCTCTCTCAGCAACTTTTTATTTTTAGCGAAATAGGCCGTGATGAAACCTTCATTTTGCTCTTCGGTGGCAACATAGATCATAATTCAAAAAATTTGGTTCGAGTTTATATACGAAAGTATCTCTTATCCTTAGTAGTCAATAGCCTTATGATAGGGAAAGCTATTGACATTTTAAGTTTCTGAATTTGGCAATGAAGTTGTCTTTGGATGGTAGAAATTTTTTCTTAGAACCTAACTTTACCGACGTAATGAGCATCGTTTAGACTTTGCTCTTAAAAATGAGTTTTGACAAAACCAGCAATCAAAATTCTTCGCCTCCAAATCAAAACTCTGGACGACTTCAACTAGAAAAACAGCAATCATTACGTTTTAGTAATAATATAACATTGTATTTCAAGAATTTGTTCTATCGCTCAACGTTTATTAAAGTCATTTGATCGAAGAAGACTGGGTACTAACCAGAACCATATCCATTAGCCATCACACACCAGACAATAGACTGGCATTACAGATCTTCGGCCACTCCTATGAATAAGCCATCCTCACGATAGAGAGCCTCTCGTACTTTTTCTCCTTTTTCTAGTTCTATTTCGTAGCAAACTAGCCCGTGGCTATATTCTACCCGCTCTACTTCATCAATGCTTTGATTGGGATATTTTTGGCGCATGGCTTTACGTACTATTTCGGGAAGTTCCTCTGGAGCCAAGGATATTTCTGTCAAAAGATGGTGACCCGTAACGGTGATCTCCACTTCGTATTCTTGACCATTTCGCTCAAACTCCGCCTCATAGATTTTGTAAGGAACCTCCCAAGACCAGGTAACATTGGCTACCTCTACGTCAGGAAATTTTTCTTTGAAGGCGATCAAGACCACCTCTGATACAAAAAATGTCTCTTCGGGGCTCTGCTTCTTCTTTTGTTTGGATTTTTTCATAATTCAAAAGGATTAAGGTTCAGAAATATAATACGAGTTGATTCCATGCAAATCAGAGGTATTAAACTCATATATGGAAAGATAAGTGGTTTGTTTTTTGCTAAATTAAGATAGAAGTTGTCTAAAGTTTATCTTCAGGTGGTCAAATTTCTCTCTAAGACTCTGATTTTGCGAATTTTTGTCAAAAGCTCAGGCGATTCCATCAAAAATTTGCTTCCTCAGCACTCAAAAGAAAAATTTTTCGCCGACAAACCAAAACCTCAGATAACTTCATAGTAAACCAGTTCACACATATAATTACAGATAATAAAATACTCAGCTATTTACTTGGAGTCCGTTCCTTGGGTCGTATATTACTTGCTTCTAAACTCGATGACTTATGTATATCCAAAACCCTACCCATCTTGGATTAAGGGAAGAGATGCCCTCCTATTTACAACATAAGATTAAACTCTCCAATAATATCCTGTTGTTGGGAGTCCCTTTTTGTACTGTTTACACGCTTGTCTACTATTATATCTTTCCGCCCGTGGCGATTTACACGCTCATCGCCTTAGCTTCTTCTATCCTGTGTTTGTGGCTAAACCATATAGGACAACATAAGCTATCGCGGATGATCTTGTCTATCTCTTCTATCTGGTTGGTATCAATCATTCACGGTTATGCTCTGGATGAGGGAGAGAGAGCCATTGGGTCGTTTATGGTGTTTTTGGCTTCATTGACACTCATTCCTTGGGTGGTATTTGATTGGCGAGAAAACCTTTGGCTCTTTATAGCTCTGTTCTTGAATTATAGCTTCGTCCTTAGCGTGGACTATTTTAACCAGTGGTACGAAAGTGATTTAGATAAATCGGTATTTTATGATCCTCGTTTTAGCTTTGCAGTTGCTAGTTCAGGGCTTTTGTTATTTGCTATTCTGATGTACATTCTCATCAAGCGTGGCTATGCCTCAGAATTAGCTAATCAAAACCTAATTGATGAAATTACTCAGCAAAAACAAAAAGTGGAAGAGCAAAGCCAAGTGTTGCAGCAGAATATGACCATGGTAGAACGTGCCAAAGCGGATGAAGAGAGAAGAAACTGGGTTTATGAAGGGATTAAAGGCGTCAATACCATCATCCGAGAAGAAGAGCAATTGTCTGTTATTTATCGAAAGGTCTTGAATCACTTGGTAAAATACGCAGGAGCCCACCAAGGAGGATTATATGCATTAGTGAGCGACGAAAAAGAGCATTGGCTGTTCTTAGAAGCAGCCTATGCCTACCAAAAAGAAAGCGAGGTAACTAGAAGCTTCAAATTGGGCGAAGGCTTAGTAGGGCAATGTGCCCAAGATCGCAAAAAAATTGTGCTCGGGGAAATTCCCGAACATTACCCTCGGATTCCCTCGGGATTGGGAGATTCTGCCCCACGAATGATCTTGATTTTTCCAGTTATGACACAAGATCAGGTCGAGGGCGTACTCGAGATAGCCGCACTAGCTCCCCTAGAAACACATCAAATTACTTTCCTAGAAGAAGCCACTGGCATTCTAGCAGCCGCGTTGCAAAAATTGAAAATCAACGAGCGTACCCACGTGCTACTGAGCACCACACGGCAACAGGCGGAAGAGCTACAAGCCCGTGAAGAGGAAATGCGTCAGAATTTTGAAGAAATGCAGGCCGCCGAGGAGGCCATGCACCGAAAAGAACAGGAATATCTAAAGAAAATCGAAGTCTTGGAACAAAAATTACAAGCACACAGCAATAGCAGTTATTCCTGAGGAAGCATCTGACTTTACCGATAAGACTTTGGTTTCTTTGAGTGTGTAATTGCTACCTTACCCTGACGAGTAGAAATAAAGAACAAAGGTCCACCTTGATTAGCTTTGGAAGTATAAGACTGTGGTGCTTGGTAAGTGCCCGAAGGCTCTTGTGCTGGCTTTTTTTCTTCGCCCAATGCACGATTATATTCTTGTTTCTGAACTGCTTCTGTATCTGGAGCTTGCTCTTTCTTGTTACTGGCTTTTCTTTCTCGCGCTCCGGTTTCGCGTTGCGTCAATTCGTCGGCTCTGAATACATTAGCCATTTGCTGATCGAGTTGGCTCTTGGGTTGCAAGGCAGCCTGGCCAAAGGCATTCTCAATTTCTCCTGAAACAGATTTGATCTTGAAGTCTGCCTCTAAATCTTTGGGAAAATCTAGAGAGATATCTCCACTGAGGCTCACGAAAGACATGGTTTTATTGGCAATCACCTCAGCAAAATCTGCTTGAATATTGCCTTCGGTGGTATTAACCACGGCCCAGCCGCTCAGTTGCTCCAAGGTAACCGAACCTTGTTGATTCACGATTTCTACCAAGCGACTGGTTTGGCTGGTAAATACATCGCCTTGTTCTAAGCTTAGTTTGAGCGTAGTTTTCGTGGGCACTTTGATCCGAAAATTCAAGGGCAGTGCCTCGGGGCGGGCTTCTAAATAGATTTTATTATTTTCTTCTCTGACCAGAAAAGGTGTTTGAGGCAAGAAGGACTGATAACTCTGCTTGGAGTCAGGCGCCTTGGTTTCGGCTTGGATGAGGACTTCTTTTCCAGAATAGCCCTCAATGTGCACATTTCCCCGATGATTGGTAATATGGAGCGTGCCGGGCACGGTCGGATTAGCAAAACTAATCTTAAAAGGTGATAAGGCTTGTGCCTGAATTTTTATCAGGGCAAATACTAACATCAAGGTAAACGTGCCACGATATATCCATTTTTTGTCCATGCTTTTCTCTTTAATTAGCTAGCAATGCTTGGGCTTGATTTCTGATCTAAGAAATCAGACGAAGCGCAATCTTTGCTTGCTCCCTGACGGTAGGGTTTAATTGATTTTGTGCTAATAATTTTTTTAAAGGAGTAACTCCCGATTTAATTCGGTACTTGACAATCAAATCAATGGCCGCCAACTGTACCGTGGGCGTTTTTTGTTGATTTAAGCTTTGTGCGATCTGGTATTTCACCTGTTGGCGGTTCGCGAATTTTTCCAGCGCGTCAATGGCCGCGATACGAACATTAGGATTGGGATCACGGTTCAGCGTTTGAATCAAAGCGGTGATGATTAAATCTTCCGGTTGGCTCGTTTCTAAACTGGCATAAATGCTCTCTATGCGCTCGTCGGTTTCTAATACAGGTTCTACGGCACTAAGTGCATCTGCTTTGGCTCGGGGCGAGGTAGGGTAGTTACCTGAGATTTCCCCTGTATGTTGATCTTCACTTTCCATATCATCCAGCAAGATGCCATCTTGTGGAGCAGATCTGGTTTCGGCAAAAGCCAGTTCTTGGGGGTAATCTTGTGGAGTATCCAGCGTGTTGTCTAGCTTCAATGCTTCACTTGCTTTCGTGGGAGCTTCCTTGTCCAGAGCTAAACTTTGGTTTTGTGGTGTATCAAGGGGAATAGTTTCTTGCGCCTCAGCGGCTTCTTGTTGACTAAGCGTGGGCTGAGCGGCGTCCTTTGGTTCTAGATATTGAGAAGTCCAATACCCGGCACTAAAGATCGTGATGAGCAATCCCGCTAGGGCAAATCTTTGCAAAAACAATTTGGACTGGAAAAAAGACCACCAAGTTTGCCAAGCCAGGCCAGTTGGTGGCGCCTCTGCCTCTTGATGCTCGTGGAGCATGGCGTAAAAATCCATTTTCATTCGAGGAGAAGGCTCTTGCCAAGGCACCTCTTCCATCACGTGTAGGGTTTCCTCTAGCTCATCTAATTCTTTCTGAAAATCAGGGTGATCTTTGAGGTAGGCTTTGACTCGGTATTCCATCTCTTCCTCCAAGTCTCCCCGGATAAAGTCTATTAAGTAGGGTTCTATTTCTTCGTAGTTCATGGGCTTAATATTTCTGATGGAATACTTCTTTCAGGGATTTAAGAGCGCGATGCACCTTGACTCGGGCGGCATTTTCGGTAATATCAAATATTTTGGCAATTTCTTTATATTGTAACTCCTCCAGTTGGCTTAATACTAAAATTTCTCTTTTGTCGTCAGGCAGTTGATCTAGTGCTTGATAGAGTACTTTTACCTTTTCTTGCTTCTCGAGGTCATGTTCTCCCTCGGTGGCTAACTTTGGGTTGCGTTCGGCATAGACCTCTTCCATAGAAGAAGTATTTAGCTTTCTTTTTTTGTAATAATCAATCTTCACGTTCCGAGCAATGCGATAAAACCAAGACTTAAAAGAAGCTCCTTTTTTGTAACTATGTTTGTATTTGAGAATCCGCTCGAAAACATTCTGGGTGAGATCATGGCTAATCTCGCGGTCGGCGGTAGTCCTCAGAAAAAAATTATACAAGCGGATATGATAGCGCTCGAAGAGCAAGCCGAGCTGATCGATATGACCCTCACAGACTTTGTTCATGATATTTTCATCAGAAAGTGAATGCACGTTATTCTATGATTTGAACAAATGGACGGAGGTAAAATACTCCATCTGGGATGATTAAATCACCTTTTGCTCTATAATACTGGATTCTTCCAGATTTATTACAGAGGGAGGCTAAAAAAAAATTTTACGATGAATTTTTGTCCCAAGTCTGGTTAGCTCCTTTTCAGTTGGGAGCTAGCGAGGCAGGCAGATCATGACTTTGGTGCCTTGATTTACTTTACTTTTGACCGCGATTTTGCCCTCGTGTGCTTCTACAATTTGTTTGACAATGGACATGCCCAGTCCTGTGCTGTTTTCGCCACGCAGGCCTTTGCGACGCGCCTTGGTAAATTTATCGAAAAGAACGGGTAGTAAATTTTCGTCAATGCCAATTCCTGTATCTTGGATAATGATTTCCGTGTATTCTAAACGCCTAATCAATTGAATTTCTATTTTCCCACCCTTGGGGGTAAATTTGATGGCATTGGAGATCAAATTGTTCATAGCATCTCGCCATAAGCACGGATCAATCAAAGCAGCAATATGAGGGTGCGAAGCCTTAAAGCTTAACTTAATCCCTTGGCTGGCGCAGACGAGTTCGTGGGTATTCACGGCGTTAGCCACCAACTTGGTCAGGTTTAGTTCTTCTTTCTGGAGACTGGCTTGATGGGACTTGAGCTCGGCACTGCGGAGCATTTTGGAAAGCAGTGTGTTTGAATGCTCACAGCTCTCATTAATCAGATCAAGGCACTTTTGAACCTGTTCGTTGTTCTGGTCTTTGAGTTCAATTTTGAGTAGTTCTACCAATCCAGAGATGGAGTTGAGAGGACTTCTGAGATCATGGGCAAGCACTTCGAGATGGTCTGCCAAAGTGCTGGTTTCGGTTGAGTGAAATTTCGTTTCCATAGAATGTTCTTTTTATTGACTAGAAAGATATAGCTTGAGGTCTTGACGATTATATTTAGTCACTTAACAGAATGTAGGGCTAATTATTCCGTTACTGATTAGAAGAAGACCACAGATTATTGTAACATTCAGCCTAAATTCCTAAGAAATTACTTGAATGCTCTTTTTTTTAACTACATATTTCATTCCAAGCCAAAACACGGAAATAAACATAAAGTAGGGAAGCTATATTTTCTTACGTGGTCGAGATAGCCATTTTGAACCCTACACTGGGTATATTTTCAATTTTGAGGCTGTCATCCGCTTTCAGATATTTGCGTAAGCGTGTAATAAATACATCCAGGCTTCTGCCCATGAAATAGTCATCTTTCCCCCATATTTCTTTCAAAATGAACTCTCTACGTAAAACAATATTCTGATTTTCACAAAAAAGCTTTAAAACCTCGGCTTCGCGAAGGGTAAGTTGACGTTTTTGCTCGGCATAGGTCAAACTCAAATTATCAAAATCGAAAGTATAAGCCCCTATTTGGTAGGTTTTGTCTTTTTTACTTACATCGTTGATTTTGTTTCGCTTTAGGAAAATTTCCACTTTCAAAACCAACTCTTCTATGCTAAACGGTTTGGTCAGATAATCGTCGCCGCCTAGCTTCAATCCTTGGATTTTGTCCTCTTGCAGTGATTTGGCCGTCAAAAACAGGATAGGAATGTGCTGGTTCTGGGTGCGAATTTTTTGTGCCAGACTAAAGCCATCTAAGCGAGGCAGCATCACATCCAGGATACAGAGATCAAAGCTTTCTGCTTGAAAAACCTCCCAAGCCTCTATGCCATCTTCGCACAGTCTGATGGTATAATCATGCAACTCGAGGCTATCCTTGGTAACCATACCGAGGCTTAAATCATCTTCTACAAATAGAATTTTGGTATTGGATTCACTCATGAAATTGTAACAAAGCTTGGAAATTAATAGATTAAGTGGCAACAGGGTTTGGCATAGACACAGCCTTGGGTTTCAGCTTCTTCTGCTTAGAAATGGGAATATGAATAGAAAATGTACTTCCCTTTTGAACTTCGCTCTCCAGTCTGATTTTCCAATGGTGCTTTTTGACCATCAGGCGCACATAATTGAGTCCTAAACCAAAGCCTTTCACATTATGGATATTTCCCGTGGGCACTCGGAAAAACTTATCAAAAATCTTGCGTTGGTGCTCTTTGGGAATTCCGATCCCGTTATCTTGGATAGAGAAGACAATTTGCCTTCCTTGTTCTTTGGTACGGATGAGAATCTTAGGCTCGCCTTCTACGTACTTGGTGGCGTTGTCTAATAAATTGTAAATGATATTCGTGAGGTGCACTCGGTCAGCCTCAATGGTAGGGCGTGTGGCCTGTAATTCGCATTTGATTTGTGGTTCCGCCTGCGTTTTCAGGTTAAAATTTTGCACGGCCTCTTGGATAATCTCGTGCAAATTGACCATTTCTTTGCTCAGCTTGGGCTTTCCCTTGTCCATTAAAGCCATCTGGAGCACTTTATCAATTTGATTTTTAAGCCTTTGATTCTGCCCTTTAATGATTTGAGCATATTTCAGCACTGTATCTGGCTGGTGCAATACCTTGGGATTAGAGACTAAATCTGCTGATACGGCAATGGTGGAGATGGGCGTCTTGAACTCGTGCGTCATGTTATTGATAAAATCCCGCTGTACTTCGGAGAGACGCTTCTGCTTGAGAATTACAAAAAGTGTATAACCAAAAAATATAAACACAACCAGTAAAATAGCCGAAGAAAAAATCCAAATATCCATCTGACTCGCCAGATAAGTAGATTTAGTCGGGAACCGAACGCCAAAATAGTAAATCTGATCGTCCCAAGTAGGCAAATCATCGGACATGGGTTCGGAGATATCTATATTTTTATGACTGATATAATTACCATAGACCATTTGATCGCTGGAGCAGTCATAGATACCGTACTCATAGTCAATGTTGAGATTGATTTTGCTAAACTCTTCTTCCAAATAATGCTCTAAAATATTAGCATCAATCACGTCGTTGACATTGACCACATAATAGTCAGAGCCCAATTGGTGAATAGGTTGGGCATTGCTAATACCTCCTTTGAGACGGGCAATACGCTCCGCCACGTTTTTAAGCGCGATGTAAATGGATTGATTTAACTGCTTAGCTTCTATATCAAAAGCTCTTCGCACCCAATATACCTGCGTAACCGTAATCCCCACGATAGAGATTAAAGCTAGAGCGATAATGAATTTGATTGTACTACTTCTCATCTATTTATCAAAAAGGAAAACGACTCCGTTTTTGTTCCAATCAGACAGCTTCCTTAAATAATTATATTTCAGCAAACACTATAAAAATACGAGTAAAATGAGAGAGAGATTAGCATGGGTTAGGGTTAACATGGGATTAACACTCCTCTGGCACCAAAAGCCCATCAAATAGATACAAAAAAGGCTTTTATAGTGTCTCATTTGGGATTTTAAGCGTGGCCTAACGATACAAATTAATCAAAATTATCTGCTAGCTTTTGCACTCTTTTATCCCTGTCCTTTTTTGAAGAAGAAAGGTGGCGGGGATTTTCTGTGGCCGAGATCGAGTAAATAAGATTCAGGATAAGCTAGGCATGGTTACTTCACACGAAAAGTGGAAAAGTGTTTTTTACTTTGGTTTAATGATTAATCACAAAACCAGTACGCAGAAACCAAGTCAGATTAGGATCTAAGTCCTGTATTACATCGTCATCATCACTAAATTCCCAGCGGCGTAGCGCAGTAAAGCCTCCGGTCAGGAATACATAGGATTTTGGGGCGGTGTTGTAGCGGATTTTAGGACCTAGGGTAAAATCGGAGACCCCCACCGTATTTTTACCATCAAAGCCATTTTGCAGATTACCCAAACGAAACTGATTACCCGAGAGACTCCCACCTAAGCCATAATACCATTTCTTATTAATCCAACCCACATCTATACGCGAGGGTATTAACATATCTACTGCGAACTTGGGGCCACGGTGTAAATAGTGGAAAACGGGTAAAACCAGCACTCGCCCGAAATTAGCACTTCTGGCCACTCCAAAACCAATCAGCGTCTGTTGACTCTTGCGGTAGTCCAGGAGGGCGAGCCCCTCGATGCGAAAATGCTCCCAAGAAACCTCCTGAAAATCAGAGAAAATACCCGGACGAAAAAAGATCGACAAAATCCACTTTTGCTTGAACACTTTCATATAGTCTATTTGCAGGCGCAGCATGTGCAAGTCTTCGGCCAGCGAGTTACCATCCGGGAGTTCAAAGTCATTATAATTGAGGCGAGTATAGCGGTACTCCGCTCCAAGCGTAAGGGTTGTGAGTCCCAATTTTTTCTTATCAATTTTAAGCTTGGAAGAAGCATTAAGACCCAAGTCAAAACGGCCTACCTCGATACTATCACTAAGTTGGGGCGAAGGGTCATTAAGACCAGCAAGACCACGATACTCTATACGAACACCCAATTTTTCACCTTGTGCCCAAACTGATGATGAGCCAAACCAGCAGAGAAGGAATATAAAAATAAGATAATTTTGTTTCATATTTAATGGTAGTTTCAAAATATTTTTTTGTAAAAAAGTCAGTTGACAAAAATAAATAAGACTTTCATTTTTTCACAAAAAAATCGAATGAAATGCTTAAATCAAGTTCATCATAAGCAAAAAAGGGCGTGTCGGGTATTTACCGCATACTCTTTTCAATGGCACGTGCACGAACCTCTCCGAGTATCAATCAGGAGTAAGTCGCGATGCAGACCATCGTAATCCTCCTCTTTACAAATGACAAATAGCAGACAACAGATGGATATGATCTATGGGATTTGATCTTTAATATTTGTTTTCGTCGCCATCCTTACTATCCATAGATACCGCTCCGATAGTGAAAGCTGGCATGAACAGGCCAGAAAAATAGGTGTAGACAGAAATGAAGGATTTCTACAAAAACCGAATTAGCAATACCTCTGCCAGCAAGAATAGAAGTGCCAAGATAAGCATGTATTTCCAGAGATTGAGCTGGATGTTTTTTTGTTCAAACTCCTGAATAAAGTTCTTGCTCTCATTAAAATCATAAATCTGTACATTGGGCTTGCCACCGAGTGCACCTTTAATCTCATTCATGGAGTAAAAGTCCATCTCCGATTCCGCCTTGCCATAGTTAAAAGCCAGCAAGCCTTCGGTTTGATTGTCAATTTTAAGTTCATAAAAACCCGCCTCTAACACTTGTTCGGGCAACTCAAACACCAGCTCTTCCTCCACGATTCTTTGCGTGGGAACCAATTCTAGGTCGTCGCGCACAAGTCTGTACACCTGATTGGTAGCGAGCTTGCTTACTTGGGTACGAATGGTTTGATCTTGGAAAGTGTAGGCCAGTTTTCCAGCCGCAGATTTACTCAACGAGGCGATTTTGTACATAATCGGCACGAAGATCGCGTGCTTGGCCAAATTACTGTAATCTGTCTCGAGAGGGGAGGCAAAGAGATACACTTTTCCTTTTTGTGCGTTAAAGCGAGTCAAATAGGGTTGACGATTCTTGAAGAGCAAAAGGTTATCCCCTATGTTGTTCCAGCGAGAAACCGCGTTAGCATAGGGCATGTTCATGTTATTAGGGACTCTCTCGAAAATTCCCTGATAAAATGGATTTTGTGCATTAAGCAAAGCCAATTCGTTTGCCTTGCCCGTACCGAGTGAATCCGGCTTCTCAGACTGAAAGCCACTCACACTAATCGAGTTCAGAAAACGAGTAAAAGACGGACTGGGCTGCGTGGCCGGAAAAATTACTAAATTTCCCCCGCGACGCACAAAATCGGTCAGGCCAGTACTCAGCTCTCCCTCCACGCTGCTCACCTCATTCAAAATAATCAACTCAGCACTTTGAATCCGATTGTAATCCAAGTTATTTACGCTAAAGCTATTGACCTCGAACACGGACTCATTGCCGTATACATTTTCCACGTAATTGACTTTTTTGTTCTCGTAGAGATGTAAAATGTTGACCTTAGGAGAAGCGTTGATCACAAAATAGTACTCATTATCAAAAGTTACTGGGAAGTCTTCAAAGGTGATTTTACAAGGTTTGATCCCACTGCCTTGCACGGTAAAATTGATTTCCGCTACCATACTGGCTCTAGGCTCCAAATCTAGAGTAGTCGTAGAAACTTGTTTGTCGTCAATAAATAGTTTAAGCGTCAGTCCTTGATAGCTCTCCTCGTTGAAGCTCGTGAGGCGAACCTTCACCTGATTCGTTTCGAGAGATTTGATGAAAGGGTTTTCCAGCCACACGGAATCAATCATCAAATTCGGGGTACGCTCCGAGCGAATAGGCACGATGTAATATTGATTTAATGTATCCAGCTCTAATTGTGTCAACTCACCCGAGGTAGATTTTTGAAAATCTGAAAACCAAAACACTTGATTCTTGGCTCCACCCGAATGTCTATTCAGCAAATTGAATTGCCGCTCATAAACGGTTCCTAAATCTCGGTAAGTATTCCCGTAGGTCGTTTCAGTAAGGCGATCTTCTATTTCGGCCGCACTCACTGGATACTGTTCTTGATTCTCAAAATTATTGGTAATCAATTGAAAGCGCGCATCTTTGGGGAAAACCCGAATCAAATCAGTCGTGTAGACAGAAGCCAAATCCAGATAACTTTCATTACCCAGTTCACTTTGCATACTGTATGAATTATCCACATAGACACTGACCAAGCCGCTTAAATTCTTGATGGCCTTTTGATTTTCACTGGGGAAATAAGGTTGGGCAAAAGCTAAGATTAAAAAAGTCAAAAAAGCCAAACGACTGAGCAAAATCAGTAAGTGCTTCAGCCGACGGAAGGAATTCGTCTCTGTTTTGACTTCTTTAAGAAGCTGTACATTACTAAAATAAATTCGCTTCGTGCGGCGAAAGTTGAAGATATGAATGGCAATGGGTATAGCCAGCGCGAATAATGCCCACAAAAACCCAGGATATAAAAAGCTCATGAACTAGTTCTTCTTTGATTCAATGATTTGATCTTTCAAAAATACAATACAAAATTAACGAATGGAGGTATGTATCCGCTATAGCTACGTGAAGAAAGCAGTTTTTTCTAGCAATCGTCTGCTTTTCGCAAATAAAACTACATTTTTTCGGCCAAATAAGCGGGCTTTAACAATTATTTAACGTGATGACTGCTTGGAAAGAAACGAAAATCTTCCTCTACCATATATGTAGTCAGGCCCAAAAGAAGAGAGACTTCAAACTTTTTTTAAAATATTGTAACCAAAACTTGACAATGTCGTACTAAATTATATACCTTTGTAATCAAGTAATCAATCACAAAATTTCAATCATGTTTTCGCTGACTAATAATTATCATATCGAACCCAAACCAAATTTCTTCCCCACAGGGAGTGAATGGATAGATTGTTTCCAGAGTTCGGATGAATTAGATCAGCTCATTATAATCAGGATTTAAAACACTGTATATAAAGCTTCTAAGAAACCCGAACTCACGCCGAGTTCGGGTTTTTTATTTTGCATACGTTCCATCCTTTGCGTCATTGATTCGGATTGGCTCTGAGTCCAACCTTGCTAAGCCAATCTAGCTCACCCTCCGGTGGGCTTCAATGATGCGAAAAAGGCAAAAGGTAAGCGGTAATATTTTGTCTCAATCCTAAAATACAAAACAGGATGAAATTTAACCAAAAAGTACAAAAAAAGGGTAAAATCCTCAACCACGAAGGAGCAGAGGCTTTCACACTGAACCCACAGCTAGAACTGTATTCGGCCACGGTCACTTCTTCCCTCAATCCGAGTTTCTACGAGACAGGTCAGGAGCGACTAGAGCGAATCCGCGCCTTGATTGAGCAAAACGATCCGCTTTTCGTGGCTAAGCTAGCCGTGTACACTCGTGAGAAAATGTACTTACGCTCTATGCCGCTAGTTTTGGCCGTGGAACTCGCCAAGGTCCACAGTGGTGATAATCTAATCAGCCGCTTAGTGGCTCGTATTGTGCAGCGTGCCGACGAAATCACTGAACTCTTGGCCTACTATCAGAAAGCCAATGATCGTCAGGCGGTCAAGAAATTAGGCAAGCTTTCTAAGCAGTTGCAGAAAGGACTCGCTCAGGCTTTTAATCGCTTTGACGAGTATCAATTTGCCAAGTACAATCGTCCGGCGGAGGTAAAGCTAAAAGACGCGCTCTTCTTAGTACACCCGAAGCCAAAGGATGAGGCACAGCAAATGCTCTTTGACAAGATCGTGGAAGATCGCCTGGAAGTGCCTTACACTTGGGAAGTAGAACTATCGGTTTTAGGTCAGCAAAGCTTCAAGAACGAAGCAGCGAAGCAAGTCGCCGTTCGTGCCAAATGGACAGAACTAATTGAGAGTGGTAAGTTGGGTTACATGGCACTTTTGCGTAACCTGCGGAATATCCTCCAGTCAGGAGTAGGTACGCAGTGCATGCAATCCGTGGCCGAGCGTTTGGCAGACAAACGTCAGGTAACACGCGCTAAGCAATTGCCTTTCCGCTTCCTGTCCGCTTACCGAGAGATCAAAAGCATAGGCTCTCCACACACGACCATGATTTTGAATGCTCTGGAAAAGGCCATTCAAGCGAGCGTGGAGAACTTACAGGGCTTTGACGAAGACACGCGAGTATTAATTGCTTGTGATACTTCTGGCTCTATGTGTCAGCCTATTTCGCCTCGTAGTAGTGTGCAGCTCTACGACATCGGTTTGGTACTCGGTATGGTTTTGCAGTCTAAGGTCAAATTGGTGAACACCGGTATTTTCGGAGACCGTTGGAAAATCATCAACTTACCGCAGACCCATATCTTAGCGAATGCGGATGCTCTACGTAGCCGTATGGGTGAAGTGGGTTACTCCACGAATGGTTACTTGGTCATCCAAGACCTGATTAAGCGCAAGCAGATCGTGGATAAAGTGATGATATTCACCGATATGCAGCTTTGGAACAGCCATTACAACGACGATACCATTGCCAAAGAATGGGCAAAGTACCGTCAAATAGCTCCCAAGGCTCGTCTGTACTTGTTTGACTTGGCAGGCTATGGTCAGGCTCCTTTACGTGTAGAACAACAAGGTGTAAGCTTGATCGCGGGCTGGTCTGATAAAGTATTTGAAGTGCTACAAGCCATCGAGCGGGGTGAGTCTGCTTTGGCAGAAATCCAGCAAGTAAGCTTGTAGAAAATAGCAAATTTTGCACTAAGTAAATCAAAGCAGGTGTCGTGGGGAAGAGTTACTTCGCTGCTTGAAACCGACTCTTTCTGCTGGTCACCCTGCTTTGATTTAAAAATTACAAATTAAAGATTTTGATTTCGCAAGGAGCAACTAAAACGCAGGTGCCGTAGAAGAGAGTTACTTCGCCTTGTAAGCCGGTGGTCGCAGGTTCGAGTCCTGCTCTCTTCCCGATTTTACTTATAAAATGGAAGAGGTAGCTCAGTTGGTTAGAGCAACGTAAACGTCTTTCTTCGCCTGTTGCCCTGTTTTTTAAATTGCTACTTGCAGATCATAAATTTCAAAATTTAACCAAAAAACCAATATCCAACAACAAGCTAAATATTCATGAAGAAATCAGGTGCCGTAGAGAAGGGTTACTTCGCTTACTGTCAATAAGTCCCAAGACTCTTCTCGCTTATCGCCCTGTTTTGAATTACAGATTTTAAATTTTAACCAAAAAACCAATATTCAACAACGAGCTAAACCTTCATAAAGAAATCAGGTGCCGTAGAGAAGAGATACTTCGCTAACTCCACATTAGATTCAAAGCTCTTTTCGCTTGTCGCCCTGTTTTTAAATGAATAATTACAGATAGTCAGTCTGGAATTGAAAATTGCTTATTCAAAATACACGGGCGACCATGGTGGATACGTGGTCTCCAAAACCCGGAAGGTGGGTTCGATTCCTACCGCCCGTGCCAAGATTCGGTCGTAGCTCAGTTGGCTGGAAGCGCCTGACTTTTAATCAGGAGGTCGTGGGTTCGAGTCCCACCGGCCGAACTATTAGGGAGTATAGCTCAGGGGTAGAGCGGTTGCCTGTTAAGCAGCTGGTCGTAGGTTCGAAACCTACTGCTCCCTCTTCATGAGAGCAGATTTATGAGATGTTAAAAAACGCTTAGTTTCTAAAAAGTAGAAATGTTGGCTGTTTTCATTCCTCATAGAAGAGATGAGAAGATGGAAGCTCCTAAAATCGAGGAGGTCGGAGGTCGGTTCGAGGCTTATTCTCAGGTTTTTCCATCTGTGGTCTTCAACCATCAGGGGAGTGTCGTAGTGTAGAGTTACTTCGTGGTTTATGTAGGTTCGATTCCTATACTTTATTGGTCTCTACGCGTCTGTAACCTCCTTTTTGAAGAATAGATTGAGAGATTTGAAGGCGGATCGAGAACCATCTTCTTTCATCTACAATTGTGCCACTAGTTTGATGCAGAGTGTCGTAGGATAGAGTTACTTCGGGAGTCCGGAGGTCACGGGTTCGAATCCCGTCTACGCTTTCGGGGGTAGTAGTGCAGGGGTTAGCACACCGGAAATGAGTCTCTCTCCGCTTAGTTACCTCTGTTTCTTAAAGATGGGAAAATGAAAGATTTGGCAATGGAAAAAGATGGAACGCAGATACAAGAAAATATTAACATCTAGATGAAGTGTCGTAGAGAAGGAATTCTTCGTAAACTTTTAGCTGAAAGGCTACGCGGGTTCGAATCCCGCCTCCCCTGTGAGCCATATAATTCATTTTGGGGGACGTGCCAGAGTGGTCAAACGGGAAAAGCTAGAGCCTTCTCGCTGGGTTACCTTCATTTTAGAAGTTAAGACTTGAAAATGGAAAGCTTGGAGATTTAGAATAAGAAGACGAAAGACTCGAGAGAAGTAATTCTCAAGGCCTAAAATTTTCTATCACTTGGTGCCGTGGACAAACGGTTTAAGTCGCTGCTCTTTCACAGCAGAGATTGCGGGTTCGAATCCCGTCGGCACTACTTTTCAAAAAAATGACCTACCTTTGTGGTAGGTTTTTTTTATGTCTTTTCCCAATAAGGGAATTTTTGAAGATTTCTAAACTACATCAAAATCCAATGTAACCCACCAATGTTAGTCCCCTTGTTAGTCATATCCCCAATGCCGAATTTGCTTACTAACTGTAATCAAATTCTTAACGATATGGCTAATATTAGCATCAAAAGGGTATTCAACCGTACCAACAAGTTAGACAGAAATGGAGAAGCTTTGATCCATTTCAGGATCATTATCCACCGCATTCCTTACTACCTCTCCACAGGCTATCGAATCAAGCCCGGGCATTGGAGCGACAGAAAATCTGAGATCAATCGGAAACACCCTAATCATCGTACCTGGAACAAGGCCATCCTCGAGATGGAAACCTCGCTGAATGATATGAGAGCTGAGCTTGATATGAAAGGGCTTACTCCCAATATAGATCATTTCAAAGAAGCCCTGCGGGGGAAAGAGGACGATGAAACCGTTTCCTTCACAGTTTTTATGGAGAAAGACATTGAAGAGAGAAAGGACATAGACCATCAGACGAAGAGAGGACTTCGCATAGTACTCAGGAGGTTGCGCAAGGTCTTTGGCGAAGTACGGTTTGAGGACTTAAATTACAAGTTGCTCTACAAGTTCGACAACTACCTGATTGGCGAAGGGCTTGCAGGTAGTACGCGTGATCGGCACAAAGCAGTGCTGAGCAGCCAGATCAACCGAGCCATCAAATTTGGCTACTACGACAAATCCAACCCCTGCTCACAACTTGAAATCCAAGTGGATGATCCCAAGAGAGATGCCCTATCTCCCGAAGAAATGCAAAAGCTGGAAGCCCTAGACTTTGATGCAGACTTGAAAAGCCTGGAGAAAGTGCGCGATGGCTTCTTATATATGTGCTACACGGGAATGCGCTTGGGTGATCTCTTGAATTTCAAGAAATCCTATCTGAGCATCAAAGGAGAGGAAATGTATCTTACTTTCAAACCTCGCAAAAAAGGCAGTCGCTGGGTTAAGGATTTGCCTTTACACGGCTTGTATGGAGGTAAGCCCCAAGGGATCATTTTGAAATACCTAGGTAATGATAGCGATGTAATCTTTGCCCGCCTCAATGAAGGCTACTTTAATAGAAGCCTCAAAGAGATTGCAAATATGGCCGGGATCAATAAGCGACTCCATAGCCATCTGGGGAAGATCACCTTTGTAACGGATATGGTTAATCGCCAGAATAAGAACCTAGATATAGTGGCCAGCATCACGGGGACAACCTCTAAGACATTGGCCGAACATTACTTAAAGGACTCTCCTGAGCGGAGAAATCAAGCCTTAAAAAATACGAAATGGGAATAGCAACAGAAATAAGCGGCAAGAAACTGAGTATTACGCATTACCCTAATAAGCGTTTAAAGCCTATCAAGGATGATGAAGGTAATGAGAGATATCCTCTTTACTATAAAGCGGTCTTTGAAAGAAATAACCTAGAAGCTCGTAGCAAACTTGCTGATGTCGTCGTAACTGACGAAGAGTTTAAAGAAATTAATACACACCCATTGGTGATAAAGGAGCAAGAAATTATAGAGTTTGTAATAAGACATCGTTCATCATACGGTAAGTTGAAACGAAAGGACTTTTATAGTGAATTTGATATGCTTGCCGTGAACTTGTCCCAATTTCTGATTGAAATTATTTCGGATACAGAAAAGCTATCTAGCTATCACCCTATCTTTAAGAAAATACCTTTGCAAGAGATTGCTGTGATTAAGAGCCTAGTTGAGGCAACACACGATCTTTTTCTATTTGACCAAAATCAGTTCCTGACAAGATTTGATTGGTTTCTTTGTGGGTATAATAAAAAATACACAGAATTTCTCATTGAAGAGCGTGATTATGAGAGAGATGCAGCAGAGGAAAAAACTCAGTCGCTCACCAACGTTTTTATAAATCTAACTTTGGTAGATATACTAAGGAAGATTGATGCCTCAAAGCTTCTGAAGCTAGACTTTAACACCAAACCCTTTTTATCTTATGAAGCGAGTCAAAATGATGGATTTCCAGAATAGCAAAAAAAATTTTCAATACTTGCGCGACAATTTGTGTGTATGTATTGCATTTTAATTCAAATACCTCTAACTTTACTCAATCAATATATTTTTACATCAAAAATTTTTACAAATGAAAAATTTATATGACCAAATTTTAGAAATAAAAGACGAGATTTCTAAGATTAAATGTCTTGTAGAAGAGAAAAAACCCCAAGTTTGGGAGGAATGGGTTCCGACACATAAACTTACGCAAAAGCTAGGCTGGTCGAATCAGACACTAAACCGTTGGCTCCACGGCAAACATCCTAACGAGACCTTTAATAAACTTGCCCCATTAAAAAAGAAAAAAATTCTTGGATCATGGTGGGTGCACACGAGCGAAGTTGAGAAGCTTTTCAAAGATTAAACAGAAGAAAAGAAAAATGAAATATAAAAAATCTTTGATGAACCCTCGCCAAAGTCCTTCACGCTATTTTCAAAGCAACGCTAATTTTCTGAGAACCTCTCTTGGTGAAAATACCATCGTGGAAATCGCTCATGAGCGATTCAAAGAGAAGTCTTTTCTTGAAGAAAATAAAGATAAGTATCGATTGAGTATTGTCGCCCTGCTCTTCTTTCAAGTAACCAGTGCCGGACTAGCCTTCATGTTCGTCTATCACCTGCTTGCAAATCTACTTCCTACCTTGTCAGATGATTGGCGTAGAGTCATGGTCAGTGCAGTAACAGGGCTAGTGCTTATACTCCTAGAGGTAGCAAAGCGAGTGATCCTCGCAAGTTTTCTAATATCGCTTATCAAGGCAAAAGCTATCCGGCAAAAGTTTAGGGTTAGATACGAGTATGCTTTGCTGGGAGCCGTGTTGGTTGCACTGTCTGTATATTCTTCGGTACAGGGAGCTAGATCGTGGGTTGAGAAAGCTACAGACAAAAGTGAGCAGATCAAAGCGAACTACGAGACAAAAGCTGATAGCATCCAAGCCTATTTTTCTCGGAAGCTCTCCTCCGTTGAGGCCAATATCCAAGCCCTGCAAGCTAGAGAGATTGAGCGCAAGTGGGGGCTTACTACTGACGAAGCTGAGAGCTTGAAAGCTAATCGTGCTGAGAAAGCCAGACTAGAAAGAGCTATGGAAGTAGCCCAGGGCCATCTCTCTGAACTCGAGAGTAAGGAGAGTACCAAAAATAGTAATGAGACGAGCTACACTGTGCGCAATATGCTCTACGCTTCATTGAGTGTAGAAGCCTTTACGCTTATTTGCTTGTACTTCATTGCCTTTTATCTCGGCCATGTCTTTGTGGAAGCTTCAGAGCTAGGCTACCTGCCTGATGATAATAATGACAAGCAGGATAATTCGCTCAAAATGACAGAAGCAGACACAAATGAGCAAATTGGCAAGCCTACTAAGTTGGCTCAACCTGTCTTTGATATTACTCCAGTAAGAGTAAATAAACTAGGGTTTGAGTTTAGTTCAAAATCAGCCCAGAAACGAAAGACAAGGGGAGCATCTATCGATTATGATAAAATGCAAGAGTTAATTGATAAAAACCTTAATAATCGGGAAATAGCCTCTGTAATGCAGTGCTCTCAAAGCTCCGTAAAGCGATTCCGAAAAGAACAAAACAGAAAACCTTGACCGGGCAAAAAGCTGGTCAAATTGACCACCATCAAAAATCAAAAAAAGACAAAAAACTATGATATTTCTCAACGAAAAAACGGGCAACTACGCCCTCGAAATAGAAGGAATGAGTGCCGAAGATTTATACGAATTCGGCACGGCAATAACGGAAATTGTCCGCTATGTAGTCGAGTCGGAAGGAGGTGAGCAGGCAAAAAGCCTAAGGCTGTTGCTAACCGTGCTGCGAGCAATCCGTCCGGATGAGGAGGCTATCCAAAGGGCACATCCGCCAAATAAAGATAAAAAATCATAAAAAAAATTAAAGGCTTTCTCTGGCAGGAGAAAGCCTTTTTCGATATGAATGGTCAAATTTTTTAAACCCCATAACCATGACCAAACCAGAATATACAGTACCTAAAGATACAAACAAAACAAATAAGAATCAACTAAAATCAAGCAAAAAGCTACCAACTAATGTGGCTCAGGATGCCGACAGTCTAGATAGTTACGTGCGAATTGGAACAGAATATTATAGAATGTCAAAAGATACAGAGGAAGGACGAAAACTGCACCGCTGGAAGAAAGAGACCATCAAAGACGACTTCGCCACCAGCAGGAATAAAGAGCCTCATAAGGATGTGCGGAAATTCGTAGATGTTATCAATTATCCTGATAACTTAAACTATCAGGAAGAGATCAAAGGTAGATTTAATCTGTATAATCCCCTCACCCACCAACCTCGAGCGGGTAACTGCGATACTATTTTAAATTTAATTTCACATCTGACCAGTCAGACCGAGAGTCCTAATCAAGATACCGAGGCGATTCTGCTAGATTGGCTCACTTTGCTTTATCGCCAGCCTCGCCAAATTTTGCCTATTCTAGCTTTTATTTCCACGGAACGGGAAACTGGAAAGACTACCTTCCTCAATCTACTCAAAGCCATTTTCCAAGGCAATGCCGTGGTTTTGAATAATGAAAGCTTCCAGAAAGCCTTTAACGCGCACTACTCTACCAAGCTCATCGTCGGAATTGATGAAATGTTTCAGGATGGAGAGAAAAAACAACAAATCGAGCGTATCAAAGAAATGGTCACAGCCAAAAAAGCCATGCTGGAAATGAAGTTCTCTGATTCTAAGGAAGTAGATAATTACAAAAAATTAGTGATGTGTCTGAATGATCCCGAAAACCTGTGGATTCCCGAGGAGGAAACCCGCTACTTTGTGCTCAAAGTCAAGCCTTTCGCCAAGAAAGTACCAGGAGCTTGGGATCGAATGCTAGAAGAACTACCCGCCTTCCTGCACCTTCTCCAGACCCGAGAATTGAAACACAAGGAAGCAGAAAGCCGAGCCTGGTTCCCAGATCAAGTCCTGAAAACGGATGCACTAAAAGAAATCCAGGCAAATTCTAAACCAGTCTGGCAGAAGGTAATTGACGAGTACCTATCAGACGCCTTCGAGGCTTTCGAGGTAGATGAACTCTACTACACCGCTCAGGATTTAGCCCATGAAATCAAGAGGCGTAATAGTTACGGGATACAAGCACTCAAGATCAAGAAGTATCTCAAGGAGGAGAGAAAAATGCAGACCATCTACGAGCAGGAAGGCAAGCAAAAAAATTATAAATTCTACTGCCTCAGCTCACACGAAATGCACAATGCAAAACAAGGAGAGTTCGCCCCACTCTGGAAGAAAGCAAGCTACTACATTTTCAAAAGAGAAGAGTGGAAGCCAAGTAGTATTAGAAAAATGCAAAAAAATGAAATTGATAACAAGGAGTATGAAGATAAGAAGAAGCTTCCAGTATAGACAAAAACTGGCACTCTCTACATACTACCTATTTTACCTAAAATACCTAAATAATATATAATATATTGATAATTAGTATATTATAAATAGGTAAAAATTAGGTAGAATAGGTAAAACAGATTCCACAAAATAGAAACTACCTATTTTACCTAAAAACTACCTAATTGCTCAAAGCTTTGACAGCTAGTCAATTAGAACTCAAAAAATAGCCTTTGGTATTTTAGGTAAAAAAATTTCAAAGCTGAGAAAATTTTGAAAGTAAAAAAAACCAGAATTCACGAATAAGTACAAACTAGGGCAATGAAAAAAAAAAGACCATTTTTTCTTTTTCATTGCCCCCCACCAAATAAACCATGAGAAAATTCACAGAGGAACAGATTCAGAAAGCCAAGCAGGTTTCCATCATCACCTACCTGCAAAACCGAGGTCAAGCTATCGCTTACGATCGGGGCGGATACGTGCTAATGTCTTCCCCTCTACGGGAAGACAGCAAGCCCAGCTTCAAAGTAGACAAAGAACTCAATCATTGGATAGATTTTGGTACGGGAGAAGATGGCGATGTAGTTGAGTTGATGACCAGACTGGAAAATATCACTTTCGTAGAGGCCGTTTACAAGCTCTTGGGAAAGCAGTTTCCAGAACAAGAGCTAAAATCCAGTGAAGGATACCAAGAATCGCTTAAATCATCTTCGTCTGTTCTAAAACTTCACGCGGTCAAACCTCTGGGCAACAATCAGGCTCTTAGCGATTACGTGGTGCAGGAGCGGAAGATACCTCTTGATCTGGCTAAACTCTACTTGGAAGAAGTCTATTACTACGCCCCGGGAAAAGATAAACCTTATTTCTCAGTCGGGTGGAAGAATGATAAAGACGGTTACGAGTTACGTAATAGCCTGATGAAAAACAACCTGGGTGAGAAATCGGTAAGCATCATCCCCCGTGGAATGTCCCAAACGATCTTAGTTTTCGAGGGGATGTTTGATTTTCTAAGCGCAATGGCTTATAACGCCCAGGAGTATCCCAGTTATCCCGCTTTGATTCTCAATTCCTTGTCCCTCAAAGAATACAGTATGAACTACATCTCTATGTTCCATCGAGCCAACCTCTTTCTGGATCATGACGAGGCAGGGCAAAAAGCCACCCGATGGATCACTGAGCATCATAGAGAGTACCAGAGCAAATCGTTTGACTGCTCATACATTTACAAAGGTTACAAAGACTTGAATGCGTTTTGGTTGGCTAAATCCGCAGAATCAGCACTTAGCGTTTAACCGCGTCCTTCACGTCCTTCCAGGCGTGGATGGTGCTGGCCGTGCCCCGCAGGAAGTAGGGGAGGAGGAAGATTAGAATCATCAAACTAATGACTATTGAGAGGCTGATAATCAGCTTTCTACTCGGCCAGCTTTCCCAGGGATCAGGGCAGATACATTGGCTTTCAGGATTCTTTTGAGATTGATTTGGTTCTGCTGTATTCATTTTTGGTTTTATTGAAATTGCGGTACGTTAAATACTTGACCCTGCTGAGCATTTCGGGCTTTGACCATCACGGCTTGTCGCCTTTGCGTTTCTTTGTCTACCCGCAGGTTGATATTCATGGTGCAGTCGTAGATGATCTTGGAGCCTCCGCGCATTGTCCCGGCGGTGGTTTTCTGGAAGATAAAGACGAACATGGTATCTGGAAACTGATTCCTCAAACGATCTAAGTCATCGGCCTTCGCGCCTAGCTTGCCGAAGCTATCCACCACGATCACGTCATACTCGGGCGCGTCTAGCTCTATATCTTCTAAATCTGCCTCGTCGGTGATGTAAAATCGCTTATGCAATTTGTAACGCCTCAGCTTTTGCTGGACAGTTTCGTTGATGCCCATTTCCAGCGAGAAGTACTTTACTGTAAGCTCGTGGCACGTGAACAGCGCGGAGAGATAAAAACTAAAATCAGATTTGCCCGCTCCCGCTTCTCCCGTGAGGGCGATCACGAATTTATCGCGATCTATCTTGCCCAAAAACTGACCCATTTTGTACCTGAATGTCAGGGCGGGTTTGAATTTGGTTTCCAGCACGGCCAAGCCCGATTGAGTCTTGCCTTTTCTTCGTTTTGGCTGAGGTTCGGCCTGATTTTGGGCAATTTCTTCGGTTTTGCTCGGGGCAGAACGCTTGCTATCCCGATAGGGCGTGTGGCGAAAGTAATGGTTCTCCAGCTCAGTCAAGCGGTCGCGGTCGGCTTGTAGGAGGCTCACAAGCATGGCTCGTTTTTGCTGTGCAGTTCGCTGGTGCAGTTCTACACCGGCAAGCTGTTCCTTGAGTACTGCCCGACGGTAATTGGCGGACTGTACTTCATTTCTTAGGCGTTGGCGTGTAGGCCCGAGATTGTAGTTGGTCGGGGTTATTTGCCAAAATCTGTACTCTACCTCGGGGCGTTCTTCCCGGGGGAGAACGGTATGTAACAGGTCATCGCTGTAGGAGAGCATTTTTCTTTTATCCTCGATTTCGTAGTCCACTTCCTTGAGCGAATTAGTCAGTAACTCGAGATGCTGTTGGTAGACGTGCACATATTTTTCGTCAAATTGCTTCAGCTCCAATTCGCGGAGTTGGGCGGTTCGCTTCAGCTCTTCAAGCCTTCGGATCAAATTTTCTTCGCGGCTAGGAATTTGCGGGGGCGGAGAGGCAGTAGCCTGAGCTTCCCCCGTAGCCACGGCCACGGGGGTAGGATCGCTTGTTTGCGCTTCGGCCTCCTGAGTTTTGATTTGGCTGAGGGCGACTCGGCACTTGGGCGAACAAGTCTTGGCATCTTTCCTTTTGCCAGCGAGGGAAGTACCACAGATGACACAGGTTCTAGGCATAATCTTGGTTTTTACGCTTATTTGAGGGTTTTCTAACAGGTCTGCTTGCGGATCGGCTTGCGTTTCTTACGCCTGGGCTTGCGGATCGCTTGCAGTTATTTACACGTAAAAATTACAAAATCTCCGCCTCAAATCCCTGTGATTCTGAGGCTTGGTAGAGATTGGCGGGCTTTGATAAAAAGCTTATTAGTTAAAATCGATTCGGTTGTAGTGAGAAAGTACCGTTCTCAAAAACTAGAAAATTAGTAATTTTGAAATAACTTCTAACAAACAAAGTCTACCGTTTTCGCTATGGATAGCATCCTAACTAAAGAATTCATCTATCTGGATAATAATGCCACTACCCCTCTTGATCCGAAAGTTTGGGAGGTTATGAGTAAATATTCTCAAATACTTTATGCTAATCCTTCCAGTACTCATCGTTTTGGCAAGCAAATCAAGTCTGCCATAGAGAACGCCCGCTCCCAAGTGGCAAACTTACTACAAGCCCAACCGAGAGAGATTATTTTCACTTCAGGAGCTACCGAAGCGATTAACCTCAGCCTGAAAGGAGTAGCACTTGCGTTACAGAACAAAGGCTATCATGTGATTACTACTCAGACTGAACATAAAGCCGTATTAGATACCTGTGCTCATTTGGAAGATATAGGCTTTGAAGTGGAGTATTTACCCGTCCAATCAGATGGAAGGTTGGATTTGAATATTTTATCTGAGGCAATATGTGAAGATACAAGTTTCTGTATCCCTATTTACCCATCAGATTCATAGAATGTCAAATTATGAGGAAATTTAATATTTGGTATCCAAACTGGTAGTTTTTCCCATCCTTGTGCATCCTCCACACGATATAATGTCAAAACGGTTATATTAGCAAAACGCTGACCAAGTTCTCTATCGGTTTGTGAAAGCAAGGTACGTGAGTTTTTACTGATCCTTCTGCCTTTTCTGATGATTATGATTATCTCAGTATTTGAATTCGCTCCCTGAAGTGCTTCTAGGGCATTCAGATACAATTTCTGATCCCAGTCGTCTTCTTCTTCACTGCCAAGATTTTGCATAAGTTTGATAGCAAAAGAGATATTCTCAATATTGTATGTTCCAACATGATATTTTAATGTTTTAACAAGCTCATCTATAGCCAAAACATTGTCACTTATTGGGTATGTTGGAAAAAAGTTGGTGCCTCCCGGAATAATATTTAAAGCAGAAGCATCAACAACATTGGTTCTTGTAGGTCTGAGTGTAATGAAATTTAATAGACTAAAATTACCATTCGCCTTTACTATTTGTCCGATAATAGCTTGGTTTCCTCTGTTCAAACTTTGGAAACGATCATAAAGCAATGGAGGTGTAAAAACCCGCATTAAGCCAGGTATCCGATCATAACCATACATCCTACAGTGTTGCCAGTAGGTATCCGCCTGAATAGTCCTTGCAGTTCTACAATAATAAACCGTTTGTAAGGATGGAAATGTAACCCCTCTACCTAGGCTATTGCCCCCAATAATAATGTTCATTCCTTCTTCTGTATTACGGTCGTCACTACTGGCAGAATTATACACAATCGTATTATATTTTTCTTCTTGCAATGACTCCTCAATAAATTTGTACAAAGAGTAAAAAGATTTTAAATCAGGTTGCGTTTGTTGTAAATCCTCCCATATCTCTTCCAAGTCTCTCTCTAAACCTCCTTCTAACACTGCAATAAGAAGATCATTCAAAAATGTCTCTATCTTATTAGCTATGGTCGCATGGTCATCAGTACGCGAACTTGGATGAATAAGAAAATTACAAACTTTTTTAGATTTACTGAGGATCACATGAGCAGAAGTTAATAAAAAGGTTAATACAGAACTTCTGAAACCATCAGGTATTGGTTCTCCATGAGTTAGAAGATCGTCTAACTCATCGTCTTGTGTTAAGCGAATTGCAGATGAGCCATTTTCACCATAAAAGAAATCCCCACCCAAGTAGTTATCTCCTGGAGATACATAGTGGACAAATGATGGCTTCTGTCCACTTGCTTGTGTTAACAATAGAATGGCTTGGGGAGTAGCTGTCACCTGAAGGTAAAAGGTACTTGAAAAATGATTCAACGCTCTAATTTCATCTATTATCCTACTAATAGTACTTCTCGGCCTGTTTGGGTGATTGACTTGTGTATTCAAACTCGCTGCGTCCGCTTCATCGTCAACAATAAATAGTGGGTGTCCGTTGCAAAACTCAGAGTTTCCTAAAATGTCTCGCCATGTTTCAAGTTTTCGCGAGTTTTTTTTGAGTATTATAATTGTAGGCTGCTTTAACTCTATATGTCGGAACCTTAGTTCATCACTCTCAGTGCATATGTTGAAATGAGAGAATGAACGAAGGACTCTAATGTAGGTCTGCTCCTGCAGAGTTACATTATCAGAAGTAAATAGCAAAAACAATTTAAAACCCTCATCTGCCGCGGCTGATACTATCCCAAGCATTTGTCCTGTCTTACCACTTTGCACGTTACCAAGCAATAAGCCATTTTTATGGCTTTTGAAATCAAAATTTTTAACGTGTTTTGGAATGATTTCATTGATTGTGCTTGATACACTCTGTTCAATAGCAGGGTTTACTTCGCGAACTCTCTGTAAATAATCTTCTCGGTAACTCATTTATTACTAAAGTTTAATAACCAAACATCTGGATTTCTGGTAGAAATTAGTTCTAGATTATTTCTACCATATTTTTCAAATACCTCACTGGTAACTAAGCCTCCAATTTTTAAAGCACCCGAGCTTTCTAACCTACCTTTAATCCACCTACCTAATGTCCTTAAATCATCCTTCGACCTAAAGTTCTTAAAATCAGTACCTGATGTGTAGCACAAGAACCTCCATCCATCATCAGTTATAACACTGAAAACCTCACCTCTTGGATAACCTGGTAACGATGTAATCTTTTTAGAAACAATTAATTCTACCTCATACCAAGGACGCGGTAGTATAAAGCCACTTTTTGTTTTCCTGCCTTTGCCAAAGTATATATTCAAATTACTTTTAGTAGCAGAGTCGGATTTAAGAGAGATATTAAATTTTAAAGCCTGAGGATTTTCATTGTATAATTTCAAGTACTCTCTTTCCTCAATATAATCAACGTTATGATCACCATTTAACAGCTTATTTTTCTGGTCAATGATATGTGGAGAAGATTTATATATTGCAAATGGATCACAAGCCTTATTTGCTAATTGCTGGAACAAACTATCAGTTTGTTTACATATCTGAGATTGGCTGGATTCTACATCTATCTCAAATACTCTCCTAGTATTATCAAGAACATTGTGAAGGTTAGATGAACCAATAACAGTTGAAAAGATTTTATTTTGTTTCTCAAAAAGATAAATTTTACCGTGAAATTTGAAGCTTTTACAGACGAATACCTGACCGAGATTACTGGTAACTAAAAAATCATCAAGGTAAGCAGCCGACTCAAACTGAACCTGAGTAAAACCTTCAAAATGGTGCATCCCAATAATTAATTCAAGACTAGGCCCGTTATTTAACTCTATCATTTTCCTTAGCTCGGTGAGTGAATCAGTTGAGATGTACCCACTAGCGATTTTTAGCTTATCACTCTCTTTAATATTCTTTTTAAAGTGCTCAAACAAGGAAGAGTTCAATGTCTTGATAGGCGGAATGTCTGAGTGGATTAGTTCCATAGCTGATTATATTGGATTTAAGCCAATGTTCTTTTTTTACGGTTTATTTGTTTTGCTTTGTCAAATAGTTCATATAAGTCAAGTCTTTCATATTGCCCGGTAAAAAGTGGCATCATTGCCTTAGCTACTTCATAGACGCCAACAGGGGGAACTGCATTTCCGATTTGTCTTCTTACCTCAGTAGTTGAACCCACAAAGATAAAATCATCAGGAAAAGATTGTAACCTTGCGCGTTCTCTATTAGTAAGTGCTCTCGGTTCTGGGTAATGATAGCCCCAAGTACCGCCTCCGCCAGCGGCTATTATAGTTTTTGCAGGTTCATCTCTTTTGATTCTTCTGTAAACATGGCTAATCATGCCTTTTACATATAAAGGATGATCCTCTGGAATATCAGTAAAATTTCCACCCTCAGGTATAAGTTTCAGTTTTTCAACTGTCTTGGGAGCTATCTTTAATTTCTCATTATTATGTAGAGCAGTCTCTACTTCTTCCAATGCTTTGCCAGCTGTAAAATAGGGTTTTTTACCATTTGGACCATGAGTTGGTTTCGGATGCTCAAAGTTAAAACCAGTATCAAGTCTAACACCTACAATTAGTACACGTTCTCTAAACTGTGGTACTCCATATTCGGCAAAATTGTAAAGTTGTAATTTAACCATATAACCTGGGGAAATGCTTTCAAAGTCTTCTATAATCTGTTTGACTGCCTTACCTTTATTAGCAGATAGAAGCCCTTTAACATTCTCTGCTACAAAAGCTTTTGGCTTTTTAGCATTCACAAAACGGAGAAAACTTTTATACAAATTTCCCCTTTCACCATTTAACCCGGGTCTTTTCCATATGACTGAAAAATCTTGACAAGGAAAGCCTCCTAAAATCAAATCACTATCTGGGATAGTGGGATCATTGGCATCAATTTTTTCAATACTTTCTTCTATAATTGTATTGTTGAAATTTTTCCTGAATGTTTGTACTGCCCAGTGGTCTATATCATTAGCCCAAACTGTTTGATAGCCCATTTGATGAAATCCAAGGTCTAAACCGCCACATCCAGTAAATAATGATATAATTTTAGGTTGATGTGTATCCATTGCTAATAATTTATGCTTATTCATTGTGAATCTGCGCTAAATTATCCAATAATATTAACAATTAAACAAAAAACAAAGAATATGTTTATAAAATAAGCGGCTTTAGAAAAAACCTCTTATTATGTGAAGGAGTATAACTAACCGTAATATCTCTATTCATAAAAGATATTACGAAATAAATACAAAACTAGATAAAGTTTACAAGGTCGTTTTACTTAGAAAGCTTCAAAAAAACAAATTTATAATTGAAGGAATAAGTATAATTCCTCGATAAATTTAGACCATTGTCATCCTTCAGTAAGATTGTTTTCACTGTCCAATGGTGGCGCATTTGAGGAAGAGGAAAAGATCAGTTGGTCTATCAGCTCTACGGGCTGAGTGAGGAGGAGATTGCCATTATAGAGGGCGCGAGCTAGGTAGGAATGAGGTATGAAACAAAGAATAATCTTTCAAAAAATACCCATTTCGCCCATTACTTACGTGAGAATGCACAAGGTTGGGGAAGTTTGCAAGGTTAAAGTGTTGGAGAAAATGGTGGGGATGGGTAGATTAGAATTAGCTAACTGTAGCAAGCAGAACCCTTAAAGAAAAAGCAACGTGGGTTGGGGGGCATTCATACCTCCCTGCGGTCGCTACGAAACGACAACCCTGACTAAACGCTATTTTTCAACTCTCAAGCCCAAGGCTTGGTGCTGAAAAACAGCGTTTAGTCGCCGCCGTTGTAGCCAATTATTAAGAAAAGAATTTTGAAAAAAACAATATCAGAAGCTCCAGAATCAAATGCTGGGGATGATTTTCATGTCCTATGGACTATTAAGAAGACTTTTAATCTATTAAACTTTGAGGATGATGGATTAAAAGCTATTACCATAGAAGGAATTGATCCAAAAAATGCTCTTAAACTCGACCCTTATGGAAACCAGCTTCTTGGAGTTGATATAGCAGAGTATTTTGGTGGAGAAAATTTTAATGATGCAAAAAAAGTCGTTGTTTCCCAATTAAAATATAGCACTCGTAGAGTTAATGAGAATTGGACTTTTTCAAAATTATATAAAGGTAAAAAAAGTGGTTCAACTGATGGCTCGCTTGTGCATAGGCTTGCTCAAATTTATAAAACCTTTTTGAAAGAATTTGGTCGTGATTCCGTGTTAGAGAAATTATCTCTAAAGCTTGTAAGTAACAGGAATATAAGTTCAGGGCAAAAGCAAATTATCTTAGATATTCAGGAATTCCTAATAAAGAAGAAATCGAAAACTTACCTAAAAAAAATTCTTGATAGTTTTCCAAAAAAACAAACTATATTAAAAAAACTTCAATCCGCTACAAAGTTAGAACCTGTTGAGTTTGTTGATTTTTTGAGGTTGCTGGATTTTGAAGATTGTGGAACTAATTCAAGCTATAATCAAGAATTAGAAATTATTGCGGCATTAAGAAATATTGGCATCCAGAATTTGAATCAAAGTGATTCATTGTTTCGTATGGTTTGGCGAAAGATGCTTCCAGAGGCTATTGCAATAGGGAAAAACAAAATAACTGAAATTGACCTCCTCCATTGCTTACAAATGAGCATGGAAAGACTATTTCCTGTATCTCATAGTTTTGAAGAAATCGAAAATTTAGTTGAGCGAAAGCAGGTAAAAACTTTAATAGATGAAATAATCAAAAATAATACAGGAAAACCTATTTGCTTGCATGCTGGGGCTGGCATTGGTAAGTCAACAATCTCTCAACTAATCAATAAAAACTTCTCAAAAGATTCGGAAGTAATATTATTTGACTGTTATGGGGCTGGTTCATATCTCAATCCCTCAGACAGCAGACATTTACATAAGGAAGCTATCCTTCAAATTTCCAATGAAATGGCTAAGAAAATAGGCTCTCCATTTCTATTATCTACTGATAGTGAGTCACATATTTTAATCCGAGAATTGAAAAGTAGAATTGGAAATGCAATAAGTATATTACAGAAAAGAAACCCCAACTCCATTTTGGTTTTAATAGTTGATGCTGCCGACAATAGTGTAACGGCAGCAGAGAAAAGTCAAACCAAAAGTTTCATTCAAGATTTAGTTAATGAAAATTATGCCGATGGTTTTAGGCTTATTGTAACATCTAGAAGTCATAGAGTTGATTCCCTTGGTCTTCCTGAAAACTATATTGACATACCATTAGACCCATTCGACTTGGAGGAGACAGAAACACATTTGAAGTTCTATTTCCCTGAAAGTACAAAAGAAGAAATACAAGATTTTCATAACCTGACAAGCGGTATTCCGAGAGTACAAACCTATGCTTTGGATTTAAAGAATCAAGGAATTGAAGAAGTAATTAACTATTTGAAACCAAATGGGAAAAAGGTAGAGGATTTGATTCAGGAAAGAATCGTTGAGGCAGCAAAGAAGTTAGGCAGCAATGGAACTGAAATAATTAATATATTCTTTGCCAATCTTATTTCATTGCCTCGTCCTGTGCCTACTTCATATATTGGAGTTATTTCAGGATTAAGCGAAAAATTACTTCAAGATTTATCAACCGATATTTGGCATGGATTAGTTTTAGACAACAACAATTTTTCATTCAGAGATGAAGACTTTGAAAACTACATTCGGGGAAGGTACAAGTCAAATGATGAAATATATAGCAAAATAGCTGATTTATTTCTTGATAAAGCAAATGAGGATGAATACGCATCAATAAATCTCGGTATTGCTTTATATGAAGCAAAGTATGAGGAAAAGCTAAAAGATATTGTTCTAAATGAAGAATATAAGGCACTACCAGTTGACCCAGTTAGAAAAAAAGAGGTCTATATCGAAAGAACGAAGTTAGCAATGAAAGTTAGTAGCGATGCAGATGACAATCTCGCATTTTTTAAACTTGCCTTTGTCGCTGCTGATGCTGCAAAAACGGATGTTGCTTTAAACAATTTACTAATTTCAAATGCAGATTTAGTTGCCTCTTTCGGTGAAACTGATTCATTGCAAAGACTTCATTTACAATCAGAAGAAAAGTCATGGTCAGGTTCTTTTCATTATCAGTTAGCTGCAATTTATTCGAGGGAAACCAATTCAACTGAACTTGCAAAAAGGCACTTGAAAACTGCTGAGAAATGGGTGGAATGGTTAATGCGAGAAAAGGAAACAGAAGAATTAAGAAATTATCGAATTATAGATGAGGATATAGCTTATGGAGCAGAAGCTTATTTAAGGATATTCGGTTCCCAAGTTGCTTTTAATTGGTTGAATAGGTGGACTCCTAAAGAGACTGTATTTCGGGCGACTAATTATTTAATAGATGAAGTTTTAAAGTATTCTGATGAAAAACAGATACTAGAATGGTTAGAACCATTGAGTTTACCTATTTATACCAAATTGATGATTCTGCAAAAGGTCAAGTTCTCTGAAACATCCCCATTCAACCTCAATTATATTGGAGAAACGATTTTAAAGCTATTATCTAGAGGATTAAAATTTAAAATTCATTTATTGCCCTCCATTCTTTCATTTTGTGAGTTAAATATTAGGTCAAGCCTGTCCAACAAAGAGAAAGTTTTAAAAATACTTGAACAAATTAATGTTCAACTTCCGGACAGTGTTCCATCTCTTATAGATAATCCATATATGGATAATAATGAAGAAATAGCTGTAGATTCGTATTTAAAAAAATGGGCATTAAAAGCTGTGCTGATTGATAGTTCTTTAAAATTAGAAGATATATATCCAGAGAAATTTAAGGTAACAAAAAAAGAAGAGGATTATGAATCAAGAAGATATAGGGAAGATGAGAAAAGAAAATTTGATGGATTTTATAAACACGCAATTTCAATATACCAACTTAGAGCAGATGTATTCATAAAAAAAGATAAAGACAAACTAAAATCACAGCTTCAAGCTATATGCAAAAGTATTAATGATGATTGGGATTTTAGATATTATGACAGCCATTGGGTTCAATATAAGCTGAATTTTCTTGCCTTAATTTTAATCGATGTACTTCCTTTTATTGAGAATAATGGCAAACTACTTGAAACTGTCATTAAGTCCTTTGAAAACAAAAATCAAAATTGTATTTCTTTAAGAATTGCAATTACAAAAAAGGTATCTTCTATTGAGAAACTAAAACAACACACTTACAAGTTGCTCGATGAAATAGATTCATTAATTCAAGAATCGGCTTTCACATCAAGTGACATGGTTAATTATTATATTCAATCTGCAAGAATTATCAGAAGCATTGATGAACAAGTTAGCAGATTTTATTTTGAAAAAGCAGTAGATGCAGTTTCGGAAATTGATATTGAGGCGCAGGAGCAAATAAAGTGCTTATATAGTCTTTCAAAATTAGGAATAACGAAAGAGAATCCTCACTTGGCATTTGAGTTTGCACGATTTGTAGAATTCTGTGATAGTCGCTTGAGTGGCTATGACCATTTCCCTTTGGATGAGGGGATAAAAGGAATTACATATTTAGATTGTGCCACTTCCTTTTCTGTTATTTGCAGATGGAGTCACAGATATGTGGCTGACATAACCGAGCAAATTCTTCCGATTCTTAGAATTTCACTGGAGAAAGGTTTTATGACACCCGAAATTGGTAGCTCAATGTTGCCTTTAAATATTTATTACTGGAAAAGTTATGTTGAATGTATTGAAGTGCTAATTGAAAAATTTGATACTACAAATAACGGAAGACAAAAAAGCAGTTTTGTAAATAATATACTTCGGGACATCCAAATCAATTGTGGTACGAATGAGAAAAAAGAAACTGTTAAATCTATTTACGAAGCTATTAAGGATGGAAGGTTTATAAATAGGGATGTGATTAGTAACTTTGAAAAGTACCATCAATTTATCACCAATTTACACAGTAATAGTGATGAAGAAAAAAGCTCAAGGCAAGCAGCTATAAGTAAACAAGAGTCAGAAGATGAGAAAATCATAAAAGTTGACGTTAAGGAGGTAAATGTAGTTTCTACATCAAGCCTCAATGAAGCCCTTAAAAGGATTAGGGCAGATGATGAATATCATTTTGTAAGACCTCAGATTTCTCAATTTTTGAGTGATATAAAAGATATTTGTACTCCTGAAAACTATGTACAACATTTGGATGCACTAATTGACATTAATACTGACTTGATAAGTCTATACTCTTTTGAAGATGCACTTAAAGAAAGGTTAGAATATTGGAATTTTCACCCGTTAGTTGAACGATGGAAGAAACAAAACTTCGGCAAAGCGTTAAAAATATGGTTCTCAAATTTTAGTTGGAGTGATGGAATATACTATGAAGGGGTAAGAAGGTTTGCCAATGTTTTTTCAATTGAAGATCCTAAATTGACGACAATTATTTTTGAAATATTGCCAGCAAAAATTGATGAATTAGGGGCAACTGCTTTATATCAGACCATTGCATTTTTAAAAAACCGCCTTACCCAAAAGGAAAATGAGGACTTGATTTGTTGGGTATTGTCAAGATGGAATTCTAAAATAAAAGAAAATTTTGCTGATGGTGTATGGGATGATAAACATATTCCTTCTGGTAACTCAGTTGAAGTAATAGCTAAAACCATAAGATTTGTTTTAGGACATCCTGACAAAAGAATCAGATGGAGAGGAGTTCACGCTTTAAGACGGATTGTAAATTCTGGAAATTCGTCTATTCTTAAAATATTATTAAATCAGCAAAACACCCGAAATTGCTTGCCATTTCAAAATGGGAATTACACCTATTTCTGGATTTCGGCAAAGCTATACCTATGGATATGTATTGAACGACTTTCAAAGGAAAATCCATCAGAAATTTGCCAGTTTAAAAATGATATTTTCCAAGAATCGCAAAACAAAGAATTGCCTCATGCTTTGATTTTGTATTTTATAAAACAAACTTGCCTAAATCTGATTAACTATGATGACTCTATTTTTTCAAGAGATGAAAAAAATAGTATTAATAAGTTGTTAGTAAGCAAGTTTAAACCTGTAAAAGAAGAAAGGTTAAAGCGGAAGCAACGCAAACATAACTCCCAAAATGGCAAATGGAAATTTGATTTTGACGCATTGGATACCCTTCCTTATTGGTACCGTCAGCTAGGAAGATGTTTTAATTTATCCGAATATGATGTAGCTGACTTAGCAGATAAATGCATATCTGGAAAGTTGGGTTTTACAGGGAATCCACGTGATGATGACCATGTAAAGGAAGAATGGTCATTAACCAGCAACCGACACGGTAGTTTGCCAGTTGTTGAAAATCTCAGAAGGTATTATGAGTATCACGGAATGTATTGCGCTGCAATAGATTTACTTGAAAAAGAACCGCTATTGGAAACTGAACCCTATTCATGGGAATCTTGGGAACACTGGTTAGAATCCGAAGCATTAACATGGAAAGAGTTTTGGCTTTCAGATTTAAGAGACCCGATTCCATTGGACAAAAAGTTTTGGATTTCTGAATTTGATAAATTTGATGAAAAATGGAAGGATGGTGTTGAGGACAGTCACTATGATGAAATTTTAGGGCTTTCTTCTGATTCAGAAATAAATACTATCATTCCTTATGGTGGATATACTCAATATTTTGAAGGAAATTATGAAAGTGTTTCTGTCAATTCTGCTATTGTATCTCCAAAAACATCAGAAGCTCTTTTAAGAGCTTTGCAAACGGCAAAGGACAACTACGATTACAGGGTTCCTTTAGAAGACGATGAACTGCAAATAAATGAAAAAGATTTTCAACTAATAGGTTGGTTAAGACAGATAAGTTCAGAATATGAAGGGTTAGATAAGAATGACCCTTTTGCCAATGAAATAAGAAAAAGCTACATTTTATTTGGTAGTGAAGTTGAAAATGTTTTTGAAATTAATTATAGCGAAGATTTTAAGCTGGCTTTTTATAATGATGAAAAAGTTTTTGAGTGCCAAAATTGGTCAGATGAGGTAAAGCTAAGAAATAGTACAGATGGGAGTTCAGGTTATTTATTAAAAATTGACTCAAGTTTTTTGATGAAATTTTTACAAAAAAAAGAGATGCACCTATTAATTGAGTGTACAATCACTAGACGACTCAAAGATAGAAATTATAGCTTTGAAAAAGCTGAGAGGAAAAATAATGCAAAATTATATTTAATCAAATTGAATGGAGAAGTTAAAACCATCAGAGGAAGAAATTATAAAATTGGGTAAAAAAATTGTTGACGAATTACAACTTGAACCAAGTGTCAATACACTTGGCCGATGGATGTCACACTATGTTGCCGAATTGATATTACAAGTAGAGAATGAAAAAGACGAAAGCGATAAAAGAGCTAAGCAAAAAGAGTGTTGTGAAGTTATTTTAAAGTTGTGGAAAAACAGAGAACATTTACCAAATATTTCAACTCCACTTAGCGGATTAAAACCTCTTATTGATTTATTAGAGGTGTTAATTGAAAAGGAGCATCCATTACCATACTTTAGAGGCTTTAGCAAAATGTCAAATGAGGGTTCGTGGACAGAGATGGTAAATACTGTTAAAAGTAATAGCAAGAATATTTTCAGATTATGTCTGCTTTCTCAAGTTAACTCTGAATTTTTGAACAAAAAGCAAAAATGGTTAAAGGAGCATAAATCCATGCTCACAAAAGACGAAGAAGGAATGCTTGAACGCCTTGAACATTTTGTTAATCGGAGTAAATCATTTATCATATTTTCTGATGAGAAAGAAGAGGAAATTATCTTTGATGAACTTTCTCCTCAAAAGAGATATGAGGCTATTTTCGACAAAATTGAATCGGAGCTAGATGAACAAAAAGAAAAACTGAGTATGTTGAGAAAGTCAATCATAACAAGTGAAGAAGAATAAATGGCTATAATTGTAATAGTCTATACTTGATCTGACAGTGCGCCTCTCACATCCGTCGGCGCGCAAATCAGCCATTTTTTTTCGTCTCCCATCCAGCGTCTTCGCCAGTAGCCAAACTTGGCCAGCGTGATCCCCTCCTGAGCGCAAAACGCTCTTTGGCTCAGACCGCTCTCCAAGTAGCGATCCATCAAGGCAAACATCTTTTCTTCTAATTCCATCCCGCCAAATTAAACCCGAATCTCTATCAAAAAAATGCGGTGTTCCTCGGGGGGTACGATTTTGGTAGTTCTATCCCGCCATGAGGTTTTACTGCTTGCTAAAGGTCAAGTGCTCGTTTATGCTTTTGTCTATAATACCTCGATAACTTTAGGCAATTGACATCACTTCAGCCAAGATAAATTTTTACTTTCTGAGGGTGGTGCATTTGAGGATGGGGATACCCTGTCCGATTCGGAGTTCTGATCGCTCGAATCCCCCCGTGCCAAAATTTTCTACCCTGTGGTTTGTTAGTACGCTCGTTAGTCAGATTGAATTTTTGGAGGATAAAAGATTGATTTTCAATACGTTGCGTAATCCCGTCGGCACTACCATTTGGCACTATGGTGTAATGGACGAACACGCCACACTTCTCATGTAGAGGTGCAGGTTCGACTACTACTCGTGCTTCCAAATAATAGCAAGACGCTGTGGTGTAAAGGCTTAACACATTACACTTCCACTGTGAAGATGTGGGTTCGATTCCCACTAGCGTCTCTACAAACGGTGCCGTAGCACAGCGGCTGGTGCACTCGGCTGTCTCCCGAGAATACGTGGGTTCGAATCCCATCGGTACCGCTTTTTTTATCAATTGGTGATGATTTTTTATTCCAAGAAGCTTGCAAAATTCAAGATAAAAATGTATTTTTCTAAAATTTTTCACATTAGAGAAATCATCTATGAGTCTTATCAAGAAAGTAAAAGCAGTCAACCAAGAATTTGAAAACCTAGAGCAAGCTATCCAGCAATTCAAGACCAACACGGGGCTGGGCTGCGTGGCCGGCTGTGGAAAATGCTGCGAAAAACCAAGCATAGAAGCCTGTGTCTTGGAGTTTTTACCCTTGGCCTTAGAGTATTACCGTCAAGGCATGGCACTCGAGAAGTGGGAAGAGCTCAAGAAGAATCCACCACATCTCTGCACACTTTTTTCACCTGTCATCGGAAGCCAATCAAAAGGCTTCTGCCAAAACTACACCCATCGAGGTTTGATTTGTCGGCTGTTTGGTTTCTCAGCTATGCGTAATAAACACGGAGAGCCTACCCTCTACACCTGCCAAAACATCAAGCAAACTTATGCAAGCGAATACCAAGCAGCGGAGAAAAACATCAAACGAGATTTACCCATCCCTGTGGTAAGTGACTATTACCGTCGCTTAGCCAATATTGATCCTCATCTGGGTCAGTGTTTCCTGCCGATCAACGAAGCCATTTGCAGAGCTTTGGAAGAAGTATTGCAATATTATGCCTACCGCAAGCCACCCAAAGCTAAAAAGAAAGATTGGAAGCAGGCCGGGTAGTCTGAGGCGTTTAGATTTTCTCCAAGAAAAGAGGCAAATTATCCTTGGGCTGTTTGAGCGGCACATCCTTGATAGGCATTTCATAGCCATGAGCGATAGAAACCTTGAACCGAGTAAGTAATTCACTGACCGCGAGCTTGACCAAAATCTCCGCAAACTGGTAGCCAATGCAGTGATGCTTCCCCGCCCCAAAAGGAGCATAGCTAAAGGGGCACTTGGATTGCTCGTTTCGTTCTCTATTGAAGCGTTCTGGATCAAATTGCTCAGGATGGCTCCAAACTCTCGAGTCGTGGTGGGTTACCTGAAAGACCACATTCACGAAAGTATCTTTGGGAATATGAATAGCTTCTACTTCCAAGTCTCTTTCTAATTTTCTAGAAACGGTAATCAAGGGCGGATGTATGCGCAGGGTTTCTTTCATGACCAAACCCATATTTTCTAGCTGTCGGAGGTCTTGGATGGTCGTATCTTGGGTAATCGGATAAGTTCTGGCTTCGGTTCGGAGTTTTTCTTGCCAGGCGGGGTATTTACCGATAAAATAGCTCATCATCGACAGGGTAATCGCCGTGGTATCGTGGGCAGCCATCAAGACAAAGATCAAATGATCTATGATTTCCTGATCGGTAAAGCGATCGCCCTCTTCGCTGGTCGCTTGGCAAAATTTACTAAACAAATCCTTGCCCGGATTGGCGCGTCTTTCGGGCAGGAGTTCGCTAAAGTATTGAATCAAGAATTTACGCCCCTTGATTCCTCTTTGGTATTTACTAAAAGGAATTTTGAGGGGCAGAACCGCGGAGGCAATGACAATATCGGTGATGGCTTGATTGACTTTTCGCAGATCTTCCTGAGGATTTAAACCAAAGAAGACACGAGCGGCAACACGGAGGGTTAGGTTTTTGAAAAAAGGAAAAGCTCGTATCATCGGTTTATCTTCCAGATCGTCAATAGCTTGGCGGATGATTTCGGGCATAATATCCAGATAGCCCTGCATTGGCTCCTTCTTGAAAGCATCTTGCATGATGCCTCGGTGGTATTTGTGCTTCTCGCCATCCATAAGCATCAGACCATTGGGGAATAATTCACCTATGGGGCGCTCCCAAGCTTCTTGGCTGGAGGTAAATTTGGCTTCTTCTACCAAGATCAGTTTGTTGGCAGTCGGGCCACATAGCACCACCCCTGTGCCCAGGGGCGTGTGCATTTTGAAGACATCTCCGTGCTTTTGCTTTTTTCCTTCGTAGAACTTGGTGGCATTGGACACAAATTCAAAAAAATGTCCGAAGAAAGGCAGTCCCCAATCTCCGGGCACGTGTTTTAAATCTTTTTTAGTGATAGTAGGCATGATTTTAACGATTGATATGATTCGTGTAAAGGGTACTTTCCTAATGTATGGTAGATCAGCGTTCTTCTAATTCTTTTCTGAGTAAAAACTGTACTAGCGCGTGAGGAGACAGCTTTTGCAACCATCGCAAACGGCGAAGCTTGGCTCCCGTCAGTACGAAATCTTTTCCTTTTTTAAATCCCTTCCAAACATCCTTGGCTACTTCTTCTTGGGTGGTAGCCACCAAGCCTTCGAACGTTTTTACGCGCTCCATGGAGGCGGCTTGTCTAAATTTTGTATTCCGAATGGCCGCCGGGTAGACCGTCATCACGTGCACCTTGGATTTTTGAGCTTTGAGTTCTTCTTGAAGGCTTCGGCTGTAATGCGCCACAAAGGCCTTGGTAGAGGCATAGGCCGCCATTTTGGGAACAGGCTGGAAAGCAGTATTAGAACTAATATTGATAATGCTTCCCGCATCAGCCTCGAGCATATCCTCCAGAAAAAATCTAGTTAGCTTGAAAAGGCTGAGCACATTGAGATGAATCATCTCTATTTCCTTCTGTACCGCGATGGTTGAAGTATAGCCATAAGTCGCAAAACCAGCATTATTGATCAGCACGTCCAGATGTGATGTTTGCGTTTTTACCCAGTGGTAAGTTTGCTCGGCTGCTTCTGTTTGGGACAAATCTATGCAGAGCGTATCTATGTTTACTTCAGGTACGGCTTTTTCTAAGGTGAGTTTGGCACTCGTCAGTTCTTCTTCTAGCAAAGATGCCCAAAGAATCTGATAACCCGCTTGGGCAAAATACTTAGATATTTCCAAGCCAATTCCGCTGGAGCCGCCTGTGATAAGAACCGTTGCCATAAAATCCGTGTACACATTTCCAGCATGAATATTACTGGTTTATTGCATCAAATCAAACTAATTTTTGATTTTTCGGAGCTTATTTCTTCCAGAGCTTTCCGGCCACTACCCTTTGTATCACGGCTTCTCGGTAATTTTTACTCAGAGGAATCGGAGTAGTTTGGATCGTGATTTCGTGGCTTTTAACCGAATCTATTTTGGAGATGGCAATGATATAAGATTTGTGCACCCTGATGAATAAGGCAGGATCGAGGTTTTCTTCTACGTTTTTGAGATTGAGCAATGTAATGTGCTTTCCTTTGAGGGTGTGAATAGCTACATAATTTTGCAGCCCTTGAATGTAGAGAATATCATCAAAGTAAATCTTTTCGTATTTCTGGTCGCATTTTACAAAAAAATAATCTTGATCTTGGTCAGAAGAAGGCTCAGCAGATTTAGTCAAAAGTTGATGATAATCTTTGGCCTTGTGCGCCGCCTGCACAAAGCGGTCAAACGTAATGGGTTTTAGGAGATAATCCAAGACATTGAGGCGAAAGCCCTCGAGTGCATAACTGGGGTAGGCCGTGGTGATGATAACCATGGGTGGGTTTTGGGTGATATTCAAAAAATCAATCCCGTTCATTTTGGGCATTTGAATATCTAGAAAGATCAAATCTACGGCGGTTTGATCCAAAATGTGCATCAACTCAATCGGATTTTCGCAGATATCTACTAATTCCAAAAAATTCACCTCTCTTACATAATGCGCAAGCCCTTCTCGGGCCAAAGGTTCATCGTCGATAATTACAGCTTTGATCATCATATACTAAAATTGAGGAAGTAAATTGGCTTCGGAGGGCACCGTCTGAGCTTGTGCCCTTTCGGTCAGTTTCAGTTGTAGCTTTACCCGAAAACTTTCTTGATGATTTTCAATGAGTAGCTCGTATTGGTCTGGATAGATTAAGTCTAGCCTTCGCTGAACATTTTTTAGCCCAATGCCCCCGTATTTCACCAACTCGGTATTGATTTCTGGTGCGGTAGATTTACTATTGCTCACTTCGAATATTAACTGCGTTTCCTGCTCGAGCGCGAGCCTGATTTCTATCCAGTTGCTTTGGTGCTGATGCTTAGAAACGTGTTTGAAGGCATTTTCTACAAAGGTCATCAAGATAAAGGGAGCGATGTCCAGATGCCCTTTTTGGTGAGCATCAATGGTGAGATTGACTCTGAGGTCTTGATTTTTTCGGAGCTTTTCCAAGGCCACAAAATTTTCCAGATAAGCCATTTCCTGACTAAGTGAGATTTGCTTTTCATTGCATTCGTACAATTGATAGCGTAGCAATTCAGAAAACTTGGCCAGCGCCGTAGAAGCGCGTTCGGGGTCTTTGTGGATCAAAAAGAAAATAGAATTGATAGAATTGAAGAGAAAGTGCGGATTGAATTGATTTCTCAAGAATTTTAATTCTGTTTCTAGCTTTTCTTTCTCGAGAACTCTTTGTTGCTTTTGTGCTTGACTCCAGTTTTTGGCCAGCTTGATACTCATGCCCAAGAGCATCGCGCCAGCAGTAGAGGGCAAGGCTTGATTTAAGAAAAACTGAAACACATCCGCATTGGTCGCAGCAAAACCGCAGAAATACTCAATATCCTTATCCAGCAAGTAAGCCACCACGAAATAACTGGCAATGAGTACCAAACTCGTGAAAACCGTCCACAGACTCAGCGACACGATGTAGGCCCTGAGCTTGCCCTTCTCCAAATACCTCGGAAAGAGAAAATAAAGATTAAAATATACCGCAAAGGAGTGCAGAAACACATAGCAGAGGAACATAATGTAGAGCGGCGAATAAAAAAGCATGGTCACCATCTCCACCAGACTAAAATCTGCCAAGCCCCACATCAAATGGTAAGCCGCCCAAAAGGGAATATGATAGAGCTTGTACCGAAAAAACCAATAGTGCTCTAAGCGATCAGATAAAAAGACATTCATAAGCACAAGATACGGAAAAGCAGACAGATTCGCATTTTCATGTGACCAGAGAATAGAAATACTTGACCAAATGCCCCTGAGGAATTACCAAAGGAGATAAAGACTTCTTGGAAAATGCGCCAGACAATCAATCATCTTTTTGTCACCAAAACCTGGCCTCTCGTCAAAGAACTTTGCCCGGCACGCTCTGGTCAGGTTCTTTTGTAGAAAATTTCATATAACCCAAAAAAATTATGAACACGATTCAAGAAATCCTGACTCCCAAGCAAATTCGCACACAAAAAGCCCAAAAGCTGCTAGAAAGAACGGGCACCAGTTGGTTCGTGGTAGCCTTCCTCGGGCAGGGGCTGTTTGCTTTTTACATCCTTGCTTTCTACGGGGGTTCTACCCTGAGCGGGAATTTCAAGAAATGGGACAAAGCTCTCGAGCATGGCCTCGTGGCGGGAGACTTTTGGGGGAATCTTTTCTTAGCACTGCATCTTTTTTTGGCTTTGGTCATCACCGTGGGCGGGCCGCTCCAGTTGATCCCTCGCCTGCAAAAACGCTTTATGACCTTTCATCGCTGGAACGGGCGTATTTACATCTTGACTGCGTTTGTGATTAGTCTGGCTGGGCTTTATTTATTGTATACCCGCGGCATTGTGGGGGGAAAGATGGTCGCAGTGGGTAACCTCATCAATGCCACTTTGATTATGAGCTGTGCCGGGATGACTTGGCGCACGGCTGTGCAGCGAAAAGTCAAGACGCACCGAGATTGGGCAATTCGTACTTTTTTGGCTGTGAGTGGCGTTTGGTTTTTTCGGCTGGGTTTTGCCTTTTGGATTTTGGTAAATGCGGGTACACTTCCGGGTCATACTCCAGATTTTGACGGCTGGTTTGATATTTCGCTATCGCTGGGGCATGCTTTGCTACCGATTGCAGTGTTTGAACTGTACCTCTACATAGACAGCCTAGCAAATTTGTTTTGCAAA
>CAZKBP010000030.1:0-78376 GCA_964551015.1 uncultured Cytophagaceae bacterium | reverse complement strand
TCGGGGTGTAGCGTAGCCCGGTTATCGCGCCACGTTTGGGACGTGGAGGTCGCAGGTTCGAATCCTGCCACCCCGACGATTATTAAATTAGTATTGAGTCGATTTCAAAACTTCATTTTGAGATCGACTTTTTTTATGCCCTCTCTGCTACTTAATCTGTGTTTTTTCTGATTTTCTGGAGATGCTTTTTGGAGGTAGTGGCCTCGGCTTTAATTTTTTTTGCAAAAGAATCAATAAAGATCAAAAATCCAGAAGATTATTTTTTTGCCCGCATTACAAAGGCAGACTTTTGTATTTTACTTATTTTCGGGAGAGTATTTTATACAGTTGAATGATGACCAAGGGGGCAAGACTTGATATCAGGATTAAACCCGCATCTTGAAGGTTTAAGGTCTGAAAGGACAAAACTTGGCTGATAGCGGGAACAAAATAGGCCAGTGCCAAGCCACTCAGGCAAAGCAAGAGAGCACCCCAGATGAATTTATTCTGGGTAACTTGATTGATAAAGATCCCTTCTTCCTGATCGCGCATATTAAATACATGCCATAACTGCGCTAAGGCCAGACTGAAAAAGGCGATGTTGTTGCACCTAATCGCTTCCCGCTTCCAGACCCAATCAGCATAGAAATAAGCTCCCGTTACACAGATCGCAATGATGAATCCATACAATGCAATGTTAAACCACTTGGAAGGGGGTACAATCGGCTGGTTCTGGTCATTGGGGCGGTGGCACATCACTTCGGGATGACCAGGGCCGATTCCTAAGGCAAGTGCCGGGAATACGTCAGAAAGGAGATTTAAAAATAATAACTGAAGGGGCAAAAGGGGCAAACGAAAAATACTAAAACTCACCGAGGCAATAATCAGAATCTCAGCCAAGTGATAAGATAATTGATAAACGATGAATTTTTGAATATTTCCAAAAATAATTCGCCCTTGCCGGATGGCCTCTACGATGGAGTCGAAAGCATCATCTTTGAGCACCATATCGGCGGCTTCTTTGGCGACTTGGGTTCCTTTCTTGCCCATGGCAATCCCAATATCGGCTTTTTTGAGGGCGGGCGCATCATTTACGCCATCTCCGGTCATGGCGACTACCTTGTTGGCCTTTTGATATTTTTCAATGATTTCTAATTTCTGAGCCGGATCTACCCGCGAGAAAACAGAAACGTCCGTAATTTTTTCGGTATCTGTTTTTTCTAATTCCTGACCACTCAGTCCTCCTTCGGCCTGGTCTGCAAGGATATTAACTTTTTCGGCAATATTAGAAGCTGTGGCTGCGTGATCGCCTGTGACCATCACTACCTGAATACCTGCGTCTTTACAGGTCTGAACGGCCTCTTTGACCTCCTCACGCGGTGGGTCTTGGAAAGCAACCAGACCTACGAAGGCCAAATCTTCTAAAAATTCTTCCCGCTGGGGGATTTGTTGTATTTTCCTTCGGGCAAGGGCTAGTATTCTGAAGCCCTCGCTGGCGAGCTGCTCGTTTTTTTCTCTCCATTTCTCTTTTTCCTTTTCGGGAAACTCCTGCTCCTCTTCATTTTGGTAAATGGCAGAGCAGACTTCTAAAATTTTATCAGTAGCACCTTTGGCGGTTATTAGGTAGCCCTGAGAATCCTCGTGTATGGTGCCCATTCGCATGGTCTCTGATTCAAAAGGGTCTTCCCTGTATCTTTTTTTCTTTTGCAGCTTATTGTAAAAATCTGAATCTATAGAACGGCAGAAATGAAGGGAGGAAATCTCCAGAGGGTCTCCTGTTTCTTTTTCTCCAAGCGATGCGTTATTGCAGAGGGTCAGGATTTCCAGAGTGGCTTGCAGATCTGTGGCAAGCCCCTTATTGCGATCGACTTCGGAAATTTTGTAATCTCCATCCCGAAGCTTGATGTTGAGTGTTTGGTCAGGAAATTCTAGATGATGCACACTCAACTGATTGAGGGTGAGGGTGCCAGTTTTATCGGTAAAGATAACCGTTGTTTCACCCAGCGTTTCCACGGCGGCCAGCTTCTTGATGATCACGTTTTTTTGGGCTAGTCGGAGCATCCCACGGGCAAGTGCAATACTAGCTACGATGGGCAAACCCTCAGGAATGGCAGCAATGGTCCAGGCAATAGCAGTTTGTACTAATTCGTAGACGTCTTTGCCAGTCGTGAGACCAATCAGGAAAAAGAGAGTAGCCAGTCCCAGCGTGGCCCAGATGAGCCTTTGGGTAAGCTGGCGTAATTTGGCATTGAGCGGAACCTCTTCCGCTTCCGCTTCGCTAACCATTTTGGAGATATGGCCGATCTGTGTGTCCATTCCCGTGGCCGTAACCATAGCGCGGGCATTACCATTGGTTACGGCTGTGTTTTTGTAGATCATATTGCGGCGGTCGCCGAGTCCTACCTTTTCTGTCAGGGCTTCGACTTGCTTTTCCACGGGCAAGGATTCGCCAGTAAGGGCAGATTCATCTACTTTAAAATCATTGGCTTCTACCAAACGGGCATCGGCGGGCACCATATCACCTGCTACGACCGAGATGAGGTCGCCAGGTACGATTTGCTGGGCTTCTATGGTTTGTGTTTTGCCCTCTCGGATTAAGTGAGCCTCCAGCGTCTCCATTTCTTTGAGGGCTTTCATGGACTGACGTGCCTGGAATTCCATCCAAAAACCAATGGCCGTATTAAAAACGATTACGACGATAATTGCGATGGCGGCCTCTACATCACCAAAAGAAAAAGCCAGAACCACGGCCGTGGCCAACAGATAAATCACCGGATTATTGATTTGATCCCACAGGATTCGCCACAAGCTCTTCTGCTGGGCTTGTTCCAATTCGTTCAGGCCGTATTTCTCTTGTCTCTGTGCTACTTCGGCTTGTGAGAGGCCGTTTTCGGCATGAGTTTCTAATTGTTTGCTTACTTCTTGGGTTTTCTTGAGAAAGGCTTCTTCCATAAAATGACAGATTAAAAAATTAGAACCTAGATCACAGAGAGCGATTTTTTCGAGATTTTAATTGCTTTTCAAAATGATGCGAGCATCCGCCAGAATAGCTCCCTCTGAGAGAGCAAAAACTGGATTTAAGTCTATTTCCTTGATTTCGGGAAAATCTTCTATGAGTTGAGAAAGGCGCAAAAGCCCCTTTTCCAAAGAATCTATATCGCTGGGAGCATTGCCTCTTTTTCCATCGAGAATTTCGCGTGAGCGGATCGATTGGATCATGGTTTTAGCATCCTCCTGACTAATGGGCACCATCCCGAAACGCACATCTTCCAGTACTTCTACTAAAGAACCGCCGAGGCCAAACATTAAGAGGTGGCCAAAAGTATCACTTTGCTGTACCCCCATGATCATTTCCGGGCCGCCTGAGAGCATCTCTTGCATAAGCACTCCCTTGATTTCAGCGTCAGAGAAGTCTGTCTGAATCTTCGTGATGATCTGCTCATAAGCTTCTTTAGCCTCCTGAGTACTCTTGATGTGGTGCTTCACCCCACCACTACCTGTTTTGTGTACAATATTGGAAGCCATAATACTCATCGATAGAGGGAATTTCATTTCTTCGGAGGCTTTCTCAAAAGCTTCCTCAGCACTTTTTACCAAGCTATGTTTGGTTATTTGGAAGCCATATGCCTTTAAGATCTGATAGCAATCAGGAGTGAGCAGGTAAGTTTGATTATTTTGCCTTGCCTTCCGAATAATTTGCTGGGCAGTTTGTGGATCAACAGACAATTCGGGACTAGGTTGTCTGGTTTGGTTGATTTTGGAGAATTGATACCCTGCCGCTAAAGCGTCTACGGCGTCAGAGGCAAAAAGAAAATTAGGAACATCAGCTTCTTCAAAAATGTCTGCAATGGTTTGCTGGTTTTCAAGATTAGCAAAGGAAGCCACTACGGGTTTTTGGTACGTTTGCTCTTTGAGATAAGCAGAGAGTGCTTTGGCGATGGCAGGCATATCAGTATTTTTCTGAGAAGTACAGATGAGCAAAATACGATCCACCTCATCAGATTCCAGCACGGTTTTGAGGGCCTGCTCAAAATCCTGAGCTTGTGCATCCCCGAGCAAATCTAGGGGGTTTTGCAAACTAGCCTCTTTGGGAAAATGCGGAGATAATTTTTCTTGAAATGCTTTGGAAAATTCAGGTATCTGCAGATTCTTTAACTCGGCTCGGTCTGTTGCTAAAATCGCAGGACCGCCCGCGTTGGTAATGATGGCGAGTTTTTCTCCTTTGCCTGCGGGCTGCCGACAGAAGTAAGCACCAAAGTTGAAAAGCTCCCTCAGACTTTCGGCGCGGAGAATACCCATTTGCACAAATATATCATCCACGACTTCATCTCGCTCGGAGAGCGCGCCCGTGTGTGAAGCAGCCGCCCGCTGACCGCTTTGGCTTCGGCCTGCTTTGAGAATGATGAGCGGCTTTTGTGCTTTTCGTACGAGTTGCTCGGTTTCCTGTCTGAGCTTTTGCCCGTCCTGAAAATCTTCAAGGTAGGCCAGTACCGCCTTGGTGTTTGTCTGCTTGCTCAGGTAAGCCATTACTTCATTTTCGGAGACAACCATTTTATTACCCAGAGAGATAAATTTGTCCAAACCAATTCCAACCGAAGAAGCGTACTCGATGGAGTAAATGCCTACGGCTCCACTTTGGGAAAGAAGGGACAAGCGACCGGGTTGGGGCGATTTTCTGGAAAAAGTAGCGTTGAGTTTTGCCTTGGAGTCTGTATTGATAATTCCCAGACAGTTCGGGCCGATCATGGGCAGGTCGTGCTCTAAAGCCATTTGAGCAATTTGTTTTTGGGCTTCTTTTCCCTCATCTCCTGTCTCGCCAAAACCAGCCGTAATAATAATGAGGCCACCCACTTGCTGGGCGATACAATCCTCTACCACGGTCTCAACGATCTCTTCGGGCACAGCAATGACTGCTAGGTCTATGCTCTCTGGAATATCCCGAATATGCTCATAGACTGTGAATCCCTCTATTTCTTCTGCCTGAGGATTGACGGGAAAAATATCACCCTCAAAACTTTCCTGAAGATTTTTAAGTAAGGCATAGCCTATGGAGTCTTTGCTCCGGGAGGCACCAATGAGGGCGACCGTTTTGGGAGAGAAAATGGTATCCAATGACTGCTTCATAAGTATTAAATGTCAATGCGAAAAAAAATAATAAAATTTGGCCTACCATTCTTTGAGGGGAGCCAAACCTCGAGCTCGTAGAGAGATCCTGAAAAATAGATTTGTGTCGTTGATCTCTAAGCCAGATGATCTATTGAGTTAGAAAGATTTAAAAATTGTACCGAAGATTTCTGCACTCTTTCCTAAAATGGGATAAAAAGGCCGTGAAACGCTGGTGAAAAAAATAGTAGGTGCTTGGGCGCTTATGAATCATAGACTGAGTGCCTTTGGGGAATTTTTTTTGGGAATAATTTACCTCTGCTTTCTTCTGAGAATTTTCTTTGGAAAAAAAACGCGAGATGTTTGCAGAGGAAAATCGTAAAAATTGATGCACAACTGTGTAGTTTGTTACCCACTTTTAAAACAAAAAATCAGGCCGAATCAAGGGAAGCCCTGCACAGGTTCGGAAATTTTCAATGAATTTATACACGTGAAGGCTTGATGAGGAATAGGCCGAAGTCGCACCATAAAAAAAAGCAGATTGGGGTAACAAATGAAAATTTTCTCCACCTAAGAACAGAAGTGGGTAATAATACCCATTTCATACCCAGGTGGAAGCCCAAAAACCTTCAACAGAGTAGGCAACTTATCTTATCTCAATTTATCCATGATTACTTTTAAAAATTACCTCAAAAGTCTTCCCATCTTAGGCTTATTGCTTCTCCTACCGATAGGCTTTGTGCAGGCTCAACCATCAATCCTACTGAGAGACTTCACTTGAAAATTGCGGCAGCAAAGGGTATAGAAACGAAGACGATGTATATCCAGCACTAGCAACACGAGAATAGCTCGATTTGATAAAGAATTTCGTTTGGAGAGTCATTTGGATAGGTCATCTCTTTTGGGGGTGACTTATTTTTTTGATCATTTAGCTGTAAATGATCAAAGTACATGATTGTCTGAGTTAGAAAAGGTCTATCACAGTTTGGTTCACGTTTATCACAGCCAAAAACCAATGAAATCAGGAAAAAAACTGACAATTGTCATTGTAAAGTTTAAATATTGAGGATTTGACAAAAATTATTGCTAATAATTTTCATCTTCACGAAATATAATTAAATTGAGCGTTGATTAAAGAAAACCTAGAATTATCATTATAAACATTTACAATTATGGCAAATGTCCTCTGGCTACAAGGTGGAGCCTGCAGTGGTAACACGATGTCTTTCCTAAACGCCGAAGAACCCACCGTAGTCGAGCTCGTTACCGACTTCGGGATTAATATCCTATGGCACCCCACCGTAGGTCTGGAATTGGGAGAACAAGTATCTGACTTGCTGAAAGACTGTATCTCTGGTAAGACCCAACTCGATATTTTCGTCTTCGAGGGGAGTGTCATCCAAGGCCCTAGTAACACGGGTGGTATGAACTATTTTGCCGATCGCCCTATGAAAGATTGGGTACGTGAACTCTCAGACGCGGCTCAGTTTGTGGTAGCCATCGGCGACTGCGCTACTTGGGGGGGTATTCCGGCTGTACCACCTAATCCTAGCGAATCCACGGGGATGCAATTCCACAAGGCAGAGAAAGGCGGATTCCTAGGGTCAGATTTTGTTTCCAAAGGAGGGCTACCCGTCATTAATATCCCTGGTTGTCCGGCTCATCCAGATTGGGTAACGCAGGTCTTGGTGGCCATTTCCACGGGAAGGGTCAAAGACGTGGTGATTGATGATTTCCACCGCCCTAAGACTTTTTTCACGGATTTCGTACAGACTGGATGTACCAACGTGGTCAATTTTGCCCAAAAAATTGATGGTCATTTCGGTAAGCGAGGCAACGGCTGCTTATTTTACGAAGTAGGCTGTAGAGGACCAATGACGCGCGCTAGCTGTAACCGTATCTTATGGAATCGTCATTCCAGTAAAACCCGTGCCAACCACCCCTGCTTAGGTTGTACCGAACCGGGCTTTCCTCACCATGATTTGGCCAAGGGATCTATCTTCAAGACAATGAAGTACCTCGGCTTCTTACCCAAGGATGTGCCCGCTGGCTCCAGTAAGTTAGGCTATTACGCACGGGCTGGTTTCGAGAAGGTCATGGGTAAAACCGAAACTACGCTCGGCTTCGCCAAGGCGCACAACGAAGGCTCAAAATAAAATATTCACGATCAAAAAAACTTTTATAACTGATAATGGAAACTCACGAATTAAGAATGGAAACCAAGGAGCTCAACATCTCCCCCGTAGGAAGAGTAGAAGGCGACTTGGATGTAAAAGTATTTATTGAGAACGGCACCGTCGTGAAGGCGCACACACAAGCGGCTATGTTCCGAGGTTTTGAACGTATTATGGTCGGCAAAGATCCCCAATCTGGCCTGATTGTAACGCCCCGTATTTGTGGTATTTGCGGTGGTTCTCACCTGTATTGTGCCTCCTCAGCACTGGATACCGCTTGGGGTACAGACCTGACCCCCAACGCGCTACTACTTCGCGCCATCGGGCAAGCCACCGAAACCATCCAAAGTATTCCTCGCTGGTTTTACGCTATTTTCGCCACGGACATGGCGCATAAGCGATTTGCTCATCATCCCCTGTATGAAGAAGTAGCCAAAAGATTTGCCGCATACGTAGGAACCTCCTTCCAAACGGGCGTTACCGCCAGTGGACGACCCGTGGAAGTGTATGCCCTATTTGGCGGGCAGTGGCCACACTCTAGCTACATGGTGCCGGGCGGGGTGATGTGCGCCCCTACACTTAAGGATATTACCCGTGCACATTCCATCATGAATCAGTTCCGTAATGACTGGCTGGAAACTGTGTGGTTGGGTTGCTCGATTGACAAGTATCTCCAGATTCAAAGCTGGGACGATCTTATGGCTTGGGTAGAAGAAAACGAGAGCCAACGCAACAGCGATTTAGGTCTTTTTATCCGCGCTAGTTTAGAATTTGGTCTGGATAAGATCGGTCAAGGTGTGGGTAAATTCCTCGCCTATGGAACTTATCTACATAAGGACCGCTACAACAAACCAACTATCGAAGGCCGTAATCAGGCATTGATTAGCCCCAGTGGCTTCTTTGACGGTAAAAATTACCACGAGTTTGACCATATGGAAATTATGGAGCACGTGAAGCACGCTTGGTTTGAAGATCACGAAGCAGCCCACCCTTGGCAAGAACCTGTTCCTACTCCTGTTCCTTCGCAAAATCTGGAACACAGCGATGTAAATGGTAAATACAGTTGGTCCAAAGCTCCCCGCTATATGAATCAAGTAGCCGAAGCTGGCCCACTCGCCCGAGTAGTGATGGCCGCCAATCCTAATAATATGGATCATCAGTTCAGAGATCCACTCTTTGGAGATATTATCCGTAAAATGGGGCCGAGTGTTTTTACCCGTACTTTGGGAAGAATGCACGAGGCGCCTCGCTTGTACGAATGCATTAATACCTGGCTTTCTGAAATTGATCTGGATGCGGCTTTCTACATCAAGCCCAAGGAGAAAGATGGTAAAGGTTTTGGGGCAACCGAAGCGGCGCGTGGAGCTTTGGCACACTGGATCGAGATTGAGGATGGCGTGATCAAAAACTACCAAGTGGTAGCACCTACTACCTGGAACGTAGGCCCCAATGACGATCAGGGCAACGCCGGCCCCATTGAAGCGGCACTCACGGGTATTGAGATTCAAGACCCGCACGATCCCGTGGAAGTAGGCATTGTAGCTCGTTCTTTCGATTCTTGCCTGGTTTGTACGGTGCACGCCCACGATGCCAAGAGTGGTAAAGAGCTAACACGCTTTAAGCTCTAGATCACATGGTCAATCAAAGAGGTCAATCATCCATCAATTAACTTACATAAAGCCTAGGCAAGGTCGTGCACCTTGTCTAGGTTTGAATCTGAATAGCAAAGAGATAATTTCTATGGAAAAGCAAACAGCGATTCTGGGTTTTGGTAATCCCGTCAGGAGTGATGATGCCATTGGTATCTATGTGATTAAGGAATTAGAGAAAATTTTAGCACCAGAAAATTATCCTCAGCTGAAAATATTGGATATGGGTACTTCGGCCTTTGAGGTGCTCTTCCAACTGAAAGGACAAGAGCGACTGATTTTCGTGGATGCTGTGATTAACACCGAAGATCCTATTGGCACTGTTTATAAAGTCCCTGCTCAAGAGCTTGCCACGGAGCCAGAGGAAGACCCTATGGTTTTTCTCCACAACCTGAAATGGAGTCAGGCTCTAAGCTATGCTCGTAAAATCATGGGAGATACCTTTCCAGAGGATATCCAAGTCTACTTGATTGCCATCGAGAATACGCGTTTGGAAATAGAACTTCATCCCGAAGTTCAAGCCGCAGGGGAAAAAGTAGTCAAAGAAATTCTTAAAGATTTAGCCGTGGAGATAGCTTATTAGCTTTCAGTGCTTAGTTCCCTTTGCCTCGCTAAAAATTACAGATAATAACGCACCGAAAACAAGCATTGATTACCGTTCATTGATAAATGTTGACTGTCTATGTTGCATCTACGCTCTTCCCATTTGTATTTTCCCAAAGACTTGGTCAAACAAGTATTTGACCAAGAAGAGAATGTTTTTCTCTCTTTCCAAGAAGAGCACAAGACCTTATTAATCGCACCGGCTACGGCTACTTGGTTTCCTAAAATGCACCCAGCCAAACAAGGCTTTCTCAAAATGCGCAATTTACAAGGTGATAAAACACTGGCTTTGCACGATATTCTATTGGATTATGGCCTCAACGGTCAAAATCGCGATCTAGAATATGAATGGAAAGAGAGAACCCGAGTCCTCAGGATTCAACTTTAAAAATATTAAACGAAGACACAACCTCATGTTAAGCATATACACGAGTCCCGAAATCCAATCTGCCCTACTTCCCCTGATCCAAGCCGAAGATCGCTTGGAAGAACTGATTAAGTGGCCAGAGCTGAAGCCTGCAATTAGACCCGAACAGACTTCTGGCTTGTTCATCAAAGCGCAAACTACTCAAGTAGGGCTAGATTGGTGGGACAAGAATCCTCCTTTGCTTTTGCCCGAAATCAGTAGCCAAGATCAGTCAGGAATTTTGGCACTGGTTTATTACCAACTAGGCAATGAAGTCAGAGCGCTAGAAATCTTGGCAGAAGATCATGACTTGTACCCCTATTTAGAATTTTCTTATGCGCTTAAGTTTGGACAAATTCTCCCCACGGGAATTTTAGCTCAGCTCCCAGCCCCCGACCCCAATCCTGAAAACCAATACCGATATGCACATAACCAAGCCGTCATTGCTCATTATGGCCAATGGGAAAATGCACTGGCCTTTTCCGAAGTCGAGGTCTATTACAAGCAAGCCTTGCATCTGGCTCCTGACACAGATTATTATACTTTTAGCCTAAAACAATACGCAAGTGGCCTCTTAGATCAGTCAGAACCGACCAGCAGAGCGATTGCCGAGAGCCTGATTCTAGAAAATTTGGCCAAGAAACCTTCAGAAGCGGCTGCTTACGCCTTGAAACAAGTACTTTTTACCAAGGGCATAGAAGAGCTTCAGATTCCTTATGACCGTGAAGGCGTGAAGCAATTAGAACATTTGGCAAAAGATTGTATACAATATGCCCAAAGTCAAGAAGAATACCTGAGCCAAGCCTACCTACTCGTGGATGCTTCTCGGCTGAGCAGTATCATGGCCAATTACTCTGAAGCCATCAGTTGTATCAACCGTGCTCTGGAAATTTTCAAGCAAGAAGAAATTCCTGTTTTACAAGGAGATGCCTTGCTCCAGAAAGCCAACTTCCTACACACTTGGGCGCAAAACGGGCAAGCACATTTCTTCAAAGCGGCTTTGGATGCTTATCAGGAAGCACTTGTCTTTTTCAAAAAAAGGGAAAACCCAGAAATCTATGCCGAAATTCAGCACCACTTGGGTGTGATCTACACCAAGCTCAAGGGCGACCCAGCTCAGGAAGCGATGTGGGCGGCTAGGTCAGCTCAGGCTTTCAAAGAAGCATTAGCTTATTATACCAAAGCCGATTTTCCCTATGAATACGGGATGATTTGTAGCAACTATGCCAACGCGCTCATTCAGTATCCTACGGCTGCACACACGGATAATTTTGCCAATGCTCTGAAATATTATCAAGAAGCCTTGGACGTGCGTAGTGCTGACCATCCTTACGAACGCGCCATCACTTTACTGAATTACCTCGAGGCTAATTGGTTTGTCCTGGAAGATAAGGTTCCGGAGCAAGAAAGACTGCAAGATATGCGAGCCAAGGCTCTAGAAATCGAGAAACTGGTGCAAGATCCCGAACTTTTGCAAGAAGCCAAGCGACATCTAAACCAGCTAGAAGTCCTAGAAAAGAAATTAAACGTGCCTACTTGAAAACCTAATCCCCAACTCCCGAAGGCTGACCATCAAAATCAAATCTCATGCACGAAATATCCTTAGTTCGTTCCATCTTTCGCACCTTGAAAGAGGAATTTCCCGAAGAAAAACTAAACCGAATGCAAGCCATCCATTTGAAGGTAGGGAAATTATCTAACGTAGAACCCATCCTTTTGGAAAATGCCTTTCAGGCGGTTATCTCAGAGGTAGAAGAATACGCCCATTTACAATTAGAAATAGAACGAATACCCGTGGAAATTCTCTGTGAAAATTGCGGAAAGAAAAGCCACATCGAGAACTATATCTTCAAATGTGCCCATTGTGGAAACCCTTCCCGAAACATCGTGCAAGGCACCGAATTACTCATCCACCGGGTAGACTTCCTCACCGAAGAAGTCAATGCCTGAACGTGGATGCCTTAGAAAAAAACTAACAATTCACAACCAAAAATTAACAACTAAACTATGAATTCTAACCCAAAAGCCGAAAAATCTAGCCGCGCTGCCCGTGGTACCGTGCAATGTGATAACACTACGCTCAACCTGTTGAAAGCCAATGACTTCGTGGCCGAAAATATCCGCCAAGAAATGCAAAAGAAGGGCGTGATGATGATTAACATGACCTCCTCGGCCGGCAGTGGCAAAACAACTTTATTGCAGGAAACCGCCAAGAAGTTGAGTGGTAAATTACGCATCAAAGTCCTCGTAGGCGACTTGGAAACCGAGCGTGACGCCGAGCGTATCCGCCAAACCGGCATCGAGGCCCTCCAAATTGTAACGGGGGGCATCTGCCATCTGGAAGCCCAAATGATCTGGCAAGCCATGCAAAATATTGATTTGGAAAATACCGATTTACTCATTGTGGAGAACGTCGGAAATCTCGTTTGCCCGGCTTCTTTTGACCTGGGAGAAGACTACCGGGTAACGCTCATCGCCAGTACCGAAGGCGATGACAAACCCAAGAAATACCCGCGAATGTTCCTGACTAGTGAATTGATGTTGATCTCCAAATCCGATTTATTGCCTTATTTGCCTTTCTCGGTGGAAGCCGTCATCAAGGATGCACTGGAGGTAAATCCTGACCTGCAAACTTTGACCATTTCTTCCATGAATGGTGAAGGCATAGACGAGTGGTGCGCGTGGCTAGAAGCCAAAGTCGCCGAGAAAAAAGAGCAAACCGCGGCTTCTATCGCCTAGATTGTGCCTAGTTTTCATCTCCATATACAAGGACAAGTGCAGGGGGTGGGCTTCCGCCCCTTTGTCTATCGTTTGGCTCTCCGGCAAAATTTACTAGGCTGGGTGAGCAATACCGTAGACGGGGTGCATATTGAATTAAATGTGCCGAGCGAAGCCAAAGTTGTTGATTTCCTACAACAAGTTCTGAAGCAAGCCCCCGCCCTGGCCATCATTAGGGCCTATGATTTTTGGGAAATTGCACCCAAGCATTTTGATAGCTTCGAGATTATTCACGAAGAAATAGATGGATTGGAGAATCTTTTGTTGAGTCCCGATTTTGGTCTGTGTGCTGATTGTCGTCAGGAATTAAAGCATTCGGAAGATCGTCGCTATCAATATCCTTTTATTACTTGTACCAATTGTGGGCCTCGCTTCTCTATCCTACAAGCCTTGCCTTATGATCGGGACAAAACCACGATGGCCTCTTTCCCGATGTGTGCTGATTGTCAGGAGGAGTACGATGACCCTTTGCAAAGACGCTACTATTCGCAAACTAATTCTTGCCCCCAATGCGCTATCAACTTGTCCCTCTATGATTCTAAGCAAAATCTTTTAGCACGGAGTCAAGAGGGAATCATCGAGAGGGTAGGAGAGGCTTTGAGAGAAGGCCAAATTGTCGCCGTTAAGGGCATTGGAGGCTATCTGCTACTCACGGATGCCACGAACGAAAAGGCCATCTTGGACTTGCGCGCGCGCAAGCATCGCCCGACCAAGCCCTTTGCCTTGCTGTATCCTGATTTATCTACGCTGCAAGGAGACGTACACCTGAGCGAGATAGAAATTAGGCATTTACAAAGTACCCAAGCGCCCATTGTACTATTGGCATTGAGGGAAAACCCTAGCTCGGGAATCTGTTGGCAAGCCATTGCACCCAAGCTCCATCAAATCGGGGCGATGCTACCTTATGCCCCGCTTTTGGAGATAATCGCTGGCAATCACGGCCAAGCACTCGTGGCGACCAGCGCGAATCTGAGTGGTTCACCCATTATTTATCAAGATCAAGCCGCGCTCGCCGATCTATCCGGGATTGCTGATCTCGTGCTCACCCATGATCGCGAAATCTTGATTCCTCAGGATGATTCAGTAAGAAGATTTACCAAAAAATATCAAACCTCCATTCTACTTCGTCGCTCGAGAGGTTACGCGCCCACTTACCTGAATGCTCAACTGGATTTGGGAAGCCGTTCTTGTCTGGCTTTGGGAGGCGATCTGAAAAGCAGCTTTGCCCTGATTCATCAGCAGAACCTATATCTCAGTCAATTCTTAGGCGATTTGGCCGAGTACCGGAGTCAAGAGGGCTTTCGCCAAACGCTCGAGCATTTTCTAAAAATCTTCAAGGCTCAACCGGAAGTGGTAATTTCTGATTGGCACCCTGATTACTTCTCCACCCGATTGGCAGAAAATTTAGCGGAAGAATGGCAAGTGCCCCACGTGCAAATACAGCATCACGAAGCCCACGCTTACGCTATCTTAGGAGAGCACGCCCAATTAGCCACTCGAGAGCCTGTCTTGTGTGTGATTTGGGACGGGATGGGCTATGGCGCGGGCGAGCAAATTTGGGGAGGAGAATTTTTCCTCTATCAAGCTGGTCAAATGGAACGAGTGGCGCATTTGCCTTATTTTGATTACTTCTTGGGAGATCAGATGAGCAAGCAACCTCGCTTGGCCGCGCTCTCTTTGGTGAGAGGACAAAAAAACGCCGAGAAGTATCTAAAAGCCAAATTCACGGAACAAGAATGGAAACTGTACTTGAAAATGCTCACTCGGTCATCCTTCCCCCAGACCAGTAGCGTGGGCCGCCTCTTTGATGCAATGGCTTCCTTGCTGGGTTTGGCCGATCAATGCTCTTACGAGGGAGAAGCAGCTCTCTACCTGGAAAGCATGGCTCGAGACTACCTGAACCAAGAGGAATGGAGAGACAGAGATGAGGTTTTCCCCTTACTTCACCATGAAGGTTTTGTTTGGGAAGATTTCACGACCGCGCTTTTAGAAGATTTAGATCAAGGTAAATCCTCAGCTTATCTAGCTGCCAAATTCCATTATAGCCTGGCGAAAGGTATTGAAAATATCGCCCAAAGATTCCACGCTGGTACGCTTGCCTTCAGCGGAGGAGTTTTCCAGAATGCACTCTTGGTAGATTTAATTCAAGAAAAGTTAGGCGAAAGCCACGAGCTTTTATTCCACCAGCAAGTATCACCCAATGATGAGAATATTGCCCTCGGGCAGTTAATCGCGTATCATCAAAGCGATTATAATTTACCCAAAGTTTCCTCGATTGAGGAAAACAAGATCAAAAAAATACGAATAACCAACAGCTCACAATCTACAACTAAAATATCAAAATTATGTGTCTAGCCATCCCCGGAAAAATAAAGTCCATTGAAATGCAATACGACGGCCTCGTGAAAATGGCCAAGGTCAACTTCGGCGGTATCATCAAAGAAGCCAGCCTAGAAATGCTCCCCCAAGCCAAAGAAGGCGATTACGTGCTTGTCCACGTGGGGGTTGCTATCAGCATCGTAGACGAGGCCGAGGCTTCTAAAGTGTTCGAGTACCTCCGCGAAGCGGGCGAATTAGACGAACTAGAATCGGAGCTTTAAACCTCAAAACCTCTTACTTATGAAATTCTTATCTGAATATAGAGACCCTGTGCAGGTCAAAAAATACTTGGATGGTATCCACCAAGCTATTAGCCAAGAATGGACAATCATGGAAATTTGTGGCGGTCAAACCCACAGCTTGGTCAAAAATGGCTTGCTTTCCATCCTCCCCGAGCAACTCAAAATGGTACACGGCCCCGGCTGTCCCGTCTGTGTAACTCCCATGGAATTAATCGACAAGGCTGTTTATTTGGTAGAAAATGGGGTTACGCTTTGCTCTTTCGGGGATATGCTCCGTGTGCCCGGCTCTGAGAAAAGCCTCTTGGAAGCCAAGGCCGAGGGAGGAGACGTGCGAATTGTTTATTCACCCTTGGAAGCCGTCAAATTCGCCCGAAAAAACCCCGAGCGTGAAGTCGTGTTCTTTGCCGTGGGCTTTGAAACTACCGCACCTGCCAATGCCCTTTCCGTGCTCCACGCTCAGAGAGGAGGAGTGAAAAACTACTCTATTCTGGCCTCGCACGTCTTAGTGCCACCCGCCATGGAAGCCATCTTGGGAGCCGAAGATAATCAGGTGCAAGGCTTTCTCGCCGCGGGTCACGTGTGCACCATCATGGGCATCTCCGAGTACGCCCCCTTGGTGGAGAAATACCGAACGCCCATCGTGATAAGCGGTTTTGAACCCGTGGATTTATTGCAAGGCATCTTGATGACCGTACAGCAATTAGAAGAAGGGCGTTACGAGCTAGAAAATCAGTATACCCGCGTGGTGAAGCCCGAGGGCAACAAAGAAGCGCAGGTCGTGATGGAAACCGTGTTCAAGGTAAGCGACCGCGCCTGGCGAGGCTTGGGCGTGATTCCAAACAGCGGTTACGAAATTCGCTCTGAATACCAAGCATATGATGCCAATCTAAAATATCAAGTAGATACGCCTCAGGTCTGCGAAAATCCCGATTGTATCGCTGGACAAATCCTGAAGGGACTCAAAAAACCGCATCAGTGCAGCCAATTTGCCAAGCAATGCACGCCCGAGCATCCCCTCGGTGCCCCTATGGTTTCCTCGGAAGGAGCCTGCGCCGCTTACTACCACTACTCGGGAGTGGAAACGGGGCTTGCTTCCTAAATCGCTACTCGCCTATGACAAGCGAGTCCTCTTTCACCCGTCTCGAGACGAGTGGTAAAATTAGAACAAAAGTCTTCTGACTTTAAACCAAAAGCAAACATGTCCATCAATATTAACAACCTGCAATGCCCCATGCCCAAGCTGGACTTCGACACCATCACGATGGGACACGGGAGCGGGGGCAAATTGACCAGTATCTTGCTGGAAGCAGGCGTTTTCAACCTGCTCCAAAATGAAGAATTAAACAAACAACACGACGGAGCCATTCTCAATCTCAATGGCCCCACGGCTTTTAGTACCGATAGCTTTGTGATTTCGCCCATTTTCTTCCCTGGAGGAAATATCGGTGAATTGGCGGTAAATGGAACCGTGAATGATCTGGCTATGTGTGGAGCCTCGCCTCGTTATCTCTCGCTGAGCTTTATTATTGAAGAAGGATTGGCCATGACAGATTTTTGGGAAATTTTAAATTCCATCAAAAACGCCTGCGAAACGGCGGGCGTGCAGGTGGTTACTGGGGATACCAAGGTGGTAGAAAGAGGCAAAGGCGATCAAATCTTTATCAATACCTCAGGACTAGGCAGTATTCACCCGAGCGCGAATATCAGTATTGATCGCGTAAAAGCAGGGGATAAAATTATCGTGAATCGCTCTCTCGCCACCCACGGGATTGCCATTATGTCCAAGCGAGAAGGTTTGGAGTTCGAGACGGATATCGAGAGCGATACCAGTCCATTGAACCACGCCGTGCAAAAATTACTAGATCAATTTGGTTCTAAAATTCACCTGCTTCGTGACCCCACGAGAGGAGGTGTGGCCACTGTCTTGACCGAAATTGCCGAACAGGCTCGAGTCGGGATTGATCTTTTTGAAAAAGACCTGCCCGTGGAAGAAGCCGTCAGGGGAGCCTGTGAGCTGCTGGGACTTGATCCACTCTATGTCGCCAACGAGGGCGTTTTTATTAGTATCGTGGCCAAAGAAATTGCAGAAAAGTATTTAGAAACCCTTCGTTCTCTTGCTGAGGGAACATCCGCGGCTTGTATTGGCGAAATAGTAGAAGCGCACCCCAGGCAAGTTATTCTGAATAGCCAAATCGGGGGCAAGCGGGTAGTCAATCGCTTGGTAGGAGATCAATTACCGCGTATCTGTTAATTTTATTTATGGAAAAAATAGAGAACAGCCATATAGAAGTTTTACCCGACCAAGCCGAGTGGGTATTCTACGGGAGCAAACAAAAACCCTTCTTAGCCCCACGGGGAGTTTATTTCCACGAGGGCATGTTATTAGTTGCTGATACGGGACAAAATCGGGTTTTTATTTGGAAAGCCTTTCCCGAGAAAGCTTTTGCCGAACCAGATGTAATATTGGGGCAATTCTCGGCAGAAGGTTCAGGTAGAAATGCGGACGGTCAGGTGAGTGCTTCCACATTACACTATCCTTCGGGGCTTTGGACGAATGGAGAAAAGCTAATCGTGGCCGATGCCTGGAATCATCGGGTACTCATTTGGCACTCGATGCCTACCCAAAATGCCCAAGTAGCCGATGTAGTGCTGGGACAAGCTAATTTTGAAAGCAATTTACCCAATGCGCAACAGGTAGGAGCCGACCCTCGAGCTAATACCCTCTACTGGCCTTATGGCGTTTATTCGGATGGCGAAACACTCTGGATAGCCGATACTGGAAATCGTAGAGTGTTGGTTTATCATCAGATTCCCCAAGAGAACTTCGCTTCTGCGGATGCCGTAATTGGACAAACAGACTTTGAGCAAAGAGATTACGATTCCCAAAACGCGATTTGGCCTTACTCCGTCAAAGTCAGCCCGAAGGGAGCACTTGCCATTACCGATACACAGTACTACCGGGTTTTGCTTTGGAAGCACTGGGAAGATGCACTGAATGAGCCTGCCCAAGCCATCATTGGGCAAGCGAACCTGAGTGCCAACGGGGCGAATCAATTCATGCCCTTTCCGGCAGCCCATACGCTGAACTGGTGCTACGATACCGCCTTCACGGGGCAAGGACTCTGGGTGGCCGACACGGGTAACAGCCGCTTACTGGGTTTTGATTCCTTCCCCGAAAAATCTAATCAAGCGGCAGATCGGGTATTAGGCAAACCCGATTTCCAGACTGGGAGCGAAAACCAAGAGACCAAACTGGGTACGGGGAACACGCTCTACTGGCCTTTTTCCATCTGTCAAAAAGAAAACAAATTACTGGTAGCCGATACGGGGAACCATCGCCTAGTCTTATATCCGTATCCGCTTTAACAATTTTAATAACCAAAAACTAAAAAACGAACAAAAACTAAAAATGGAATCCATTATTACCTTATCAATTGCTTTGAGTGTAGGCTTTGGGCACGCCTTCGAGGCGGATCACTTGGCCGCGATTAGTAATATCGTAACCCGCCGGAAAAAACTAAGCCACGCCATTTGGGATGGAATCTACTGGGGCTTGGGGCATACTTCTACCATCTTACTGATTGGTATTTTGATGATTGCCTTGCGGATGAGTTTCCAGAGCGAGTTATTCAGTTTCTTTGAGGCAGGTGTGGGTTTGGCTTTGATTCTGATGGGTTTGCATCGCCTGTACAAACTTTATGCACCGGTACATGCCCACGGGGACACGGAACACAAGGCGCATTTGGCTTATGGCATTGGATTGGTGCATGGCTTGGCCGGAAGTGGCGCGATGGTATTGTTGGTGATGACTAAGATTAGCGGTACGATGCTGAGTCTCTTGTACTTGCTCATTTTTGGTCTGGGTTCGGTGGCGGGCATGCTGATTGCTGCTGGGATTTTCAGCCTGCCCTTCTCCAAGGAAGTCAGCACACATCGCCAGGTACAGGTGGCTTTGATTCTGATTTCCTCTTGCTTTTGCCTGAGTTATGGAGGGTGGATTTTGTATGAGAACCTGTGGGGCTGAGACTTCGGTACTCATTTATATCAGACACGATCCTCCGTGTGTGCATCTGAATGGCTTATTCAAGCACAGAGACACAGAGGGGTTTCGGGGCACTCCAGTGAAACATCCACTCCCATTTAAGTGTACATGTCACAGAGGTGGATTGGTATATGGATGATGCCCTGATTCACAAGGGGAAAAAGAAAAGTGTTAAACTATTCCAATACTAGACTTTCCTTTGTAGTTTGCTATACCATTCGGGCGTAACTCCAATAAAGTCAGCAATATAGTGTCCTGGGAGCTTGAGGAAGAGAAAGGGAAATCTTTTTTGACAATACTGTAAAAACTCCACCGAACTATAGGTCAACAGGCAACTTCTCGCCTCGAAGATAGTGATAAAGTCCTGAATAATATAATGCCGATAGAACTGGTTAAAACAAGTGTATGCCTCTACCCATTCATCGATCATTTGCTTGCTAAATTTAATCACCACGGAGTCTTCCAAGGCTTTTATTTCATATTTCGTGTGCTCATCCGCGAAAAAGCTATCTGCTGTCGCCAGAAATTCAAAGTAATCGTCAAAGTGAAACCAGACGGCTTTGCTCACACCGCTTTCGGATATTTGTGACTTGACAAAGCTTCCCTCAACTATGTAATAGGTTTCTCTACATTTACTCCCGTAGCGGATCAGGATTTCATTTTTTTGAACAGGAATTACCTTCCCACGTCTTCGAATATCTTCCCATAATCCAGTTTCTATTGGCGCAACCCGTTCTATTGTTTCTTTTACTTTTTCAAACATAGATTTTCTGGTAATAGTGTCTACCTCTAAGTTAAAAATTAAGTGTCAATTAATTTATCGTTTTAGGCAAAAAAATAGACCTGTCTGATTTTATCTCGATTAATTCAAGGAAAAATCAGATTAAGAAGGGTATTTTAGTAAATTTTGACTTCCAAGTGATTTTTCAAGGCTTTATGGGAAATTTATACCAATTCACATCACCTATGTATGGGTTTTAATTCAAAAGCAAGATTGCTCCATTTTGTGAACGGTTGTTGGGATATGCCTCGGTTTATGGATGACGGAAGAATATTCGCCCCTCGCGTTGGTTTCTTTGATGTAGATCATGGGTGGTAGAAGGGAGGGATGCGTTGGAAAAGACCCGATGGCTTTCGGGTTGAGAAATAATTCACATCACCAATTGACGAATGAAGATAGCAAATTCAGACTGAGTTTGAAAGGAAATGTTCCACTCAGGAACATTCCCACAAAAGCAGACAACTTCCACTGCTTAATTTGCCAACCTTCGGTCAGTGGCGATGTATTGGGCAAAACCCATCAGCGCGGCCGCGACCATGATGTTTCTAAATACATTAATCATTTCCAGCTCCCGAGTGCGGGTCAAATCCATGCCCATTGTATCCATCGGTATGTTCATCCCCAGAGCGATGGGTAAGTGCACTAAAAAGGCCATCAAAATAACATAAAGTGCCATCATGGCGTAAGCTAATTTATCGTACTTACGAATCAATGCACTCACGATAAAAAGCACAATACACACGAGCGTGAAATAATTCCAGAAGTAAGGAAAAGGCAAAAAATCAGGCACAAAAGAAGCACCTACCTCGGGCTTACCCAAGTGCAGCCCCACGTACATCAAGAAAGAAAGTGGAAAAATCCAGCGACCTAATTCTAATATTTTGTTCATGATTACAAATTTTAAAGAATATGATAAAAAATGAAGTATTCAGACCAAGGTTTTAGTGAAAAAATCAATTGACGAGTATCTAGTGATGAACATCTCCGCCAAATGTAAATAGCTCATCACTAGTGCCTGCTTGCTTACATTTCAAAAGGTAAAAATTCACGAATTTCTACCGCTCCTTTCGGATGTTGGAGAATGGGGCAGGACTTACCCCAAGTTTCTACTTCGGCCTGATTGTCGGCCTTGCAAATGAGGTAGCCAGTTACTAGATCTCCTTCTTTGACCACTGGGTGTTTGGCAATTCCTTCATTGGAGACTACTGTCCCCTGATAATCAATAGGTTTGGTAGAAACGAGTTTGCCCTGCATGGCAATTTCGCCAATCCAAGCTTGCCAAGCCTGCATGGATTTTTGCATGTCTTCGGGTTTGACCTGATATTGGCCGTCTCCTGATTCGTTCCAAAAAAGCATCAAGTATTCCTTCATTGTCAAAAGAGTTATGGTTAAAAAATGATTACAGCACAAAGTTCAACCATGTGGCCTCTTTAAGCATTGACAAATGTCAAGGTTTTCAGAGTTTGGCCTTGAGGCGCGTGAGGGTTTCGGGGGTGATGCCGAGATAAGAAGCCAGTAAGCGGCTCGAGAGCCGAGGGAGGAGGTGAGGTTTGTGCTCTTGCAACCATTTGATCCGATCTAAGGCACTCAGGGAGATCAAGGTGTTGACCCGATAAACGGTATTATTGTAAGAAACTTCTAAGATTTGCTTGTAAATGCCAGCGAACTGGGGCACAGCTTGCGCTAATTTTTGGAAAGAATCATAATGAATCTTCAAAAGCTGGCAAGGCTCTACACATTTGATAAATTCGGAAGCAGGTGTTTGGTTTTGAAAACCAAAGATATCGGTTGTCCATTGGTCTTCTACATAAAGCTCGCGGGTAGACTCGTGGCCGTTTTTATCAATGACATATACTTGCAGGCAACCTTCTACGATAAAGTATACGTGCTTACAGACTTCGCCCTGCTGTAAAAGATGCACTCCTCGTTTGGTTTTTTGTTCTTTGAAATGCTCAAGCACGGCTTCCAAGTGCGCTGGCTCTCGCCCTAAGCGATCAATGATATGTTCGGCAAGCTTTTGTTTCATCTTTTAAAAAGGGTTAGAACCTTGGGCAGCCCAGCATCAAAATTAGTTTTGCCCAACTGGCGATTACACGTAAATTTACGTTTTTTCAGAATACAATCTAACATAGATTGCTTCATCTAGGAACACAAACTTGTACGGGAGAAGGAATGATTTCTCTTTCTCCCTTCTCAAATTCCCTTTTACCTTTGTATTATGGAAGCAACTCCCCTTACACTGAGTGCCGAGGAGCGTAGCCTCATCTTAGATTTATTCTTAGTGCATAGCCCTAAACAAGAATATCGAGACGAGCGTGGGCGATTCCGCAAACGCTTCATGCGAAATCAGCATATCCGTATCTTCGATAAAAAAGTGATTCGACAATGCCAAGAAAATTATTCATTTCAAAGCCTTTTGGAAAAAGGGGTGATCGTACCAGAGAATACTTGGTATAAATTTTCTATCCAAGCGCAGTATGTCAGCCAAATTTATAACCTCGCGGATAATGGAGACTTAGCCCTCGTGGAGCAGTTGGCCACTGTGTGGTTGCTTCGGTATTGAAGTAGGACGTTTTTTTTGAACACAGAGGCACAGAGAAACAGAGAAACACAGAGAAACAGAGAAACAGAGATACAGAGATAGACAAACATAGAGACACAGAGACACAGAGAAACACAGAAACACAGAGACAACAGCTCAGGCCAATTTTTGCTTCTCTAAAAACTAAAAACGAGCCATCGCACATCAATCCACACGAATTTATTACATAAGGCGGGTTTCTTGGTTTTAAAGCACTTTCTTTAAGGGTCAAACTCGTATAAGTATTCTAGAATTGTACAAACATATGAAAAAAGCCTGCTATCTGACCGTCCTTTTGATGGGATGGAGTTTTTCTCTCTGGGCACAGTGTGCCAAAATAGACAGCTTGAGGAATGCCCTGCCTTTCACTGCTTTTATCAAGGATAAAGTGAATATTATGAACCTCTTGGCAGAGAATTATCGGAGTGTCAATGAACTGCAAGCCTCTTATAATTACGCCCGACAAGCGGTTAATTTGGCAAAAGCTGCCCAATACGAAATTGGGGAAGCCCGCGCCCTCGTTAATCAGGCCAAAGTAGCTTACAGCCTCAATCCACAGGAGCAAGATGATGTAATTAGCTCCTTCGATCGAGCCGTTGAGATACATAAATCGCTTGGAAGTGAGCAAAAACTAGCCGATACCTACAACGATTACGGGACTTTTTACAAGAATATTTCCTATACCAAAGCGCAATACCTAGATTCTGCCGCGCACTACTATCAACGCGCCTTTGATCTTTACGAGCGCTTAAACGAACGATCCAAGGCTGCCGAAGTCGCTAATAATGTGGCCGAAGTTTATTTTGAAAAAGGGGAAGATGATCTAGCCTTTAGTTATTCAGAAATTTCTATCGAGTCTACAGATACTCAGTTCAGCAAGGCTGGGATTATCAAGCGTTTTCTAGACCGACAGGCTGAGCAGCAAAAGCGTTATAACTACATCCTCATTGCTGCGGTAGGCTTGTTGGTTATTTTAGCATCTCTATTGGTACAAGGTGTTTTCCAAACGCGGAAGGCCAATCGCCTCTTACAAGACCAAAAAGAAGCCCTAGCTCTCAAAAATCAGGAGATTCGCAATAAGAATCAGGAAATTGAGAAAAGTAACGAAAAAATCAAAGAAGCCTTCACCGCCTTGGAAGGGCGTAATAAAGAGATTGACAAACAATACAAACAAATTCTTCTCCAGCAAGAAGAAATAGAAATGCGCAATATAGAGCTAGGCGAAAAAAATGAAGAACTCAAACAAACCGAGGAAGAAATTCGCTCCCAAAGAGATAACCTCGAGAAGCAAGCCAACGAGATGGCGCAACAAGCCGAAGAGCTTCAAAAGTCTTACGAAACCATTACCATTCTAAGTCGCATCGGTCAGAGCATTACTTCTACACTCGACTTTAAAGAAATTTTTGATACTTTTTATGGCTACGTAACCCAATTGATGCCCGCCGATGGATTTCGAATTTCTGAGTATCACCCTGAGTACGAACAACTCGAGTATAAATTTAATACAGAGAATCAAATCAAAAAGCCACTCATCAGAATTTCTATCAAAGAGGAAAATAACCCAGCCGTTTGGTGTGTCAAAAATTCACGTTCTATTCTCATTAACCGTAAGCAAGACCTCCGCCGCTATGAATTGGATGAGTACTCGGTGAATCCAATCTTTAATTCCATGATTTACTACCCGATGCTCCACGAGGGAGATACCATCGGAGCCGTGGGCGTATACAGCAAAAAAGAAAATGCCTATAATCATCGGCATATCGATATGATTAAGACCTTGGCTGCCTACACAACCATTGCCCTCAAAAACGCAGAAACCTACGAATTGCTAAATGCCGCCCAAAAACAATTGGTAGAATCTGAAAAAATGGCCGCGCTGGGTAACTTGGTAGCAGGTGTTGCGCACGAAATCAATACTCCCATTGGAGTCTGTGTAACGGCAGCTTCCCGTTTAGATACTAAAACCAAAGAGCTTCTGGGGCTCTACCGCCAAAACCAGATGAAGCGTACAGATTTGGAGAATTATCTGGGAATTACCGAACAGGGGAATACCATCTTATTGAGTAATTTGAGCCGAGCGGCTGATTTGGTACAGGGTTTCAAGCGAGTAGCCGTAGAACAATCTAGCGAGGGCAAGCGAGTTTTTAACCTACACACTTATCTCAAAGAAACGGTGATGGCACTGAATCCAGAGCTAAAAAATAAACCCTACCAAATCACCCTCGAGGCCGATGAAGAAATTGAAATCAACAGTTACGCGGGGGCTTTTTCCCAAATTATTACCAATTTAGTAATGAACTCGCTCATTCACGGCTTCAAAGGAAGAGATCACGGCAAAATGACCATCAAAGCTTACAAACGTTATAACAATCTGCATCTGATTTATTCAGATGATGGAAACGGAATGACCGAGGAGGTAAAGCGCAAAATATACGAGCCTTTCTTTACGACCAATCGTGACGGTGGGGGGACAGGTTTGGGTATGAATATCGTGTATAATCTCGTGGTACAGAAGCTCGGAGGTCGCCTACAGCTAGAGAGCGCACCTAACCAGGGAGCAACCTTCCACCTCGAGATTCCCGTGAACGGGTAGCCCTCTCCAAGTACTTTCGAGGTATTTCCAAGCAGAAATACGGAAAGATTTTTGTATTTGATTTCAAAGCGAATTAGTTTTAAAGGCAGAAAATAACTAGCTAGGGTAATAATTATGTGAGTATTCTATCCCAGTATTTCGGGTGAACCTTTCACGAATCTGCCGTGTTCGCTTATCAAACCACACCATACCAAGAGCTGGTTTTGATCTCGGTGCTAGCTGGAAGATAAAGTTTAAATAAGCTCTTAAATCCATTAAATTAGAAAAGCGTTTTGGATGATGATTGATGAAGAAAATACGCTGTTTGCCGACGAAACCCAAGAAGATGAAGTTTTCTTCGCGGATGATTTATCTAATGATAACGACAAAGATACCACCCAAAAAAGCATCTCTCCGAGCCACCAACTGCCTGATCTCTCCCAGAGAGAGGTATGGAAAGTACTGATCGTAGACGATGAATCAGAGATTCACAATGTCACTCGTTTTGCACTGAGCGATTACGAGTATAAGGGCAAACGACTACACTTCCTAAGTGCTCACACCGGAGAAGAAGCCATCACGATGCTACGCGAAAATCAAGATGTAGCTTTGACACTCTTAGACGTCGTCATGGAAACCAATGACGCTGGCTTGAAAGTAGTAGAGCGTATCCGTAATGAGTTGCAAAATGACTTTATTCGTATCATCATGCGTACTGGGCAGCCCGGCCAAGCCCCCGAAGAAGATGTCATCATCCGTTATGATATTAATGATTATAAAAATAAGACCGAACTGACCGATAAACGCCTCTTCACCACGATTACCACCGGATTGCGCTCCTACAGCGATATTATGGAGATCGAGGGATATCGCCAGCACTTGGAGCAAAAAGTAAAAGAAAGAACCGCCGAAGTAGTCAAGGCGAAAGAAATTATAGAGAAAAAAAATCACGAAATCACTTCCAGTATCAATTATGCCAAACGAATTCAGGAAGCCATGTTGCCTTATCCTGAGTACATAGGGCGTTATCTTAGTGATTTTTTTATTTTGTTTAAACCTCGTGATATCGTCAGTGGTGATTTCTATTGGTTTAGCGAAGGTAAGGGCAAAATTATCATCTCAGCCGTAGATTGTACTGGACACGGGGTGCCCGGTGCTTTTATGTCCATGGTCGGAGATGCCAATCTCAAGCAGATTATCAATGCCGAAGGAGTGACCCACCCTGATTTAATCCTCAACCAATTGCACGAGCGTATTCGCCATAGTTTGAAACAAGCAGAAACCCAAAATCGAGACGGTATGGATATGGCCATCTGTACCATCGACCCGCAGCGACAAGAGATGGAATTTGCTGGAGCCAAAAATCATTTGGTCTATCTGCAAGCAGGGGAGATGAAAGTGCTCAAAGGCGATCGTCATCCCATTGGAGGAGAGCAGAAGGAGGAAAAGCGAGCCTTTACGCGCCACGTGATTTCTCTGGAGGCATCTACCACCGCTTACCTCTTCACGGATGGCTTCCAAGATCAGTTTGGCGGGGCAGAAGGTAGGAAATTTATGGTGAGAAAACTACGTAAGCTTTTTCAAGAAATACATCATCACCCGATGGCTCGCCAGCAAGAAATACTCGACCAAACCTTCAGGGAATGGAAAGGAGAAAATCGACAGACGGATGACGTCCTGATTATTGGCTTTAAAATCAATTGATGACGGGAGGGTTTAACTGCTGCATTGTGGAACGTTTGTTTACTTGATCTTAGACAATGGAACCCTGCAGCAATTAAACGATAGATGCATCTAAATTTTTTCCTGATTCATCACCTCCGCTTCTCCTTGTACGGTCACCTTGCCAGAATCCTGATCCACAATTTTAGTTTCTACAATGGCACGGTGCTTTTCGCGATTGATTTCCTTGATCGTGAACTCCGCTTTGTAGTCGGTATCTACATACATAGGACGCATAAACTCCATACTTTGCTTGAGATAGATGGTGCCCTCTCCTGGAAATAAAGTGCCAAACACCTTAGAAAACACACTTCCTCCCAAGAAGCCGTGCATAATTCTTTGTTTGAACATCGTCTGAGCGGCATAGGCAGCGTCCAAATGAATGGGGTTGTGGTCGCCCGTCACTTGGGCAAATTTCTCCACGTCTGCCTGACTGTACTTGAAAGAAAATTCGTAGGTCTGATTTAACTCGATCATAGATAAAGTAGCTAATAAATAGAATATTAATATAATACAAAAAATCATCTGTGCTCTTTTTGGGAAAATTGACCCAGAAAAGCTAGGAATTTTTATATTTTCCTTTAAATTTTGTCTTGTATAAGAAATAATTGTTATAATTGAAACGCCATATTATCTAAAAATTTTTTTAAATCAATAGTGGCTAGTTAATTTTGTAGAGACACTACTTAAATACCTTTTGTGACAATGGACAGTACTAAGAATTTCTTTGATGCTTGGATGAATACACAGAGTAAATTCGTGGATAACCTGATGGACACCTCCAAAAAAATTCAGGAATCCCTCAACCAGGGCGAAGTGATCGAGCGCTCGGTAGACCTCTACAACGAATGGTTCGAGAACCAAAAAGACTTAGCCGATACCATACTTACCACCCTCAATAATCAGAACGATCGTGAAAAAGCCTCTGATTTCTTCAAAAACTGGATCGAGTCCCAGATGGAATTGGGTAAAAAATGGATGACCTTCCTCAACTACGCGGCTGGCAAAGAATCTAATGACAAAAGCCTTGAGTCTTATGCCAATCATATGCAGAAACTATATACCGACTGGAATGGCGTGTACAATCATTTGATTACCCAATACTCGCAACCTATGAATGGACTGGATATTATGAAAGGCAATTTTAATGCAAACGGGATTACACAGTTTATTGACAATACCCGCACTTACATGAAGATGTTCGAGATGTGGCAGCCCATTTACAAGATGATGCAAAGTAACTCCATGGGAATCGACTCGCTCACCAAGATCTTAGACATGGATAAGTACAAAGAAGTTTTAGATGGAATTTTCCATTTTATGGATGCCGAAAAGTCCAAGGGCTTTGTAGAGATGATAAAAAAATATACAGACCTGATCTCCAGCTCCACGGGGATGCAAGGTATGCTCTCTCGCTCCATGCATCAGCTCCAAAACTTTGCACCAAGCACCTTGGTAGACAAAGGACTCTCTTCCTTGGCTCAACTTACCTATGAATTCTCCGAGCAATTCGGGAAATTTATCAATCCCTATTTTACCATGATTCCTGCTGGTAGAGAGAAAGAAATGCTGGCTTTGATTATGGAAATCCAAGACAAATACGCCAAGTATTACATCAAAGGTTTAGAAATGCAAAATATGGTCTACACGGCTGGACAAAAATCTATCGAGCAAGCCGTCAGAGAGATCATGAACAAAGCCCAAGAAAAGCCAGAACTAATCAGCTTTGATGAGTTTTATGCCATCTGGGTCAACACGATGGAAGAAGATACCATCAAGCTATTCGCTAGCGAATCCTATTCTCGTCTGCAAGGAGATTTACTTAAAATTGGCCTCGAGATCAAGAGCAATCTGGACAAGCTCATGGAGTATCTCTTGGCTCCACTTCCCGTTGCTGCCCGCTCCGAAATTGACGAACTCAACGCTACTGTTTACGAGCTTAAAAGCAAAATCAGAATGCTCGAGAAGCAATTGCGTGTATCGCTCAAAGAAGAAAGTAAAGCCTAATTGGGCATTCATCTAATAGATTATCCCGTACCAAATCAATCCCTATCCGAGCAATCGTAATTCTAATTTGATCTCAACTAACCGAATAAAACAATGATGGAAAATCCTTTCACAGAAATGCTTGAGAAGATCAACGAAACCACCCAAAAGTTTACCCGAGGCATACAAGGCTTTAATCAAATAGATCAAATTGATATCGGAACGGCCGAAAAAGAGCAGGTCTGGAGTATGGACAAAATCAAGCTCTACCGATACAAGCGAGAGGATGAGCCCACGGTCAAAACGCCCATCGTTGTGTCTTACGCGCTAATCAATCGCTTCTACATGATGGATTTGCAACCTGACCGGAGCCTGATTCGTAAGCTCCTGAGCTTGGGTCTCGATATTTATGTCATTGATACAGGCTATCCTACCCGTGCCGATCGCTATCTTACGATGCATGATTACATCAATATCTACATAGATGAAGCCATTGACTTCGTAAGAGAAGCCCATGGGATAGATCAGGTAAATCTGATGGGAATCTGCCAAGGAGGAACCTTCTCCGTGATTTATACAGCCACGCACCCCGAAAAAATCAAAAACTTGGTTACCCTCGTTACGCCCATCGATTTTTCTACCGATGATGGCTTGCTTTTCCGATGGGCACGCGACATGGATGTGGATGCGATTGTAGAAGGTTTTGGAGGATTGATCCCAGGAAACTTCTTAGATACCGGCTTTCAGATGCTCAAACCCATGCTCAAGGTTCGTAAGCAAAAAACGCTCATGGACATTATGGACGACGAAGCCAAGCTGATGAACTTCCTGAGAATGGAAAAATGGATCAATGACCTACCCGACCAAGCCGGAGAATGCTACCGTCAATTTATCAAAGACCTTTATCAACAAAATAAATTGGTCAAAGGAGAACTCGTGGTAGGCCCTTACGAGGTAGATCTCAAGAACATCACGATGCCTGTGCTCACTATCTACGCCTCCGAAGACCACCTCGTGCCACCTAGCTCCACTAAGCCCATCAATGACTACATTGGTTCAGAAGATAAGCACTTGTATGAATTCCCTGGAGGGCATATTGGCGTGTTTACCGGAAGACGCTCACAAAAAGAACTCGGCCCTACCATTACCGAATTCTTTGAGAATAGAGATCAACTCAAAATCCAAGAGAGAAAAACCAAAGCTTTAGCGGAGAGCCAAGCCAAAGAAGAAAAAATTGAGGCCAAAGCCGAAGTAGAACTCGTGGAAAAAGAACCCGTCAAGGCGGAGGTAAAAGCTGAACCCAAGGAAGAACTGAAAGAAAAGGAGCCTGTCAAGGCAAAAGTAAAAGCTGAACCCAAGGAAGAACCCGCCAAGGCCGAGACGGAAAAAACAGCAAGCGAAGAGCAAGTTTCTGAAAATCAAAAAAGACCCGCCAAAAGCAAAAAAGCGGAGCAATTAGAAAAAATCCGAGAAGAAGCCAAAAGTTTTGACTTCAGTAACATTGGCACCGCTTCCGAAACGGATAAAAATGACCTGAAAAAAATTAACGGTATTGGCCCTTTTATTGAAGAAAAACTCAATGCCATGGGGGTCTATACTTTTCAGCAGATTGCTAACTTCCAACCCGAAGATATAGAGAAGGTTACGGATATTATTGGCTCTTTCAAAGGTAGAATTGAGCGAGATAACTGGGTGCAACAAGCCAAAGATTTAGTCAATAACTAAGCATTCAAAATATCCTATGAGCGGGCGGTCCTAAGCATACAAGCTAAGACCAAGCCCGCTCATTGTTATAAAAAGCAAATCTTCAGTCAAGCAGATGCGACCTTACCGAGAAATTCAAGCACCAGCCTTGTTTTCAGCCTAACCACCACCAGAACATAATTAATAAGGTAGTAAGTGCTACTACAAAATAAGTCTGTACCTGCCCTCCGGCTAAATTTCGAGTAAATTGCCCCAACAAACGGCTGAAATAAGCCATAAGATTCACCAAGCCATCTACCACCCCTCGGTCTACCCAAGCGATGACATGAGCCACCACGACCTGTGCTTTGGCTAGCAGATTGACCAGTCCATCTACCCATTTTGCATCAAACCATGCCACATACTTGGCGATGCGAAGCCCTTGTTTTACAGCTAAACTTTGGTATAGCTTGTCCCAATAAAAACTCTCTTCGGAGATATCATAGAATGACTTATACCCCTTGCTCATTTTTCTTAGAACGAAGCGATGATGTTGAAAAGAGAACCTAGCCACAACCAAACCTGCTAGGGCCAAAAAAGTAGAAATCATGGCTATCCAAGTATGTACCTGATGGCTACCAGCTGACCAACGAGCTTGTATACTTGGGTCAATAAATAAGTTATGCGGAATACTCAGGCTAGACAAAAACCAACCTGCTTCGGCATCAAGGGGATTCCAAGCAAAAGCCCACCATAAGCTGAGTGTTGCCAAAATTCCTAGAGGCACTTTCATACCCAAAGGCGCATCTTGAATCAGATCAAACCCATTTTCTGCTTTCCGATAGAGCTTATCCAATAAAAAATCCCCAAAGAAAATTAGTAAAATCGCTCTGCCCATGTAGACCGCCGTCAGAAAAGCAGTAAACAAAGCGATGATGGGAATGAGATAAAACAAAAAGCTTCCTGCTTCGGCCATGGTTTGCGCCCAAGCCCAACTTCCACTAATAATCGCATCCTTGGATAAAAAGCCTGAGAAAAAAGGTAAGCCAATCAAGGACAGTGCCGCCACCACAAAACAGGCAAAAACAAAGGGCATTCTTTTTCTCAACCCACCCATCAAGTACATATTTTGGGCATCAAAATGCAAATCAATCCGCTCCCCTAACTGATGCAAACGATCAATGATAGCTCCCGCGCAGAGAAAAAGACAGGCTTTGAAAAAAGCATGAGTCAGCAAGTGAAACAACGCCGCGTCGTAAGCTCCTGTGCCCATACCGATCATCATATAGCCCAATTGAGAAATGGTAGAATAGGCCAGTACCTTCTTGATATCTTTTTGAACCAAGGCCGAAAAAGCTCCCAGAAAAGCGGTAATGGTACCCACGAAAGCAATGATGAGCATCACGTCTACATTGAGCAAAAAGAAGACGCGAGCTACTAAGAAAACCCCAGCCGCTACCATGGTGGCAGCATGAATCAAGGCCGAGACAGGCGTAGGCCCTTCCATCGCGTCGGGTAGCCAAATTTGTAAAGGAAACTGGGCAGACTTACCGATCGCCCCGCAAAAAAGACAAAAGCCAATTAAGGTTAAATGGAAATTTGAGATGGGGTAATTTACCTTGACACTTTGCCAGCTTTGCTCTACGGCTTCTAATTGGAAAGTCCCAAAATACATATACACCAAGATAATCCCGACCATAAAGGCCGCATCACCCACGCGATTGACCAAAAAAGCTTTTTTGGCCGCCCGTACGGCTGATCTTTTTTGATACCAAAATCCAATCAGGAGATAAGAAGATAAACCCACCAATTCCCAAAAAATATAAATCGTGAGGAGACTATCCGAGAGCACGATGCCCAACATAGAAAAGGTAAACAAGCTTAGATAGGCAAAATAGCGATGATAATGCTTTTCTCCCCGCATATACACGACCGAAAAAACCTGTACCAAGAAGGAAATAAAGCTCACCAAGACCAGCATGAAACTACCCAAATTGTCCAACTGTATACCTACATGAATATCAGCTTGTGTTTGTAACCGAAACCATACCACAGACACGTGGACTGGTGCTTGCCCCCAAATCTGAGAAAACATGTAGCTTGCCATCAAAAAAGCCAAACCTGTGAGCGAGATAGAAAAAATGTCTCCTCCCTGCTTGATTCGGTTTTGCAAGAGCATCAACAGAAAAAAACCAAGCAAAGGCAAGCCTAAGATCAATAAAGCAATGGTGTGAATCATGCGATTTCGGATGGTTAGAAGCTTTCAAAGCTTGAAAACTTCTGCTGAACGTGCAAATTTCTACCAGAAATTCTTAATTTTCGTGTTCAAAAGTAGTCTTTTTCTCTCAATTGCTGATCTGTCTTTGGAAGAAAAATGGCCTCAACAGGCTTGGCAACTCAGTAAACACGCTATTCAATTAAATAAAGTATAAAAATGAACGCGGAAACCATTTTCAGTATCAGTAATAATCTTTCTTTGGTCGCTTGGCTTTTTCTGATTTTTCTTCCATACTGGAAATGGACGAGGTACGTGATTATCAGTGGGGGAGTGAGCCTGATTTTTGGCGCCTTGTATATTTTCCTCTTTTTGACCAATCTTAGCGCACTGCCTGATATGAGCGATATGAGCCTGGCCGCTATTGCCCAAGGGTTTAGCGATCCTAATCTTGCCTTGATTGGTTGGATACACTACCTCGCCTTTGATTTATTCGTGGGTGCCTGGGAGACACACGATGCCCAACGCTGGCAAATCAAGCACATCTGGGTAGTGCCATGTTTGATTTTTACTTTTATGTTTGGCCCCACGGGCTTGGTGCTTTACTTTATCGTCAAAGCCATAGCTACTCGCCGTTTGGATGTGGAGCCGTTTGGGTGAATCATTTTTCATTGAACAGGGATTGATGTTCAATGAAAAATGATTAGTATTTACTTTTTCTTCTTCTTCTTGGTCTTGGTTGCGCCTTTGGTGGCTTTGGTTTTTCCCTTTTTAGCCGGAGCATTTTCAATAATTTCCAAGCAATCTTGTAGCGTGAGCTCTTTGGCATCACGATCTTTGGGAATCTTGTAATTTTGCTTTTGTGCCTTGATGTAAGGACCCCATCGGCCATTGAGAATTTGAATTTCGGGTTCTTCCTCAAAGGTTTTGATAATTTTTTCGGCATCAGCTTTACGCTTTGCTTCTATAATCTCGATGGCTCTCTGCTCTTCTACCTCGTGGGGATCATCTTCTTTGAGTGAGTAAAATTTGCTGTCGTGGCGCAAATAAGGGCCGTAACGACCGATGGCAGCTACGATTTTTTTATCTTCGTACATGCCCACGTCGCGTGGTAGCTTGAAAAGCTCCAGGGCTTCTTCGAGGGTAATGGTATCAATTCTTTGTCCCTTGCGAAGGCTGGCGCGGGGTGGTTTTTCGTCGTCTCCTTCTTCGGTTTCACCGATTTGCACGAAAGCACCGTATCTTCCCAGAAGCACAAGAATATCCTTGCCAGTTTTAGGGTCTTGGCCCAGCACTCGATTAGAAGATACCTCCGAGCGATCTATTTTTTGAGTATCTTCTACTTTTTGATGGAAGCCTTGGTAAAACTCTTTGAGCATGTGTGCCCATTCTTTTTTGCCATCGGCGATTTCGTCAAATTCCTTTTCCACATTGGCCGTAAAGGAGTAATCAAGAATATTTTCAAAATGAGCTACTAAGAAATCATTGACCACCATCGCTACGTCCGTCGGGAAAAGCTTAGAACGTTCCGTACCCGTGATTTCGGTTTTGGTCTGCGTCTTGATTTGTTCTGCTTTGAGGAGTAGCTCCCGATAGTTTCTTTCCTTACCGTCTCGGTCTTCTTTGATCACATAGCCTCTTTTCTGAATGGTAGAAATCGTGGGCGCGTAAGTGGAGGGACGCCCAATGCCCATTTCTTCCAGTTTTTTCACCAAGCTGGCCTCCGTATAGCGGGCAGGTGAACGACTAAAACGCTCTACGGCCAGCATTTCGTTTAAGTCCAAGACCTGACCAATCGTGAGCGGGGGCAGCATGCCACTGGCCTCGTTTTCTTCTTCCTCATCGTCGGTAGACTCTAAGTATACTTTCAAGAAGCCTTCAAATTTGATCACCTCGCCTTTGGCAATGAGGTTTGGCATCTGGGCGGGGCTATTGGCCTTTTGATTATAGGCTATTGGATCAATGGCAATGGTAGCGGTGGTTCTTTCTAGTTGTGCATCAGCCATTTGAGAGGCGATGGCTCGTTTCCAGATCAGTTCGTAGAGGCGTTGTTCATTCCGATCATTACTTACTTTGGTAGCCGTAAACTCACTGGGGCGGATGGCTTCGTGTGCCTCTTGCGCAGATTGTGATTTGGTTTTGAACTTACGTGTTTGGATATAGTCCTGACCATATTCTTTTCCAATTTGCTCGCAAGCACTGGCGACTGCTTCTTCGGAAAGATTGGTAGAGTCAGTTCGCATGTAGGTGATTTTACCCGCTTCGTAGAGTCGCTGTGCTAGGGTCATGGTTTGCGCTACCGAAAAGCGCAGCTTGCGACTGGCCTCCTGCTGCAAAGTAGATGTAGTAAAAGGAGGGGCAGGGGATTTTTTAGCGGGTTTGGTTTCTAAATTTTCAATAGAAAATTCAGCCCCGATACATTTATCAAGAAAATCTTGGGCACCTTCTTCGTTTTTGATGCGCTGAGGAAGCTCGGCTTTGAGTGTTTTTTGATCTGCTAAGTCAAAATCAGCCGTTACCCGAAAAGAAGAAACTGGTTTAAAGTTTTCAATCTCTCGTTCTCGTTCTACGATCATGCGTACGGCTACCGACTGTACTCTTCCGGCCGAAAGCCCTGCTTTAATTTTTTTCCAAAGTAATGGGGAGATTTCAAAGCCTACCAAACGATCCAAGACTCGCCGGGCTTGCTGGGCATTGACCAGATCTACATCAATATTCCGAGGAGATTGAATGGCCTTGTTGATGGCATTTTTGGTGATTTCTCGGAAAACGATTCTTTTGATTTTGGCTTCTTCTAGCTTCAAGGCTTCCTTGAGATGCCAAGAGATGGCTTCTCCCTCGCGGTCATCATCTGTGGCGAGCCAAACGATTTCAGAACTGTCGGCCAATTTTTTTAGCTCAGAGACCACTTGTTTTTTGTCGGAGGTAATCTCATAGGTAGGTTCGAAATTATTTTCAACGTCGACCGCGTTTTTCTTTGGTAAATCTCTTACGTGTCCATAACTTGATTTAACTGTAAAATCTTGACCCAGATAACCCTCAATGGTTTTGGCCTTGGCAGGGGACTCTACAATAACTAGATTTTTAGGCATGTTAAGCAGTATTTTTCAATTTGTTGGGTTCAATGACTTTAAAATAGATAGCTTTTCTGTAGCTAATCAGGGCATCATTTTTACCTATAAATCGTATTTGACGCAAAAAAAGTTTGATTTTTTATGAATTTTAAAAATTAATACTTCTAAGTTGGTCAAATAAGCCACAAAAATAAACATTTTGAAGCAAATTTGTTTTCTCATAAGATTTGTCCAAAGTTTTTGATTTGTCGGTAAAATATGAATTGAGCAGCCCAAAGCTAAGCTCTAGATAACTTCAAATTGTAGGAAAACATTTTCTCATGAAAAACCAGAAATATGCCTCAAATTTCAAGCTAAATTGGGGTGAGAAAGCAAGTATCTATGCGCTTTGGGCAAATTCTATATAGGACTGTCTCAGCCATGGCGTCGCAAACGCCAAGCCCGTGCGCACTCATCTCAGACAAGCGCGAAGTAGTGAGATACCAACATTGAATAAATTGATTACAAAGTATAAAGTCTCCCTCGCCTTCTAAACCGAGGGGAAATTTAGCTGGGAATTCATAAAAACAATCCATTTACACACAATTTACGATATTATGCAAAAAGAACTTTTGATCATCCGCCACGCCAAGGCCAAGGAAATGAAAGTAGGGCAAGCTGACTTTGACCGAAAACTCAGCAAAAAAGGCATCAGCCACGCTCATATGATGTCTCAGATTTTGACAGAACTGAGTATCATCCCTGACAAAATATACAGTAGCCCCGCTCGTAGAACAACGATGACTGCCGAAATTTTCGCGGAAAACCTAAATTATCCCCAAGATCAGCTTATATTTGATAAAAATATTTACGAGGCCGGAGTCAGTACCTTACTGGAGATAGTCAATCAGATGGACGAGGCGGCACGGCTTACATGCCTAGTGGGGCATAATCCTGGGTTGACCTTACTGGCAGATTATCTTTGTGATTCAGGAGTAGAATTTATTCCCACCTGTGGGATGGCTTACCTAAAATTTGAGGTAGACAGTTGGCAGGCAGTCTCCCAAACCACAGGTAATTTGATCTGGCTCAAAACACCTAAAATGATTTAGTAAGCCCCGTTTATTAATCATCTCTAAAAACCTGGCCTATGTTGTTTGTGATTATTGTTTTGCTGGTTTTTATCACCCAATCCGTATTTGCTTATTGGTGGTTGATTGCTGTGGACGCTTTCTTGGCGGCTCTTTTTTTCGGGCGTTCTGGTTGGGGAGCTTTTCTTTCTGGCTTTTTGGCCGTGGCTTTGGTTTGGTTTGGGCAAGCTTATTACAGCAGTTACTTAAATGAGAATTTACTTTTAGGAAAAATTACTCAATTATTTCGCCTACCTGCTTCCGAGTGGATGTTCGTGATCGTAGTAAGTATAGGCGGATTAGTGGGGGGATTAGCGGCTTTATCTGGTTATAGCTTTAAAGCCCTATGGCAAAAAGAACGCTAAACAAAATCTTCACTCGTAGAAGGAAATTAGATTTTTTACTTGAAAAAAAACAACACAAAATTTTCTACCTTTGTGCGTCACCAAATGACTAAACAAAATATTTACATTTCGTATATATTGTCAAAAAAAGTAAAATTATGAAAGCTTTTGTATATTCCATTATTCGTGAAAATAAGTCAAGACTTTGGGCCTTTGGTCTAATTTTTTTCTTAGCTTCTTGTGGCTTTGATCGATACAACGCCGTTACCGAAGATACTCCAGATGTGAGAGAAGGGAATGAGTACGTGTACGGAGATGGTGAAGAGGCACCGCCTCGCCAGGCCGCCAATGAGTATCCCAATACGCCCGAAAGTGAAAAACGAGCGCAAGACCTCCGAGAAAAAATGTTTGGTAAAGGTAAAGCAGGCGATTCCCCCAGCACACCCGTTATGGACACTGCTCAACCCACAGCCGACAGCACCGAGGCAGGGCCTGCCCAAGACAGCACTGCTCAGCAGGAAGAAAACGGTGAGCAATCCTAAGAACTCATTTTCTGACCTGATGATACTGCCAAATAATGCGTTATTTGGCAGTTTTTTATGAGCCTTGTGATATGACGAAACTTTTTGCTGCTAGCCTCCTCTCTTATCTTTTGTTCTTTACCGCTTGCCAAACCAAACTCAGTCAAGAAGAAGCCATTGACAAACGCCTTGATTCGCTCAGGACGGAACTGACGGAGATCAAGCGAAAGAAAATAGAACTAATCATGAACCGATTGCATAAAAGAGGTTTATTCAATGGAAATATGCTCGTAGTAGAGCGAGGAAAACTCCTGTTTAAAGCAAATTACGGACAGGCAGATTTTCGTCAAAAGACTCCTCTCGAGGATGAATCGGTCTTTCGGATTGCTTCGCTTTCCAAACCATTTACAGCGATGTGCATTATGCAGTTGGCCGAAGCAGGAAAACTAGATTATCAAGATTCTCTACGTCAATATTTTCCCAAGCTGGATTATCCCAAAATAACCTTACATCAGCTCCTGACCCATACCTCGGGCCTGCCAGATTATATTGCTTATTTCTACACACAGGATAATCGCGTGATGACCTATGCCAACAACCGGAATGTACTTTCTTGGCTCGTTAGCGAAAAACCTCCCTTAGAATTTGTGCCAGGTAGTAACTGGTCATACTGCAATACGGGCTATGTACTCTTGGCACTGATCGTAGAAAAGGTGAGCAAGCAATCTTATCCTAACTTCTTAAAGAAACATATTCTCGAGCCACTGAATATGCAACAAACTTACTTGCTCAAGTTTAATGAACAGCGTGATATACCCAAACGGGCTTACGGCTATCAACCCGATCATCAAACGCTCTATGATGATAATTTTTTGAATAAAATCTACGGAGATGGCGGCATGCTCTCTACCGTAGATGACTTATATCAGTGGGATCAAGCACTTTATAGTGATGAATTGGTAGATTCCAGCACGCTGGCACGCGCGTGGCAACCAGTGCAACTCCAAGATGGTTCTACTTATCCCTATGGCTACGGTTGGCATATCAAGGACGAGGGAAGGGCTTACTATCATATGGGCGGTTGGCTAGGGTTCCGTACGGCTTTGATGCGCATGCCCAAAGATCGGCATACGATCATTTTATTGAGTAATGATGTTAATCCGGTATTGAATGAGATTTTGGAAATGCTTTATCATATTTTGTATAATGAACCCTACAAAGCACCCTAATCAGTACTCAATCTTAAATTCTTGGATTTATTTGATTAGGATTTTCAACAAATCTTTGCTGGATAAATATTCAAACACTCTTTCCCTCACCCGAAATTTTTCATCCAAAACGAGCATAGTAGGAGGAATAAATTGCCCGTCCCGCTGACCTAACAGGAAAGCTAATTCGTGAATGCCCTTCTCACGTCCATGAGCTTGGCGATTCATAAAAGTCTGACCGTCAAAGCGAATGGTATCTCGAGTTTCGGCGTCCATGCGCACGGCGTAATAACCTTGATTCAAGGCCTGAATCACCTCGGTTTTAGTAAATACTGCTTGATCCATTTTTCGGCAGTAGGTGCACCAGTCTGTGTAAAAATCAATAAAGACTTTCTTGGGTTTTTGAGCGAGTGAATCTTCCAATTGCTCAAAAGTAAGCCAGCGTATCTGGCGATGATTCTGGGCAAATAAGTTTTTCTGAAAGCCGAGCAGACTAAGAATCAAAATAATAACTAACAAATGTGGGCGCATATCACTGAAAATTTCTAAGCTTAATACCTATAAAAAAAGTTCTCGGACGAGCCGGGCCGTAGATATAATCTGAATCACGGCTCGGCCCTGTATCAAAATCACCTTGGTAACTGTTGAAGATATTTTGTAAGCCTCCACTGAACTCCAATTGAAAGCCTGACTGAATATCAAAATGATAAGAGAGCTTTAGGTTCATATCCCAAAAAGGATTACTTTCCACCAAATCTAAGAAGCCAGACGCACTCACTACCCGAGGGACGACCATCTTACCCGTGAACGTTCCGGTGAGGTCTAAGTTGAAATTTTTCAGAGGATTCCAATAAGAGGTAATATAGCCGTAAAGATTGGGATTGCGTACAAATTCGTCGGTGCTTACGATCGTCTCGAGTTCGTTCGGATTTTCGGGCTCGAAAAGAATTTGTGTTTCTTGGTAGCGTGATTTTTGCCAAGTGCCGCCCGCTTGAAAAGAGAAAGCAGAAGAAGGGGAGAGACTGGCTTCAAAATTGATTCCGGCCACGGAAGCCTGCTGGCCGTTTCGTACCTCTTCCAGAATAGAACCATTGGCCAAAACTGATCCTGTGCTTACGATCGTGAAGGGATTTTTTAAATTGGTATAAAAGCCTTCTACCAAAAAATTGGTTTGTACCCTGCCCAGATTTCTCGTGAAGTTTAGGGAAGCTGTAAATGCATCTGACAGTTCTTTTTCCAAATCATCAGCTAATATGACAAATTGAGGTTCTCCCCCCACCGAAGAAATATGTAAATCTTCGTCAAACGCCTGAGGCGCACGAAAGCCACGGGCATAGCCCCCTCGGAATTGTAAACTTGGGCTGATATCGTATAGCATCGTAAGGCGAGGGCTAAATACGCTGGTTTGCACTTCTGTCTGTCGCCTTATATTACCGATGTCATAGAGGCCATCTACGCGAGTACGGTCAAATCTGGCGCCCAACAACGCTTTCCAGCGGTCGGTAATCGTCCACTCGTATTGTCCATACAAGCCGAGCGTATGCACCTGCTGGTCGATGAGGCGATTATAGCCCGGAATATCGTCTTGCACGTCGCTAAATTGATTTTCTATTCCCAAAGTCAGTACATCTTCGGAAGCAAAATAATGGGTAAATTGCACGCCGCCTACTAAGGCCAGGTCTTTTGTGTTGCCGTAGGCGTTCAGTGCGAGCAAACTATCCGCGGTAGTACGTCCACCACCCAGCCCCCCGTAGTAGCTATCTCGCTGTGTAGTCTGAACGGAAATATAAGTAGAAAACTTACTTTCCCGACTTTTCGTGAATTGATCGTAAGTCAAGCCTGCGATGAGGGTGTTGTGGTCAAGCTCTTCGGTAATATCGGTCAAGTGTGGAGCCAAATTCAAGCGATCTCCCCCTCGGCGATATTCTCGGATAAAAGAAAAATCTAGGCTGAGCTTGCTGTAGTCGCTAGGCTTGAGAAAAGCTTTTGCCCCAAAGGTATTGTTTTCTAATCTGGTAATCTCGGTAAAGCCGTCCTCGTTGGCGTCATAAGCATCTCGGTCGCGATACATCCCGTAGAGGGTAATACCAGTATTCAGTTCCTCGTTGACCAAAGAAGCATCAAAATTGAGGGTATGATCTAATTCGCTTCCATCAATCAGGGCAAAATTGCTTCCGACTTGCCAAGTATTTTCCACGGGTTCTTTGGTGATGATATTAATCGTGCCCGCAATCGCATTAGAGCCAAAAAGGGCAGAACCTCCACTGCGTACAATTTCTACCCGTTCTACCATGTTGGTAGGGATTTGGTCCAGACCATAGACGCTATTCAAGGCACTAAAAATTGCGCGGCTATTGATAAGAATCTGAGAATAGGCTCCTTCTAAGCCATTGAGACGTACTTGGGTAAAACCACAGTTTTGGCAATTGGTCTCCACGCGCACGCCCGGCTTGTAATTCAAACCTTCAGAAAGCGTGATGGACTGAGTAGCGTTGAAAAGCTTGGAGCCCAACACGTGGACAACCACGGGTGCTTCTTCCCGACTACGTTCATAGCGGGTCGCGCTAACCACCACTTCGTTCAATCCCAAATTATCTTCTTCTAAACTGAAATCAACGGTGTGGATTTGATGGGCTTCGACAAATACTTTGTGCGTATGTTGCTGATAACCAATGAGGTTGGTTTTGAGCGTTTGCTTTCCGAAGGGCACTTGCTCGAGGAGATAGTTACCTTGCTCATCGCTGGTCGTGCCGAGTTGTGTGCCCAAAATTTGAATGCTGGCAAAGGCTAAAGGCTGGCCTCCGGCGCTTATTTTTCCCTGAATTTTGCCGTATTCTTGAGCATTCAATTTGAAAATCAGACAGCATAAAACTGCCCATAGTTTTAAACTTTTTTTCATTTTCACAGACTAAGCTAAATTACTTATTTATACAAAGCTAATGAAATTATTTATGCTAGACAAAAATAATTTTTAGTTTAGTCTAAAAATAATAAATGGGTGTTACCTTATCCAAAAAATAAAAAATAATCAACCGCATAAAAAGTCGCCTTTTTGGTTATTTTAGAATTTAAGCTTAGTTTTGGCAGATTGGGCAAGTGCTTAACATAAAAAAGTATCCTAATCAATAAAGTTTATTATAGTAAAACTTCGACAGCAAATAAACGTTTTATTTGCGGGCTATGTGTATCAATTACGCTTGCTATGTGGTAACGCGCAAAAATTACCAAATTCATTACATAGAAGATATTTTTGCCGTTTTTACAGAAATAGGTCAATTTGATCTTTTTTAAAACAATCATTTCGAACAGATTGTCATTGTATTAAGCTCATAGTTTACACGTACTTATTTATATTTCCCCTGACTACAGACCAACTCGATATATGACCACTCATACACAGAAGACTTATAAGCAAAGTTTTTACAGCCCACTTACTTGCTGGGATGTATGTGCTTTGTTTCAAGCAGAAGTTAATCAAAAGCAGAAAGACTTGTATAATTTGCGCAATATTTCAAATCAGCAAAAATGGCGAATAGATTGGAATCTAGATAATGCTTTATTTACAAAGGATGATACCATTCTTGTGGTCAATCTTGAGCAGACAATTATTTACGCCAGCTCGAATATTTATTCTATGACGGGCTATACCAAGGAAGAAGTGATGGGGAAAAACCCAAAAATTTTACAGGGAGTGGGTACGGAAGCCAAAGCCAAAGCCCAAATTCGTGATGCAGTCATGGCTTCTGAATCCTTCGAGGCCGAAATTACTAACTATCGCAAAAGTGGTAAGCCCTATACATGTCATATCCAAGGGCATCCTGTGTTTGATAAGGAAGAAAAACTGATTAACTACATTGCTTTCGAGCACGCTCTGAATTAGAGAAACAGAGCGATCAGTTTTCAGAAAAGACACATACAACCTGATGGCCTAAGTCTTGACTGAAAACTGACCGCTCAATATTAGCTACCGAAATCTAAAAGGCAAACTGCCAACCCACAGTTAGATTATAATCTACCTCCAACTGAGGCCCATTTAAGTCTTGATAAACGGGTAGGTCAAATTCCAGAGCAAGGCGGTGGTTTTTGATCCATCCTCCCAGACCTACCAAATTTACACCCAAAGAAGCATCCAAACGTTGGCCGCCTTGAAAATCAGGATTCGCAGTCTGTACAGGAGCCACGATTTGATCATCTATTCCGTCAATTTCTCCCAAGTAATGATAAGCCAAACGCAGCGAAGTACTCAGCCAAGGCAAAATACGGTAACTTCCCCAACTGGTCAAATCCAGAGCATTTCCGAAGGAATAGCCTTCGTCATTTTCACCTAAACGAAGTGCTCCCGTTACTTGTGCGCCCCAGGCAAGGCGCCCTTGATAAGCAGCATACGTGATTCCTGGCAAAAGATCAAACGTACCCGAACCTAACTGCATCGGGTAAGGTAGCCGAACCTCAGGCTGCGCGTCCATCGGTGTTAGAATACGATCTTCCTCGCTAACAGAACCCGTGGGAATACTTAGGCCGGCATTCAAATGCAGACGGTGATTTTCTTTTTTCAAAACTCGGAAAAGCCCGCTGATTTTTGTATCCCCCAAACCATTGGTCAGCGTAGTAAAGTTGCCCAAGCGATTGGTTCCCATACCCCCTTGGAAGGTAATATGGTTCATCTCTTTACGCGTCAGCATCGTCATGGCCATGAGCGTGAGCCAGTCCGTGGGAGCGTACATCACCCCAAACATATGCATATCCATACTCATCTCCGTAGGCACGACTCGGAGTGTAGGCGGTTGCATCGGCAGACCAGCAAAACGGTTGGGCACAGTCGTTACGATTTCTTCGGGTGAAATTTCGTCTGTACCCACTCGATTGCCTTCCATCTGCATGTGCATATAACGGTAAGAAAGCATCCATTCGCCCTTGGCGTGGGTATGGTCGCCCATTACACCTATTGGAGCGTGGCTATCTGGCCTTAGGTCTTGTGCCCCTGAAAAGTGGCTAAAAAGCAAAGAAAATAAGAAAAATATATTTAAAAATTTCATTGTATGCAATTTTTGAGATTTGATAATAGAATTCATGTCCTGAAAATGGCTTTCATTTTCAGGATAAAAAATAAATGATGAGGTTGTCTGAGAGTTTTTGGTTTAGATGCGAAGAATTTCAATTTTAGATTCTGATAAAATCAGGTTCCAGAAGTGGAATTTTGCCGCCTAAAGATAAACGCTACACAACCCAAATAAGAAATGAATGATTAGGCCGTTTGGGGAGGATGAAAAACATCCACCAAACTGGGATTTTGATGAAAAGAGGGGGAGAAAATAGAAGGCAAAAGCACGTACAAGAGATCAGGGGCATCTACCAAAAAAGCATCACTTTGATAGAACCAAACCAACTCTAGCTGTGCCTTGAGGCTTCCGGCAGGAAATGCCTCTGGTTCTGACTTGGCCAGTTGTTTCTGCAAATAGCACTTCCCTGCACAATGCAGTTGAGGTCGTGCTTTATTTACACAGAAATTTTCAATAATATAATTTTTATTGAACTGATAGGATACCAGAATGGCCAAGCGATAACAGGATTGCAACAAAAGCAAAGCCGCCAGCATCACCACGAGAAGGGGAGGAGTCTTTCTGGTAAACATACTCAAAGATAGCTATTCTTGGAAATATCCCGCTGGTTTGCTCAGCTTTTTAGACCTGCTTTACTAGCTTATAATTGGTTTTAGGGTCGCAGTTTTCACAAGCTTCTATGATCTCACCTTTCTCTACTATTTTACTTCCTCCACAAGTTTTGCAAAGGATTTCGGCAGACAGACCCGCCACTTGCCCCACGATAAAGCTCATCTTGGTTTTACCCGCCGAATAGGTGGATACCGAGAAAGGAACCAGAAAGGTGAGAAAGAATTTAACCTTGTTAACGTGTTCCCAATCGCCCGCCACTAACAGATCGCCTTGATTGATCAGGTTTAAGATGATCCCTACGATTATCGCTATTCGAATGCTATTCATCAAGGTAGGCCGCTCGAAGGCGAGCATAAAGAAGAGATTCAAATTTTCAGCGCGTGGCGACTGCTTCTTGGTGTTGGGGTTTAAAGTTTTTTCCATATTTTTATTCAGCAAATTTTTTTAAGCTTAATTGTCGATTATATTTTTGGTAGCGAAGTCGAGGTCGGGCAGAGTTCGGGATGATTTGGTATTTTTTTAGAAATTGGAGAATGCCTTTTTTTCCACCAAAATCCCCCCGAAACCAGAGCATTAATTTAGAAATCCAAACTTCATTTTTCTCTGTTACGTACTTGGTTTCGCTTTCCAGATAAGACAGGGTCGCGGTTTCTAATTGTTCTTCCAAAGCCTCTACCCGATAAAAAAGAATCGGCGGACAACTTTCTGCCCCACAATTCAAGGCAAAATGTACGCGTGGGTCACGCTTTTTCAGGCGAAGCTTTTTCTCGAAAGAGGAAGAAAACAACTTAGGCACATAGCCAAAGCCATACTTAAACTGAGAATGCCGTAAAATCCCGTGCTCAATGAGATCTAAACTAATTTTTTGATTGGCGATGACGATAAGCTTTTGGGTAAACAGCTGTTTAGATTGGTGATAAAGCTCTGGTTGTTCTTTCAAGATAATTTGTACGAAAGCATTGTAGAGATTGATCCAAAAGACAAGCTTCTTGTCCTGGGTATCCAGTTGTACTAATAAATCTTGCCAAGATGCATTTGCCAAGCTTTCTCTTATTGCCTGATAAGGCTGATCTAGCTTAGCAGCCCTTAACAAACCCTGAGAAAGTACCAAAAGATCGGTTTGGAGGGTGGAAGTAGGCATATTTTAAGCAGTTTTTGTCCACAGACCACGGTCGACAGGCAACAGTCAATAAGCTGGACAAGCGATGAAAATTTAGCTAACATTTCTTACCAACTTAAAAGAAACCCTCCACTGTGGATTATATCAACAAACGTTTAGAAGCCTCCATGGCTACATGGATAAAGGATTCAGTGATTTCTTTTTGATTTTCAGCCTTTAAAATTTCAGAACCTGATAAGGTCGCACCCACCCAGCCTTCGGTTTGCCACTGCCCAGCGGGAAGCTCATGTTTCTTGACCAATTCAGCTTCGGGATAGGGCCAAGGCGTTACGTAAAAATAAGGTTCAGTCATATGTTCGTCTCCGGGAGAGAGACCTACTCCCACGCTCTTGGCCTTTTCGGGGTCTTCGTGTTCCTCGGTGATGATAAGGGTAGCAAAGTCAAAATGATGCGGCCAACTACGCACTTCACTGGCTCCCTCTTCTTCGTGGCGAACCTCTTTCAGCACGAAATCCGCATCTGAAAAATATTTCCTAATTTCTTCAAAAGCTTCGGGGTATTTGAAAGAAAAAGGCTCCCCTTTTCCGGTCGGATGCGCTGGTATTTCGTAAGGTAGCTCCGTATTAAATTTAGAAACATCTGCGCCCAATTTACCCAGTTCTGCTTTTAAAAAATCAAAAGCTTGGTCTTGGGTTTTGCCGTTCATCGGGAATTCACAGCGAATCCCGCCATTATCAAAAATTAATAAAGTAAAATCGCCCGGCCTCAGCGCAACACTAAAACGATTATCCAGAATGCAACGCCCCGTAAAAGCCTGATATGCTTGCGACCAACCCAAATTGGCATAGTGATCGTCGGACACCTTCGGATAAAGCGAGCGAGCCACCATGGCTACCACTTGGATAGCCTGATGAAGCTGTGATCTGGCTTCGCTAATTTTTTGAAAATCAATTGTTTGGAAATTTTCCCAATGACTTTGATGACTCATAAAATAGGTGGGTTTTTAGATATAGGAGTTGTATAAAGCTGATCTTTAGGTTGTCAAATTCCACTTCTGGAACCTGATTTCAGGAAATTTTCAGCAAGAACTCAGGCTATTGCTTCAAAATTTCATTTCATCAGAAGCCAAAATTTCAATTTTTGGCTTCTAAACCAATGCCTCCGGACAACTTCATAAAAAAAAGCAGCTTCTCAAAAAAGGAAGCTGCTGGAAAAATAGATACTTAATCTTTTACTTCTACCCCTTTCCAGAAGGCCACATGATCGCCAATGCCTTTGTCAATGGCTGCTTGACTCGGGTTAGGGTAATGCCAAGCCGCGTCAGAATTGGTCTTGCCATCGACTTGGAGGCTATAATAATCAGCCTGGCCTTTCCAAGGACAGGTGGTATGTGTTTCAGTTTTTTGTATGAATTCTTGTTTGACAGAATCCATCGGGAAATAATGATTACCTTCTACCACTACGGTTTGGTCGCTCTCGGCGATTACTTGTCCGTTCCAAATTGCTTTCATAGGAATGAGAATGTTTGTTTATCTCTAAAATTAAGTTGTAAATCGCTAGGTTCCTAAATCACGGGAAAATTTTGTAGGAAGGATGTCAGGTAGATTACATCTTGAGTGGCTATTAGTAGGTTATGAAAGCAGAGATGCAATTTACAAACAATAATAACTGCGGATTGTCTCCTGAGGATTAGAAATGAAAATCGTGGACTGCAGGTGGTTGTTTGTGGACTTGGAAAAAAGAGTTAAGTGCTCTTTGCTGAGCGGATTGAGGTCTTATTTAAAGCCATTGGTTATCATTTCCAATTTACGTAAAAATTGAATTTTTATCTTGAATTCCTGAAAATTTCTTACAAAGTTTTCACGAGTTTTTGAATGCTTCTGGTCTCTAAATGCTCCTCAATCAAAAACTCGCCGAGACAGCTTTTGCAACTTTCAGGTTTTTTAGCGACTAACTTGTAACTTACAACTTGAAACTAGTACATTTTCTCACTCCAAAATTGATTTCTTCATGAAGACGGTTGATGATTATAATTTTTCTGGTCGCAAGGCCATCATTCGCGTGGATTTTAATGTTCCTCTGGACGATCAGTACCAAATCACGGACTTTACGCGGATCAATGCGGCGCTGCCCACCCTCCAAAAAATTCTAAAAGACGGAGGAGCTACCATTCTCATGTCTCACCTGGGTCGACCCAAAGAAGGCCCCGAGGAAAAGTTTTCACTCAAACATTTGGTGTCCAGTCTTTCCGAGAAGCTAGGAACTGAGGTGAAATTTGCTTCCGATTGCGTGGGCGAAGAAGCGGAGAAAATGGCCGAAAATCTAAAATCGGGTGAAGTACTTTTATTAGAAAATCTACGCTTTCACAAAGGAGAAACCAAGGGCGATCAAGCATTTGCCCAAAATCTAGCCAAGCTAGGCGATATTTATGTAAATGATGCCTTCGGAACGGCGCACCGCGCTCACGCTTCTACCTCTATCATCGCGGAATTTTTTGAGGAAAAAGCCGCTGGTTATGTGATGCAAGCCGAGCTAGAAAATGCGGAAAAAGTATTATCCCAACCCCAAAAACCCTTCACGGCCATTATGGGTGGGGCTAAAATTTCGGACAAAATTCTTGTGATTGAAAAGCTTCTGGACAAAGTAGATAACCTCTTGATTGGTGGTGGCATGGCTTACACTTTTTTCAAGGCCAAGGGCGGAAGTATTGGAAAATCACTCGTGGAAGAGGACAAGCTCGACTTAGCAAAATCACTTATGGAAAAAGCCGAAAAACAAGGTGTCAATCTGATGCTGCCCGAAGACTCCATCACCGCCGATGCCTTTGCTAACGAGGCCAATACCGCCCCGGCTGAGAACATGAAGATCGAGGCTGACTACATGGGCTTGGACATTGGAGAAAAAGCCCGTACCCAATTTGCCGAAATCATTGAAGGCTCCCAAACCATCATGTGGAATGGCCCTATGGGCGTGTTTGAAATGTCTAACTTTGCCCAAGGAACCATCGCCGTGGCCGAAGCCGTGGTAGCCGCTACCGAGAGAGGAGCTTTCTCGCTCATTGGTGGGGGCGACTCAGCCGCCGCCGTCAATAACCTAGGATATGGGGATAAAGTTTCCTATGTTTCCACGGGTGGCGGAGCCTTGCTGGAATACATTGAAGGAAAAGAACTACCAGGAGTCAAAGCCTTAGGCTAAACGAAATCGTCAAATTTTAAGCAAACACACGAGCAAATACAACCCATGTACCAAATCCGATCTATTTACTCGTGTGTTTACCCTGACGGGCTTTGGCCTTGCACAATTTTGTTTAGCTTTACGCCGTTAATTGGCTGAACTAAATTTTTTTCCATGCACCACACGCTAAAATTCTTGTTTTTTTGCCTAATAAGTGCTTCTTTATCTAATTTATCTTGGGCTAGTACCTCATTGCCCAGAGGAGCCGAAGCACCCCTACGTACATTGGGTGCCGAGGAACTCAGAGAGATAGAGGCACTTGAGCAGCGACTAACCTCTCGTACCCAAGCTACCTCTCATCGACCTTCTGAGGAGCCTCAGGCTAGCACGAAAAGACAATTACGTAGAGAGCGAAGAATCCAAAGACTTGCCAACTCGAAGCTTGTACAATGGCTGGTGAAGAGAAAACTTATCCGCCAAGAGCGTAAAAAACTTCGCCAAGAGCTAAGAAAAGTAAAAGGCGATCGAGCAGCCAGAGCGCAATTAAGAGAAGAATACAAACAGAAAGTACTTGACCTTAATCGTAATATCCGCATCGGATTAATTGTTGTGATTATAGGAATCATTGTTACGCTATTACCAGGATCTTTCCTGTCTGTAATTGGTGGAATTATAATCATTGTAGGTTTGGTATTTATTCTCTTTGGTTTGATCTAGAATAGAATAGGGATCGTTCTGCCAGAGAAGCCATCCATAATTGTACAATTAGAAACCTCCCCCAATATGGAAGCAGTGTATGCCTTATTTAATGATCCTATTGAGCTGGCCGGAGTGATTACGGGGATCATTTGTGTTTGGCTAAATGCACGTGAAAATATTTGGGGCTGGTTTTTCGCCATCATTAGTTGTGGCTTATACATCCATATTTTCTATCGAGCCAAAATCTACGGAGAGGTTTTATTACAAATCTATTATATAGTAGTGAGTGTTTATGGCTGGTATCATTGGAAATTTGGCGGCCAAGCGAGTCGTCAACTACCCGTGACCCTGACACCCACGCGCCTTAGATTCGTACTGCTCTTGATATTTGGATTAGGGGCTTTCTCTTTTGGCTATTATTTGGATCGTTATACGGATAGCGAAGTGCCTTATGTGGATGCTTCTACCAATGCTATGAGCTTGATTGCTCAGTGGATGATGGCTCGAAAATATCTGGAAAATTGGCTGGTCTGGTTAGTGGCAGATGTCATTTACGTGGGGCTATTTTTTTATAAAGATTTACAATTGACGGCCATACTTTACCTAATTTTCTTAGGATTGGCCACTATGGGCTATTTTTCTTGGCGACGTTCGTACCGAGAAAGTTGAAAATTGCAGATTCCAAGTACTTGGTCATTAGCTAAAGGAGACTGCAGTCCACTATAAACAGTTTGTAATTCGTAATTTGCCATTCACATGCAAAAAATCGCCATTACTGGTCCCGAATCCACAGGCAAGAGTACGCTCTCAGCACAATTAGCCCAGCACTACGATACGGTGTATGTACCAGAATATGCTCGTATGTATATGGATCAACTCGATCGTACTTATACTCAAGCAGATATCCTCAGGATTGCCCAAAAACAGGTAGCTATGGAGCAAGAATTTCTCTCCGAGGCCAGGCATTTGCTCATTAGTGATACAGAACTACTGGTCACTAAAATATGGAGTGAGCACGCCTTTGGCAATTGCCCCGATTGGATTTTAGAAAATTTGGAGAAGCAAGATTATGATCTTTACCTCCTGATGGATATAGATTTGCCCTGGGAGCCAGATCCGCAAAGAGAGCATCCGCATCTGAGGCAGTACTTTTTTGATCTTTACCAACAATCCTTAGAAAATTTAAAGGCTCCTTACGTAATCATTTCTGGGAACGCCCAGGAAAGACTGCAAAATGCAATTCAGGCCATAAACGAGCGATTGACCCTGTGATTATCCAAGCAACCTTGACTCCTGTTCACTTAGAAAGGAGGTGCTTCAAAGGAACCTTCGATGCGCACTCGCTCTAGCCCGGGCATCTGCCTCTCTGGCTGGGGCGCTAACATCTCAGCGGTAAAATCTCCCTTGAGTACCTGATCTCCCGTGTATTCAGTAACCTTGATTTCGCAGGCACCCCTCCGGCGGGTGGCCTCGTAGCCGTAGTTTATAGAGTCGGTAAAAATCCGAAAGGCCGCCTTGAAATCCTTAGAATTTTCCGTGAGGGTGAGGGTCGTGGGCTCTTTCACGGCAGAAAAGATGAGATTAATCTCGGTCTTTTGATCCTGATATTGCCCTCGGGCCGTGAGCAAATACAATTTGTCCTCTACGGTTTGATAACTCGCTTCACCGAAGGTATAGCGCTTACCATCCAAGGTAAAATCAATAGTACCGCGAGGTTTGGAGGCTTCCCCATCACTTTGGATAGTATAAGTGTCTTCGTCAGTATCTTGCTGGTTTTCTCCATCGCTACAAGCGAAAAAGACCAAACTCATCAGGCAAAAGATTAGGCTGTGTAATAAGTTAATAAACTTCAAGTTCGTCAATTTTTTGTTTGAAACCTTTTTTATACTCTACCAAGAGATAAATGGAGATATTGTTTTAGAAAAAACGAGGCTTTGATAAGCCTTCTACCGCTGGCGAAATCGGAGAAATCCCTTGCGTCCGTGTTTAAGTTTTGATCTACTGCGAAATCTGTCGTAGTTTTGCCCCCAAATTTGACCCATGAGTCTGAAAATACAAGATATTAAAGCCCCTATTCAAGAAGAAATGGCTCAGTTTGAGCAAAAATTTCGCTCTTATATGAAGAGTGAGGTTTTTTTGTTGGATAAAATCATGAGCTACATCATTCGTCGCAAAGGCAAACAAGTGCGTCCCATGTTCGTCTTTCTGATGGCAGGCACTTGCGGAGGAGTGGAGGATGCTACCTACCGAGGAGCAGCTCTGATCGAGCTATTGCATACGGCCACCTTGGTACACGATGATGTAGTAGATGATTCTAACTATCGTCGTGGTTTTTTTTCCGTGAATGCACTATGGAAAAACAAGATCGCGGTTTTGGTAGGAGATTTTCTGCTTTCGCGTGGCTTGCTTTTATCCGTAGATAATAATGATTTTGATCTCTTGAGAATTGTTTCCGCCTCGGTCAAGGAAATGAGTGAGGGTGAACTGCTCCAAATCGAGAAAGCCCGTCGTTTGGACATCAATGAGGAAATATATTATGAAATTATTCGCCAAAAAACCGCTTCACTCATTGCTTCCTGCTGCGCGGTGGGTGCTTCTTCTGCCAAAATGAATGCAGAAACCATAGAAAAAGCCCGTCTCTTTGGCGAAAAAGTAGGTTTAGCTTTCCAAATCAAAGATGATCTCTTCGACTACGGCACCGCCGAGATTGGCAAACCCCTCGGGATTGATATCAAGGAAAAGAAAATGACCTTACCCCTCATCTACGCTCTCAACCAAGCCAGCCGGAGTGACCGTCGCCGGATCATCAATCTGGTGAAAAATCATAGTCACAAACCCGCCAAAGTAAAGGAGGTAATCGATTATGTAAAGCAAAGTGGAGGTATCGAGTACACGAATGAAGTGATGCGTAATTTTCAAAAAGAAGCTACTGATATCCTGATGACTTTTCCCGAATCACATTACCGCACAGCTCTCGACCAGTTGGTGCAATTCACGATCGAGCGGGCGAAGTAGCATTTGCTTGATGCTACCCTTGTTGAAATAAATTAGAAACCTGTAACTTGCAACCTCAAACCTGAATCCTATGTCTTTTCCTAAAATCGGAATCTTAGGTGGTGGCCAATTAGGCCGAATGCTGATCCAAAGCGCACAAAATCTAGACCTAGAGATTTACATCCTAGATCCTGATCCCGAAGCTCCCTGCCATCGAGTAGCGACCAGCTTTGAAGTGGGGGCATTGACTGATTTTGATACGGTGTATCGCTTTGGTCGGGAAATGGACATCGTGAGTATCGAGATCGAGCAGGTAAATACGGATGCTTTGGCAAAATTAGCCCAAGAAGGCGTCCGAGTTTATCCCCAACCTGAAATTATTCGTACCATTCAGGACAAGAGGCAGCAGAAATTGTTCTATCAAAAGCATCAAATTCCAAGTGCTGATTTTATTTTGGTAGAAAATCGAGTAGCATTGCAGGAACATCTGGATTTTTTACCTGCCTTCCAGAAACTAGGTTCAGGAGGTTACGACGGGCGGGGCGTACAACTGCTAAGCTCTGAGGCCGACCTAAACAAAGCCTTTGATGCTCCTAGCTTGTTGGAAAAAGAAGTGAAAATTGAGAAAGAATTGGCAGTCATCGTGGCACGGAATGTAAGCGGGGAAGTGGCCATTTATCCACCCGTGGAGATGGTTTTTGATCCCAAGCTCAATTTGGTAGATTACCTTTTCGCGCCCGCCGACTTAGAAGAAGCCTTGGCCGAGCAAGCCCGTGATTTGGCCAAGCGAGTCATTGAAGCTTTTGATATGATAGGTTTATTGGCCATCGAGATGTTTTTGGATCAATCTGGGCAATTGCTTGTCAACGAGGTAGCTCCTCGCCCACACAACAGTGGGCATCACACGATTGAGGCGAATCTTACTTCTCAATACGCGCAGCACCTTCGGGCTATTTGCAATTGGAAATTAGGAAGTACAGAAACTCTGTCTTTGGCGGCAATGGTGAATCTTCTGGGAGAACCTGAGCACCAAGGAGAGGCAGAATACAAGGGTTTGGAAGCATTGCTAGCCATCGAGGGTGCTTTTCCGCATATTTATGGAAAAAAAATTACCAAACCTGGACGTAAAATGGGGCACGTGACCGTTTTAGGAAAGACCAAAACTGATCTAGAAATGAAGATACAGCAGATCAAACAAACTGTCAAAGTAATTGCCCAGTAGATTTTAAAATAAAAAATAAACCTTCGAGATAAATATAAATGAGCAAAGTAGGGATTATAATGGGGAGCCAGTCTGATCTTCCAGTGATGCAAGCCGCTGCCGATATACTGGACGAATTAGAAGTAGCTTATGAAATAAGCATCGTGTCGGCACACCGCACCCCGGAGCGTATGTTCGAGTATGCGCAGACAGCTATCGAGAGAAATTTACAAGTTATCATCGCCGGAGCAGGAGGAGCCGCTCATCTGCCGGGCATGGTTGCTTCTTTGACGGTCTTACCCGTAATTGGCGTGCCCGTGAAGTCCAGCAATTCACTAGATGGTTGGGATTCTATTTTGTCTATTTTACAAATGCCAAACGGCGTACCCGTCGCCACTGTCGCCCTCAATGCGGCCAAGAATGCGGGCATCCTAGCCGCTCAAATCATAGCCAACTCGGATGAGCAGATTCGCGCTCGGCTTCTCGCTTATAAAGCACGCATGGCCGAGAAAGTAGAAAAAGACGCAACGGCCTTGGCTGAGAAACAAAATCAGCGTGATTAGGAAGAAAATCAAATGGGATCGATGACTAATTTAATTTATTTTTTATCTTATCTTTATCTAAGCCTCGATAAAATTTGCTACTTGCAGCCTGTAATTGATCATTCAAGTGAGTCTGTTAGATGCAATTTACACCAAAATCAAATACCTTGAAATCATGAGTGACTTCAAACTTTGCGAGAATGGCCACTACTTTCCTAAAAATCTGGATGAATGCCCTTATTGCCCTAAACCTTCTGCTGGTCAGGAAAGACCCAAGAAAGGGGGCGGTGGTGGAAGTCTGGAAAAAACGCTATTGGAGGATGACGATAACCAAAATAGCCTAAGCCATACGCAAATTTTCAAAAAAGAATCCTCGAACACAGATTTGGGGCATACCAAAATATACGGAGGGCAAGAATCCGGAGGAGGAGGAGCCATGTTGCCTGATTTTCAATCTCCTTCCCCCAGTGTAGGGAGAAAACTCGTGGGTTGGTTGGTTTCTTTTACCATAGACCCCTTAGGCACAGATTTCAAGCTCTACGAGGGCCGCAATTTATTGGGTTCTGATCCAGGCTGCGACGTGGTGATTATGAATGATCCAGCCGTTTCGGGACGACACCTGACGATCCTCTACCGAATGGGTCATTTCAAATTTAAAGATGAACTTTCCACCAATGGTACTTTTATCAATGAAGTCTTCGAAGAAGAAGGAAATTTGAAAGATGGGGACATCATCAAAATGGGGGATACTATTTTCAAATTTAGAAGCATCGCCTAAATGGAATCTCTAATCATCAGGATTTAAACAGGAACATTATGGTCAAACGAAGTATTTTCCCTGTTATTTTTATCAGTTTGGGGCTGGTTTTGATGAGTTTAAATTCACTACTGGCTCAGAGTTTCGTGGTGAAAGAAACGGACACCACCGAGTTTCCTTTGCTCAATGCGATTATCGAGATGCAAACGCCTGAGCAACCGCTCGAGTCCGACTTTCGTGTACTAGACGAAGATAAGGATACGCTCAACTTTACCTTAGCCAAGAGCTACGCAGAAGAATCCGAAGCCGAGGGGCGTATGATCCTTTTCTTGGTAGACGCTTCCAGTTATACGGACGGCATACCCATCAAAAGTTTCAAAGACGCGGTCTTAGAGGCACTTGATATGGTGCAAGAAGACGATCGAGTGAATGTGGCCTACTTCGGCCATCCCGAAGAAAATGGCAAAGCCCTCATTCCTATCGAGCCTGAGTTTCGCTTACAATCGAATCTGGAAAGACTCAAATCCCAAACTCGAAATAAAATCGAGGCCGCACTAAGAGATAGTACTGAAAGCTTCACGGCATACAAAGCTATGAAAGAAGGCGTAGAACTGCTCTTGGAGTCTCGCTACGACGGGCAGAAAGCATTGATCGTGATTTCAGGCGCAATTGATGATCCTGGCTCGATCTGGAAGCCCGAAGATGTAATCCGTACCGCGGAAAGAGGCAATGTGCTCGTTCCCACCATCAATTTTGATATTAATCGGGATTATACCCCCGATATCTACGAGAAAATCAGCATGCGTACGGATGCCGGAGATTTGAGCAGAAACGTAAGTTCACAAAATGATATCGTCAATGCCATTGCCGATATTCTCGAGAGTCGTCGTCAGGTAGCTTCTAACCGAGCACAGGTTTACGAATTGTCTTTCCAGACCAAAGAGCCTGCGGACGGGAATCCGCACCAATATACCATTATTTATAAGAGTGAAACGCCTTACGTGGCCAATTATCAAGCTCCCGAAGAAGGTGGTGTGGCTCCCGGAGAGGGTTTCCTGAGCCGTTATGGAATCTATTTGTTGGTTATCGCCGGAGGGTTGATGGCCGTTTTACTCTGGTATTACCGAGAGCAGCAGATTCGCCAACAAGAAGAGCTGGAAGAAGAGGAAGAATTGCGACTCAAGCGAGAAGAAGAGGAACGCCGACGAGAAGATGAGCAAAAATCACAAGTGCAAGAGCTCAAAGATCAAAATATGCGTTTGCAAGAGCAACTTCGCCTCAAAGAACAAGAAATTGCTAAGCAAGCAGAAGAAGTCCCTACCGTGGTGCCTCCGCAAAAATACGATCTCAAAAATACTTCCATATCGGGTGGGGGCAGTGCGCCTACCTTTCAGGTGGCGGCCGGTGCGTACCATAAAAATTATCGATTGAATAAACCTACCATGACCATTGGGCGTAGTGCTAATAATGATATTGTCATTCCAGAACAAACGGTTTCTGGCAAACACGCTACAATTACCATCGAGAATGGAAGCTTTTTTATTAATGACTTAGATAGCACCAATGGTACTTTTGTCAATGGAACCCGCATAGATAGCAAAATTCTTAAATCTGGAGATATGATCAAATTAGGAGCGGCTAGCTGTCGTTTTCAATTATAAAAGAAACGACAGAACGGTCGGCTGCCGACCGTGGACTCGAGAAAGAAACTCATAACGGACAACTATTTCATTGCTATGAAGAATTTTCGTTTTGGTAATCATACAGATGTTGGTAAAGTGCGCGCTCAGAACGAAGACTACATGGGCTATTTCGAGAACGAAAATGGAGCCTTCTTTGTCGTCTGCGACGGAATGGGAGGGCACGCCGGAGGAGCCGTGGCCGCACAACTAGCCGTGAATAGTATTCGGAGCTTTTTTGAAAGCAAATTTCGTCCTAACCCTGAGGACGCCATCTACCAAGCGATCCAGTACGCCAACGAACAAATTTACCAAAGAGCGCAGGCGAATCCAGAGCTAAGAGGGATGGGAACCACCTGTGTATTGTTGATGGTCAGGAAAGGGCGTGTACACTATGGGCACGTGGGCGACAGTCGCATTTATTTGCATCGCTACGGCAAAATACTGAGACTCACCAAGGATCACTCTTTCGTACAAGCACTTGTAGACCAAGGTCTCATTAGTGAAGAAGAAGCCGAAACGCATCCCCGTAGGAACGAACTGCTCCGCGCCTTGGGTACAAATAACTTCGTGGATGTAAGCGTGGCCGAAGAATCTATCAAGGCGATCAAAAATGATCAGTTTTTACTTTGTTCAGATGGCCTCACCGGACTCGTGAGTGATGCCGGTATAGAAGAAATTCTAAACGCCGACCTAGATATACAGCATAAAGCCATTCGCTTGGTAGAGCTAGCCAATACCTTGGGCGGCTACGATAACATCACCGTGCAATTAGTCCACTTCCTAGACGAAGACACGAACTATGCTGAGGATACCCAAGCGGCCAGTCAGTCAAATTTTAATCCACCTACACAGGCCAAAAACTATCCCCAAGCTAAATCTAGCCTGAAATCCAAAGAACCAGAGACCATTGAGACTATCTCTGAAACTCGTAAACGCTCCAAACTTGACCTAGACATGGTTAGTGTTACGCGAGTCAACGATTTCGACTATCAACCTTATTTGATCAGAGGATTTGTGATATTGATCAGCTTGGTGTTCGTGTACGTGCTCTATCAAAATACCGTGGGAGAACTCAAAATATTAGGAAGCAGTGGTGATTATCGTCAAGATAGTATCCGGGCATTAGAAATTGAAGCTCGCTTTTATGAATATTTTTGGAATGCCAATCCCAAACTACGCAAGGTCAAAGATACCTACGATCAAACCCGAGAAACCATCCAAGAGGTCAATGCTTACCGACGAAAAGCGATCCAAGCCATTGATAAGTTTTTCAAAAATAAAAGAGTACAGTATGTAGCCAACGAAATGAAGGAGAAAGGACAAAGTGTAGCCGAACTGGCTAATCAATATCGCTCCGAGATCGATTGGATTTTGCAGGCCAATGGCGTAGACAATGAGGCAGACCTAGCGAGGCTAGATACCCTCGCTATTCCCTTGGAACCACCTCGAACCGAAGAGGAAATAGAAGAAGAAGCACGCGACGTGAGAACGGACTCCGTACCTTAATAAGCATTTGATTCTGTGCGATTCTCTCGAAAATAAATCGAGATACTCGGGCGCAAACGACTTTTCGCGCTCAGGAAATATGCCACTAAGCACAAATTGTGTCTAATTTTTGATTAGGTTTGTGCAAAATTCATTTGCTTAGTCTTACTAAACCAGATGATTAGCAATCAATTCATTACACGCTCTCCTGTTTAGAAAGCAGGAAAGCGAGAAGCCTATTTTAAACGTATTGATATTAAACCGAATGACCGGGGAGAAAATTTTAAATTATCGTATTGAGAATTTGACCGAGGAAAACCAATTGTTCCGCTCATTCTTAGCGACCCATACCCAGTTTTCTAAGAAAGTCATCGTCAAAACCCTCAAACCGCTGCACGATACGGAAGAAAAGACGCAATTCATGGAAGAAATCAAGCGACTTTCTCGTGTACAGCACCCCAATGTACTGACACTGTATGACCATCTCGAGACCGATCAAGATTTTTACTTGATTTTTGAATACTTAGAAGGCAAAAGCTTAGATACGTACATTCACACCAAAAGTGGCCCTATTCCGGAGCACCGGACCTTAGAAATTTTTATTAAAATCTTGGATGCCTTTGCTTTGGCGCACCACCACGAGCTACACGGAGGAGCAATCCAGCCACATCATATCTTTATCACGGAGCAAGATCATATCAAGGTACTAGATTTAGCGCTAAGTGAGGTCTTCCAAGAAAAACTACTAGAACAGCAGGACCGAGAAGCTATCTCCTTTGCTAGCCCCGAAGCTTTGCAGTCAGTGGGTACTTCCGATCCAAAGAGTGATGTCTATGCGCTGGGCGTTCTACTTTTTTATATGATTACCGCCAAAAATCCCTACGAAGATTTCAACTTGGGCGAAATCAAGGAAAAAATCAAGCAAGAACCCTTACCGAAACCGACCAAATATTACCCCGTGGTTTCTACAGAATTACAACAAGTGATTCAGAAAGCTACCGCCAAGAATCCAGCTGATCGTTTTCAAAACTGTGAGGTTTTTAAGCAGGCACTCATGAATATTCAAGATAAGTCGGCGGCTAATACCTTCACGAGCCCCGCCGTGGCTGAGCCACCCCAGGCTGAGTCTATGGATGACCCACCTGCTGAGTCACCGAAGTCTCTTCCTCCATCTGTATTCATCAATGTACCCTTGATGATGTTGGGAGGAATCTTGCTTATTTTTCTGTTAATGCTCTATTTCTATAGCCAACCTCGCGAGTCAGAGCGTTCGGATATAATTTTTAATATCAAAGATACCGAACGCATTCGTCAAATTCAGGACTCTATTGCGCAGGCGCAGAAACGGAAAGAAATTCAGGATAGTATCCGTATCTTCGGCTCTATGAGTGTACGCGATACCACAGACATTTATTTTTATAAGGTGAAAAGAGGTGAAAATTTGACTGAGATCGCTGAAAAATTCTACGTGCCTCTCGATACGCTCAAAAACATGAATGATCTGACGGGCGAAGAACGCCTGAAACCCCGCGAAGGTCTGAAAATCAAAGTGAGAGCTATCTACACGATGGGGAGAAATGAAACCTTAGTACAAATATCCGAGAAATTCGGGGTTAGTGTCGGGGTGCTCCGAGAGATAAATGATCTCTATCCCAAACCCGTGGAGCCAGGGGAAATTCCCCAACCTGTCATTTTTGAAGGGAAAAAATTAATTATCCCACTCAACGCCACCAAATAAAGGCATAAATCATTTACCCCAGACCATCTGAATAACTCAGATTAACGAGAACAAAACCATATAAACAGATATGATCGGTGAAAGAATCTTAAACTACAGAATTGAATCGCTGTTGGGCGAAGGAGGCGTGGGTAGAGTATACCTAGCCACGCATACCCAATTGGGTAGAAAAGTAGCCATCAAAGTTTTGAATCCCTCCTTGGTCAATCATACCGAAGTGAAAGAAAGATTCCGAAACGAAGCCACTACGCTCTCCTCTTTACAACATCTGAACATTATCACACTCTATGATTATCTGGAAGAAGACGAGCGCTTATTCCTCATCATGGAGTATGCCGAGGGAAGCCCGCTCGATCAGTATATTCAAAAAGTTTCTGGCCCTATCCCAGAGACCAAAACCGTCTTTTTTTTCAATCAGTTACTAGATGGTTTTGCCTATGCCCACCATAAAGGGATCATTCATCGAGACATCAAGCCTTCCAACATCATTATTACCAAAGAAGCAGATGTAAAGATCTTGGACTTTGGCATCGCTAAAATCCTAAAAAGCCATCGGAATAATATTACCAAGACAGGTTCTAGGCTGGGCACAGTGCTCTACATGAGTCCAGAACAGGTTCAAGGCAAGCTAGTAGATCATCGCAGTGATATTTACTCGCTGGGCGTAACGCTTTTTGAGATGCTCACCGGGCGCGCGCCTTACGACGAAAGCCGTTCTACGGAATACGAGGTCTATGAGAAAATACTCAAAGAGCCATTACCCAGTGCCCGCAGTTTTTACCCAGCCGTTTCTGAAAGAATGCAGGCGATCATAGACAAAGCCACCGCCAAAGACCCTGATTATCGCTTTCAGAGTTGTGATGAATTCAAGGAGGCTCTGAGTCAGGCACAAATTAGTCTGAGTAGCACCCAAGGTTCTGCTAACCAAACCTGGCATACTACCTCAGCAACTTCCCACAGCCAAGCACCAGTGAATACTCAGCCTGCCCCGCGACGCGATCGTTCTTCGGTTTTACTCTATGTTATTTTAGGACTGGTACTCTTGACTTCCTGTTTAGTCATTTTCAATGAGATTAATCGATTCAGTGGCTCTGATGCGAATGAAACCTACGATCCTCCTGTTCGTGAAGAAGAAACGGCTGAAAATGAAGAAGAAACCTTCTACGAGGAAGATGATAGCTCCGAAGAAAACAAGGAAATAGAGGAGCCTTCTTATGAAGAAGTGCTTCTGGACAGCCTTTTGGCTAGCAAAGAAAAAACCTTAGAATTTGTAGAATTATTAGAAAAAGAAAGAGAACAAGTACTCAGAAATGATCTCTTGCTAGACGGACAGTTTGAGAGTAGCGACTTTGGTGAGTATGTGATTAGAATGACAGTCGCTAACAAACGGGAGGATGCTGCATTTAAAGATGTAATTATTAGCGTTACTTTCTACAACGAAAATGGCAAGGAAATCAAAATTACAGAAAGAGAAGTAGCAGAGTTGGAGGCCGGACAAACCCTATCTTTCATGCTCCGAGAAGATGTAAGCAGCCAAGCACGTTTTGAACCGGTGCTCAAATCTGCACAAGTGATTGACCTAGAAACGCCCCCTACCCTAGACTCCCTCCGCACCGAAATAGAGAGCCTAGACGAGCGGATAGAAGAGTTGAGAGAGGAAATTGACCGTAATCAAAGAGAAATATAAGACCAATCCACTCCTTTATTCTGACGAGATGTTTTAAACACAAAAAATCTTTCTACACGGATGGAGAAAGATTTTTTGTACTTTATGCTCAAATTTATAGAACACTTTTAAAAATGAGCAATTGTATGGCTTACCGTAGAGAAAGACAAAATAGGTTGTTTGTTTGTCTACTGTCGGGTAAGAGTGAAATCGTAAGTCGTAGGAATTTCTTTGTTATCGTTGATATCGGAAGTAAAAGTCAAGTTATTACCACTCACGTTAACCGATACTAGCAAAACTGTACCATTCTCAAAAGTAACTGTGGTCTGGATGCTACCGTTGGTGGTACTAGAATTGGTGATGGTGTAAGTTCCGTTCACGGTTGTTCCATTAATCGTGATGGATACATTACCGGTGGTACTGGCTATGTCAGAAGCATCAAAAGTGATACTAAAGCTTGAAATGAAAGCGTTGTTTGGATCAACTGTCCCTGACCATGTACCTTGAATACCTTCGTTCAAAGGATTAACGTCTACATCACCACCACCATCATCACCACAGCTGGTCATTAGAAAAGCACTGGAAAAGGTTAAAAGGAGTAGAACACGAAATAGTTTTTTCATAGTTTTAAGATTATGAATAATAGGAATTACTTGGGCAAAAGTAGTTAAAATAATTTGATAAATGCCAAAACTGGCAGCCTATAACCCTCTGAGCTAAGAAATATCGTACCCATCGAGAAGGCTCATCTTTTATTACGAAAGCCTTTGGCGAATAGATGCTTCAATCTTTGCAATAAAATAACATTAGTCCCGAGCCGCACTACTTCGTAGAAGTAAATAAACGGGGAAGTGATCACTATAGCCGCCCTTGTAGTTGCTGCCTACATAAGTCCTGAAAGGATAACCCCGAAAACGCCCCTCACTCTGTTTGAGCCAAGAAGGCGCGAAAACCTGAGCCGAGCCGGGCAGATAAACATAGCCTTGATCTTGCTCGTCTACCAAGGCATCCGAAAGCAAGATTTGATCAAAAATCTGCCAATTATCACGATAAGCCAGGGTTCCGTAGCCTTTTTTGTGCATCTCGAACATGGGGTTGAAAAAATCCCCAGCGGCTAAGCCTTGGCTTTTGCCTCCTGCTCTCATGACTTTTCTGATACTTTCATTACTAGGGTCATCATTGAAATCGCCCATCACCAAAATCTTTGCTTCTGGGTGGAGCTGGTAGATAGAATCACAAATATGCCGACTGAGCGCGGCTGCTTCCAGACGCCGAGGTTCGCTTCTCTTTTCTCCCCCCGAACGAGATGGCCAATGATTCACTACCACGTGAAGCGTGTCGCGATCCAAGATTCCGCTTACTACCAATTGATCTCTGGTTTTGAAATCAGCTTGGTCTTTCAATTGCAGGCGATGACTTTGGAAAGCAATCGGGCGGAAGTAATTTCCACGATAAAGGAAGGCTACATCGATGCCCCGCCTGTCGGGCGAGTCCTGATGAATAATTTGGTAATTCTTGCCCGTCAAAATCTCCGTCTTACATAGATCTTCTAGAACCCTACGATTTTCCACTTCGGCTACGCCAAGGAGGAGCGGGCCATCTAATCCAACTTCTCGCCCGATATTAGTAATTACTTTGGCCAAATGATTCAGTTTTTCTTGATAGCGGGCTCCTGTCCAATTTTTATCTCCCTCGGGCAAAAACTCGCTGTCTCTGATATTAGGATCACGAATCGTATCGAATAAATTCTCTAGATTATAAAAAGCAATACCTGCGACTTGATAATTTTCGGATGACTGCGCCTTTAGGTAAGAAATTTGTATAGCCCAACCCGACAGCAACCATACTACAAAAAAGACTCTTTTCATACTTTGTTCAATTTTTCAAACTGGTGTAGATAATCGTAACGTCTATTCTGCAATAATAGTACAGAGATGCTACGATCTTGAAGAATTATTAAAATTAATGTTTTCTTAATACGCTTAACTATTAGCTCTGTATCCAGAATAGGTACTTTTGTCATCCAAAAATCAAACTCTATGCGAAAAACTTACCTTATTATTTTATTAATCAGCCTGTTATCTACAAGCTATGCCCAAGAAAATACAGGTGCAATTCAAGGAAAAGTCCTGAATCAGACCGATGGTGAGCCACTTACAGGAGTCTCGATACAAGTGCAAGGAAGTTCCCAAGGCGCAGTCACGGATATTCAAGGAAATTTTCAGATTAGCAATTTGAATTCAGGTTTGCAAACCCTGATTTTTTCGTTCGTAGGCTATCGTCGCTACACCACTACCGTACAAGTAATTGCGGGAAGAACCAGCAACTTAGGGAATGTCAGCCTCGAGGAAGACAACATCGGGCTGGATGAGATCGAGGTCTTTGCTAATATCGTAGACGCAAAACGACAAGCTCCTACGCCCATTTCTACCATCACCGCGCAGGAAATAGAAGAACGCTTGGGCGCCCAAGAATTTCCCGAAATACTCAAATCCACTCCAGGAGTGTTTGTAAATACAGTAGGAGGGAGCTTTGGAGATGCCCAAGTGAGAATCCGAGGCTTTGGTTCGGAGAATACCGCCGTACTCATCAATGGCATCCCTGTCAATGATATGGAGAATGGCCGTGTCTTTTGGTCTAACTGGGGAGGACTGAACGACGTAACACGCAATCAGCAGGTACAAAGAGGATTAGGCGTTACTAAACTAGCCGTCAGTGCCGTGGGGGGAACCATTAATATCATTACCAAACCCACAGAACAAAGAAAAGGAGTGCGACTGACTTATTCCCGTGCCAATCGCTCTTGGGAAGATCGTGTTATGCTGACTGCTTCTACCGGATTGATGAAAGGCGACTGGGCCGTAACCGTATCGGGTTCTACCCGTCAAGGAGATGGCTTCCGAGAGGGTACAGATGTCAATGCCTGGGCTTACTTTGTCTCTGCTTATAAGGGTATTGGCAAAAATCATCAATTGGTATTTACTGCTTTTGGGGCTCCCCAAACCACCAGTCGTGGACGCAGTGCCACACTAGAAGTTTATAACCTAGTAGGAGATAAGCGATTCAATCCTTCTTGGGGTACTCTGAATGGAGAATTCCTCACCTCCAATGAAAATAACTATCACAAACCCAAGATGATGCTGAATCACTATTGGGATATCAAAGATAATATAACGCTTAGTACCTCTGTTTACTATTCTCTGGGTAGAGGGGGAGGAACCAGTATCAATCGTACGGCTGACGCAGAAATCACGCAACCCGTGAGAAGCTTCTTTGACCCTCAGCTCGAGGATCCTAGTGAATATCAAGTTCCTTGGGACGAAATGGTCGCCGAAAACCAAGCCAATTTCGTGAGCTTACTCCGACAGAACCCAGAAACAGGCATCCTTGAACCTGTAGAAGGCGCACGTTCCAATTACATTATCCAAGAGTCTCGGAATGACCACAACTGGTTTGGTGCGCTTAGTACTCTCAATGCTGATATTAGCGAAGATTTTAGCATTACCGCTGGTCTGGACTATCGCTGGTACCGAGGCTTTCATTATCAGACCTTGGATAATCTGCTGGGAGGCGACTTTTGGATTGATAAGGAACGCTTCAACTTGCAGCCCTTTAACAATCTCTTAGAGCCTCGCAACACACCCAAGCGAGAAGGAGATCGGATTGGCTATGATTACGACGGAACGGTCATCTGGGGAGGTGCTTTCTTGCAAGGAGAATATACCATTAAGAATGTAGACTTGTTCCTTACGGGAAATTTTGTGCGCAGTAGCTTCCAACGCGAAGGGAATTTCTTGCACGAAGAGTTTCTAGAAACCTCTTTGGGTGAATCAGAAACCTTTACCTTTAACAATTTTACGGTCAAAGCGGGAGCAAATTATCGCATTACAGGACGACATAATGTTTTTGCCAACGCTGGCTTCTTCACCCGTGCTCCTTTCTTCCGAGATGCTTTTGTAGATAATCGCGTGAGCAATATTGTCCGTGGCGATTTAGATGACGAAGAAATCTTCTCTCTGGAGGGAGGCTATGGCTATCGTTCTGCTCGTTTGGCGGTGAATATCAATTTGTACCGCACTTCCTGGCAAAACCGTGCGTATACAGTAGGATTCTTCTCAGAAACTTATAATGATTTTGTGAATTTCCGTATGTCCGACGTGGGAGCCATCCATCAAGGTATTGAGATAGATTTTACGGCGAAGCTGACCACGACGCTCACCTTAGAAGGAATGGCCTCAATTGGTGATTGGACCTGGGACGGTAATGCCAATGCCATCGTATTGTCTGATCCTGGCTTACAAGTTTTGGATAATACCGTCACGGATAATCCCAGTGATGTAGACCCGCAGACGGTCTTCATTGATGGACTAGAAGTGGGAGGAGCCGCGCAGACCTTATCTGCCCTTACGCTTAAATATCGTAACCCCAAGTTTTGGTACGTGGGAGCCAGTGGAAACTATTACGATCGCCTCTATCAGGACTTCAACCCCGAAACCCGCACCAGTGAAGAAGCTTTCTTCAATCGGGTTGAAAAGCTTCCTTCAGCTTTTACTTTTGATGTGTGGGGAGGGAAATCTTGGAAATTTGGTGATGTGATCCTTTATCTTCGCGCCAGCATTAATAACATCACGGATAATCAATTTATTATTGACTCTAATCAGCGCACCCCCACCCAATTATCACCCGATCCTTCTCCCTTTGTGCAGTACTATTTTGGGAGAACTTATTATCTCAGTGCAACCATTAATATTCGCTAATTATATCATACGGCTCTCGACTGGTACTTGCTACCAGCCGAGAGCTATTTCCTAAAACCAATTTATTCACATTTAATTTAACATCCAGAAATTTAGATTTATGAAGACGATCTTGAATCAGAAAATGCCCCAGCGGGTATGGGCTAAGATTTTGTTTTTCCTATGCATGGGACTGGTCTCTACAACCCTGTTTACAGCCTGTGATGACGATGACGATGTAGCTCCGCCTCCTTCGCTTGTTCCCATCACGGTAACTATCGCGGAGGTAGAAACTGGAAATTTTGAAGGACAAGTAGTGAGAATTGAAAATGTACAGTTTAACGAACCAGTTGGAACCCAATTCAATGGCACCAACAGTAATGCCAATGGAAGCCGAACCCTAGCCGACTGCGACGGCAACACGACCACGGTCTTTACCGATGCGGGCGATGTCTTCAGTAATGAGGAACTTCCCCGAGGAAACGGTGCCATCGTTGCCCTTGCTTCCTCTTTTAACAATAACGTACAACTCCGCCTTCAAAGCTTAGATGGTGTAGCGGAAATGACTGGGCCACGCTGCGAAGAAGATACAGATTGTGAAGAAACCAATGGTAGCTTTACCAACATCTGCGCCATCCGTGGTCAGTTTAACGCCGGAAATGCAGAAGTACAAGGCACTGATATTATCATCTCTGGTACGGTTACCTCCGACGCCAGTGGAGGAAATATCAACTCCCGAAATATTGCCATCGAAGATGCCACAGCGGGTATCATTGTCCGTTTTGAAGCAGATCATAGCTTCGCACTGGGCGATCAGCTAGAAATTGATATCACTGGACAGGAATTGAGTCAATTCAACGATTTGGTGCAAGTAAATAATGTTCCTCTAAGTGCCGCCACTAGTACAGGCACCACTACACCCAGCCCACAAGTCGTTACGATCCCCGAACTGAATTCTGGAGATTTTGAAAGCCAGTTGATAAGTTTAGAGAATGTTACTTTCGTAGATGCTGACGGCAGCACGACCTTTGGTGCTGGAGAAAACCGTGAAGTAACGGATGGAACCAACACCACGATTGTTCGAATTAACAATGCAGCCGTTTTTGCTAATGATGTAATTCCTAGCGGAGCAATTACAATCACGGGTAATGCCTCCGTATTTCAGGGTGATGTACAATTAGTGCCCCGAAACCGTGATGACCTCGGGCTTTCTGGTGGCGGCGGCGGTGGAGACGCCACTTTGGAAACCATTGCGAATGTACGTGCTTTGTTCACGGGTACGGAAACCAACGTGAGTGATAATATTAAGATTCAAGGAGTTATCACCTCAGACGGTGCTTCTATGAACCTTCCCGACCAAAATGCCTTTATCCAAGATGCCAGCGGTGCTATTGCCATTCGTTTTACAGGAGCACATAGCTTTGTGTTGGGTGATGAGGTAGAAATCACGATTCAGAACATAGAACTTAGTGAATTTAATGATCTATTACAACTCACTAATATCCCCAATGGAAATGCCACCAAAGTAGGTGATGGTACGCTGCCCACTCCCGCCTCCGTAACCATTACCCAAGTGTTGAGTGGTAATTTTGAAGCGCAGTTGGTACAATTGAGTGGGGTGCAATTTGACAGCGAAACTGGAACCTACAGTGGAGGAAGAACCCTGACCAATTGTACTGATGACCTACCGATCTTTACTCGTTCGCAGGCTACTTTTGCGGATGATAACGTACCCACGGGTAACGGAACCATCGTGGGAATTGCTTCTACCTTTAACGGGGAGCAACTCGTTATTCGCAACACGAGCGATGTAGATTTTTCGGGGGCACGTGAAGATTGTGGCAACGGTGGCGGTGGAGAGGCTACCCCTGAGTCTATCGCGGATGTTCGCGCTCGTTTCGATGGGGGAGCCAGCAATATCACCGATAATATCAAAATTCAGGGCGTAGTAACCTCTGATAAAGACAATGGAAGTATTACCGGACGTAATCTTTATATTCAGGACGAAAGCGGCGCCATCGTGATTCGTTTTAGCGGCAACCACGATTTTGCCAGAGATGCACAGATCGAGGTGAATCTACAAGGAGCTAGTTTTACCGAGTTTAATGAGCTTCTGCAAATCGAGACCGCTAACGCCAACGCGTCTGAGGCAAATTTGGGATTGAGCATAAGCCCTGAGGTGATCAATGTAACGCAGTTATTGAGTGGAGATTTTGAAGCACAATTGGTCACGCTTCAGAGTGTTTCCTTTGATGAAGCAGACGGGGCACTTACTTTTGGTTCCAATCAATCACGCATGGTTACAGGAGCTTTGGGTTCTTTCGTTGTTTTTACCCGTTCGGCCTTCACAGACTTGGTAAATACCGTTTTACCGTCTGGTACAGGAAATTTGACGGGCTTGGCTACCACTTTTAATGGCCCACAATTGATTCTCCGAGATGTCAATGAGATTGATTTCCCTTAATTACATATGTAAGTGTAATCAATAAATTTTTCAAAGAAAAAAGAGAAGTCTGTTGTGGGCTTCTCTTTTTCTCTTGAGCCTGCTAGCTTCAGAATTATTTTTAAATTTGCAATAACCTACTTGAAACAAAAATGATCGGGGAGCAAATCTTAAATTATCGAATATTAGCCAAATTAGGTGAAGGAGGAATGGGAACTGTCTACCTGGCCGAGCATATCCAGCTGGCACGCAGAGCCGCCATCAAAGCACTACATGTAAATCTGGTGAACAACGCCCAAATTCGAGCCCGCTTCAAAAATGAAGCCGCTACGATGGCGCACCTCAAGCACCCTCAGATTGTTAGCCTCTATGATTATTTAGAAACCGCACAAGGGCTTTACCTGATTATGGAATATGTGGAAGGTAAACCTTTGGACGAATACATAGAAAAAGTATCTGGACCTATTCCTGAAAATCGTGCTTTGCGTCTCTTTGTCAAAATACTAGATGGCTTCGAGTATGCTCATAATCAGGGAGTGGTGCACCGAGATATAAAACCCTCCAACTTAATTATTACCCCTGATGAAGAAGTGAAAATTCTTGACTTCGGGATTGCTAAACTCCGAGATGCCAGCAGCAAGAGCCTAACCCAAGCCGGCACTCGGATGGGAACGGTGCTCTACATGAGTCCTGAACAGGTAAAAGGACAGGAAGTAGATCGGCGTAGTGATGTTTATGCCTTGGGCATTACGCTTTTTCAGATGCTCACGGGCAAAACTCCTTATGACCACGCCCAAGCCACCGAATACGAAGTTTATGATCAGATTGTCAATCATCTTTTGCCCAGAGCCAAGCACTTTTATCCTAATGTAAGTGAGCGTATGCAGTCTATCATCGATCGAGCCACTGCCAAAAACCCCAAGGATCGCTTCCAAAGTTGTGGAGAATTTAAGCAAATTCTACTGGCGCAGAGTGTCTTAACCTCTCCCAGTGAAATGAATGATTTATCTCAGAAGACGAGTTTTCCACAAAATCAGCCGACAAGCTCGGAGCCTACTTATCGGAAAAAAACGAGGCGACGGTCTTACCTGTGGACTGCGTTGACGGTTCTCGTGTTGCTCACGGGGGCTACTTTATTCGTGATACTCAACCCCTTCGACTTTCGTATTTTACGTCCTTATCAAATCATAGAGCCTGATTACAGCGAGCAAGAAACATTGCTTCGCAAGCGTGTTCTTAACTTTTACCAAACCGTAGAAACCCACGATTTCGACCAGTTGAGGAGTTTTTACCAAGATTCACTAGAAAACTATTTTGGCAATGAAAATCGCTCTCTTGCTCCTGATTTAAAAGCTGCTTATCGTATTTATTGGGACAAATACACGGGAGAGCGGCACGAAATTGATTGGGATACCTTTGATTATACCCAGGACGAAGCGGGCAATCATATCGTAGTTTTTTCGATGAAATATTACTACCGTACCGAGGAAGCAGCAGACTGGAAAAATCTACGCACCACCACCGAAATCCGCTTGGATCCTGATCTCAAGATTTACTACATTGATCGGGTGAGGAGCTAAGACTGTGGCTGGTTCTTAACAAAATTCACAGATCTTAGCGCACATAACCAATCACCTGAAACTTGCTACATCTAAGCCAATTCTCCTGAGAATTTTGTATTATTGTAAGGATTCGCATTTCAATCATCAAAAATTTACATATACATGAGTGTCAAGAAAGAACAAGCCAACGAAGTTATACAATACCATGTGATGTGGGCAATGGGAGCAGGTTCCGTACCGATTCCAGTCTTGGATATTGCCGCGGTCACTGCCGTTCAATTAGATATGCTCAAGCAACTTTCTCGGCTCTATGGAGCTGATTACCAAGAGAGTTCTGGCAAACATCTGATTTCAGCCATTGCTGGAAGCACTTTGGCTCGCTTAGGTTCGAGCTTCGTGAAATCTATCCCCGGGGTAGGTTCTATTTTAGGTGGCGTATCGATGGTAATTCTCTCGGGAGGCTCTACTTACGCGATGGGTCAGGTTTTCATGAATCATTTTGAGTCAGGCGGTTCTCTCTTTGATTTTGATCTTTCCAAAGCTAAGCAGCAATACGAACAAGAATTCAAAAAGGGAAAAGAATATGCTTCTGACCTTCAAAAAAAGGATAGTGAACCTTCTAAGGGTCAAGTCTTTGAGAAGCTCAATAAGCTGGTAGAGCTGAAAAAGAGTGGGATCATCTCCGAAGAAGAATTTAAAACCAAAAAGGAACAGTTGCTTGGGCAACTCTAAATCTCCCGTGGCATGATGACTCATTTTTCATGAAACAAAGCCCAAACACCTAGTGTTTGGGCTTACCTGCATCAGACTGAACTCCATCTATTTAAACTCATCTTCTGGGGCTACGATTAGCAATAACCAGCATTCTACTTCAAGTTGGCTTCACCTGAAATGCTTTCGAGAGAATTGGAGAGATAAACTCACCTCCATACTTTCTGTATTCTTGTAGTTAGAACCTCTTCAGTTGCCTAACGTACAGCTTTGCCAAAACGCATTCAAATTACCCAAACCTGACCAACTGACAAGCCATCTCTCCATGATATCCAGTTTTTTTGAAAATAATTATTAGTTGCTCGAGTCCAGTACCAAAGAGTTTTAGGACGAGGTGCAAAAGATGCCGCCGCGATCTCGTGTATGTGCATCTGGATATAATTTCCCCAAAAAAATCCTCCATTTTCCAAAATATGCCCTAAATTCCCAACTTTTCAAAATTAAGCACATTGACTTATGAAATGGATTTATACCCCAATCTTTCTTTGCCTCTTACTAACCTGCAAAAACGCACCAGAGCTTAGCCCAGAAGAGCAACGCTGGCAAGAACACGCCCAAAATACGACCATCATCCGCGATGACTATGGCGTGCCGCATATCTATGGCAAAACCGACGCTGACGCGGTTTTTGGCTTGCTCTACGCGCAATGTGAAGATGATTTCCTCCGCGTGGAGCGTAATTATATTTGGGCCACGGGTCGCTTGGCCGAGGTAGAAGGCAAAGACGCGCTTTATAGTGATGTTCGTGCTCGCCTCTTTATGACCGTAGAAGAAGCCAAAGCCAATTATGAAAATAGCCCCGAATGGCTCCAAAAACTCTGTCAAGCCTTCGCCGATGGCATCAACTATTATCTGCATACCCATCCCGAGGTCAAGCCCCAATTGCTGACTCGTTTTGAACCTTGGATGCCTATGTATTTTAGTGAAGGTTCGATCGGGGGCGATATTGAGCGCGTTTCTGTCCGAAGAATTAGAGATTTTTATGAAAGTCAGGAATCAAGTTCTCCTGATGAGGAGGTTCCAGCGGGAGAGGGGCTGGCCGAACCCCAAGGCTCTAATGGGATTGCCCTTTCGGGAAAAATGACGGAATCAGGTAATGCCATGCTGCTTATCAACCCGCATACTTCCTTTTATTTTCGGGGAGAGGTGCACTGTGTGAGCGAAGAAGGACTGAATGCCTACGGTGCTGTTACCTGGGGGCAATTTTTTGTTTATCAGGGCTTTAACGAGAAAACTGGTTGGATGCACACTTCCACTTACTCGGATGTAATTGATGAGTTTGTAGAAAAAGTTTCCGAAGAAGAGAATGGCTACGTTTACCAGTACGGGGAGGAAAAGCGAAAGGTGGAAGAGAAAAAAGTTACGCTCAAATACAAGGAAGGAGAGGAGATAAAAGAACAAACCTTCACGCTCTATCGCACGCACCATGGCCCCGTTACTCATATGCTGGATAGCCAGTGGGTAGCCACGGCAATGATGTGGGAACCAGTCAAAGCCTTAGAACAATCTTATACCCGTACCAAGAAAGATGGCTATAAGGAATTTCACGAAATGATGAACATCCGCACCAATTCTTCCAACAACACGGTTTACGCGGATGCGCAAGGAAATATTGCTTATTATCATGGTAATTTTATTCCCCGTCGGGACACTAGCTTTAATTACGTCTTACCCGTAGATGGTAGCAATCCAGCCACCGACTGGCAAGGTTTGCATACCGTGGAAGAGTGTATCACCTTGCTGAACCCCGAAACAGGTTGGTTGCAAAACTGTAATTCCACGCCCTTTACCGCCGCCGATGAGTACAGCCCCCAGCGACAAGCTTATCCCGATTACATGTCGCGTATTCCTGAAAACTTCCGCGCCGTACACGCTCAGCGTTTACTAAAAAGAAAAGAAAAATACACTATAGATGAACTGATTGAATTGGCGTATGATCCTTATTTGCCCGCCTTCGAGAAGCTAGTACCTGGCTTGTTAGAAGCTTACGAGCAGGCTGACTCAGAAACCAAAGCAGCCATGGATACACTTCGAGATTGGGATATGAACGTCTCGGCTAATTCCGTGGCGATGAGTTTAGCGCATTTTTATGGAATGCAAGTGCTGGAAGCAGGGCAAATTCCAAACGACTTGGTGGGAATGGAGCAATTAAATTACTTTGGCACGGATGCTCCTCTTCAAGAAAGATTAACACTTTTTGAGCAAGCTTTGCAAACCTTAAACGAAGATTTTGGTACTTGGAATACCCCTTGGGGCGAGATTAATCGCTTCCAGAGATTGGACGGTGCCAGGGATGCTTCATTTGATGATAGCAAACCCAGTCTAGCCGTGGGCTTGACCACGGGACGTTGGGGTGCCTTGGCGGCTTATGGTTCTCGTACTTTTGAAGGCACGAAGAAGCTCTATGGCTACCGGGGCAATAGCTTCGTGGCCGCCGTTGAGTTTGGGGAAAAAGTCAGAGCAAAAAGTCTATTAGCCGGTGGGCAAAGCAACGATCCAGATTCGCCTCATTTCTTTGATCAGGCGGAAATGTATGTCAATGCCCAATTCAAAGAGGTAGCTTATTACCGGGAAGATGTAGAAAAACGAGCGGAAGAGACTTATCATCCCGGGAAGAGGAAAAAATAAAAGAGTAAAGATTTGCTTCCATCAAACTGAAAAAAGCAGAGAGCCAAGGACTCGAACCTTATTCCTTGGAAGGAACCATCTCCTTAGCAGGGAGCGACCACCGCCTCGTGGCTTGACTCTCTATTTTGCTTACAGGTTGTAGGTTCTTCCCTCTAAGGTTTATGATTCTAAACCTGTAATCTATTCGTAGAGTAGAGGAGGTGGGATTCGAACCCACACGCCCTGTGAAGGACTGACGGTTTTCAAAACCGCGGCCATTACCCAGCAAGCTCTTGGCTTACTCCTCTCAAATAAGTGCGACGGGGTGGATTCGAACCACCCTCTCTGCGGCTTCAACGCAGCGCTCTTCCCACTGAGCTACCCTCGCATATGGAGTACAGGTGTAGATTTACAAATGCCAGCTACTCATCTGTAATGGCTGACTCGCAACCTGCAACTCAATAAGTGGAAGCAGTAGGATTCGAACCTACTCAGCCCGAAGGCACCTGATCTACAGTCAGGTCCGACTCTCCAACTCCGGCGTGCTTCCAATAATTGTACTTTTCTAAGAGTGCTCTTTTGCAGACATAGCCCTCCTGCCAAAAATCCTGACGAATTTTTGTACTGATTTTATCTCACAAATCCTATTTTGTGAAGGGCAGGAGTGAAGCAGTTTGCTCGATTGAGATCTGCTAAACAGAAAACAGTTCTCTGGGCTGATGGACTACCTCAGGCATAAAAAAAGCCTCTGAAACTAATCAGAGGCTTTTTTTAAAGTTTATGGTGAATACACTAGGTACAAACCAGCCCCTGATTACTTCTAGAATAAAAGTAACTAAAGGACGAAAATCGGGTTTGACGTGTATTTAATTGTATCGCTTTCATATCACAAAGGTGCAAAATCAATTCTTTATTTCCAAATATCTAGGTGTAAATTTATTGTACTTTTTATAGTTTACGGGGAGAAGGGTAGAAAGGTTCGGGAATTCGAGCAGTTTATCAACTTAATTTTCCCTTACCTTTTAAAACATGCGCCCCTTGCAATTCTACCAAAGCAATTTTATCAGTTTTGTGGAGGGTTTTGACATAGTTCTCGATAGGAATTCCTATATTTATTTCAAAACAAGAACAATATGAACATGCTCTTCATCTGCACGGCTAACGAACTTCGTAGCCTGACTGCCGAGAAAATCTATGCCCACGATGAGCGATTTACTGTCCAATCCAAAGGTACAGATACCTTTCCCGAAAAGAGAGTAGCCAAGGAGCATCTGGAATGGGCAGATTACATATTCGTGATGGAACCCGGGCACAAATTAAAACTCCAAACGCGTTTCCCAGAGCTTGCACGACAAAAACCAATCTTTTGCCTGCATATTCCCGATGAATATAACCTGATGGATCCTGCCTTGATCGAGTTGATTCGGGAGCGATTTGAGGCAATCTTTAAGAATATTCAAACCTAATTGTTTTCGTCTTCCTCTTCCTCTTCATCTTCTACTTCCAAGCCTAAGAAATTGGCCTGAGCATCGTACATCAATTCGGTGATTTGACCCTGGTGCTGGATTTCTACATCGTAAGTTAGTGAGCCGTCGGGCCGAGTGATTTCGTCGGCTTCTAGCAATTGAGCTCCAGCGTAGCGATTTTGAATATCATTTTTGATCGCATCAGAGAGGGTTTGTGGGTCAATTTCTATTTCATTTTCGTCCTCCTTTTCTCCCAATTGCGCGTTTTTTTCATCTAAATCTTTCCGGATTTGTTGGGGCGCATTTTCTAAGCCACAGGCCGTAAAAGATAGGATAAATATAAATAAAGCGACGTAAGATAAAATTTTCATAAGATTTATATTTGATACAGTATTGGTAAAGATATTATTTTTAACAAAAAAACAAACGAACTATCTACATTGACTTGCGCAATCCCGTGATTCAAGCGATAACCTAAAGGATTGAGGGCTGACTTGCCAGAGAGAAAGGCTGTAAGATGGAGAAAACCCCCGACGGAATTTTTGGTCAGGAATTTTTGAAATGGACTCATCTTTGGACCAAGTCGTTTTTTAGTGAAGAGGCGAGGCTTAAATCGCAATCGCATCGTAAACTTGTACCTTCGTCCAGTAGCTTGCGTATTTCTCCAAAAACTCTTGGTGCGCAGGATGTGCTTGATATTGATCGTGCGCCTCTCGGCTATCAAAAGTGACCACAATGCTGTAAGTGTAGCTATTGTCTACCACATCGCGCGGTGTGTGGGCGGGTACTCCCGTGAAATGCGAGCGCATGCAATCACATTTTTGGAAAAAAGTTTTCATCCCTTTTTCAAACGCTTGGCGTACCTCAGCATTATCCGGCTCTTTCAGCCAGAAAAATACCTGATGGCTAAATACTCCCTCTTTTTTGGGTGTTTTGGCCTGAAGATCAGGAGCTAAGAAAGAAAACAAACCCGTGGAAGCCAGAGCCACGAAGCATTTTTGTAGAAAAGAACGACGATTTTGCATGAGGTTTAGGGTTATGGATTGCAGGTTTTAGATTATTAGTTTTATCTAAGATATTTTTTAACGAAATAATATACGAACAATTATGCTTCCTCTTTGATTTGTAAGTGGTTGAGAATTAGGTCGAAGATAGCAGTTGGTTCCAGTGAATCTTCTTGCACCAAGTCTTTTTGTTTGGTCATAAAGATAGCTTGGTCTGCTCGTTCTTCGGTCAAGCGTCCGTGGGAGCCGCCCACGAGGGTTGCATCGAGCGGAATCACGTTCATGGTCATGCGGAAGCCGAGCTTTTTCTTCATTAACTTACTACCTACCTTGAGCATGGGGAAGCTGATCTTGGGATCGACAAACATCTCCACGGGATCGTAGCCAGGCTTTTTGTGAATGTCCACCATTCGGGCGTAGTCAGGAGCTAATTTATCATCCAACCAAAAATAATAAGTAAACCAAGAGTCTTTATCGGCCACGGCTACCAACTCACCTGCACGCGGATGATCGATATGATACTTGGCTTTGCCCGCTTGGTCGAGTACCATTTCTACGCCTTCGATGCTTTCTACAATGGCTTTGACTTCGGGAATATCTTTGGGGTCTTTCACATAAATATGTGCAATCTGATGATCGGCCATGGCAAAGGCCCGGCTAGCTCCCGCGTCGAGGAGTTCCCAAGTTTGCTCGTGGCGGATGGCGATAAAATCACGCTTACGCAATACTCGATTGATATGAATGGGATTTTTGACATTGGTAATGCCGTATTCGGAGAGAATAATGACTTGTGCGCCTTGTTTCTCGTAATATTCTACCAAATCTTTGACCACGGCATCAATTTCTTGTAAATCTTTGAGGGTAGAGGGATGATCTTTGCCGTGTCTCTGAAAATTATAATCCAAATGCGGTAAATAAATCAAGGTCAGGGTGGGGTCGTAAAGCTTGTCCGTCATGATAGAAGCATCGGCGATCCATTGGCTACATTTGATGGAGGTATTGGGGCCCCAGAAGTTAAAAAGGGGAAAAGTGCCCAATTCGGCTTGTATTTTGTCTCGCAAATCAGCCGGATACGAATAACAATCAGGAATTTTGCGACCGTCAGCCAAGTAATTGGGGCGGGGCGTGACGCTGTAGTCCACACTCGAGTACATATTGTACCACCAAAACATATTGGCGCAAGTGAATTTGGGGTCGATTTCACGCGCCTTTTCCCAGATTTTGGGCGCTTGCACCAAGTGATTGGACTGTCGCCACAGCTTGACTTCACACTCGTCTCGAAAATACCAGCCATTTGCCACGATGCCGTGTTCGCTGGGCCATTTGCCCGTCAGGTAAGTATACTGAGCTGTGCAAGTAACAGCGGGTAGAACGGGCTTAATCGCACTTACTTTGGCTTCTGCTGACCATTTACTCAAGAAGGGAGTATGTTCTCCCACCAGTCCGGGGGTTAGTCCGACCACGTCAATCACTACGGTTTTCTGCATCTTTTTCTTAGTTTTGCTATCTGCTACGAAGATTTGAAAAAATTAGGCAATTACAAAGGGATAAACTCTCTTTTCTGAATTTGGTTGATCGGACTCCGAGAAAATTCAGCAATTTCACCCTAAGGCTTACATTGTAATCCTGCTTGACTTTTACCAAGACTTGGTATAGACTGCTGTTTTTTTTCCATCGTTCGACTAATAGAGTAAAATTATAAACCAATCTTAAATTGTTTTTTATGAAATTAAATGCTCAACCTTGGTGGAGATTTTGGTCTTTCTGGGTTATCATCCTTTCTTTTGGCTTAATATTAAGTGCCTGTGATGATGACGAAATGGTAGACCCTATGGATGATCCCAACCCCACTGACTCTATTCCCGACGGTGGAGACGATGACGATGATGACGATGACGATGATGAC
>CAZKBP010000029.1:0-78666 GCA_964551015.1 uncultured Cytophagaceae bacterium | reverse complement strand
CAGCAACCACCTCTAGTACGTTCCGAACCGCCTTTACCCCCCTCAAGAACCACCTCGAGCACGTTCCGAACCGCCTTTTAGCACTTGGAGACCTGCTCGAGGCACTTCGGCAAGGGCGAAGAGCCACTTCATAAACCCCTACGAAGCACTTCTTGAGGGTTTAGACCTATTCATGTCGCTGAGAAACTGCTTTTCCTGTTTCTTTCCTTTTAGCATAGTCTTCTTGCTTGGTCTTGACACGATCTAGCACCAGTTTTCCCACTTTTTGGCCTTGCGCTATCCCTAACTCACAAGCAGGGCGGTAGTGAATCCCCCCATAAAGGCGACTAATGGCAGCCTCATCTGCTGCCTGCACAAAAGAATCGTAAGTGCGTGTGGGCAAACCATAGGCATTCTCGGTGGTATCTTTGAAATGGAAATTATCTCCAAACAAATCGGTCAAGGTGACTGCCGCCGCACGAGAGATCACACTATGCCCACTGGTATGCTCTGGAAAAGGAGGAGTTTGTAAAAGAGGTGCCCAGTCTTCATCGATAAATTGATTAATCAAGGTTTCGGGGCGCACGAGTACGCTACGCCATTTCTCATCCCAGCAGCTAATGAAAGCATCCATCAAAGCAATAGAAACTAAGGCATAAGCTTCGGTGACCTTGGCAAAATCAGCCTTGGCCTCCCGACAAGCAATGGCCGTGATCCCAATCCAATGGCCTCCGGGGGTGATTTTCTTGGTGGCAAACATGGCGTGGCCTTTCTGGTGCGATACATAAGGATTACAATCCCAAAACTGGGCGATGGCTAATTGTTCGTCGCTCAGGTTTACGCCTGTTTTGTAAACCTCCATGAGTTCTTGATAAAACTGACTGCCTTCTTCCATATCAAAAGCCGTGGGCGGAGGTGGCACGAACTGACTGGCCGAATCTAGTACAAAAGGGCGGATTTTGTTCCAATGGGGCTCGATGCCTTCCATATAAGAGGGTGGTGTGGGCTTCCAAGCGGCCACTTCGTCGCGCACCGTATATTTAGGAAAAGTGCGGGTTTCCTTATAATTATCTTCATTCATCCAAGCTTGGATATGCTCGGCAACCTGCGCCCCGTACTCAATAGAGCGATTATAAACGGCTCTGGGAATGCCTTGATCTTTGAGCTTTTGGTAAATTTCCTGCTCAAAAGCTTCTATGCTGGCCTCAGAAAAAACCAAAGTTCTACCCACAATCAAGAAGGCATGAATGCTGGCTAATTCATAGCAATAGGTTTGATCTTTTTGGGGTTGGGGAATGGGTTTCAAGCCCTTCAATTGCCCTGCTAAGCTCTGATATTCAGGCTTACCTGCTGCCATCACTTCGTAGGCGGCAATGCTCGGATAAGCATAGACACGACTCGCCACGGGGGGTGAGAAAATATCGTGTACGATTACATCCGTCAATTTTTGTACAGACTGATGAAAAAATTCAGGGTTGCTTACTTCGGCTTGGTAATGCTGTGGGGAGGATGGTTTGCAGGCCCACAAAAGTAAGCTAGGAGCCATCCACAAGATCCATCTTTTCTTTAATCTTAGTTGATTCATTTTGCTTGTGTTTTGTAAAATAATTCCCAATCACCGTGGCCTATCCCCAGAAGGGACACCAACCACGGTAAAGGATTATCCTTCATGACACGAGAAAGCGAGTTTTCGTTCAGGCATTTTCTAATTTATAAATAACTGCCTCATAAGGCTTTAGATGAAAATGGTTTTCCTCGGTCTGGGTATTTTCATAATTGCCTATGACCCGATTCTCTAAGTGTTTTTTTTCGGGTAAAGCATATTTTAGGCTTTGCTCGGACATATTCAGGAGTATCAGCCAGATTTGGTCTTGGTAAGTTCGTGTAAAAGCGTAAACCGTATCATGCTCAGGGTCTAGGTCTTGGTAGTCGCCGTAGATCAAGACGGGGGCATTTTTGCGCAGGGCAATCATTTTTTGGTAAAAGTGCCAGATAGAATTTTCTTGTTCCTGAGCAGCCTGAGCGTTGATTTGGCGATAGTTTTCATTGATTTTTAGCCAAGGCTCACCCTCGGTAAAGCCAGCCTGAGGGGCGTCGCTCCACTGGAAAGGAGTGCGGGAATGATCTCGGCTGAGTTGATTGGCCAACTGGAGAAAGTCTTCATCTTCACCGCCTTTTTCTTTGAATTCTTGGTATTCATTGACCGTCTGAATGTCATTAAAATCTTCGGGACTTTGAAAATTCAGGTTGGTCATTCCAATCTCATCTCCTTGATACAAGAAAGGAATGGCGGGCAAGGTGAGCAGTAGGCTAGCCAGCATTTTGGCCGATTCCTGATGATATTTGCCATCATCGCCAAAGCGCGACACCAAGCGAGGTTGGTCATGGTTGCCCAGATAGAAGGTATTCCAACCCTCTTCTTTGAGGGCTTGATCCCATTCTTTAATCACTTGTTTCAAATCTCGGGGGCGAAAACGGAAGGGCTGCCCCGTCTTGAAATCTCGATCAATAAACATATGATCGAAATAATAAACCGTATGTAATTCTTTACGACGCTCCCCCACATAATCAGGGGCGTGCTCACTAAAAACACCAATTCCCTCGCCCACGGTAAAAATATCATAATGTTGAATCACTTCTCGGTGCATTTCCTGCAAAAACTCATGGATGCGAGGGCCATTGGCATAGGTTTGCAGGCGAGCCAGCATGGGGTTATCCGCCTGTGGAATATCGGGGAAGCCCGGTCTTTTGGAGATCAAAGGAATTACATCCATACGGAAGCCATCTACGCCTTTGTCTAGCCAGAAGCGCATGGCCTTATAAATTTCTTGGCGTAATTGAGGATTTTCCCAATTCAAATCTGGCTGTTTTTTGGAGAATAAATGCAAATAATAATCCTGAGTGGCTTCATTATATTCCCAAGCACTTCCCCCAAACCAACTCATCCAGTTGTTGGGCACTTGGCCGTCCTTGCCTTCGTGCCAGATGTAGTAATCTCGGTAGGGATTGTCCTTAGATTGGCGTGCTTCTTGAAACCAGCGATGCTCGTCTGAGCTATGATTGGCCACCAAATCTAGCAACAGACGCATATCCCGCTTTTTGATTTCGCGGAGCATTTCATCAAAATCATCCATCGTCCCAAATTCATCCATAATGTCGCAGTAATCAGACACATCGTAGCCATTATCATCATTGGGCGACTTGAAAATGGGACTAAGCCAAAGGGTTTCTACACCCAGACTTTTGAGATAATCTAGTGATTGGGTAATGCCCGGTAAGTCGCCAATGCCGTCCCCATTGCTATCTTTGAAGCTACGAGGGTAGATCTGGTAGACAAAGGTTTCTTTCCACCAAGTTTGTTTGATTTTGGTTTGAGGAGCCGTGGAAGATTGGGATTGATTGCTCATAGTTGATTTGTTTTTTGTGTCCGAGATTAGTGTTTGATTTTTTTCGCTGAATGGATGCGTTTAAAGATTTTTGGGAGATGCAACCCGAAGGATGCCCAAGGCTGCCTTGTTTTTACCCAGTAAGATAAGTGTTTGCCCTTTTCTTCGAATGGTGGTGATTCTACGGATTTGCCCCTTCAAAAAGAGGTTAATCTCACGATTGGGTACAGGTTGGAAATTTCCTTTGCCATCATTCAACAACAAATGCCCGTAGCTGGCATCGTAGCGTCCTCGCTGTACATTGACTTCATAGAAGTTGCCAGCGGCTAGGATGTCTTCGTGCCCATCTCCATTAAAATCCTGTGTATGAATCGCTCGGATGGGGGCAAACTGCAGCTCGGCGGGCAGAGGTGCCAGGCTAAATTGCTGATTTCCTTCATTTTTGATGATACAAGAGCGTAATTCATAGGCCAAGCGTTCTTCGGCTTTTTTTAGTTTGGAGGGTTTGATAATGTCATTGATATCGGCTTGGGCGTAGCTCTGGTAGTCTGTAAATTTCTTTTTGATCTCTACCAACTGCGAGGCGATTTCGTCTTTGGTGGCGAAGAGGCGTTTTTTGCCATTTACATAATGAAAGAGCAATTGGTCTATGCGGTCATTTTCATCAAAATCACTCACGTAGAGCGTAAGCGGCTCTTCTTGCTTGGCTTTAAGCTTAGAATTGAGTCCCAAATTGCCCGCGATTAGGTCGAGATCGCCATCTCCGTCTATATCTATGGTTTGAACTTCATTCCAGAGGCCGTGGCTTTTTGCTAGACCGCTGTTAGCGGGATCGAGAGGGCTTAGTTTTCCTTTTTCGTTGTAGAAAATACGGATAGGCATCCATTCTCCCACGATGATTAGATCATCATAACCATTTTGGTCTAAATCGCCCCAAGTGGCACTGGTAACGAGGCCTACATTTTTCAAGCCTTCCACCTGGTCGGTAATTTCTTGAAACTTGCCTTGACCATCATTTAGGAAGAGATGACTTTCGGGGATGATTCCGTAATTCCAAGGCTTGACTCTGGCTCCCAGAAATACATCCATATCTCCATCTTGATCTAGGTCGTGGAGTGCGAGGGAAGCCCCTGTCATGTAAATCCCAGCAAAGGCGGTAGTGTCTCTCGTGAAATCTCCCTTACCGTCGTTCAAGTACAATCGAGGGCGGTTGGGTTCGGCTTCCCCAAAGAATTCATTGCCTCCACTGAGCACGATCAAGTCCAGGTCTTGGTCTTGATCTACATCCACAAAGGCGGCTTCAATATCTTCGGCGGTACTGTCTTGGCGAAAGGCTGCTTGGGATTTGAGTTCAAAGCCAGTTTCAGTTTGCAGGAAAAGCTGCCCTCGCTGCCGTTTGGCTCCGCCCACGAAAATATCTTCCTGCCCATCTCCGTTCACATCGCCTACGGCAAGGGCAGGTCCTTCGGTAGAAACCATATGAGGAATCAGGGCTTCTCGGTTGAACTCTACGAACTTGTTTTCTTCGTGGATATAATCTATTTTAATCGAGTCGCTCAGGTCTTCAAAAACAAACTCCCTCGGGATAGGTGCAGATTCAGGGAAGGTATATTTTCCCTGATGATTTTGGTAATTTAGGGTAAGGCTTTGATTGGTTTGGATATTTTTGAGAACCTGATGGTTTTGGTCAGGCCAAAGGATGAGCAAGGAATCCAGTTGCTCCGTTTCTCCCAAGCCCATGACTAGCTCAGGTACAGTTGCTGATTGAAAGCCTCGGTTGAGGTAAAGCTCTTGTACGATTTTACTATCTTTGGTATAAGCCACCACACGGGTTCCTATGCCCAGAGGGTTTAGAGAATCGCCTTTGAATTTTAATTTGAGGTAGTGATTTTGTGTTTTTTCTTGACTCAAATTCTGGTAGATGGAGGCGGTTTCGGTGGTATTATTGATCACCAAATCTAAATCTCCATCATTGTCCAAATCAGCATAAGTAGCTCCACTGGAGAAAGAAGGCTCATCCAAGCCCCACGCCGAAGCCATGTTCTCAAAGTGTAGATTGCCCTGATTGCGATACAAGTAATTAGGGATTTTGATGACAGGCATTTTTTCTACCAGTTCTAGGTCTTTTTCTTCCAATGGGCCCTCGAGTCGTATCTGGAGAGCGGTTTCACTGGCGATATAACTGATATAGTCTAAATTATTGAGCCTTCGGGGAATGCCATTGGAGATAAAAATGTCGTTTAAACCGTCCTGATCAAAATCAGCCAACAGAGCCGACCAACTCCAGTCCGTGGCGTGAATGCCCGTGTAGGCACCGATCTCCGCGTAGTGATTATCACCCAAGTTCAGTTGTAAGGCATTTCGGGAAAATTGATAATTATAGCCAAAGAGCAGTTTGTAAGAAAAAACATCATAGGGATCTTCGGCCACGGAAGCTTTAAGCGTCTCGTAATCAGCAGGTAGCATATCCAGCGAAACAATATCAATCAAGCCATCCTGATTAAGATCCGCTAGATCGTTGCCCATCGAGAAGCGAGAGGTATGATTGATGGCCTGCTCTAGAATCTCTTTGAAAGTGCCATCACCTTGATTGAGGTACAAGTAATCGTTTTCATGAAAATCATTCCCCACATAAATATCTGGATAGCCATCTTGGTTTAGATCGCTGATGGTTAGGTCTAAGCCGTAGCCCACGGCACTGCTGTAGATACCTGCTTCTTCACTGACATTGACAAACTTCCCGTTGTCGTTGCGCATTAATTTATCTCCAGCCAAGGCATGGCTTTCAAAGCGGATGTCTTTTTTTCGTTCAAAAGTGCCATTGGAATGCACGCTATGGTTGAGCATATACATATCCAAATCTCCATCCAGATCATAGTCAAAAAAAGCCGCTTGGGTAGAAAACCCAACCAAATCAAGACCGTATTCGGCGGCACTTTCTTTGAAGGTAGGAATGCCCTCTGCATTGTTTCCCTGATTAATGTAGAGTTCATTTTTCCCGAAAATTCCCTCGTAGTTTCCAAGTTGAGAGACATATAAGTCTAGTTTGCCATCGTGGTTAATATCAACGGTGGTAACTCCGGTGGTCCAGCCGTCTGGCGTGCCCCCTGTCTGGGTGATTTCGGTAATATCTCTGAACTTCAAATCACCTTGATTGAGATAAAGTCGGTTCAGCCCTTGATTGGCCGTGAAATAAATATCTGGCAGTGAATCTCCATTGAAGTCTCCACAAGCTACCCCACCTCCATTATAATAATAGAGATATTTTAAAATATTAAACTCTGGGGTGGGATTCAGCTCATTCTTGAAGGTAAGACCCGTCTGATTAGCATCTAATTTTTGGAAAAGTGGATCACTGGCCTCTTGCTGGCTGGGCTTGCCACAGGAAGAAACTACGAAGCAAAGCCATCCCAGAAGCAGAAAATAATTACTGAGAGACGCGTATAAATTTTGGTTTATCATGGTTGCGTGCGAATATAATGATTTGACTTTGGTTGGTGGATTTTATATTTCCTATTCTCCGCACATCTCCCGTGATGGAGAGATGATAGGCTGGTTTTTGGGGTGATTTGAGCTTTCCTGATGTCTCGAGGGGTAAAAATAACCCATAATTTGCATCATAATTACCCAGTTCTGGTTTGGTTGCTGAAAAATTACCCGCCACAATCAAACCTGGAAGATCATTGCTCAAAGTGATAGGCAGTAAACTGGAAATAGGCGAAAATTGCGCTTCTTCTGGCAGCGGGCTCAAAGTGAAAACGCCTCCTCCTTGATTGATGGCTTGCAGAGAAGCAAAGGTTTGTGCTTGGTACTGGATGGCTTTCTCAATTTTTTCTTTTCCAAATACTTCTTCCACGGTTTTCCCAGCATAATCTTTAAAGTAGAGGTACTCTTTTTTGAGGTAAACCAGTTGATTCACCAAATCTTGCTTGAGTGAAAAAGGTAATAATTTATCCCCTTCGTAATGGGCATAAATGTGGTCTAAGGAGCCATTATCATCAAAATCACTAATCAACAGGTGAAAAGGTTTGGCGACCGAAGCTTGAAAACGAGAATTCAGCCCCAAATTCCCCAAAAGTAAATCCGATTGCCCGTCTTGGTTAAGATCGTGTACTTGGATGGTGTTCCAGAGTCCTTTGGTATTTTCTAAGCCTTTCACGGCTCTTACTTTTTGCAGACCGACTTCCTTATTTTTAAAGACCGTGATCGGCATCCAATCGCCTACCAAAATCAAATCCTGCCAATCGTCTCCGTCGTAATCCATCCATACGGCGTCGGTTACTAAGCCAATTTCTTGTAATTGAGGGACTCTTTCACTGGTGGCATCTTTAAAATTACCCTGACCGTCATTTTCCAATAGATAGCTGGTAGCAGGAATTCCGTAGCGCCCTGGTATCAGGCGGGTTCCCACGAAAAGGTCTAGATCGCCATCTTGGTCAAAATCGGCAGCGGCTACACAAGAGCCAGCGGCACTCAACTCGGGCAGGGCCGCTGAGGCCTTGACTAGGCGTGGTTGAGTGGCCGTACCTTGATTCAAATACAAGCGATCCTGATAATAAACAGACTGAGCCGAATGCTCACTGCCCCCGCTGACCACGTACAAATCCAGATCACCATCCTGATCAGCGTCAAAGAATTGCGCGTCTACGTCTTCGTATTTCTCGTCTTCTTCACCCATTTCTAAACCCTGCGCCACAAAACCTGCATTAGTTTGAAGATATAAATTGCCCAGCTGCCCGGAAGCTCCTCCGATAAAAAAGTCATCCAGCCCGTCCTGATTGAGATCGGCAATGGCTAAGGCAGGCCCTTGGCGGGAATGCATATGATAAATGAGGCGTTCACGATCAAAATCTACAAAATTATTTTCTTGGTGCTTGAAATCGGGCTCGAGCTGGATGGTCACTTCTGGCAGTAGGTGGGCGGTGCTGTCTTTTCGCAAATCCGTTTTTCGTTTGGCTTCTTCTTTTCTAAGCGTAAGTGTTTGATCGGGGGCTACTTGGGTTTGAATTTGCACCTGATTTCCTGGCCAGATTATTTTCAGTGTATCAATCATTGACCAGTCGCCCAGGCCAAGGGTAGCCGTGTAATCCATAGAAGACTGAAAGCCTCGGGTGGGGAAATTCTCAAAATAAATTTCTTCGCCCTGATGTTTCAAAACAAGCTTAGCACCCACCCCGAATTTGTTTTTTTGGTCACCTTGGAAGCGAACTTTGAGATAATGATTTTGATTGAGAGATTCGCTGTTATTTCTATAAAAAAACAATTCTTGATTCACATTATTAACCACTAAATCTAGGTCACCATCGTTGTCTAGATCGCCGTAAGCGGCTCCATTGGAAAAGCTAGGTTCAGCCAAGCCCCAAGCTTGGGCTAGGTTTTGATACTTGAGTGAGTCTTTTTGTTTTTTGAAAAGATAGTTAGGGAGAGGCGTGGAGGGCATTTTATCCACCAGTTCCTTGAAATCTACTTTCTCACCTTTGATGATTTTTTCTAATCTTTCATCGTTTGCCAGAAAATTGACAAAGTCTTGGTCAGTTACATCTTTGTAAATGCCGTTGGTGATATAGATTTCTCGCTGACCGCTATTATCAAAATCAGCAATCAAGGCTCCCCAACTCCAATCAGTGGCGGCTACTCCAGCATAAAGGCCCACTTCACTGAAAGTCCCATCGCCATTGTTTAGCTGTAAAGAATTACGCATAAATTGATTGTAATAATCATTCTTGAGGCGTGCCTGCTGAATATCATAAGAAATAAAAGATTGGGTGGTTTTCAAGCGGTAATCTTCGGCAGGGAGCATATCGGTTACGAAGACTTCGGGATAGCCGTCATTATTCAAATCTCCGATGTCCGAACCCATGGAAAACTCACTGGTATGCCGCATGTACTGGGGTAGGCTCTCTTGATAAGTCCCGTCTTGTTGGTTGATATAGAGATAATCCCTCTCGAAGAAATCATTCGATATATAAATATCTGGCCAGCCATCTAGGTTAATGTCTCCCAGCGCGATGCCTAGGCCAAAGCCGATCACACTTCCGTAAATACCTGCTTCTTCACTAATATCTGTAAATTTTTCTCCATCATTCCGGTAGAGTTTGTCGCCACCTTTCTCGTCTCGGATATGGCGGATATTTTCTAGGCCAAAACTCCCAATGGGACGGAAAGAATTATTGAGAAGGTAACAATCCAAATCTCCATCTAGGTCATAATCAAAAAAAGCTGCGTGCGTAGAAAAGCCCTGATCGGCCAGGCCATACTCCTGAGCCATTTCTTTAAAAGTGAGATCGCCTTGATTAATGAATAACTCATTTTCTTTGTTGTCTCCACCGATATTTCCCGAGTTACAGACATATATATCCAAGAGGCCGTCTCCATTGATATCAACCATGCTGACGCCCGTAGACCAAGCCTTGGTGCCCTGTACGCCTGCTTTTTCGCTGATATTTTCAAATTTTAGATTGCCTTTGTTTAAATAAAGCTGATTAGGGCGGGTGTTGGCCGTGAGGAAGATGTCGGGTAGGCTATCGTTGTTGAGATCACCAATGGCAACGCCGCCCCCGTTGTAGTAATTACGGTAACGAAATACGTCAAAATTTTCATCCAGATCAATTTGATTGGTAAATTGAATGCCTGTTTCTCTGGAAGCAAGAGCGGTAAACATCAATTCGGGGGTTTGTTTTCCGCCACAGGCTCCCAAGATCAAGATCAAAAGAAAACAAAGAATTCTCATGATATTCTACGAAATTTGCCAGCTGAAAAGTCGGCATTTAACAAGTCTTTATAAACATCGGAGCAAGTGGTTTAACACTTGCTCCGACCAAATTAGTTTGAATCATTTAGGAGATTAATATCCTTCGTTTTGCTGCAGGTTCGGGTTGGTATCCACGGCTACCTGCGGGTAAGGGAATAAATTTCGGGTTGGGGCCGAGGGTGCTTTTTCTGTCCAAGCATCGTTAAACTTCCCGAAGCGGATCAAGTCGGTACGGCGATGGCCTTCCCAGTAAAGCTCAAAACCTCTCTCGTCCAAGACTTCCTGACCATCGCCAGAGATACTGGAGATGGGAGTGGTTCCACGGTTGCTACGGATTTCATTGATGATGGTCATGGCTTCACCCATCATACCCTTGCGCCACAAAGCTTCTGCCTTGACGAGTAGGAGATCGGGATAGCGGATGAGTGGGAGGTCTGCTCTTGTATTTTGAATGGGAGAGGTTTCGTAATCAGGTTCGATTTTGAGGACTCGCACCCCTTCTACCTCAGCGTTTCCAGTCAGAGCCACGTCTACAGTAAAGCTTAGGGGGTTACCCAGACGATCTTCCAAAGGATTGCCGTTTTGATCAAATTGCTGACCTTCCAAGAAGCCGAACTGTAATCCCGAATTTTCTTGCATCGCTTCGGTTCCTGGTGCCCCAAAGCGTACGTCTTCTTGATCCCACTTGTTGTAGAAATCAGCAATGGTCGTAAAACCGTTCCAGCCACCTGGGTTTTGGTTGTAATGTAGTGTCATAAAATGTCTAGAACCATATTCGTTTCCATCTTCTGCTTCATTCAGAGCCATGAATACCATTTCTGTGGATTGCTCATTGTTTACTCCGAAGTTGGCCGTAAAGTACTGATCTCCGGGGACTAAGGAAAACTGCCCAGATGCAATTACATTATCTACCAACTGAATGACACGATCTAGATCGGTTGTGGAAGGGGCACCCATCCCATCATACACGAATCTGTTTAGCAGCACTTTCGCTAATATGCCAGAGGCAGCCTCCACAGTCAATGGGTCATATCCTGCCTCCGCTCTGGTGGGAAGCACCGAGATAGCAGACTCCAAATCAGCAACAGCTGTATCGATAGCCGCAGAGCGAGAAATCACGGGTGGGGGGTCAAAAATATCTCCTTCTTCATTGACATCGCGATAAGGAATGGCTCCAAACAAGTCTGCTACTTGCCATAATAGGAAACCTCGCAGTAGTCTGGCTTGTCCTGCACCTACAAGATCGTCTTGTTCCTCAAAAGCTTGGATTGCCAGGTTAGCACGGATAATTCCGGTTTGTAAGCTATTCCAACCGTTGACGATTTCCTCGTTAACGGGTGTCCAAGTATGCGCGTGGAGTTGTCTCCATTTACCATTATCATCCCAGTCTGCGCCTCGGGTAGGGCCGATTTGCTCATCTGAGGAGAGGTTTTGCATCCCATAAGCTTGTCCTTGAAAGCTGTAAGCATCTTTTATGCTCGAGAAAATGGGTCCGATGGCAGGGGGAACTTCTCGGAGGCGGTCGGGGATTTCCTCCTCTAGATCACAGGAAGTGATCGCAAAGGTGGTCATTATGAGATATAATGACCAAAGTTTTCTAAATTTTTTCATATCTATAACAGGTTTTGTTTTATTTTAATAAGTTTTATTCTAAAGGAATTGTTTTAAAAGGTTACTTGTGCTCCGATGTTAAAGGTGCGTGCTCGGGGATAGTTTGTAAAGTCTATTCCAAAGGAAGGCACACCGCTGATACTTTTATCAATGTTCACCTCTGGGTCATAACCGGAGTAATCAGTAATTACAAACACGTTTTGCCCACTGAAATACACGCGGAGCTGTTTCACCCATTCTATGTTATCCGTATTAAAGTTGTAACCTAATGTGAAGTTATTAAAGCGGAAGAAACCTGCATCCTCTAAATAAAGCGTAGAAGGCTGGGGCGTGCCTCCTGGAGCTTGCCCAGAATTGAGAGTGGCCTCCGTGACATTACGATTGGTTCTTAAAGAGGGAATGGTAAAGAGAGCATTCTCTGTATTATTATAGACATCGTTTCCGGCCTGGCCGTAGAAGTTCATACTCAGGTCAAAGCCTTTGTATTCCAAGCGGGTCGTGATTCCATAAATAAAATCGGGTTGGGCTTGTCCCACAAACTGTCTTTCACCATCGTTGGCCAAAATAGTTTGGCCGTCCTCGTCGTAGCCTTCAAATACGGGTAGAAAGAAGGAGAATAGTGGCTGCCCTTCTTCTATTCTTTGCGCGAACTGTCCTGTTAGCCCTTGTCCGCTTAATGCACCAGTATTAAAGAAAGTAGGAGCCAAGTCTTCTATGGTGTTTTGGGTAAAATAGGTAAAGTTCCCTTGTATATCCCAACGAAGCCCTCCATTTTGCCCAGTAAGCACGACGGCATTCAAGGCAAATTCTATCCCGGTATTGATTAATTCTGCATCTACGTTCGTGAACGCTTCCCCTACGGCGGCAGGCTGTGGAACAGTCAGACTCAGGAGCAAATCAGTTGTTCGTTTATCGTAGTAATCAATTGTACCAGAGATTCTTCCTTGCAAGAAAGCAAAGTCTAGTCCGATGTTCCATTGGGTCGTTTCTTCCCATTGAATATCAGGATTGGCCTCAGAGACTATGGTAGCGTCCCCACTGATCGGATCCACGGAGACGAGTCGCTGCGTGGCTCCATTCGGGATTTCTTGATTACCTGTGATTCCCCAGCCTGCGCGCAGTTTCAGGTCGGTAAAGAATTCAGGTACAAAATCCTCTTCGCTCAATCGCCAAGCAAAGGCCAAAGAGGGAAAAACGGCGTAGCGATTATTCTCACCGAAACGGCTAGAACCATCCGCTCTGACGGTGGCCGTAACTAAGTACTTATCCTGAAAAGCATAATTGACCCGACCGTAGAAAGATTGCAACTTGTTAGTTTGATTTCCTGAAAACTGAGGGTTCGCAGGATCTATCTGTCCGAAAGTAATGTTATTCGTCCCTAATGAAGAGTTGTTTGTTCCAGGTACTACAGTATTGATTAGTCCAATACTATTAAGGCGTGTAGTAAATTCTTGATAAGAATATCCTCCCAAGATTTTGAGCTTGCTCGTTCCGATATCGACAGTATAAGTCAGAAAGTTTTCTAGTAAATAGCTGGAAAGTTGGAGGTCAGATATTCCCGCAAAACCTTCATAGGAAGGTGGTGGCGGCACAAATCTAGGATCAATATCGAGCCTTCTTTCGGAGAAAGAATAATCCACCCCAAAATTAGTGCGAAAATCTAGACCCTTGATGATGTTTAAAGTTACCCCAATATTTCCCAGAATACGAGTAGTCTCGGCTTCGTCATCATAAAACTCTGAGAAGGCTACCGGATTGATATAAGAGTTGGAAAGGGCAAAACCATTGAGAGAGGTTCCCGCCTGTGGAAAAGTCCCGTCGGGCAATCTTACTGGAATAGTCGGATTGGAGGAAAGCGTATTGACCAGCAAATCTCCTTCAAAGTCTGGATTATTGGTAATCGGAGCAAATTGGTCATTGACCCGACCTACGGTGAATTGGAAGTCGGCTTTCAAACGGTTTTTAATTAAATCCTGAGTGGCATTGATTCGAGCCGTGATTCTTTCCAGAGAACTCTTCTCTACAATACCCTCCTGATTAAAATAGCCTAAGGAGACCCGATAAGCCCCTCCTTCGGTTCCTTTACTAAAAGACATGCTATGTGAGTGAATAATGGCCGTACGGAAGATCTCGTCCTGCCAATCTGTGTTGGCTCCAAAGTCCTGAGGAGTAGCTTGTGCGATCGTTGAGACAGCATCTAAATATTGATCCCGATCTAATAAATCAAGCTCGTTAGCAACGGTTGAAACACCCACGTATCCATTGTATGTAAAGTTAGCTTCTCCTGGTTTAGCTTTCTTGGTGGTAATAATGACCACTCCGTTTGCACCTCGCGAACCATAAATAGCCGTGGCGGAAGCATCTTTTAGAATGTCTATACTTTGAATATCAGCAGGATTAATGAAGTTCAGGGGATTCCGCGCCGAACTACTTCCCAAGCTTCCCACATCAATCCCTGCACTACTAATATCTCTTCCATCTAGTGGAAAACCGTCTACTACAAAAAGCGGATTATTGCCTGCACGAATGGAATTAGCACCTCGGATATTAATGTTAACACTACCACCGGGTTCACCACTATTGTTCACTACGAGTACCCCAGAAAGTTTACCTTGGAAAAGTTGCTCAGGAGATTGAATCACTCCCGCGTTGAAATCCTCTGCCTTCAGAGTAGCCATGGCTCCGGTCACGTCCTTTTTTTCTTGCTCTCCGTAGCCAACAACCACAATCTCTGAAAGGGAGGCGACATCTTCGGCCAGCTGTACATTAATTGTAGATTGACCCGCGGAAGGCACTTCCTGACTAATGTAGCCAATAAAGCTAAAGACCAAAGTAGCTCCTTCGCTGACGCTCAGGGTGTAACTACCGTTGATGTCGGTAATGGTTCCTTTGGTAGTACCCTTCTCGGAGATATTCACGCCCGGTAGCGGGGTGCCGTCAGCCGCATCGGTAACCGTTCCAGTTACTTGCCTTTGTGCCCAGACTTGACAGGAAAGACCGAAAGCCAAGAAGTAAGTGAGTAAATAAGTAAAATTCTTTTTCATAAAAATTTAAGTTAAAGCTGAAAAAACGCACATTCAATGTTAAATTTCATAGAACTAACTCCTACAAACTCATCTTCTGATTGCCTCAATTTTGCCTGAGAAATCATTCAGAACGAAAATGCAGAAAGCTAGGAGAACTTGATCATATGTAATTCTTGTTAACAAGATAACTTCTGTATTAGAAAAGTACAATTCTATACCAGATGTCTTTAAGTATGAGTTAAGTAATTCGTAGATTGTTTGGTTCGCTTGGTAAAGCCAATAATGATATTAGTCAAGTTTTCCAAAGAAAACAAACCTTCTCAGGCGTAAACTGACGCACGCCGAACCGAAACCGTTTGTGTAATCGATTTCGTTTAATAGGACAAACCGAATTTTTATTTAGATTTAATAAAAATAAGTAATTTAAAAAAATATCCTGATTCATAGATTTTTTAGTTATTTTACAAGTATTAAAGCAAAAAAGAAAAGCTATCATTGAAATAATCCAATCTTATGAAAGCAAGCCATGTTACCCTGAAAGACATCGCCAAAGAGCTAGGTATTAGTACCACCACGGTTTCTAGGGCACTCAAAGACTATCCAGACATTAGCAACAAGACCAAAAAGGCCGTAGTGGAGCTGGCCGAGAGACTCAAGTACCGTCCCAATCCCATCGCCTTGAATCTAAGGAAAAATAAGTCTAATATTATTGGCGTAATTATCCCAGAAATTGTCCATCACTTTTTCTCAACCATCATCAGTGGGATTATGGAGGTAGCCGATGAAGCGGGTTACACGGTTATGCTCTGCCAGACCAACGAAACTTATCGGCAGGAGGTGAGAGAAGCATCCGTATTATTATCCAGTCGCGTGGACGGTTTGTTGATGTCTCTATCTAATGAAACCGAAGATGTACGCCACATCGAGGAATTTCAAAGAGTAGGCATCCCCGTAGTATTATTTGACAAAGTCAGCGACCAAGTAGAGAGCACCAAGGTAATTGTAGACGATTATGAAGGGGCTTTCCATGCCGTTGAACATCTTATAGAACAAGGATGCCGAAAGATTGCGCTGCTGAGAGGGCCTCTTATGGCTTATAACACACAGAAGAGATTTTCTGGTTATTTGGACGCACTCAAAAAGCACCAAATCCAAGTTGAGGAATCTCTTATCTTAGAATGTAAATCATTTAGCCTGCAAGAAGGGGCAGAATTAGCCCAGCAATTGTTGAGGCTTCCTCAAATGCCAGATGCTATCTTTGGCTTGGCTGACCAAGTAGCCATTGGTGCGCTACACGCGTTGAAAGCAAAGCACATTAAGATTCCACAAGAAATTGCTGTAGTTGGATTTAGTGATTGGGAAATGGCTTCACTCATCGAGCCTGCACTCAGTTCGGTCTATCAGCCTGGCTATGAAATGGGAAAAACGGCTACCAAGCTTCTGCTCAATGAAATTTTGTTAGGACAACAAGACCAAGACCCCGTTTTAATTACCAAAATGCTCCCCACTCAACTCAAAGTAAGAAGTTCTTCTCATAGAAACGCTCAGGAAATTCAAGCCCTTGATCAGGCATTTACTTAATTAATTTCATACGGCTGATAATTCTATCACTTTTTTCGTTGGAGCGAACCATGTAATACACCTCAGCCAATTGACCCTGACTCCAAGTATCGATAAAATTATCATAATAGAAACTTCCTGGATTGCCGGATTGTCCCCCCGGATAAATTACATAAGCTTTGGGTTTTGCACCCAAGGCCACCACCATTCGCCAAGAAGGCCCCGTAGTGGGGCCAAGAGCGTTAACCGTGGTTTTATCTCCATTGCTCACGATTCCTTTGGCACTGAAGGCATCCAGACCTGGAATTAGGTGGTTGATTTGCGTATCACGATAATTTGACCACTGCCAAGCTTCACCCATCGCTCCTTTTTCATCATTTAATTTTTTCAGAGTAGCTTGGAAGCTAGACAGAAGGATCTCCGCTAGGGTCTCGACCTCGGGGGTACTTGCATCATCAAACCATTTGGAAATTTGGGCAGTAGAATCATAATCTTGTACCATCAATTGTAACACCTCTTGGGGTGGAAATCGCATGCCCCTTTCATCAAAATCGTCTGCCCAAGTTGCTCGGGAAAATTCACCCCACCATCGCTTAAAAATCGTGGGGGCGATCGCTTTTACGCTAAAACGATAATTCCAATTTTTCAGTAAGTCAAATGCCTCTTTCTGTTTTGAAGCAAGTAAACTATCGGGAGTAAGTGCTAACATGGCAGGAAGTACATCTCTGGCGAGTGGACTCAAATCATCCCCTTGGAGCAGGCGCATGCTATCTGCCGTAATGGCTTGCATCGCCTCTAAGCGTTCATTAATGCGACTTCCTCGTCCGTAAGATGCAAACTTCCAATGCAAATAGTATGGATAAAGCGAATCAGAAACAGGAAATTGATTGGCTGAACTGACAAAACCTCTTTCGGGGTTTCGGACGTATGGGTTTTGCTCCATGGGTATCCAATCGTGCCAGTCGTGCGTAGTATCACTGCCATCGAGCAGGAATTTTCCTTGTTCTTCCCATTTGAGAGGAAATTTCCCATTCGAGGTAATGGCGATATTATTTTTAACATCAGCAAACACGAAGTTTTGTGCCGGGCATTGATAATTTTTTAATGCCTCCCGATAGTCATTGTAATTTTTGGCACGATTGAGCTTATAGAAAGTGGCTAGCTCTTGTGAAGGGTCGTGGGCAGTCCAGCGGAGGGCGCAGTTGAGCGGAAAGCCTTGGTTCTTGGCAAAAGCACTATCTTCAGACAGAGCCACGATGGGGCCGTGATGCGTAAAGAGAATCGTATCTTTAAAAGTTTCTCCATTCCTGATTTTGATCTCCTCGATTCGGATTTGTGCGATTGGTTTCCATTGATTATCGTGCCAATATTCTTGAAAAGTATTGTCTTTAAATTGGATACGGTACCAGTCAGTTACATCTGAGGCTACATTAGTTACCCCCCAGCTTACTTCTTGGTTAAAGCCAATCGTGATGCCTGGCGACCCGGGAAGGGCTACTCCATACACATTTAGCTTGGGAGCTACCAATTGCATTTCAAACCAAATAGAGGGCAGATTGAGCCGCAAGTGTGGGTCATTACTGAGGAGTGGATAATTGGAGGCAGATTTTTCGGCACTGACCGCCCAATTATTGCTACCGATGCCGCTTTTGTCTTCGGGTGCTTCTCTAAAAACGGATAGTGTGTCAGGAGCAAAGAAAGATTTAGGAGCTTTGGGAATTTCCTTTTTCTTGAAGTCAAATGTGGTGCTTTTAGGAATAATGGGATCTTGAAGACGCGTATAACCTGGGAATAATTCATCTAGTGCTTCTTTTCCAAATTTCTGCAAGGCTTGGGTCAAAGCCCCGTCATCGCTTCGGAAAGACAAGTCTTGAGCCATGTACTTGAGCAGAAGTGCGCTTTTCATAGGAGACCAAAGCTCTGGTTCATAGCCCAATAGCTTAAACTCAATGGGATAATTCTTGAAGGCTAGTTGCTTTATGTAAGTATTGACCCCCTCGGTGTAGGCTTCCACCACCTGACGGCTAGTTTCGTCTTCCATCATTCCTTCCATGGCTTTTTCAGCGGCGTAAACCATCCCGATTCTCCTCTGTTTTCTGTCAAAATCTAAGGCGGCTCGACCTACTACTTCGGAGAGCCTTCCGGCGGCGGCTCTGGTGATAAAGTCCATTTGCCACAGGCGATATTTGGCGATGATATAACCCTGCGCGAAATACAGGTCGTGCTCATTACGCGCGAAAATATGTGGAACCAAACGCTCATCAAAAATAATATCTACGGGTTCCTGAATTTCATCAATTTCTAGACGAATACTAGTGGCAGGTCGAGGCGGTTCAGCATTGGCCCAAAAGCCACCAAAGGGATTTAAGAAGGAGCCGATGGCAGGTAAAGACTGTATGGCCTTCACTTGCCTGAGCAAAGGCATCTCAGATGCTCTGTTATGAAACAGGTAAACCAACAAGATGGTAAAGAAGGTACTCAGAATCAGCCTGATGACTTTCATAAAAACTTATTTTAGCACTTCACGCACAACATATAGGAAGGTTTAAAAGGGGGTCAATTTAGTATTCTAAACTATTTGTTAGACCGTTCAATACTTCATTCCCACCACTTCTGTCGCTCATCTCACTCGATCTGTACTTTCTTGATAAGCTTTTAGAGACGGCGTTTGTTTTTTAGACTTTAAAAGTCAGAAGATAAACAAATATAAGTATAGGTTTTTGTATTCAAAGGCTTATGAGCGGTTTTCTACTTCTTCTCTTTTTTTTAATAAACTATGTGTTGGCTTCCTAAGTTAGAAAGACACACAAATACATGGTTTTATTTTTTAATCGTAATTATGGAAAATTCAGGACAAAACGCAAAGGTTGCCCAGAAATCGCCTTACGCTGTGGAAGTGGAAGCCGAAAAAAAATACTTTTGGTGTAGTTGTGGAGTGAGTCAAAACCAGCCCTTTTGTGATGGTTCTCATAAGGGAGGTGATTTCAGTCCGATTATGCAAACTTTTGAAGAGGCTAAGACCGTTTATTTTTGCGGATGTAAGGCTACGAGTAACCCACCTTTTTGTGATGGTTCGCACAATCAACTGTGAGTTTGTTATTCGTGGCGATTTGCTCGTTTCTTTCGTGAAATGGTGGGGCAGAAAGTCGCAGTTTTTTTTGAAAATAGTAGCTAGCCATCAAAAAAGCTGAACGGTTACGTTCAGCTTTTCAACAAAATAGCTTTTACTTGACCTTATCCACAACGGCTTTGAAGGCTTCGGGATGGTTCATAGCGAGGTCTGCTAAAACCTTACGATTCAATTCCACTTCGGCCTGCTTGAGTTTGTGAATGAATTCAGAGTAGCTCAATCCGTGTATTCTGGCTCCGGCATTGATACGCTGTATCCAGAGGCGGCGGAAATTTCTCTTTTTCTGTTTGCGATCGCGGTAAGCGTACTGTAGTCCTTTCTCGACTGCATTTTTGGCTACTGTCCAGACATTTTTTCGTCTACCATAGTAGCCCCTAGCCAATTTCATGACTTTTTTTCTTCGCTTACGAGCGGCTACGACATTAACGGAACGTGGCATATAGATACAATTTAGATGTTCGGCGAATTTGCTCGTAAACAGCAAATTACTTAGGAGCCTCCATCGGTTAAAATAATAACAGGAAAGGATTTGCTAGTCAGATACTAAATCCAGAGAAGCGCTTTGACGTTGTTTTCGTCGGCAGGATGAACTAAGGCATCTTGACGTAAGCGTCTCTTCTGCTTGGTTTCTTTTTTGGTAAGAATGTGGCGACGAAACGCGTGCTTTCTCTTAATTTTCCCAGTACCTGTCAACTTAAATCTTTTCTTAGCCCCAGAATTAGGCTTCACTTTGTTTTTGGACATATCGGCTTAATTTTTAGGCTTGCAAATATATAGAAAAAATTCCGAGATTAATAAATAACCTCGGTACAAAATTCAAATCATTTTTAGCGGGGGTTCCTTAGGATAAGGAGCGATGCGCGATTAACTCTCTTGCTTTTCCTTTTCTTTCTCCTTAGGCTTGCTCTTTTTACTACTGGGCTTGGGTGACATCATAAGGGTCATCCTTTTGCCCTCTAGTTTGGGCATTTGTTCTACTTTACCGTGTTCTTCTAGTGCCTGAGCAAAGCGAAGTAGGAGTAATTCGCCACGTTCTTTGAAGACGATTGTTCTTCCCACGAAATGCACATAGGCTTTTAACTTAGCTCCATCTTGCAAAAAGTTTTTAGCATGATTAAGTTTGAAGTTAAAATCGTGGTCATCCGTATTGGGGCCAAAACGAATTTCTTTGACTACTACTTTTTGTTGCTTAGCTTTCAGTTCTTTTTGCTTTTTCTTTTGCTCGTACTTGAACTTAGAGTAGTCAATGATTTTACAGACCGGAGGATCTGCCTTGGGAGAGATTTCTACTAAATCAAGCCCTTGATTTTCGGCCATACGAAGAGCTTCCTTGATGGGATAAACACCTTGTTCAACATTTTCACCCACTATACGCACTTCTGGGGTCTTGATTTTGTTGTTGATTCGGTAAGGTTCTACTGCTCTTCCTCTTCCTCGATAATTGTTTCTCCTATTATTTCTAATTTTCTACCTCCTTGATTTGATTAAACAATTGGTTAACTATGTAGGCGGAAGTATCGCCTCTATACTATATAAACAGATTTCTCAAACTTAAGTTTACTTTAATTCAAATTGCGCAATTCCAATTTCTTGATTTTCTATCCCTTTATTCACGTCCGTTAGATAAAGTCGCACAGAAAATTGGCCTTCGGCACCTCTAATCAAGAAGCCACGCTCAAATTCAAGGATAGCTTGTTGATTCGTAGGGTCTTCGGGGGCATTTAGCTCATTACGATAACGTGGCTTGATGGTAATTTCCTGTCCTTGCGGATTGTAGACCTTAAAGATCAAGTTTTCCGTAGGTCGAGGAGGGCGGCTCAGCGTAAAGCTCACCTGCACGCGGTCGGCATTTTGAGAACGTTTAGAAGGAGAAAAGCGATCTCGCTTGATTTCGCCAGGGATAGCACTCATACTAGTAGTAAAAATGGCGGTTCGGTTATCCGCATTTCCAGCATAAGTCAATAGCTCTCTCTGTAATCTTTGATTTTCCTGAGCGAGTGAATTTCTCTCGGCGGTCAGTTGCTCTACCTGCCTCTGCAGGGCATCACTAGAAGTACCGCTACTTGCCAGAAGATCGTCATATTTACTCTGTACATCGTTCAGCTTGGTCTGCAAGTCTTTTAATTGTTTTTGCAGTTGAGCGATTTTTCCCTGTGCATTTTGCTCACGAGTACGAGCATAAGTAAGGAGTCTCTGCACGGAATCGCGGGCGTTGATGAGGCGTTCTTTCTCATCAGAGAGTTCTTGTACTTTTTTATCCAGTGCGAAAGCACGATCGTCTAGTTCGGTAACTTTCCGAAGATAGAGCTCGTTTTCTTCTTGCAAGCTATCAATTTGCTGCTTCTGTGTGAGAGCCTGCCCTATCAATGAGTTCTGCCGATTGATCGCGTAGATAATATATACAATGGATAGTACTAGTAGTACGCCCAGTCCGATTAAGACAGGTAGGTTATAACCTTGTCTTACGGTAATATCTGTTCTTGAATCTTCTGCCATTGTGGTTCAAAAAGTGAAAAAATAATTCTAGATTTCCTAGTATTTGGAAATCGGGGTTAATTTAAACAAATTTATTCAAAACGCAAAGATTCTATGGGATCAAGTTTAGATGCCTTAAAAGCAGGATAAAAGCCCGAGCCAATTCCTACCACCACACACACAATCAGAGACACGATGATCCACACCCAAGGGACAATAAACTTGCCCGCACCCAAAGCTGAAGAGAGCACATTACCAATGGCAATTCCCGAGATGATTCCAGCTACTCCACCAATCTGACAAATCAAAACTGCTTCTATCAAAAATTGCTGCCGGATACGCTGAGGGGTAGCCCCGAGTGCTTTGCGCACACCGATTTCTCGGGTTCGCTCTGTAACCGAAACCATCATGATGTTCATCAGTCCAATCGAGGCCCCTAAGAGTGTAATCAACCCCACCACGAAGCCTCCCACCTTCAGGTAGCCTGTGATCGCGCCGAGCCGGTCAGCTAAGGTTTCGCTCCGCTCAATCTCGAAAGAGTCGGGCTTGCCCAGAGGGTCTTTGCGAATGCGGCGCATCAGGATTGTAGCTTCACCGATGGCATAGTTGAAATCAGCACTATTATTCAAGATGGTTTTGATATCGTAGGTAGGTGCGCTATCTCCAATCAGTATCCGTGCATTCTCGAGAGGGATGATCACGCGGCGGTCTCCAGATCCCCCCTGAGAGCTTCCTTTTTCTTCTAACACGCCGATGACTTTATACTTGTTACCTCTTACGGTAATGAGTTCGTTGATGGGAGATTTTTTGTCAAAAAGCGTTTCTTTGATTTCATAACCGATGATGGCTACAAAGCTGGCCTGCTCTAATTCTACGGAAGAAAAATTTCTTCCCAGTTCTAAATCCAGACTTTCTGCTTGTAAGTAAGCCTCATTTGCACCAATGACGGGTATGTTCGGATTCGTTTTGTTGGTTAGGTACTTCACTTCGGCTGATCCCGTGAGCCTCACCTGTACACTCACCTGTGCTGGAAAATCTATGTTCTCTTTATAGGCCATGGCCTCGCGATAATCAATGGGCGGATAGGTTTTTTCTAGGCTTCTTCTAGGGCCAAAGCCTCTACTGCGGGAGGGCACTTCTATATCAAAAGAATTAGCTCCCAAATCAGCGAAGCTTTCGTTGACTTTGGCTTGCATGCTATCTACGGCGGTGAGGATGCCCACGAGTGAAGTAATACCAATCGCCACGATGAGGGCAGTGAGGATAGATCGAAGCAAATTGGACTTTACCGCACGTAGTCCTTCTCTAACATTTTCACGAAAATTCATACTTTATTAAAAAATGAGGAATCCATCACGCTTGTCTTGCGTTCGAGAGGGTGATTGGGTTGACCTCTTATTTTTAAGATTTATTTTGTTATATTTGTGTAGACCCAAATTTCCTTAAAAAAAACTAAAATTCCACATATTCATGCGAAAGTTGATTGCAATTTTGTGCTTGGTCTTGATCAGCCCACTTGCCCAAGCTTCTTACCTATTTATTCCTATGGATGAGACTCAGTCCAATCATCTCAAAGCCTACGGAATTACTTATTGGGTTCTGCAAAAAGGCACACAGGTAGATTGGTTACTTAATTACAAAGGGGGTAGCTTTTTGTTTAAATATGCTACCGAATTTGAAGAGGAACTGAGAATCCGTGGCATAGGTTACCAAGTGATTTCTGACGCACAGACGGCGTCTATTCTAGACCAAATCGCTAGCCCAGAAGCCAATATGGATGCCATGCGTTTAGATAAGCCCCCCAAAGTGGCCGTCTATTCTCCTAAGTCTAAGCAACCTTGGGACGATGCCGTAACGCTGGTGCTGACTTATGCAGAGATTCCTTATGATGTTGTGTTTGATGACGAGGTGATGAGAGATGAACTACCCAAATACGATTGGCTTCATCTACACCACGAAGATTTTACGGGGCAGTTTGGAAAATTTTATGCGCATTACCGCAATCACCCTTGGTACATTGAACAGAAAAAAGAGTTTGAAGCAACTGCTCGCAAATATGGCTTTAATAAAGTCTCGCAACTCAAATTGGCGGTGGTCAAAAAAATTCGTGATTATTGTGCGGGTGGAGGATTCTTATTTGCGATGTGCTCAGCGGCTGATACCTATGACATTGCCCTGGCAGCCGAAGGTTTAGATATTTGTGAAAGTATGTACGACGGGGACCCTGCAGACCCGCAGGCACAAAGCAAGTTGGACTTTAGCAAAACGTTTGCTTTTACTAATTTCAACCTCAACAACAATCCCTATGAATACGAGTATTCCAACATTGATAATCAGCAATTTGAAAGAGGCTTGAGAGAAGGCAATGATTACTTCACGTTGTTCAAATTTTCGGCCAAATGGGATCCCATCCCCACCATGCTTACACAATGCCACAAGCACGTGGTCAAGGGGTTTATGGGGCAAACTACTGCTTTTAAGAAAAGATTAGTCAAATCTGACGTGGTGATTATGGGTGAAACTAAGAAGATTAGCGAAGCTCGCTACATTCACAGCACTTACGGGAAGGGTTTTTGGACTTTCTACGGAGGTCACGACCCAGAAGATTATCAGCATTTTGTCGGTGAAGATCCTACGGATTTGAATTTGCATCCTACCTCACCGGGCTATCGCCTGATTTTGAATAATATCTTGTTTCCGGCGGCTAAGAAGAAAAAGCGCAAGACTTGATCAAATAGCTTTCATTTGAAAGTTAAAGGAGGGTTTTCACTTACGGTGAAAACCCTTTTTTTGGAGATGGCCCTGCGCTGCTGTACTAATTGATTGAATGGGAGATAGGAGTGAGGAGGATTACTCTTCTTCATTTTCACAATTGGAAATTTTCCACTCTGCTTGTTTACAAACTTCAAAATCATATTGATCGCAAAGCTCCCCATCTTCATTCTCGATAGAGCTGGTATAGACGCCACAGTTTACGGTTACCTTCACAGATTGTCCGGTGGGCAATGCCTCTGTTAAGAGTGTGATTTCTTCACCTTCTTCATCAAAGAGATAGATTTGCGTGATCATCTTATCTGATTGATTGCTAATCGTGATTTCCTGCGCTTTGTCGAGATTAGGGTTTTTCCAAGTTAAGCTTGTAAGTAGGAGACTCATTCCTAGAAGAGTCCAACCTAAATAATATTTTTTCATGGGTGTTACTAAAAATTTTAGTTCTCAATAGATTGTAATCCGAAGAAGCTATCTCTGAGAAATTAGCTAAATTATAGACGTAGGATTGAGAAAAAGTCACCCTAAAAATAGAGGTTTCTCAAAAAAAATAGCCAGACCAAAAGTATAAAAAAGCCTTTACCCAATCGGGGCAAAGGCTTCCTAGTTTTAGTAATTTTTAGCAAGTAAGCTGTGATCCTAGCAGAAGTCACGTTGACGGACACTAGCCATCAAAACGTTTGTGATTCTGGTTTATCACCACGAGTTCTTGAGCAATTTCTTGAGGCAAGATATGGGGGCGATCCGTTTCTGTATTGTCTAGTAAGGAAGCAAAACCAGCAAGCTGGTAGGCTTCTAACCAACTATCAGCGAGGGCTCTTGATATGTTCAAGATAGAGGCCAATTCGTTCAAGGGAACTTGATGCTCGGCACTCAGTTTAATGGCGGTAAAGCGACGTTTTTCGTCATCGCTCAGGTCTTTTCGGGTCAGATACTGCATCAGAGTCATTCGCTCTGTATCAGTCAAAGGGGGTAAAAAATACATTTTATTCGGTTAAGAAGTAGCTTTGAGTATACGAATATTGGACTTGGTAAGTTATCCAAAGAATAATCAGATTGCATCTGCTTGAAAAATAATCATGCGCATTTTGTTTTTTTACTAGAACTGATTCTAGCGTTCTTGAATATCGTATAATTCTGTGAGGAACAAAATTTTTTGGGGGAATAATTTGTGATGAGGGATATGTCGTAAGGCTCGCCTCTTCTCTTTGTTTATGATAAATGTGTGATACAGAATTATCTTGCCTCACTGTGAGCTAAGACCAAGAAAATGCTGGCTGCAAGCTCGGCCAAGCACAAAAGAAACTCTCAGGCAAGAGAGCCGCTTTATTCATTGCATCTTGATTTGTAGCTGCTCGGGGTCAATAGAGGCCGTTTTTTAGTCTCTGGATTCAGGTTTATTCTATAAATCATCTTCCATCTCTGCCTCATTTTCTGCTTCTTCCATAGACTCAGACTCTACCAATCCAATTGTAAGAACTGAGACCCAAAAAAAAGCTACAAAGATATAATAAACCTCAAAGCCTCGCCAGGGTGGGCCAATCATACAGTATCCAAGATCGTACAAGACAGTAACCAACAAGCAAAATTTAGAGAAGCTAGGAAAAGTCCATATCCAGCGTGCCTTAGCTATGTACTTTGAATTAGTATAGCTTGTATAGACTAAAAGCCACCAGCCGATTGCTAAACCAATTGCTAAAGGTCCTAAGATAAGTTTGTATTCTTTCCAGTATTCCCCCATCACAATCCAGCCAATATTGGCACTTGTACCCAAGAGTAGCAATATAGATGTTGTCAATAAACTAACGGAAAAAATTTTGTTCATTGCATCTTGATTTGTAGCTGCTCGGGGTCAATAGAGGCCGTTTTTTAGTCTCTGGATTCAGGTTTATTCTATAAATCATCTTCCATCTCTGCCTCATTTTCTGCTTCTTCCATAGACTCAGACTCTACCAATCCAATTGTAAGAACTGAGACCCAAAAAAAAGCTACAAAGATATAATAAACCTCAAAGCCTCGCCAGGGTGGGCCAATCATACAGTATCCAAGATCGTACAAGACAGTAACCAACAAGCAAAATTTAGAGAAGCTAGGAAAAGTCCATATCCAGCGTGCCTTAGCTATGTACTTTGAATTAGTATAGCTTGTATAGACTAAAAGCCACCAGCCGATTGCTAAACCAATTGCTAAAGGTCCTAAGATAAGTTTGTATTCTTTCCAGTATTCCCCCATCACAATCCAGCCAATATTGGCACTTGTACCCAAGAGTAGCAATATAGATGTTGTCAATAAACTAACGGAGAAAATTTTATTCATTGCATCTTGATTTGTAGTTGCTCGGAGTCAATAGAGGCCGTTTTTCAGTCTCTGGATTCAGGTTTATTCTCAGAAGAATTTTCTGTATCCATTTTACCCTCTGCTTTTTCTATGGGGATATATTGCCCCATTGCAAACACGAAAGCTGTGGCTAAAAAAGAAATGACTAAGATATAATAGAGTTCAAAACCCCGCCAAGGTGGACCGATTAAACCGCGACTTACTATGTAAAAAATTACAATCATCACACAAAACTTAGAAAAACTTGGCAAAGTCCAAACCCAACGTTCCTCAGCCTTATACCTTTGGTAGTTGTGGTTTGCATACATCATTAGCCACCAAGTTATTTCCAAAATAATTGTCGAGAGAACCAGTGTAAGCCTATACCTTTCCCAGTATGCGCCTACGACAATCCAAGCGATGATACCAAGTGCTATAAAAAACATCAAAGAAGATATCAATCCTATGAAATTGTTTAAAGTATTATTCATTCTATTGCATCTTGATTTGTAATTGCTCGGGGTCAATAGAGGCCGTTTTTTAGCCTCTGGATTCAGGTTTGTTCTCTAAATCATCTTCCATCTCTGCCTCATTTTCTGCTTCTTCCAAGGGCACGGTGTCTCTCAGAATTATCACGAAGAACGAAACCAAAAAGGAACCGACCAGGACATAATACAACTCAAAGCCCCGCCAAGGCGGGCCAATCATCCCGTAGGCGAATACAGCAAAGGCGAGAGCAAGCATTATAAATCTGTGGAAACTCGGTAAAATCCAAGCCCAACGCTCTTTGGTGTGATACTTTACATAGTCGTGGCTCGTATAAATCCCTAATCCTAATCCAATGAGCAGGGCGATTGCTAAAAATACTAACACAAGTTCATATCTTTCCCAATATTCTCCCCAAACAATCCAAGACATACTGCCATAAGCTCCGAGAACAAGTAAAAGTGAGATAATACCCAAAACACCATTTAAGATCTTATTCATTTTTACTTCATTTTGATTTGTAACTGCTCAGGGTCATTGGGATTAGTTATTAATGTTGCTGTTACCACTGCTCCACCGATGTTTCGCACAGCAACTCCAGCCACTTTAGTGATCGGACTCGGATGTATCATAGGGGCAACTCCTGCTAAGAAACTAAGCCCTCCTGACACATTCCTTGCTATTTCCACATTATCATCATTATCCCTTGCTTTTTGTTGAAGGGGGCTGATCTTGTGTTCTTTTTTGAAGGCGGCCACGGTCTGAGCGCAGGCATAGAGTTCTTTGCTAACATCAAACTTACTGATTGTCTGGTGAGTAGCTCCACTGGTGAGACTGGGGCCACCGCCCGCCTCAAAGATCTCCGTAGTATGAAAGATACGCCTCAGTGCCTCGCCTTTGACCTTGCCCTGAGCATCTACGTAGAGCGTGGTTACGCGCGTTTCTCTCATTTCGTAGAGGGGATGGCCTTCCTCGGTTTGGTTACGATGAAGCAGTACTTCGGTTTCAGTAATCAGGTCGGTGCCCTGAGTTTTGCCCGAATCGCCGTACTGAAAGGTATTCACGATACGGTAGCCCAGCCGTTGCGGGTCTTTTTGGAGCAAGCCAGTGCCTGGCTGATGCTCCTGATTCCCCACCCGAAAATGACTCGCAGGAAGCTGGGCAAAGTAGGCTTGAGCCAAAGATTTGTTTGTATTTTTGCTAACAAATCCATCGTTTTTACTAACATTTGATAGAGTTTTCACAAGACATAGTCTTTTTTGTTATTCATTACCAATAATACACTTTTTTTACTAAGTTTACAAGCAAATCAACCCAGTCAATCAAGGTTATGCCCTCGTCTACCATTTCAGAAAATAGCTATGACCTGAGTCAGGATTTAAACTGGCTCGCTTACGAGATTTACCTGCGTCTTCAAGAAGAATTCGCCTCTGTATTTGAAGTACTCGAGGCTTCTCAGACCAAGGGGCAAGCCAGCTTTCATTTCGCTTCCCCAGAGCCTGCTGTCTGCGCGGAAATCCTTCATCCTCAAAACGAAGTCGAAGCCTTTTTGCAAGGCCTCAACCGAGCGCAAAGGCTCATTTTGGCTTTGAGCTTAGCACCCAATTTTGCCCCACAGATATTTGATCTGTTTTTCCAGATAGAGAGCTTATTGGGCGGGAAAATACCCCAGTTTGGGCAGTATCAGGGCGCATCTGAAACCAGATTCTTACCCACTCCAGAGACGGCTCTCTATTTGCTAGCGGGAAAAAACTATCAAAAACGTAAAGAGGTTACCCAGTACTTTTTACCTACCTCCCAGTTCAGACAAAAAGGAATACTAGATATCCCACAGGGATATTTAAATTTGAACGCTCCGCTCGAATTTGCCCCTCATTTCCTCCATTATTTTTATACAAATCAACCCTACGAACCCCAATATTCACCCGACTTTCCTGCTCAGAAAATTCATACAGTCATGCAATGGGACGACCTAGTGCTGCCCTGGAGTGCTCGTTCGGGCGTGGAGGATTTGATTCTCTGGATCAGACACTACAGCCAATTGATGCAGAACCCCGACTTTGCCAAGGAAAGGCAGGGCTACAACTGCCTGCTCTACGGTGAGCCGGGCACAGGCAAAACGCTTACGGTCAAGCTTCTTACTCACGAAACCGAGCAACCTATTTACCGGATCAATTTGGAGCGCTTGGTGAGCAAATACGTAGGCGAAACGACCAAGAACATTGCCCAAATCTTCTGAGCGGCTCGTCACCAAGATTGGATTCTCTTTTTTGATGAAGGGGATGCGCTCTTTTCTAAAAGGAGTAATCGTCATCAGAGTGCTCAGGACACCTATGTCAATCAGGATGTAGCCTACCTTTTACAGCAAATGGAAGATTATTCAGGGGTAGTTATCGTAGCGACCAATAATCTAAACAATATGGATAAGGCTTTTTTCAGGCGTTTTGATACCATGATCCATTTTCAAGAACCCGATGAACAATTGCGTTATATGATTTGGAAAAAAGCCCTCTCGCCTTTCCAATTAGATGCACAAATCAACCTTCACAAGCTGGCACGAAAATACAAGAAAAATGGTGCTTTTATCAAGCGTATCCGGCATTACTTGGGTTTGCAGGCGACCGCTCGGGAGGATTTTTATCTTTCTGCCCAAGATCTGGAAATGGCCATTGAGAGGCACAGCTAGCCAAGTTTGATCTGGAATAAATATTGCGGGATAGAACAATAGGTTTCGTGGTATGCTTTGAACTAAAGTATTCAGTTCCAAACAATACTAAGCCCCCAATCAAATTTTGAAAAAAACTCTTAACTAAGACCATTCTCAACCCACAACTAAATCAATGCTATGATTGACCACGCCGTAGAAGTAATTGCTTCCGAACTGAATACCTTCGTAGCTTCCAGCTTTCCAGGGAAACAGGAAACCCAAGTATTAATCAGTGAATTGACAAACCAAGACGGAAGCCTGAAGACTTTCAATGACAATCTTATTACACTCACGATGGTCAATTTAGAAGAGGAGAAGTCACTCCGCAACCATAAGCAGGCTCCCGGCACGAATGCTCCCGTGCGGATCAACTTATATCTACTTTTCTGTGCTTTTCATAGCGAAAATGGTAGCTATATAGAATCTCTTCGCGCCCTTGCTTCTGTGATTGGCTTTTTCCAAGCCAATAATACATTAAATCATCAAAATACTCCCTCTTTAGATAATCGCATTGACAAGTTAGTATTTGAGTTGGTCAATCAAAATATGCAGGAACTTAACTACACTTGGAGCATGCAAGGCAATCGCTATCTCCCCTCGGTGATGTACAAAGCTCGGATGATTTTAATTCAAGAAGGGCAAGTACAAGGTTTTCCTGGCTCCATCGCAGGTTTGGGGCTTTCTTAGTTTAAGAAGGCTATGTTATCCCTTCAGAAATATTTCTTACCCTCCACTCCACTGAGTCCCTACGTGCAGGCTTATTGTCATTACCGATTGTCAGCGTCATCTCAGGAGACGATCTGCTATATGCTCCCGGAGGGAATTGTAGAAATGGTATTTCAAATTAGCTCTCGTACTCAACATACTACCACTGGAATAAGCCAATGGAGGACGAGAAGGCAATCTTTTGTGGGGGGCTTATTTAGTCAGGCTTACCATTTGAGTACAGAAACTCCCGGCGAGATCTTCTCTATCCGTTTTAGGCCAGGGGGTTTTACGAGTTTTACAAAAATTCCTGTGCATCATCTCAAAAACCAAATGATTTCCGTGGAAGATATTTGGGGGGTGGCAGGTAAGGATTTTGAAAATCAAATCATCCACGCACGAGATACGCAAAGGCGTCTTTTTTGGGCAGAAGTTTTTTTGAAAAATCATTTCCAAGTTCACGCCAATGATCGGATTCAAAAAGCCGCCCTCGAGCTTTATGATTTTCACGAAGCACTTCCTATCCAAGCATTAGCTAATAAATATGAATACAGTTTTTCTCGGTTTCGGCAGTTGTTTAACGAGATCGTAGGCTGTTCGCCCAAGCAGTACCTCTCCATCCGTAGGATTCACGCGGCTATCGCGAGAAAGAATCAGGCAAAATCGCTCACGGAGTTGGCTTACCTTTTAGGTTATCACGACCAAGCGCATTTTATCCACGATTGCAAAAAAATAACTGGCTACAAACCCACCGATTTTTTAGAAAAAAAGCTGCATTTGTTCTGACTCCTAGCTCCTGTGGTTTGACGAGCTGATCATTAGCATTTCATAAAAAATTTTTACTTCTACGCTAGTTCAGGCGATTTTTACAATGTATTTGCCTCAGCTCTCACTTTATTTGTCCAAACAAGTACGAGGCAGTTCCTATGAAAAGCTATATTTTATTGACGATTTCTTGTATGCTCATTACCCAAGCCACGTGGGGGCAGGCACTACCCGAAAAACCCGAAGATGATTATGATTTTTGGGTCGGTAAGTGGAAAGTTAGCTGGGAAGAAGCCCAAGGCAAACTAGGAAGTGGCACAAACCATATAACCAAAATTTTAGATCAAACAGTCATTCAAGAACATTTCGAAATTCTAGAAGGACAATCCAAGGGTTTCAAAGGCACAAGCATCAGTGTATATAACCCCAACAGCCAGCAATGGAAACAAGCCTGGGCAGACAATCAGGGAGCTTATTACGACTTCACTGGAAAAAAAGACGGAGATAGACGTATCTTCCAGACCGCAGTTGTAGAGCAAGCTGACGGCAAACGTTTTACCCAGAGAATGGTCTTCTATGATATTCAAGAAGATTCCCTGACCTGGGATTGGGAATCATCCTCAGATGGGGGTAAAAACTGGAAGCTCAACTGGCGGATTCATTACGAGAGGATGAAAGAATAGCTTCCAGTAATTTGCTTCCAATCATAAGTCTTCTGCGTGAAATGCTTGTTGAAGTTCTTTTCATACCGTAACCAAAGGAACTTGATCGCAACTTGATTTGTAATAGCTGTATTCGTTTATCTTTACAGTCATAATTGTGGCTTGTGTCTTCACGAGCCAGAGAGTAAGTATCGAGGATAAATACCTTGCCTTATGAAAAAAGAACTCAATCTGGCACTGCCTCCCGAGGTAGGGCTGAATCCGGTTGCCCTGGAACCCTACCTTTTACAAAAGCTAGCCATCAAACCAAGCGACCAGTATCATTTGCGCACGCTCCGGCGTTCTATTGACGCTCGGCAGCGACAGATCAAGGTCAATCTCAGCTTAGCAGCTTATATTAACGAAGCCCCTCCTCCGCTGCTTAGCTTCCAGAAAAATTATTCCAAAGTAAATCATCGCCCCCCCGTGCTCATCGTGGGAGCTGGTCCCGCTGGGATGTTCGCGGCTTTGCGCCTGATTGAATTAGGATTAAAACCCATTGTCTTGGAAAGAGGACAAGACGTAAGAGCCAGACGCAGAGACTTGGCCAACATCAATAAGAAACATCAGGTCAATCCTGAATCTAATTATTGCTTTGGTGAAGGTGGAGCCGGAACTTATTCGGATGGGAAACTCTACACCCGCTCCAAAAAAAGAGGCGATATTCGTCGGGTACTCGAGATTCTCGTGGCACACGGAGCGACCGAAGAGATTCTCGTGGATGCTCACCCGCACATCGGCACGAACAAACTGCCCAAAATTGTACAGGCACTTCGCGAAAGCATCTTAGAAGCGGGTGGTGAAATCCATTTCAATACGAAGGTTCAAGATTTTGTCGTACAGAGCAGCAAAATCAAAGGCGTTGTCACCGAAGAGGGAGAACAGCTCTTAGGAAAAGGGGTGATTCTTGCCACAGGGCACTCGGCTCGGGATATCTTTGAGCTTTTGCATAAGCGAAACATCGAAATCGAGTTCAAGCCTTTTGCCTTAGGCGTACGCATCGAGCATCCTCAAGCTTTGATCGATCAAATCCAATACAAATGCAAAGACCGTGGGGACTACCTTCCGGCCTCTGCCTACTCGCTGGTACATCAGGTCAAGCACCAAGGAAAAGAGCGGGGCGTTTTCTCCTTTTGCATGTGTCCGGGTGGTTTTATCGTGCCTGCGGCCACGGCTCCCGGCGAAGTGGTGGTCAACGGGATGTCTCCCTCGCGTCGCAATTCCAAATTTGCTAATTCGGGGGTAGTGGTCAGCGTAGAGGCCGAAGATATTCAAGCATTTGCCACTCATGGCCCCTTGGCGGGCTTGGCTTGGCAACGTAGCCTGGAGCAAAAAGCCTGTGCCCTCGCGGGTAATACACAAACGGCTCCTGCCCAAAAGATGCTGGATTTTGTGAATAAAAAAATTTCTACCCATCTGCTGGATACATCCTATCAACCTGGCTTAACTTCTCTGGCCATGGACGAAATTCTCCCCCCCTTTATTGCGTATACGCTTCGAGAAGGCTTTCAGGCTTTTGGCAAAAAAATGAAAGGTTATCTCACCAATGAAGCTCAAATCGTGGGGCTAGAAAGTCGCACTTCTTCGCCCGTGCGTATTCCCCGAGATCGTACCACTTGTGAGCATCCTCAGATTCAGGGTTTATTTCCTTGCGGAGAAGGCGCAGGTTACGCCGGGGGCATTGTCTCCGCAGCTATGGACGGCGAACGCTGTGCCGAACAACTAGCCAAGCGATATGGAATTTGAGGGGAGAGTATAAAATTGAAAGCTCGGGAATTTTGCTCGTATTTTTTCTTTCAAACAATTTTCTGGATTTTTATTTTAAACTTTAAAATGAAAACCTTCAATTCCCCTCACTGATATGAGTAAACAAAGTAGCAATGGCCAATACGAAGCAGGCTTTTTTCAAGAGCAAAGTCATCTGATTGCTAGCAATAAAGTGCAGCTTTACTACGGAGCCACTATTTCGGATATAGACCGAGATGGTCATTTAGAGATCTTTATCACGGGTTTTGGCTTTGGCAATGTTGTCCTCAAGTGGGATGGCACACAATATCAAAATATCGCCGATGCGACCCTAGCCGATCACCAAAGACAAGCCATTGGGGTAGCCACGGCAGATATAGACGGCGATGGACACGAAGAAATCTACGTGCTCAATACAGATACTTTTGGAGGAGCCAAACGCTTTGGCGATCGCTTGTTTACTTATCAAGATGGAGTTTGGACGGATTTATTTTCTCTGCCTGAAAATCAAAAGGCCATCAACCCGACTGCTGGTCGGTCGGTGGTAGCCGTAGATCGGAACAGCGATCAAAAATATGGCTTTTTCGTGGCTAATTACGGTGGTCCCATGCGATTATATGAGTACGCAAACGATCAACTCCAAGAGGTGGCAACCGAAGCTAGTCTGAACTTGACCACGGGCGGGCGGGGTTTGATCTCGCTTCCGCTACTGGGCAAGGATATGGATATTTTTGCTGTGAATGAGAATGGCCCTAATTTCTTTTTCCAAAATCAAGGAGATGGCACTTTTCAGGAAATCGCTTTAAAATTGGGCTTGGCTGATCCTTTTAACCACGGCCGAGGGGTAACGGTGCTGGATAGTACTGGAGATGGTCTTTTGGATATTATTTATGGAAATTGGGAGGGATTACACCGCCTCATGATTCAACAGAAGCAAGGTGGCTTCCGCGACGAAATTCCAAATGAGATGAAAACCGCCTCCCACATTCGTACCGTCATCGCGGCTGACTTTGATAATGACGGGCAAGACGAATTATTTTTTAATAATATCAACCAAGCCAACCGCCTTTTTCGCAAAGAAAATAACCTCTGGAAAGAAGTAGCCCTGGGCATGGCCGCCGAACCACAGGGCTTCGGTACAGGGGCGACCGTGGGTGATGTAGATGAGGACGGTATTCTAGAACTGTTCGTTACCCACGGAGAAAGCCAAATGCAGGCACTTTCTCTCTACAAAGCCACTCAGGCGTATCCTAATTGGGTTCGTGTAATGCCCCTGACCCGCTACGGTGCCCCCGCCCGAGGAGCGATCGTGCGTTTGCATACAGCACAAAAATCCCAGATTAAGGTCATTGATGCTGGAAGTGGCTATCTCTGCCAAATGGAGCCGGTGGCGCATTTTGGCTTGGGCGAAGAAACAGCAGTGAAAGCCATCGAGATTACCTGGCCGGGAGGTGCGAAAATGCACGTGGAGCATCCTGAGATTAAGCGATTACACCGCATTCCCTTTCCAAACTAAAGTAGTTTGCTCACTCGATGCTCTTGATCCAAGCGATTTCCAAACGAAATTCTCCAGCTTTTTTATCTCCTAATAAGAAGCCAATTTGCTCCATCTCGTCCAGGTCTAAGGCCGGAGCATTGGTCAAAACTCTCCCTCTAAAAGTAGGCTTAAAATCAGCAAAGGGAATGTCTATTTGCATCCATTGGTCTTTTTTGGTAGCAAAATCGGCCGAATAAGCCACGCCGTCAAAGTTTTGATTGGTGCGAATGCGGAACTTATAGGTGCGTCCGTCTCCTTTGACCCGGAGCGAAAGAACCTGATGCCCCTTTAAGGCTGAGGAAGAAAAGCGGGTACGCGTGGAGGCAAAGCCACCATTGTTTTCTAGGGAGAGGGTTCCAGAAAAGACAGCATTCCCAGCTTCATTGAGCTGAATTTTGCTTTGGGAAAGTCCCCCCATGACCCCATCATTGATGATATACCAATCTTGGGTATTGTCTTTTTTGCTAAAATCCACGAGGGTGATTTCTTTTGGCTGATGCATCCCGAAAAGTACTAGTAGTAAAAAAAAGAGCGTATTCATAATCAAGAAACTAGATGAAATACAATTTGTTGTACTTCAACATACTTACATTTTTTTCGTGTTGATTGTCTGATGAATCAACAGGTTTCAAACTGCTTTATCTCATGTGCCAAGACCAATCCATCCGCAAGTTCGAGTACGCTTACTTCATCAATCAGCATTTGAATGTTCCACATGATTCGGCTTATTTCATGGCAGACGAAAAGACATTCGGACGCTTAGAAAATGTTTATTTTCCTTATCGAAATTTTTTCTATGGGGTAGGGATTATTCAAGAGGGAGAAGCGGAGTTTGTAGTGGGGTCTACTACTTATCATCTTGGCCCCCAAACCGTGGTTACGATTGGCCCGGGCATTCTGAGACAATGGAAATCTGGCTACACAACTTTGAAGCAGGAGGTGTTATTTTTTACGTCTGAAATTTTTTTGCGTGATTTCAATGCGCAATTTCTCCATCAGTTTCCCTTTTTTAAGCCCGAAGCACGGCACTGCCATCGGGTTAGTGCTGAAAAACAGCGTAAGGTAGCACTGTTTCTGGACTTAATCCGTCAAGAGCGACTCCCAAGCTTGGTTCCGGGTTTGATCTATAGCTTGCTCAATTATCTGCTCGAGATTTGTCCTTTGAGAGCAGACGAAATTGCTCACCAGACCGATAGTGCGGCTCGGATTACAGATACTTTCAAATTGCTTTTAGATCAATATTATCTGGATCATCGGAGTGTAGCCTTTTATGCTGACCAAATCCATATCTCACCCAAATATTTGAGCGAAACCGTCAAAAAAATCACAGGCAAATCTCCCAAAGCTTGGATCAATGAAATGCTGATGAATGAAGCCAAGAGCCTGCTCAAGCAAACCCCACTTTCCATCAAAGAGATTGCCTTCCAACTAGGCTACCAAGATGATTCTTATTTTATCAAAATCTTCAAAAAACACGAGGGCAGCACTCCCCAAGAGTATCGGCAACAATCTCCGTAAAAACTACCACAGGAACCGAATTTTCTTCTACACCGCTTACCTTCCCGCTGTGTATTTTTGAGCCATAGCGTTTTAGAAACACGCTCTGGTCAAATTTTCTCATCAAAACCCATCAAAAAGATGCCTTTAAGTGCCGAAGACCGTTTCGAGATTTTACAATTACCCGTACTGGTAGCCGCCGCTATGGACGACCGTGATGCGCAAGCTTTTGCTGATTGCTGGACAGAAGATACTTATTTTGATTATGCCGGAACCATCTATCAATCTCGCGCGGAGGTATTGCAATACGCCCAAGAACATATGAAGTCTGAAGAAGCCAAGGGTAAAAGACATTTTGCTCAGAATATTCGTTTTAAGGAAATTACCGACGATAAGGTTACTCTACAAAGCAATCTACTGATGCTAGAGGTAGATCAGATTCCTTTTATTGTTGCCACGGGAGCGATTGAAGAAGAGTTAGTACGTACCAAGCAAGGCTGGAAATTTAGCAGGCGTATTTTCACGTTAGACCCAGGCTTCCAGAAATTAATGGAAAAATGGCAATCGGGTGGTCAATAGCCTTAGCCTGATTTTTACTGTGTGAGGGCTGGCTCCCGCGACCGCTTATCTCGTAGGGGTGGGGCTAAGATTAGTCTTTGCCGTAGCCTTTCAGAAGTGTAGGAATCCAACCCACTACCGGTACATAGAAGAGCAATACTTCAGGATTGCGAGCCACCGTTTTGGCAGCCGTTCTAACCAAAGAAAATAAGTCTTCTTCGGGTTGGCCGTGGACATCTTCAAGAACTGCTTGTTTGCGCGCCAGGTCTTCGGGTGAGTTGCCAGTGTGTTTGGCAAGTGCCTCTTGCATTTCGGCGTAGCGACGCTCGTGCTCCACGAATACGAAAGGCCAGGCAAAAGGCAGGAAGAAAGGCATTTTTTTCCAATTCTTGAAAGCCGTTTGGATAAAATCTCGCCAATCATAGGGCTTTTTGCCGTATTCTACCACGGCTCGGTTGAGGTTGAGTTGCATCTCGGTATGAATCCGATCTCTTAGCTCGTAAAAATCTTCTCGGGTTAGTTCCTCGAAAGGCTTGTCTGTCATTTCGTAAGGCTTGATGCGTTTCCCTCTTACAAAAGTCAATTTAGCAGGAAAGCCAAAGTAAAACATCCAAGGCTGAATGAGTACCAGAATCGTGGTCAAGCCGATGGGTAGGAAAGGAATTCCGATTTGTCGTGCTACTTTATTGACACGCTCGAGACTGTAACTATACGGATTGACATATTCGGCATTAACAGTAGCAAAAGGAATAATATCGGTCTGGTACTTGATACTCATCCGCAAGGCTGAGGTAGAAAGCCGCTGCAATTGGTAGCGTTTGTCAAAACCTTTGCCGATGCCTTCCACTCCTTCGGGGTAGATCAAAATGTTGGCATCGCTGTAATGCATCATCGTCTCAAAATTGAGCGTAGTTGCATCAATTCCGCCTGCTCTTTTCCAAAAATTTTTGATCAGAAAGGGATTCATCAACTTGGTCTTAGAGAGCATGGGTGAGGCAATCCCGCGCGTGGCTTTACGAAGGTCATAATCATTGCGACGCATCAGGCCACTGGTGAAAATGACTCCATCCCAAGGAAAAGCCATTCCTGAGTGATTACTGGCAAAGATCAAGGGGTGCTTCGGATTGTTTCTTTCAGGAAAATCTTCTCCCTCGAAGCCCACGTACTCAGCTCGGAAATAATATCGCTCGATGGGGTTGATGACGAAGCGAGCCAAGCTCTTGGCATAGTCCAGATTAAAGAATTCTTCTAAAACTTTTTGATTGGCCTCGATTTCGGGGGTAATTTCTAGGGAGGGAGCTTCTTGGTCGTGCACTTCCTCGGTTTCTACTTCTAGGGGTTTATCTTCGGTGGCTTTGCTCTTTTTTTTCGTGGTTTTGCGAGTAGGGCGGGAGTTTGTTTGTGAAGATGATTTTTTTTGAGGGGAGACGCCGTTTTCTTTTGCCATTTTCGTGATGATTTAGGGATTGGAATTGCCTTGATGTTCCTGTCAAAATTAACAATAAAATCCTGATAAAGTTAAGAAAATGGTCAGAGAAGTCGTATCTCTGTGTCTTTAAACACTGCTCACCGAAGCTATAGCTCGGGTCTATATGCCTTTGGGGTGCATTAATCCAGTTTAGGGGTGAGAAATTGAAGCTTTTAGGGGCAATGCTGCACCCATAGGGGTGGCTACCCCTACCTCCTTAGGTACCCCCCTCTACCCCAAAGGTGGAAATTTGCAGCTTTTGACCACCCCCTCCCCGCCTATATAGCTGGAAAATTGTACTTGTGGGAGTGTAGCATAAAAAAAGCCCAACCTTGCGGCTGGGCTTTCTTGATTTTATCAATTACCTGAATTAGTTTCTTACAATCTTCAGGGTTCTCTTCTTCAAGTGATCTCCTACAATTTGTAGATAATAGACACCTTGTTGGAGAGAAGCACGCGAGAAGTTCAGCACCACTTGGGCTTGTCCGTCTAGCTGCACGGCATCTTCACTCACGATTCTACCGCTTTGGTCTTGTAGGATAAAGCTTACTTCACCCGTAATGGCCTCAGATAGATCAATGTAGAGAAGATTTCCTTGCATTGGGTTCGGATAAGCCTTGGTAACCTCAGCGATGGCTACTTCTTCGGCACCCGTATCGGCAGCTTGGCTCTCATCAGCATAGGCCACTTTTGCGCCTCCGGTGGTCAGTGTAAAGTTGACACTCAGCTCTTCGCCTACCAAGCTTCCCAGTCCATTGCGTTCTGCGTAAGCTTGTCCGGTGATGTTGTAAGAACCAGCAGGCCAAGCGGCTCCGGCGTAGTCTCCATTTGTATCACCATAGAGTGCAAATGGTGCAATGTTTTCGGTACGTGTATGGGTTAGGGCTCCGGTCAAATCCATCTTGAGGCTTCCCACGCCTCCGGCTCCTTCGGCCCGGATGCTCAGATTAGTAGTTCCTAATCCGGCTACGTTGATGACGTCTCCGTTTTGGATTTCTTGGATATCCGCTTCGGTATCAGCATTGACCAAAGTAAAGCTCACGACTCCTTCAAGTGGGGCAGAATTACCGCCAGGCTTCACGTTGCTCAGGATAAACACATAGTCTTGATAGTCTCCGTTGGTAGCTTCTTCCATACAGATCAAGAAGCTGTTTGCGACGGTATTACCATCACGGTCTTTGAGTACGTAGGTTCTGACTCTGCGAGTAACGCCACTGTTTCGGCTATCTTCCGTGTGTACGAAGATATTGAATTTATCAGAACGGGCATACACGCCAAAGGTCTGCGAACCAGGGTCAAAGCTCGTGGTTCCATTCACCACAGATGGGAACAGTTTCTGATGCTCTCCGAAAGTATCAGGCATCTGTGCAATTTGCGTTTTGTTATCACCCACGTAGTAACCGAAGTCTACGATTTCCACAGGTGAGTAGCGAGCCACAGGGAACATTTGCACATTACCAGCTCCGGCTTTTTCAAATTGCTGTACGAAAACCTCTTCTCCTTTTAGACCTAAATCTGTATCGGTAACTAAGGTATTCCAACCTACATTGATGTTATGACCCAAGGTGGTAACTACATCTTGTAGCGCAGGCTCGTTGTTGCCTTCAAATCCAGTTACGCTCAATCCGTGCAACCCTACGATCAAGTTAGGCGTGTTCAAGGCATCACTACTAATAAACATACTGGCACTTACAGAACCTTTGGTCGTATTGCTAGGGCTGAATACTACATCAAACGTTTGAGATTGTCCTACATTCAGTGTGATCGGGAACGTATGGTTAGAAACGATACTGAATTCGTCATCCGCGATACTGGCCGAGTTGATGGTTAATACGCCACCACCCGTGTTGCTAACGGTTACCGATTTGGTTTCGCTGTTTTGTCCTTGAATGGCATCAAAGATCAACTCGCTTGGATTGGCTGCGATAAAAGCAGAACCATCTCCGGCGATGTCTGGCTTCAAAAGAGTGATCTTTTGAGCACCGTATTCCGCCACGTAGATATTACCGTTACGGGTATCTTCTACTAGGTCTAGTGGATCAAAGAAACCGCTCATTCCCAAGTTGATTCCATCGGTACTGGAGATGATGTTGTTGTTAACGCCACCGGGTTCTAGTACGATGATATCATCTTTCTGGCTATAACGCACGACCATCAGCATTCCTTGAAGCTTACCACCAAATACGTTGCTCTTGTACTCAATCACTCCGTTGGGTGATTTATTATTTTCAAAGTCAAAGGCAATCCCTTCTATGTGATAGTTTGGATCAGGAAGCACCCCATTGTACTCCACATTATCCACATCAACATCACCACGGTTCAGGACATACTCACTGCGAAGTGGGTTCGGGTGCCCATAATATTTACCAGGTTCTATTCGGAATAACCAATCTTTCTGTGAAGGCTGCACATTCGTCAAAGCCGGAATGTTGGTTGGTCCCGTGTAAGCAGGCGCATCTGGATGTGGTGCTACGTACAAAGGATCATTGGGGTTAGAAGTAGGTGAATTACCTCCGGCGGCAGAACCATTAGTGGGCAGATACAGATCACCATTGCTGTGCCATACCAGATCGTAAGCATTGCGGATACCCGTAGCGTAGATCGTCAGTGGCGCACCGGCGGCATATGGGTTATAATTACCACCTTCTTCTGTTTTCGCATCAATAGGCAAGTTAGCAGGTAGATTGTCAGTATCTAATTTAAGTACGGCCGCAGCTAGTAGTCGCTCAGGACGTAAGCCCCAAGTTACATCTGCTCTACCCATAGCTGAGTTACCAGCTTGACTGATGTAAAGATCACCATCAGGGCCAAAGGCTACGCTGTTTGTTAGGTGGTCTTTTACAGAACGAGGCAAGTTAATGACTACATCTTGGAGATTTTGCAAATCAGCTCCGGTCAGGCGAGCGATGTTACCATCCCAAGCAGGACCATCTCTGAAAGTAGCTTCACCCGAGTAAGTAATCCAAGCCTCAGGATTCTGTGGTGTAGAATTCGGTGAGAAGGTAAATCCGATCAGGATTTTATCATCATTATCTACTTGTGTACCGCGACGGTGCTCTCTCAAAGTGGTGATGGTTTTGTCTAGCTCGAGTGTACCATCTACTTTGATATTGTAGCGATAGATAAATCCATTCGCAGAAGTAGCATAAAGCTTATCATCAGGGCCGATACAAAGCGTTGTGTAAGCTTGCTGTACAGCGCCGGCATTTACTTTCGTGAAAGAAACTCCGGTTAGGTCATTAGAACCTGAGCTTGCTCCCGAACCAGTCGTAAAGGTAACCGAGAAAGGAATCATAGCTCTGCCATCCAAATCAAGTACGCCATCGCTGATGGTGTAATTGTATTCGGTATTAGGCTCTAAAAGAACCGTGGGTACGATGGTAATGGCATCACCACCTCCAGTTGAGTTTACATTAGCAGGTACTTCTGCACCGTTGCTCGTGTTTACTAATTTCACCGTGTTGTTATTCACCGTGGGGCGATCCAGACCTAAGCCAGGGAAGAAAATCTGGAAAGTGGAAAGGTTAATATCAGTTGGGACATTGATCTCTCCGTCTTCAATGATATTAGAACCACCGTCATAAACAGCCACGATGAAAGGTTTTTCTTGACCCTGTGCTACCACGGTCAGCGTGATCTGTGTAGTGCTTGACTGGTAACCAGCCGCCGAGGCGGTAACGTGTGCGGTGTAAGTTCCCTCGTTGAGTCCAGCCGCGTTTAGCTCAAAGCTGACTTCTGAACCAGTAGTAAAAGCAACTCCGTTCAAAGCAGAATTATTCACAGAAATCCAAGTAGGCACTTGACCCGTGGCGTCATCTACGGCACTAAGGCTCGCCGTCTGAGGATCTGTGTTGTTGTTAGTGCTGAGGAAGTTTCCTACGCTACCCGTATTCCCTTGCTCTAATTGTAGAGAACGTAAAGGAGCAGCGAATTCTAAACCAGCCGTGGCCGAGCCAGCGCTAGTAACTTCAATGGCAGAGATAATCGCGTTATCTTTGATGGAAGTGAAATTGATATTCAATGTACCGTCAGTCACGTTGATGTCATTGAATTCTTTCACTAGGGCTACCCCACCTGATCCAGCTTCTGCGACAATATCAAAGTTGTTGAGGCTACCTTGTCCGTTTTCAACATCCACATTAAAGAGGCGTTGGTTCAGTCCATTGCCTGTTCCACCGGGGGCACCAAAGAAAGGCTCCATAAAGTGTAATCTTACTTGGTAAGGCCCTGTTCCACTCACGGGGACATTGTAGCTGAAAGCTGCCCCACTGTTGGCAAAGCGATATTTCAAATACAACTCATCGTCTTGTGTGCCTTGTACATCAAAGGTTTTAGTAGAAGTCAGAGAACTTCCTCCAAAATATTGGTCGGCAGACCATTCTTTTTGCTCCGTGTCTGTGTAAGCATTCCCTCCGGCATTGATTAAGGCTAGAGGAGTGCCTGGCTCAACATTCGGTGCGATGAGTTCAAAGCTGTAAGTTAAGGGTGTACCAGCTTCTCCACCCAAGAATCCTTCGGAAAAAGCCTGTGCCGTAATTGCGTAGAAACCTTCTCCTAGAGCTTGTCCATCATAATTCGTAGAATTAAGACCCGCATCACCGTAAAGGGCATAAGGAGCCGTGTTCTCGTTTTGCACGTGGCTAACTGCACCACTCAGGCTGAGTTGTACACTTCCTACCGTAGACGGGTTGGTCGCGGCTACGACGGTCAGGTTCACTGCGCCTAATCCTGCTACTTCAATTTGCTCGCCACCTTGTAAGACCGCAATTACTTGATCGGTATCAGCATTGTATAGGGTCAGACTAGTGATGGCAGGGCCATTGTTTTGTCCAGTTTGGCTTACCGTCAGCTCAATTCTGGTACTAGCTGCGTCGTAAGTACCAGCCGTGGCGTTGATTTGAGCCGCATAAGTGCCGGGAGCGAGTCCGTTGGCATCTAGGGCAAAGTTGATCGCATCTCCTGTGTTTACATTCAAGCCATCGAGTAGGGCTCCGTTAACTCTTAGCCAAGTAGGTACTTGGTTAGTAGCTTCATCCGTAGCGGTCAGGCTTGCATTGACAGGATCGGTGTTATCATTGGTACTTAATAAGATACTGACATTTCCGGTGGTATTTTCTTCCAACTGAAGGCTTTCCTGAGCCGAAGCAAACTGCAAGGCAGGTGCTGGAGGTATACCACCCGTTGTAATTTCAATCGCCGAAATGATCGCATTGTCTTTTACAGAAATGAGATCAATATTCATGATTCCATCTTGTACGGTGATATTACTAAACTCCTTCACCAAAGCGACTCCACCTACACCGGTTTCGGCTACGATGTCAAAGTTGCTTAGAACATTTTGTCCTTCAATATCTACGTTGAAAACACGCTTATTCAGCCCGTTCAATGTCCCACCGGGAGCACCCCAGAAGGATTCCATAAAGTGGAGCTTCACGGTGTAAGGGCCAGTGCCATCCACGGGGATATTGTACCCAAAGGCAGCCCCTGAACTCGCAAAGCGGAAAGTGCGATACAGATCGTCATCTTCTGTACCTGCTACATCAAAGGTCTTAGAACCAGCGATAGAAGAGCCACTCGTGTATTGATCAGCAGACCAGTCTCTTTGCTCGGTATCGGTGTAAGCACCACCGCCTACGTTGATCAGTGCCACAGGTGTGATTACACCCGTGTTAGTAGCATTTACGGTCAGCTCCACACGGATGCTGGTACTTTCGTAGCCACCAGCCGTGGCGTTGATTTGAGCCGTGTAAGTGCCAAGAGCAAGCCCGTTGGCATCTAAGGTAAAGCTAATTGCAGTTCCTGTACTGACATCTACACTATCGAGTAGGGCTTCGCCAACTTTTAGCCAAGTAGGTACTTGGTTAGTAGCTTCGTCCGTAGCGGTCAGGTTTGCAATTACCGGGTCGGTATTATCATTGGTATTTAATAAGATATTGATATTACCGCTGGTGTTTTCTTCTAATTGAAGGCTTTCCTGAGCCGAGGCAAACTGTAAAGCAGGTGCTGGAGGGATAATGATACCCAGCCTGCTAATTTCAATGGCCGAAATAACGGCATTGTCTTTCACTGAGGTGAAATCAATATTGATATTGCCATCGGATACGTCAATATCGCTGAATTCTCTGATTAGCGCTACTCCTCCCGCGCCAGCTTCAGCCACGATATCAAAGTTGCTGAGTACGTTCTGGCCTTCAATATCCACATTAAAGATTCGTCGGCCTAGCCCGTTGCCTGTTCCTCCGGGAGCTCCGAAGAAAGGCTCCATAAAGTGTAATCTAACTACATACGAACCTGCTTCGCTCACAGGGATATTGTAGCTAAAAGGTGCCCCCGAGTTAGCAAAGCGGTGAGGCAGATAGAGTCCATCATCTTGGGTACCCGCTACATCAAAGCTTTTGGAAGTAACTACTGAGTTTCCTGAGCTAAATTGGTCGGCTGACCATTCTTTTTGCTCACTATCTGTAAAAGCACCACCGCCTACGTTGATCAAAGCCACAGGGATCGGAGCGATTACTCCTTCTACGGTAATAGTTTGGACAGCAGTAGCTTCACAGCCATTTTCACCAGTGTAGGTATAGGTTATTTCAAAAGTGCCTGCACCCGCTGTGGCCGGATCAAATATGCCTTCACTTACGCCTGTTCCACTGTAAGTACCACCCAAGGGCAGTCCTCCGCTAAGCGTGAAGGCCGTATCAGCGATATTGACATGATCAAAAGCATCTAAACTAACTTCAGGAAGCGTTTTATTTTCGTTTACATTAATGGTATCGCTTACAGCACATCCAGTTGCCAAGCTAGTAACTGTTAAAATGTACTGACCAGCCGCACTAACGCTCACGGTATCATTGTTAGCTCCGGTTTCAATTACTCCGTCTTCCGTAGTCCAAGCGTAAGTAACTTCGCTTACATCACTGAAAGCGAATAATTCAACCGTAGTAACCTCACAAGTAATTGTATCTGATTGTGTAATGCTCACAGATGGTGCAACAGAAGTCTGTACTACCTCCACCGTGTCAGCATCACTACATCCAGTATTAGGATTCGTAACTTCTAAAATATAAGTACCAGCGGCATCAACAGTAACGGTGGCCGTATCAGCATTAGATAGGATATTTCCATCCGTGGTTGTCCAGTTGTAAACGGCATCCTGAATATCACTAGAACCTAATAGTGCTATGCTAGTAACCGCGCAAGTAAGGGTATCAGGAGCAGCGATACTGGCTTGAGGTTTCTGTGTGAAATCTAAAACCTGGATAGTTTTGGTAAGATTACAACTACTTACAGGATCAATCACAGTCAAGGTATAAGTACCAGGAAGGCTGACCGTGATGGTAGAATCTTCTGGGTTGGAATCAATCTGACCCTTAGAAGTAGACCAAGAGTAGACCAAACCTTCTAGTTCAGTATTGGCCAACAGCGTTGCACTGGTGAATTCACAAGTAATATCACTTGATTTGCTCAGGGTGAGGTCGATTTGTTTGAGACCTTCTACTTCTACACTTCGGCTTGCCGTACATCCAGTGTTGGTATTAGTAACCGTTAGGACATAAACTCCTCCTTGTGAAACAGTGATAGAAGCTTGATTCGCATCAGAGCTAATAGATCCATCCGTAGTAGTCCACTCAAAAATCACATTCTCATCAGAAGAAGAACCAAGCAATTGTACCGTCGTATTGATACAAGAGATTTTTTGAGGCTCCGCAATGGCAATGTTGGGTAGATCGTTGAATTCGTCTACGGTTACACTCTTACTCGTAGAGCATCCTGTTAGAGGGTCAATCGCGGTCAATGTGTAAATCCCGCCTGCTCTTACGGTGGCGACTGGGCTGTTTGACCCTTCCTCGATCACTCCGCCGTTGGTAGTCCAGATATAGACTAAACCAGATACGGAAGTTGTTCCCGTAAGGGTCACCATTGGATTATCACAAGTAATTACGCCTGAACTAGTTACGCTTAGGTCTACACCGGTGTAAGAATCCACTAGGATACTCTCGCTCGTGGCGCATCCCGTAGCTGGATTGGTAACTGTCAAAGTGTAAGTACCGCCCGCTGCCACAGTGGCAACGGCCGCATCGGCTCCTTGACTGATGAGGCCATCTTCACTCGTCCACGCGTAGACTAGGTCTGTACCATTAGTCGTTCCTTCCAATTGTACAGAAGGCGTAGCGCAGGTGATGGCACCAGAAGAGGCTAAGGATAAAGTAGGTAATTCAGTGTAAGCTACTACTTCTACTTCGGCCACGGCAGAACATCCAGTTTGTGGATTGATGGCCGTCAAGAGATAGATGCCAGCAGCATTTACTTCGGGGCTAATGGTATTGATACCGCTTAGAATATTTCCGCCATCAGTGGTCCATAGATAAGTCCAGCCTTCTCCTTCTACATTGGCTTGTAGCGTGATTTCGGGCTGAGCACAAGTAATCGTATCGGCTTCGTTGATGGTAATGCTTGGCAAAAGAAAGGAGTTAGTAACACTCACGCTTTTGCTAGAAGTACATCCTGTAAAAGGATTTGTAACGGTCAACGTATAAGAACCAGCCGCATCTACTGTGATGTTAGCAGCGTTAGGATCGGAAGTAATATTTCCGTTTGTAGTAGTCCAAGCAAAAGTAGCGGTGCTATCGGTAGAAGAACCCACTAAGCTAATTTCAGGATTAGCACAAGTAATCACCCCAGGATTTTGAATGGCGATATTGGGTAGTTGCGCATCTGATAAAACCTCAACTGTTTCTACAATTTCACATCCTGTATTCGGATTGGTAGCTGTTAAGGTATAAGTACCCGCCGCGCTCACGATGGCTTCGGTAGTTTCTGCGCCAGATACAATGACACCGTCTTGCGTAGACCATTGGAAAGTCAAACCTTCGGGTGAAGATGAAGTTACAGATAGACTTACCTGAGGATTATCGCAAGTGATGGCTTCGGGTGTTCCTAAGGTAACCTCAGTAGCTATGCTTGATCCGCTAACTAGGACTTGAGCCGTATCCGCACAGCCAGTCATTGGATTGATTACGGTTAGTATATAAGTTCCGGCCATGTTTACTGTGGCAATGCTTTGGTCAGCACCTGTCTCGATATTACCATCGGGGGTAGTCCAGCTAAAAAGTGCGCCTTCCAAAGAAGTGCTACCCGTTAGATCAACACTGGGGTTATCACAAGTAATAGTAAGTGGCGTGGCAATGCTCACCTCAGGTAACGTTTTATCACCTAGCACTACGGCGGTATCGCTCACGACGCATCCTGTATTGTTGTTGGTAACTGTCAATACATAAGTACCAGCCTCACTTACTTGGGCATTGGCTGTATTGGCTCCGGCGTCAATATTACCAGCAATCGCGGTCCAGTTGTAGGTTACTTCTTCTATGTCTACAAGGGCACTTAGCGTAACCGTAGGTAGATCGCAACTAATGGTGTCTGGATCGTTGATGCTCAGGCTTGGCAAATCTGTAGCGGCATTTACCACTACGGTATCCACAGCTGCGCATCCTGTATTAGGCTCATTGACCGTTAAAATGTAAGTTCCTGCTTGGTTTACAACGGCAGTAGCACTATTTTTCCCAGAAACAATCTGTCCATCTGCGGTAGACCAACTGAAATTGACTCCGGGGGTGGTAGAAGCACCACTCAGGGTAGTAGTGGGTTGCTCACAGCTTAAATCCTCCACAGGAGCAATGCTTACGTTGGGTGCACTGGCTTCGCTTACAGCCACGCTTAGGCTGGCGGTACATCCGGTATTGGGGTCAGTAACGGTTAGCGTATAAACGCCTCCTTTATTTACTGTAAGTAGAGATGAATTTTCACCTGCTACCATTTGTCCATCGATCGTGGTCCAAGCGTAAGTTACACCAGGAGTAGTGGAAGCACCTTGTACATCTACCAAGGGATTGTTGCAAGTGATAGAAGCAGGTGGCACAATCGCAATATTAGGAGACGAACTGGAGGCCGTAACCATGGCGGTATCGCTCGCACTACATCCAGAAATTGTGTCAGTAACGGTTAAAATGTAAGTGCCAGCTTTGGAAACTTCCACATTAACCGAGTCGGTTGCAGAAGCAAAAGAACCATTCAGAGTGCTCCACGCGTAGGTTACATCAGGATTGTCAGAGCTTCCATTTAGCATAAGACTGGGGTTGCTGCAATCCAAGGCTCCATCAAAATTGATCGCAACCGTGGGAGGGCTAGTGCTTTTGTCTTCAATCACTACATCTTCTACTCCCGAACAACCTGTATTATTATGAATCACGGTCAGGGTGTAAGTACCCGCGGCACTCACTGTAATGACGGCTTGATTGGGGTCAGTCATAATTACGCCATCCTGCGTTGACCAGATATAACTCACTTTGTTGCTGTTAGAGCTTCCGCTCAACTCCAAGGTAGCACTGCTACAATTCAATTCTCCGATGGTCTCGATAAAAGCATTGGGCTCTGTCTTATTTTCTTTGACGAGTGCTGTATCACTATTAGAGCAACCAGTCAGAGGATCGGTAACGGTCAAGATATAGGTTCCGCCCGCACTTACGGTAACTTCGGCTTGGTCGGCTCCGGATACAATCGTACCGTCTTCGGTTGTCCATGCATAAACAACTCCATTCACCGAGGAGGAGCCGATCATGGTATTCTCTAAGCGAGAACAAGTAATTCTTCTGTTTCTTCTAATTCCCACATCGGGAATTTGCTCATTTGCGTTTACAAGCACGCTGGCACTATTCGTACATCCGGTACTGGGGTCAGTAACGGTCAAGGTATAAGTACCAGCGGCACTTACCGTAACGTTTGCAGTTTTGCTTCCTGACTCAATGGTACCGTCAGGTGTCGTCCATGTGTAATCTAACCCACTTACTGGCGAATTACCTGTCAAAACGACCGTAGGGTTCGTGCAGGTAATTTCGGCGGGGGCTTCAATAGATATTTCAGGAGAAGTGGCTGCTTCAATCAGAAATTCACCACTCTCTTGGCATTCATTTTCAGTTACTACATAGAGATACTCTCCTGGGGAGAGTGCTTCTAAATCGGTTTGAACTAGGTTGGTCTGTTTGTCTCGAACTTCAATCACATTGCTTCCATCTCCCCCCGTGATCTCAAAAGCGATACTTCCCGTGCCTTCACACACGGCTGCATTCGTAATATCCAGATTCACCTGGAACGAACAAGCTGTGCTATCTTGGGCTAACAGTTTGTGAGGAGGTAATGAAAAAAATGCAATCAATAAAGCCAAGCAAAGAAGTCCAGGGCTGATTTTTTGATAATTGATTCTCATTACTTTTGTGTTTAAAAAAGATTTTAATTGTTGATTTGGTGCTCAAAACATCGGCTTTAGGAGTGTTTCCTGAAATTTTTCCAATATTCTGATGCCTTTTTGTTAAAATAGTTGTACTTGATTTGCTAGTCAGGCCGAACCATTTGTACGGCCTAGTTGAGATGAGATGTATCTGGTCAGAAGGATAGGTGAAGTTTGTTTTCCCTTAGCTGATATCTTTAAATCTTATTCTAGGTAAATAGCTGATAGCATTTATTTTACTAGAATCTTGCTGTATATAAATTTCCGATCACATAAATGCGATATCTGTACCAAATGTAAGAAAGCCTGTGGGAATTCATTTTTGCGCTACGCAAATGTGGCCTTAGAGGCAGTATAAGGCGATTAGATTTGAAAATTTGTCCATTCATATCCATAAAAAAAAGCCCGACCAAGGCCGGGCTTTCCCATTTTGAAACTTGAGTTCCATTATTGATCGTTCAGCAATCTGTGGGTCTTCGCAGATTGTCCTTCACTCTGGATTCTCAGGTAATAAGCTCCCTCTTTCAGATCAAGATCAGCTAGATCTACCTTAAATTTAGAAATCGTATTGGCATTTTCAATGTTGCCTTGGCTCAGGATATATCCCTTTGTATCAAGGATGTAGTAGGTGATATTTCCTTGAATACCAGCCTTGAGTTCTACGGTTACTTGATCTCCTTGAATCGGATTTGGATACACGCTTTCTATGGCCAGACTTGGAATCAGGGTAGGTTCTTCTACTGCCTGCTCTTCTGCTACGACTGGGGTAGCACTCTTGGCCGCTACACCGCTTAGGGTAAAGTTAAGCGTCAGGTCGGGACCAAATTCACCAGCTCCAAATCTCTCACTGTAGGCCGTAGCCGTGATGGTGTAATTGCCAGCTTCTAGTGGTGCTCCGTCAAAGTCAGTTGAGTTGGGGCCAGCATCTCCATACAGAGAGTAGGGTCCCAAATTCTCATTACGGAAAACGCTCGCTGCGCCACTTAACTCCATTTGCACACTTCCCACCGTAGCCGGATTCGTTACGGCTTGGATGGCCAAATTGGTGGTACCTAGGCCAGCTACGTTGATATTGGCTCCTTCTTGGATGGTGCTAATCATTTGGTCAGTATCTGCATTAATCAGACGAATCTCTGTAACCACTGGACCAGTCGCCTCTGCATCTTTCAAAGTAAAGTTGATGGTATTGGTGGCTCCTGCCTCACCAGCGCCAGATTTTCCGGTAAAGGCCGTTGCACTGATCGTGTAATCTCCTGCCCCTAAAAGTGCTCCATCGAAGTTGCTAGAACCAGGGCCAGCATCGCCATAGATAGAGTAAGGTGCTAGATTTTCGTTACGGAATACACTAGCCGCACCGCTTAATTGCATCTGTACGCTTCCTACCGTAGTCGGATTCGTTATGGCCTGAATACCAAGATTCACACTTCCTAAATCTTTCACACTAATTTCAGCACCTTCTTGTAAGGTAGCCAATACTACATCCGCGTCTGCATCAATCAGTAGGATGCTCGTTACGGCTGGACCATTATTGTTGGCTCTGTTCAAGCTAAAATTAAATGTAAGCGGAGCTGAGGCATTCCCTGCACCAGATTTTTCAGTAAAAGCCGTGGCCGTGATGGTGTAATCACCCGCGGTTAGAGGCGTTCCGTCGTAGTTGGTAGATCCGTTATCCCCGTACAGCGAGTAAGGAGCTAAATTTTCATTGCGGAATTCATTTACTGCACCACTCAGTTGCAGTTGTACACTTCCTACGATGCTAGGATTGGTAGTAGCCACTAGGGTTAGATTGGTAACACCTAGGTTAGGAATATTGAAGTTAGAGCCATTTTGAATCACTCCCACCGTCTGATCAGTATCTGCATTAATCAAAAGGATCTGCTCTACGGCTAGAACTGGTGTACTCTGATTCACGATACTAAAATTAACGGTCAGGCTTGCTCCTTCTACTCCATTTTTGGAAGGTGTACCTGAAAGCGTGTAATTCCCCACGAGCAGTTGAGCCCCTAGATAATCTCCACCTACGTCGCCAAACAAAGCGAAAGGTGCTGAACCCTCGGTACGACTCTGATTCACGGGACCAGTCAAAGTTGCCCCTACGTAGCTTGGTGAGCCAGAAGCATTCGTACGGATGTTAAAGTTCTCGGTAGGCAACTCAGCTAGGTTAATCACCGCACCATCATTGATGGTAAGCAAATCTTGATTGTTATCAGCATTGATCAAGGTAAAGCTTGTTACGGCCAAATCACCTGGTTGCTGGGTAGGCACAAAATTCGCTTGCAGGGTTGTATTTTGGTTAATGTTGAAAGTGTAAGGATTGGCTGTACTTACCGTATTACCACTTCCATTTGTCCAGCTATCAAATACGAAGCCTTGATTCGGATTGGCGGTTAGGGTTAGTGAAGTGCCAGCAGCATAAGGCCCAGAAGCTGGGGAAGCTGAGGCGCTACCATTACCATCTGTGCTTAGATTTAAGCTGTAAGTAACCGGAGCACTCTGATCCACGATGCTGAAGTTGACTGTCAGGCTGGTTCCTTCTACCCCGTTTTTAGCAGGTGTACCCGTAAGTGTATAATTTCCAGCGGGGAGTTGGGCAGCTACATAATTTCCATTCAGATCACCAAATAATGAGAAAGGAGCAGTTCCTTCCGTACGGTTCTGATTGACAGGACCAGTCAGCGTGGTTCCTACGAAGCTCGGCGAGCCAGAGGCATTCGTGCGGATATTGAGATTCTGAGTGGGCAAATCATTTAGATTAATCACCGTCCCGTCGTTGATCGTGAGTAGATCTTGGTTATTATCAGCATTGACCAACGTGAAGCTAGTTACAGCCAAGTCACCTGGTTGCTGGATGGGCGCAAAGTTCGCTTTTAAAGTCGCGTTTTGCGTAATGGTGAAGTTATAAGGATTCGCCGTACTTACCATACTACCTACGCCATTCGTCCAACCTACAAATTGGAAACCATTGTTTGGATTCGCGCTCACCGATATGTTGGTAGCGGAAGTGTAAGGGCCTTTCGGTGAAACCGCGGCCGTTCCGTTACCGTCGGTGCTAAGGTTCAGGTTAAAGGTAGTAGGCGGTGTAGCATTTTGATCGTACTCCAAGATGATAATATTAGAAGTCAGCCCAAAGAAATTACCGTCCTGCTGTGCTACTAGAATATGATTATAGCCCCCCTCAGGGTCAGAATCAGTCAGCGTTACAGGGACACTGGCACTACCATTTCCATTCAAATCGATATTCATCAAGCGTTGTACCTGAATAGCACTGTTGGCTTCAAAAGGAGCAAAATCAATACTAGGAGGGTTTGTATCAAATTGTGCGGCTTCTACTCGGAACAGGGAAACTTTTCCATTGGGCTGTCCGCCACTCACCTGAATCGTTTGATTAGCTTGGTTTGTCGTAGCGGGTGAGCCGCCATTCACGCTAATGCTGGGTGCAGGCAGTGGGTTGGCTTTGATGAGTACTTCCGAACCACCTACGCTGCCGTTGCTATATAACCTTCCAGTATAAGTAGTATTGTTATCAAATGTGATCTTGACGGTAGCACCGATCATTTCCAGACCAGAGATACTTCCCGCATCACTCGGGCCAGGAGCAGGTAAGCCTTCTACACTGGTGGGGTCTTGGTCGATAGAGAAACCAAAGATTTTGTTGGGAGTGAAGTCGTTAAAATTAACCGTAATCACTTGGAAGCCACCATTACCAATAGGAGCAGAGAGCGTGTGGCCTGCGAGGCCGACTCCTGAGTCAAAGTTTGGATCAAAGCCTTTACCAACGGGGTCGCCCGCCGTACCATCGGGGTCAAAGGCAACATTCGGTAGCCAAGCCGTACGCGCGTCAATCTCTACTTTTGTGATTTTATGCCCATCAGGAGATTGATTGGTAATCACAAAAGCATTCGGATTGAAAGTACTGGCGTTGATGTTATTTTTTTGACCTGCGCCACGTGATACTTCTACCAATGCTTTGGCAGTCGTACTTTCTACTTGTTGTGGTTGGTCTGGTTTTACCTCTATGAAATCCCAGGTAGCCGTAAAAGGCTTCTGCGAAACGATGGAGGTAGAAATCACACCCACGGCTAAACCTTGATTATCATTAGCACTCAACCAAGAAGCAGGTATTTGGACTGGACTTCCTACGGCTACTTTGGTACTTCCTCCATCTATCGAGATGTAAGGTTGTGCTGTGCTCTGAGCAGGATTCACACTGATGAAAATATCTACTGCACTCGCATTCAAAAGATTTCCTACTACATCCGGGCCGTAAGTTTTTCCAACTGGGTTGCCATTTTGCTCTAGCATCACTTCAATGCCGCCTAGTCCGTTATTAGCAATAAAAACTACCTTGAAGAAGTTATCTTGATCTCCTTTTCCAATATAAATTCCCCAGTTTTGGAAGTTTTTAGGGTTAGAAGGATTTCCATCTACCCAGAAAAAAGGAGGATCTAGACTAGAATGAACCGTGAAAGGAGCCGTGCTTTGATCTACATTCACACCAAATTGGAAAGCATACTTTTGACTATTGTTCTTTCCGTAAGTATCACCCGTGGGAACCTTCTCAATGGTAAATTTACCTCCAGCACCACCCGCGGCTAAGTTCTCCACGTCATACATATCTAAGTAATCTGTGGTGCCGTTGGCCATTAGCCCCGTAAAACCTAGACCGAAGAAACCAGTACCCGGATTACTATTCGTGAAAGGATAATCAATGGGCAGGTTGGTGCTGAGACCATTACTAGCATCGTGCGCGAAAGCATCAACTAAATCGGGAATACCGTCGTTGTCATCATCTTCATCTAATAAATCAGAAACAAAATCACCGTCAAAATCAGTGGGTTTACTACCGCCTGAGCAGTGATTCGTTCCGTTCTGGATTTCGTCTTGGTTGGTATAACCATCTCCATCAGAATCTGCATTGGCTTGATAGCCCGTCTGCCCTGGGCCAGGGCAAGCACCCGTAGAACCACCATCTTTGGGTTCTGCTACGATAATTCTGTCATCACCATAATTGGCAATCCAGACGGTACCTGGGAAAATATCATTATCACCTTGGGAGGTTACATCCAGCGTTTCTACACCAATATTATCAAACTCGACCACGTGTTCTACTACCGCCGTACCTGCTGCATTTAATTTGAAGCGGTGCACATTTCCGTTGTAAGAGGCGGCTAGTAGCTGACCCTTCATAGCTCCGTTAAAGTTGGAAGCCGTGTATTCGTCCATACCGTTCGTGGAAGAGTTGATGATGGCCATCGCGGCATTTCCACCAGGGCCAACGATGGGCGGCTGATAATGACCTTCAATGGGATTAGCCATGTCTGCAGGTACAGGTAGTTCGGGAAAGTCCGTGACAAAGTCATAAGTATCAGTTAGCTCCCAGTAACCTTTGGGTTTCCCATAAATGTAAAGCCCTGCTTCGAGAGGGTTGGCACGCGTAGGATTAGGATGTCCTCCGTAATATCCTTTGCCTGTGATATAATGCAGCCCATCACCATAATCGGCTGAGTTAGTTTCGTTAAGTTCATTGGAGGCTTTATCACCGTTTTGCCAGGGCCCTGTTCCCTTGGGGTTGCCATTGGCATCAAAAAGCAGAGGCGTACCACCCCAGTTGGCATTGGGGCCATTATCAAAAGTATAAAGCTTTCCAGACTCGGTCAGTACAATATCATAAGCATTACGATAACCCGGCGAATAAATTTGCACGGGGCCATTCTTGACCAGACGAGCTTGGTTCAAGCCGTCATTTCCCCCAAAAGGATCGTGTAAGTCAATACTTTCATTGTGCATGGGGTGCCCAGCTGGGTAAGGGAAGGCTGGATGGCCTTTGCTAATATTGGGGCGAGTCGGATCGTCTAGGGTGGGCAGGTCATAAACATATTTGGTATTCGTACGAGGGTCTGTGTAAACAGGTAAATTGTCAATTACATTCATATCTACCGAAAGTAGGGCGGCAGAGAGAGCGTATTCAGGAATGGCTGCTAACAACTTACCAGGGGCTCCTTTGTTGGTGTGCCCGCCTGACATCACGTAGAGTGTATTCGTGGTTTTATCCAGTACCATCCCGTTGGTGGAGTGGTTTTCTTCACAGCGGGGTAGCCCTCTGACTAGGTCAATTTTCTCCCAGAAACCATTCGGATCGTTTACGCCATTTCCTTTCCAAGTAAGGCGAGAAATGATTCCAGAGTTTGTGTCTAGGTTGGAGTCGTTGCCAATCGCGATTCGCCAATCCGAAGAAGAAACGTAAAGAACAGGCTTACTAGCCGTACCTTCTACCAAGATTCCAGTGATTTGGCGGATTTTGGTCGCATTACTTGCTCCGTCATCATTGTGATTAGGAATCTGATTCTTGATGATATTAATCGTCTCTGTATCAATCACTTGATAGTCTTTCGGCCCATTTCTTTGGATCGTGTACACGTAAATAGTACCATCCTGCTGGGCAACATAAAGCCGACTGTCGGGGCCAAATTGCAAGGAGGTTGGATTGTTAGAGCTTTCGCCTTTCAGATCTGATTCATCAAAGGCGATCGTTTGTGCGCTTACCTGAAAAGAAATAAACACCCAGGCCCATAGCCACAAAAGCATCAGCAAGGGCCTACTTAGCTTTTCCCAAATTGGGTATTTTTCGTTTAGGTTAAAGGGTAAATAAAAAAACATGGTGTTGTCATTTAATTGGTGTAAAGTCGGCAAACCTCAGGGGGAGCCTTCCCAGTTAGTATTTTTTTGATAGTCCAAAATGAGATTATGCCCTTAGCGTCAGGGCTTTACGACCTGATTGCTTGGTTGTATCGGGGAAACGTATAGCTAAAAGGATGAAGATGAATTAATCAAATGTAAGATATTCCAGCAAAATAACGCAAAAAGAAAGCCAAGCTTCTCCTTTCAATCTTATCTTAAAACTCCTTTCAAGTATTGATAAGAAGACTAGGACGGGCATTTTCCGAGATGGTGTACATCTTATCTGCCTTCATTTACAAAAACTAACTTTCTGTACCGCTTATTGCGATTCATTACTAAAATAAGTTTTGCTAGGGTTGAGAAGAAATTTCGTGTTTTCAGCTAGATAAACCCTCTGTCATTTTTGTTTGTTTATCCTCCTAGCTAAAAATTTACTTTCTTTCTGGGATTTTTTTCCATTTAAGAGAATTTTTCCTTGCTGTTTAAAGAACGCCCAGCTATTTTCTCACTAAGTTTTTTTTTAGAAATTTTATCCGATCCTCTTAAACCTTCTTTCCGTTGTCTCATCTAAGCCATAAAATCAGTCCATATTTTATCTAACCAAACATTAAAAATTTATGAAAGAGCTACTGAAATTAAGCCAATACGTATGCCTAGGTTTGACCCTCCTGATGGTGAATGCTTGTCAGGAAGACAATGAAGCTGACCAGCCCAACGTCAACAATGACCCTAGCTTGACCGATAATCTTCAGGTTGAGGCAGAATTTGATGAGGTTTTGAATTTAAATAATCTTACACTCGAGATGAACGCCAATACGCTCGGAAAAACCGCCCTGGACAAAACAGACGAGGAAGGAACGAGTATCTGGACTTGTGCCGTCGTTACGATTAGTCGCCTAGAAGACAGCACCAAGCGTGTGGTCATTGACTTTGGCGTAGAAGGTTGCGAAGGCCCTGACGGTAGAGTGCGCAAGGGTAAAATTATCTCCGAATTCAACAAACGATACACTCGCCCTGGTAGTGTAGTCACAACGACTTTTGATGGGTATAGCGTGAACGGTATCTTGGTAGAAGGTACTAAAACCGTTGAAAATATCACAGCGGCGGGGGGGAATCCAACCCATACTATTGAAGTAAAAGACGCCCAGCTTACTTTCCCCAACGGTACCACTACCCAATGGGAAAGCACGCGTACCCGCACTTGGGTAACTGGTTACGAAAGTATCCAAGCGCTCTTTGACCTCACCGACGATGTATACAATCTATCAGGTACTTATGAAGGGATTAATCGTGCGGGCGTATCTTATCGCATTGAAAGTAACGTTCCTCTGGAATACAAAGCCGAATGCTATTTAAGTGGGTTCTCACGTCCTTCTAGTGGTGTTGTTCAAGTAAATTCCTCCAACTTTCCTACTTATCAGGTAGATTTTGGCGATGGCACTTGCGATGATGAAGTTGTCTTTTCTTTTGTCAATTAAGTATCGGGCTTTGAGCAGTCAGTTGAAAGAAAAAATTTAGCCCTATATAACTCAAACCCAGAAGAGCAAGAAGTTCTTCTGGGTTTGAGCTTTTGAGCTGAAATATTTTTAGTGAAAATAGCTTACTTATTATTGATCGGAATCTGACGCAGGATGCTGTCTATAATCTGCCAAGTAGTTACGCCTTCTGCTTCTGCTTCATAATTGAGCGAAATACGGTGGTTGAATACATCCACAGCCATTTCTTTGATATCTTCGGGCAATACAAAATTACGCTCATCAACGTAAGCCAAGGCTTTGGCAGCCAAGTTTAGATCAATACAAGCACGGGTAGAAACGCCATACTGCATATAGTGCGCTTCATTTTTAAGACCATACTCGAGGGGATAGCGCGTGGCGTGAATGAGTTCTATAATGTACCGCTCGAGTGATTCTGAGATAGTTACCCGATTGATTTCATCCCGAATCGCGACGATATCTTCTCTCCCGATGACGGTTTTGACCTCTGCTTTAAAATTCATATTAGACATTCTCCGCATCACCTCCAACTCTAAGTCCTTGCTGAGATAATTGACATACACTTTCATCATAAAGCGGTCAATCTGAGCTTCGGGTAGCGGATAAGTTCCCTCGTGCTCCACTGGGTTTTGAGTAGCTAATACCAAAAAAGGTTTATCCAAATTGTAAGTGGTTTCACCAATCGTGATTTGTTTTTCTTGCATGGCCTCGAGCAAGGCAGATTGCACCTTGGCGGGAGAGCGGTTTACTTCATCAGCCAAAATGAGATTAGCGAAGATAGGGCCTTTTTTGACCTGAAAATCTCCTTCCTTCTGATTGTAAATCATCGTACCAATCAAATCAGCGGGGAGCAAGTCTGGGGTAAATTGTATTCTTTGGAATTTCAGATTAATGGCTTTGGCTAAGGTATTGACCGTAAGGGTTTTGGCAAGCCCGGGTACGCCTTCTAGTAGAATATGGCCATTGGTAAAAAGACCAATGAGTAAGCGGGTAATGAGATAATCTTGCCCAATTACCACTTTGCCCATCTCACGAAAAAGCTTTCTGATTTTTTTGTGGTAATCTACTTTTACCTCAGTAACGGTGATAGTTTCCATTCAAATAATTTTAACAACCTTGTCATCACAAATCTACAAAGTAGAAAGGTGAGTAGCAACAAAATGGGTTAATTTATCCCAATAATAAAACAAAAAACGTTTAATCACGCATTTCTACCTTCAACAGATCCAGAATATCATCTAGATATTCTCTGGAATTGGACAAACGGGGCACTTTGTGTTGCCCTCCTAATTTGCCTCTTTTTTTCATCCAATTGTAGAAGGTTCCTTCCGATACTTGGTGTACGATCGGCATTTCGAGCGCAATACTCTGAAAACGTTTGGCTTCGTAGTCTGAGTTTACCTCCTGAAGTCTACGATCCAGTAAGCGAGTGAAGCGTTGTAAATCCTCAGGAGTCTTCTCGAATTCAATAATCCACTCGTGTCCGCCCTGTTTATTTCCTTCCATGTAAATAGGGCCAGCCGTGTAGTTACTCATCACGGCCTGTGTCTGCTCGCAAGCATAGGTAATGGCAGCTTCGGCATTCTCAATGATGACCTCTTCCCCGAAGGCATTAATAAAATGCTTGGTACGACCCGTAATCTTGATACGATAGGGGTGTTTAGAAGTAAATTTTACGGTATCCCCTATTTTGTACCTCCATAGCCCTCCACAAGTGGAGATGAGCATGACATAATTTTTGCCCAGTTCTACCTCTTCCAGCGTCAGTGTCTTCGGATTTTCGGACTCAGACTCGGCTATGGGGATAAACTCATAAAATATGCCATAATCTAACATAAGTAACATATCGTCCCGATTCAGGTCATCTTGCAGGCCAAAGAAGCCTTCGGAGGCATTGTAAGTCTCCATGAAACGAATCGTGGGGGCTAGCTCCTGAAAGAGTGCCCGATAAGGCGTAAAAGAAACGGCACCGTGAATAAAGACCTCCAAATTCGGCCATACTTCTTCTATATATTGGGCTTGATGTTTTTCTAAAATACGCTGTAAGAGCACAATGGTCCAGGTTGGCACCCCCAAAATACTCGTTACATTTTGCTGGGGGGTGATCTCGAGCATGGCCTTAATTTTTTCTTCCCAATCATCAATCATGGCCACTTTGAGAGAAGGAGTACGAATGGCTTGCGCCCATTTGGGCAGATTCTGCACGACTACGGCCGATATATCGCCGAAATAAGCACTCGAGTTCTCAGGGTTTGCCTGAAAAGTTCCTCCAATAGAAAGCCCCCGCCCTCTGAAAAACTGCGTCTGTGGATGGTTATGAATATACAAGGCCAACATGTCCTTGCCTCCCCGAAAGTGGGTTTGCCGGAGCGACTCCCAAGGCACAGGAATAAATTTACTGCGGGCGTTGGTAGTACCCGAGGATTTGGAGAACCAAGTAACTCTCGAGCTCCAAATGAGATTTTGTTCGCCTTTCATCATCCGTTGGATATATGGAAAAAGGCTTTCGTAGGTAGAAATGGGTACTTTTTTACGAAAATCCTCGAAATTTCTAATCTTCGCGTAGTCATATTTTTTGCCCCACTCGGTGGCCTGTGCTTTTTTGATCAATTGCATCAGCATTCGATCCTGAACCTCGTAGGGGTGCTTCATAAAAGCTGTGATTTGGGATAATCTCCGGCTGAGTACGCGCTTAAGAATCTCGTCGAGTATTTTCATATTACAAGAGCTGCAATCTATTAGTTAACCTTCACGTCCTCTTTTCTGAACTTACGATTCAAGGTATAATTTTCACCTAAATATCCCGCTTTTACAGCAGGATTCTCAACCAAATTTTCGGGAGTACCTTCGGCAAAGTGTGCGCCTTCTTTCATCACGTAGGCTCGATCCGTGATCGACAGGATAGCATCTGCGTTGTGATCGGTAATCAAGATACCCAAGTTTTTGTGTTTGAGATGATAGACAATTCTTTGAATATCTTCTACGGCCAATGGGTCTACTCCCGCAAACGGTTCATCTAATAAAATAAATTTTGGGTTAACGGCCAAAGCTCGGGCAATTTCTGTACGTCTTCTTTCTCCACCGGAGAGCACGCTCCCCATACTCTTGCGTACGTGTGTGAGTTTGAATTCTTCCAAAAGTTCTTCGGTTCGTTCTTTCTGTGCTTGCACGCTCATACGCGTCATTTGTAAAACCGAGTAAATGTTATCTTCTACACTTAATTTCCTGAATACGGAAGCCTCTTGTGCCAAATAGCCCAAACCTTTGCGAGCGCGCTTGTACATAGGCAATTTAGTAATTTCTTCATCATCTAAAAAAACGCGCCCTTGATTGGGCTTTACCAAACCAACACACATGTAAAAACTGGTGGTTTTACCGGCTCCGTTTGGCCCGAGTAAGCCTACAATCTCTCCTTGGGCAACTTGTAGTGATACGTTTTTCACTACTTTCCTTTTCTTATATTTTTTAACTAAATTTTCTGCTCTTAAAACCATAGTCTTCGCTGTTTAGGTGAGGAAATTAGGTGATCTAACCAAAATAAAGCCTCTCTTTGTTAATTCCTCTTCCTAGAATGTTAATTAAACTTAAAATCCTTGGCTATTAATTGGAGTGTTTTTTTTCCCTGATAATGATTTTCTTCTATGCAATAACACAAATCTAAGGATTTTGATTGTAGCAGGGCTGAATATTGATCAGCCATTCCAAAAGCGATTACGGGAAAACGAGCCTGACCTTCTCTCTGCTGAACCCTAAGCTTAAGGTGCTTCTCCTTCAAGACACGAACATCTTCCCAGATTAATTGCTCAGAAACAAAAACCGGGCGCATATTATGGGGACCAAAAGGTGCAAATTGACGAAGAATACGGTAAAATTTATCATCGAGTTGATCTAGATGGATTTTCAGGTCAACTTCTTGGGTAGGAATCATCTGTGTTGAGCTAATCCTTTGCTGTGCAATTTCTTCGAGGCGCGCCCGAAAAGCGGGTATGTTTTTGACGGGCAAACTGATACCCGCAGCGTACCGATGCCCTCCGTAGCGCGTCAATAAATCACCACAGTCTTGAATCGCTTGGTATAAATCAAAGTTTTGAATAGAACGGGCTGAACCCACGGCCTGTTCTTTGTCTATTCCATCTTGACTAAGAATAACCGTGGGACGATAATAATGCTCAATACAGCGCGCAGCCACGATCCCTAGAATGCCCTTGTGCCAATGTGGTGCGTAGAGAACCGTGGATTTGTGTTTTCCATCTTCCTGCTCTTGTTGGGCAATCATCTCCAGAGCTTCCTCAGTACAATGGTGATCCAAGTCTTTTCGCTGACGGTTGATCTGATTTAAATCAGTAGCAAATTGCTCCGCACTGGATGAATCATTGGCGGCAAGTAAAGACACTGCCTGATGCGCGTGCTGAAGCCGTCCTACGGCATTAATCCGAGGACTGATTACAAATACTAGATTTCTAATATCCAGAGAGGCAGTTTGACGCAAACCCGAGGTATCGATCAGGGCTTTTAAGCCCGGGCGAGGCGAATGGTTGATTTTCTTCAATCCAAAGTAGGCCAATGTTCGGTTTTCTCCCACCATCGGCACCATATCCGCCGCGATACTTACTACTACCAAATCCAGATGCGCATAGAGTAACTTAAGATCAATTTTTTTCTTCTGACAAAAGCCTTGTAAAAACTTGAATCCAATGCCACAGCCACTCAATTCTTTAAAAGGATAATGACAATGCGTTTGCTTTGGATTGAGAATCGCGTGTGCTGACGGGAGTGTATCGCTGGGCAAATGGTGATCACAAATGATCACATCTATCCCGGCCATTTTTGCTGCGTTGACTTGTGCTACGGCCTTGATTCCACAATCGAGCGCGATGATTAATTTGAAATTTTCAGATTGCGCCCATTGAACGGCTTGATGAGAAATTCCGTAGCCTTCTTGGTGCCGATCGGGAATATAAAAATGGAGATTGGGCAGGTACGGTTGGAGAAAGCGATACAGCATCGCCACGGCCGTGGTGCCGTCTACATCGTAGTCGCCATAAATTAATACTTTTTCTTGCTGATGAATGCTTTTTTCTAGTCGTTCTACCGCCTCTCTCATGCCGGCCATCAAGAAGGGATCGTGCAATTGAGCTAGGTCAGGGCGGAAAAAGGTTTCGGCCTCTTCAAAAGTTTGAACGCCACGTTGTACTAATAAAGTAGCCAGAGCTTCCTCTACTCCCAGCGATTGGGATAAAGCTTTGATCAAGTCAGGAGAAGGTGCGTCTTGGTATGTCCAACGTTTTGCCATCAGATACAAAACTAAGGGAATTTTCCCGATTGACCTGTATTATTGTTTACGAATGCCCATTCTTCAGGGGATTTCCCAGGTAATTAACGAGGTTTTGCACTTGCTGCGTTAAGCCTTCTACCGAACTGGTTAGTTTTTCCAAGCGCAGGTCGGTTTGTTCTTGTCGTCCTATGAGCTTTTCCAAGCGCAGGTCGGTTTGTTCTTGTCTCTTTTCCGATCTTTCGGCTACCACCGTTTGGATGCGAGCAAAATCTAAGATTTTTTCTAATAGGACTTTATGATTAGAAAGCTCTATTTTTACCTCGTTGAGGCTAATTTCTATTTGATCTACTCTTTTTTCTAGGTTCATAAAGGTTGACATTGATCTCTGCTCATAAAGATAACACATTTGCTCAAATTTTCACTAAACGAAGCCAACTTTATTCGGGCAGTAAGTTTGGATGAATCACTTGCGAAATATGCGTTGATAAATGGGTTTACGGTACCAGAACTGCAGATAAAGAACAGGATACATCAAATAATCCATCAGCCAAAAAGGAGTTCGATATTCAATATCATCCACGATTTCCGCCTTGGTATTTTTTTTGAGAATTCGGTGGCGATGTCTCCAAGATTTCAAGAAAAAAGGGAGCTTGATGCCTTCGTCTACAAAATAAATCTCTTCCTCATTTTCTCCATCTTCGGTAATCAAGCTTTCCCAAGTTTGTCTGAAAAAGATAAAGTTTAACTCCAGAATCACTTGGTCACCTTGTTTGCTCCCATCAAAACGCAATAATTTGACAGGAGGAAAAGGGGGATTTAATTGGAGAAATAAATCCCGATTAAAACCAGCTATAACCTGACTCGCAGCTTGCTGAACGGGTGAATGGATTTTGATATGCATCAATGATAAAGGAAAGACAAGTTTAACCAAAGTATTACTTGAGCTTGATCTTTAGCTCGGGAGTATCTTGGGAGGAGTTCGTCAGATCTTTGATTCCCATGGTCATTTTGACCGAGTTATCATTTTGGCTGGCTTGCATATTTTTTATGTCAATGCCTTTGATTTTTCGGTCAAATGAAAAAATGGTCTCTACCTTGATAATATCGCCCATACCCTGGAGCATGCTCATATCCATGGGCATCTCCTGCTTTTCTCCTCCTTCTAAGTCGGGACGACGCTGGCGAAAAATTAAATATTTACCCTCCCTTCGAAAAAAGGTAAAATCTTCTGGATCAGGCTCTTGCTCATTCACTTCTGTCGTATCTTTGGGAGGAGCACCCGGGGTAAAGCCGCCATTATCCATACCGGGCATTCCCGGAAAATTGGCCGCTTGATCTAATGAATGCAAACGATTATAAGCTCGATTTAAGGCGTCAATATCGTCAAATTCAAAAGAAAGCGCAAACTGGCCTGATTTTTCTGACTCAGCTTTCAGATTATGAATACCATCCAAGCCTTTTAGCTCCTGCTCCATAGACTCCGAGAAATCGGGAGGGGTACTCAAATCCTGTTCCTCATCACCAATACTGGTAGAGTCCAGACTTTCTTGCAGACCAGCCATCATGGTCTGGACATTACTGAAATCTACCAAAAAAGTAAATTTACCTGAATCATTCTTGTTAAAGTGAATTTCTTCTTGAATCGTACAGGCACTTCCCCAGCAGAGTAATAAGCACAAAATCCATGTATAACGTTTTCTCATCTTCAAAATAATTTCTAAGCTTTAATTTGTATTCCTTTAACGACCAATTTGGGCATTCAATATAGTTAAATTATTCTTAAAGTTTTTCATAAATCAAACCAGCACTACTAATTATCACTAGATCAATGAAAAACACGCGTTCATCTATTTGATTAGATTATTCGTATATCTTTTGGGAGACAAATTAGTAAAGTTTACTAATTTTCCCTTAGCCTTAGAATACTAATGTTTTAATGGCTAATATTTTGTTATTGTGCTGTTGCCTGTTATTTACGGGCAATAGCATTTTTTATGAGAATGCGATCCTCTTTTTTCTACCAATCCTCCTTTTTTGTCTATTAGTCATCACATCGCTTTCCGATTCAGTCTGGTCTAGGAATTTTAGGGTTAGATATATTGTCTGATTTTTTGTCTCTGGGGATGGCTAGATTTGTATCATAAGCTTAATGGATTTTAGAAAAGCAGCTATTTCTAAAGTTTTAATGGCTACTGTTTTGTGATGCTATTGCGCTTGGTACAGGAGCAATAGCATTTTTTATAAAAAAATCCAACCCTAGCTGATGACTCGAGGGTTGGAAATTTTGTTAAATCCGTTTCTCCATTATTTACCGACCAGGAGGAAAGCTCCCCAGTAATAAGGCTCCGCAAATTTGTTTTTAAGTTCTAATTGTGCCTTTTTAAAAGCCTGTATTTTGTCTCCCGAATTGAGCCAATACTTATAAAAAAGTGTCATCAGTTCTTGGGTGGCCGCGTCGCTAACTGTCCAGAGGCTCATGATGAGCGCGTCTGTACCAGCCACTTGGAAAGCTCTTTGCAAACCATAAACGCCTTCTCCCGCTTTGACATCCCCCAAGCCGGTTTCGCAAGCACTGAGAATCACGAGTTCGGTTTGGCCGAGGGACATATTCATGGCTTCATAAGCCGTGAGAATTCCGTTGTCTTCCTGTTCAGTCCCCACGGTGGGGCGATTTTTGAGTGCTTCTTGTGCATTTGCGCCCGACAATACTTGTTCAGAGTTAGCCAGCATCAACCCAGAACGTAACAAAGGATTTTCTCGTGCTTTATCTATCTCAATGCCGAATAGCTTATTATCGCCTGTATTGACAGCATCTTCCATAAAAAACCCGTGCGTCGCGATATGAAGTATTCGTGGGCTACTCACTTCTTTGACGTTACCTTCGGTGGCTTGTCCTTGCATGTATTTTCTAGGCTGATAACCAGCCGTTTTCAAAATCTGCTCAATACTCTCAACCTCGGCCTTCGTGCCGGGTAGTGGGCTGATTTTACCTTGATTTCCATAGTTAGGAAAACCAATCAATGTAACCTGCTTTGAGGATGTATTCTTGGTTGACGCTTGTAGCAAATCTTTGGTGCTGGTCAGGAAAATCAGGCTTTTTTCATCTAGAATATATTTCCCATCAGGCTTTTGCAAAGTATTCAAGCTAACCTGATTGTATACGCCATCCAAAGCCACGTAAAGCTTAGCTTGATTAGCCACTAGAGGAGCAATCTTCGACCAATATTGGTCATAGCTATACTTGTCAGGACGGCGTGCCTTGATGACATTGCGATAGTACTTAAAATATTTTTCTTCTAGTTCATTACCATTGGTCATCAAGGTAATTTCAGGATAAGCGCTCCCCTGCTTAGCGACCAAAGCTCCGTAGTAAACTTCATCTGTAAATTGCTTGTCAAAATGATGGAAGGTGATGATCTCGACCGCAGCCTCATTAGTCCCCAGACGACTGACAATATCTTGATAAGAAACGGGGTTCTCGAACAACTGAGGAACTCTTTGAGAAACGCTTTTCTCGAGCGCGTTCGTAGCTCGCTCGGTGGAATCCAGGTTGATCTTTTGCTCTTTAATTTCCTCTTTAGAATAAGTATAGAGGTGTGCTAAGTTTTCCTTGGCATCTACCCAGCGATTGTAGTCATCAATGAGCTTTTGGTCATTGCTAGCCAAAATCTCCTCACGGATGCGGTTAGTGGCCTGTAGGAGAATGGCCTTGGTGGCCAGGTGCGCCTCGTAGAGATCTTTGAGAAGGCTGGGGTCTTTGTCCTTAAAATCTGTGGCAAAAGAATAAAAACGAAGATAAGTAGGGCGGAGCTTGTCCCAATATTTTTCTTTTTCGGCTTCACTCATGGGTGGGAAATAAGCCCGAATGAATTCATTGTTCCTAGCTAATACCTCTCTGAAAAGCTTGGCAGCCTCCAGATAATTACCTTGTTGCCAATAAACCAAGGCCAAGTCTTCTTCGGCTTTATTATAATCAGGATGTTTTTCGCCCAGGGTATTCTTGCGAATCTCGAGAGCCTCTCTGAGTAAGGTTTGTGCCTCGTTGGTTTTGCCATTGACCCGATAAAAATTTCCTAAATTACTGGCGGTGGTGGCATAGGCGGGGTGGTTAGTCCCAAAGTTTTTATCATAAATCCGAATTGCTTCCTGCAAAAGCTCCTCTACTTGGTCATTTTTCCCCATTTCGACGTAAAGTGATGCCAATAGATTAAGCATATGTGCCAAATCTGGGTGGTTACGAGTTCCGAGACGCCCTTCTTTCAATTGAATGGCCTTCGTATAAATGGCTTCGGCTTCGGAGTACTTTTTCTGTTCTTGGTAGAGTAGTGCTAGATTGACCAACAGTTTTTGATAATTATTAGAATTTTCACGCATAGAGGCCTTGGCCAGATCGGTGGCTTCCTTTAAAAGTGTCTCGGCCTGTTGATAACGGCCAATAGTCTGAAAAAGCATCGCCTTGTTATTGAGAATAATCGCGTAGGCTACGGAGTTTTTGCCGAGTGTACTTTCGGTAATGCGAAGCGACTCATTGATAGATTTCTCGGCTTCATTATATTTTCCTTGGCTGCGTTGTAACATCGCAATGTTATTGAGAGATACAGCGTAGGAATTATGGTTTTCACCAAACATACTTTTTCTAAGCTCTAGGGCTTGGAAGCTATATTCTTCTGCCTCACTATAACGCCCCACGGTATGGTACAATAAGCCCAAATCAGCTACTACTACCGGATAATGAAGGGTATTGGTACCGTTTTTATCTTCAAACTCACCTTTGGCGTATTGATATAGAAATTCTGCTCTTTTGAAACGATTATTGGCATAAGACATTTGTCCTAGCTCGCTTGCGGTTTTGGCTCGTTGGAGTCGATCGGTAGATTGGTCTTTGGTAATACCGAAGGCATCTGAAAAATTGACGGCGAATTTCTGTAATTTTTTAGCTCGGTCGTCATACTCAAACAGGCCTGAATTGTCACTCAGAGCAATGGCAAGGCTAAAACTGGTGCTGTCATAGGAGTTTCGCATGCCCTCTAGTTGCTGGTCTACTCCTTCTTTGATTTCTTGTTCAGCTTCACGCTGGACTTGGTTCTTTTCCTGTTTAAGCTTATCCTCTGCCTTCTTCTTCAATTTATTCAATAATTGGGCTTGGACTTGGTCGGTTTGGCTAAACCAGAGAACACCCATCGTGAGACAAAAGAGTAATCGGGTATATTTCATAAGTTGTGGGCTTTAGATTTGTAATTTATTTAGGGTACACCTATAGTTTCATCAATCCTTATGCCTTATCCTATTGCTTCGGGCTTGATTTGAGAAATTTTGTCACATTCATTTTTTATAAATATAGGAGGATGATTGTAATCTTAATCCTTAATTTTTTGAAATAAAATGATAACTTTGTAAAGTAGCACTAGTTAATTATAGTACTAGATATCAGTTACTTTATTACAGCAATTTCCGAATAAACCTAAAATTACACCTCCAATGGCTAGCAAGAACATCGATTTAGTACTACTCGTAGATGACAATGACACCGATAACTTTATCAGTAAAAGGATTATTGAGATAACCAAATTTGCGAAACGAGTAGAAGTCAGGAATTCAGGTAAAAGTGCCCTCGAGTATCTAGAACAGTCTAAAGATACCCCAGAAAACCTACCTGATGTGATCTTTCTAGATATTAATATGCCCATTGTGGATGGATTCGTATTTTTGTTCGAGTTTGAGATGTTTCCAGATAATATCAAAAATAAATGCAAAGTCATTATTCTTTCCAGCTCTAATAACAAGCGAGATATTGCAAAGATTGTTGATAATGAATATGTTATCAAATTTATTACCAAACCGTTGACCGAAAAGTCTTTACAAGAAATACAAGCCTTATTAATGGAGAGAGTATAAATCTGATTTTTTGCAAAAAGGCTTCATCAGACCTATAAGCACTTGCCCATATCTCTTTCTTGTATAATCTTCAAAAGATCGCTATCCATTGCTTAGCTTAGCTTCTTTGTTACACGTTTTGTTCTTGAGCGTGGTGGTAGTTGGTCTAAGATACCGATACAGAAAAGAACCCCTAGCTACTCTTTTTATACCTGCATTTTTCTTCAAAGCCTTAGCCACGATTGCCTATGGCTGGTTGTACATCGTTCACTACGGTGGGCAAGGCGATTCCGTCAATTATTTCAATGATGCCTACCGACTGGCCGTACTGGCCTATGAAGACCCAAAAATCTATGGGCAAATCTTTCTTTATAATCAATTTTATCCCCTTCCAGCACTTAGCACGGGTAATTTATGGGATCAACCCAGAGCCTTTACTATTGTCAAAATTATTAGTCTGGTCAATCTCTTTACTTTAAATGAATACTGGCTCACTAGCCTATATTTTTCTTTTTTCAGCTTTTGGGGTATGTGGAAACTCGCAAATGTGCTGAGTACTCGCTTTCCAAAAACACAAATGGCCGCGGCTATTTCTTTTTTGTTTTTTCCCTCTGTTTTATTGTGGAGTAGTGGTCTGAGTAAAGAAAGCTTGGTTATGGCTTCTATATGTTTTGCCTTGGCTAAGCTCCTAAAAATGGAAAAAGTATCTATCCATGCCTGGAAACCTTGGCTAGTAGCCTTGCTCATCTGGGCTGTTGCTATTTATCTAATCTGGTTGGTGAAGTTCTATTATTTGGCTGCATTATTACCGTGTGTTATTTCTTATTATGCCGTTGGTTTTCTGTATAAAAAATTGGGGAAGAAAGTACCCTTCAAGCGCATCTCCCCGCTGGCGGGTCAGCTAGTTTTGTTATTGATTTGCCTAATAACCTTATTTGTAGTAGCACTTTTTTTGCACCCGGTACTTTCCCCGAGCTACTTCATGTACGCGGTCGTGTACAATCATAATGTCACCTATATTTTTTCTCAGCCAGAAGACCTCATCCATTACAGTACTTGGGGGGGAAGGGGCTATATTAACTTAGATGTCACATTGAGCAACTTTCTTTACAATAGCCCCAAAGCTTTCTTTTCTGCCTTGTTTCGTCCTTTTCTCTGGGAAGTGGGTGATAATAAACTTAAATTAGTCTCGGGCCTAGAAAATTTGTTTATATCCATAGCGAGCCTGTACGCATGGATATTTTTGGCCTCTCGCGCAAAAAATCGGAAAGGTGCCCCTTGGTTGCTAATCATAACTACCCTGCTGTATGTCAGTGTTTTGTATACCTTGTTGGCCTTGGCTTCTCCCAACTTTGGTAGTTTAGCCCGTTACAAAGTTGCGGGTGCACCTTTTTATATCTATTTAATCTTGATTCCGATCTTCGGTCAGCTCCAAGCCTCACTTCCTTGGGTATTTAGAAATTAATATTCAAATATTTTTAAGCTCTGATTTATTTATTAGAATGAAATCGGGAATCAATTTAGGCTAGTTTTGGGTTATAAAAAAAATTGAACTAAGACAAGAGTTTAGACACGAATTTGTCCTATCTTGAAAATGAACCTAAAGTGTGTTTAAAATTTATCTTCAAATGGCAAGCGTCTCTTTACAATCTCTGATCTCCTCAAATTTTGCAGCCATAGCTTCTGGCTATTAGCCCAAAATTTGCCTTTCTCAGAACTTGGAATGAGTCTTTTTGCCTCCAAATCTACGAATTAAACGCACTCTTAAAATATTCTCATCTCAAAGACGATTTGTAGTTTATCTTTGAGTCATTTTTAGAAAGAATATCATGAAAAATTCTAGTGATTACTTAATTTCTCAGACTGCGTATAAAAATTGTGAAACCATTTCTAATATTGATATTAAACTTCCCTTTCCCGTAAGGCTTAGTTTGGTTCCGCTCATTAGCAAAATCCGAAAATACGTGGACAGCCTCGACCCTGAGGAGTGTGTCCTCGAGCGAAGCCTCCTTCAAGAGATTGAGGCTATCCCCGAATTCCAGAATCCTATCGATGACCTAAGTATACTAGATCAACACAAACATCTGCTCAAGAGATTAATGACGCTCGTGTTTCCTACCATAGTAGAAGCCAGCGACCCACTAGCCGCGATCGTTCCTTTCAAATTCTTGATCCTCTATGCCAATCAGGTCTTTGATCAGGTCATGTCTTTTGAGAACGGCGTGCCCGCCATTGCTAATTATAATTCTGAGGTCATGTACCGAGACAAATTAGTAAAGGCTTATACAGAAATTTTTCGCCGAGTATACGGCGTAGATTTTAATTTTCAGGAACCCCCTGTTTTTACGATCCCAGCTCCAGATACTGAGCTAAACCGCCACTATCAATTCAATATTAGCTCAGAATTTGTAGAGATTCGCGTAGACCCAAATGCTCCTGATTTATCGGAAGAAGAGCTGGCATATCTTAAAAAAAATATATTTGATGTTGAATTAATTCAGGAAAGAGTGCCCCCTCAATATTTTGAGTTTCAAGGGTTTGGGATCGTCCACATGACCGATATCACCGAACAAAAAGCGCTTTCTTTCCTTAAAGATGAACTATTAGAGAAGGATATTCTTGTTTCCAGAAATCATTTCCTGCGTCTCGAACGCCATCTCAAAGACCTATTTCGTTTACCTGAACTTAGGCTGGGCTTAACGGCCTTTAACCCTAATCAAGAATTTCTAAACGATGCCTCTCCAGCAATTTGGTACAGTCTAGTCTCTGAAAGCGATCAATATGTTGCTTGCTCAGAACGTGAAAATTGCATATACGACCAAGTCTACCAAAATCAAACTCCCATCATTATTGGAGATTTGCAAGAGCACGAAGCACGCACCAAAGTTGAAAACCTCATCCTACAAACCGGAATTCGTAACCTCATCGTGATGCCCCTTCTAGACAATAACCAAGAAGTAATCGGTGTCTTAGAACTCGGCATGCCCACTCCAGGAGAGCTGGATTCATACACGCTGGTTCGCTTAGAAACCATTATTCCACTCTTCAGTATCGCGGTCAAGAGAAAATTGGAGGACATCATCAATCAGGTGGAGGCCATCAAACAGAAAGAGTTTACAGCCATCCATCCTACGGTTGCCTGGAAATTTAATCAAGTGTCTTACAATCTTAAACAAAAAAGAGATCGTGGAGAGAATGCCGAAATCGAGCCCGTCGTATTCAAGGAAGTATATCCTTTGTTCGGACAATCTGACATTAGAGGCTCTTCTCACGAACGCAATCATTCTATCCTAGCTGATCTCACTGAGCAATTAGAACACCTCAAACATATACTCGAGACTGCCAACCAAGAGCAACCGCTACCCATCCTTGAAGAGATTGAGTACCGAATTGACCAACAAATCCAACGGATTAATCTCGGGCTAAATGCTGGCGATGAGGTGAACATTCTTGATTTCATGCACTATGAAATAGAGGCTCTATTTCCGGAGCTAAGCCGCAATCATCCAAAAGTAGAAAAGGCCATTCAAGCCTACCGTCAGCAATTAGACCCCGAGCTAGGGATCATTTACAAGCGACGCAAAGATTTTGAGCAAAGCCTTACCAAAATCAATGAAGCTGTGTCGGTGTATTTGGATGAAGCCGAAGCAAAAGCGCAGGAAATGTTTCCGCATTATTTCGAGAAATTTAAAACCGATGGAGTAGAATTTAATATCTATGTGGGGCACTCGCTCGTCAACCAACGGAAGTTTGATGAGCTTCATCTAAAAAATTTGCGCCTGTGGCAATTACAGACTATGTGTAAAATCACACAGATCACTGAAGCCTTGAAGCCACAACTCAAAATACCACTGTCTACTACACAGTTGATTTTGGTACAAAGTACTCCTTTGTCTATCCGTTTTCGGCAAGAAGAAAAGCAATTTGATGTCGACGGTGCTTACAACATTAGGTACGAAATTGTAAAAAAACGAATAGATAAAGCACACATCAAAGATTCCCAAGAAAGACTCACTCAACCCGGTATGGTTGCTATTGTGTATTCTCAAGACAAAGAACTGAACGAATATCAGCAGTATCTGCAATTTCTCAAACATAAAGGACTCGTGGAAGGAGAAATTGAGTATCATGATTTAGAAGAGCTTCCCGGTGCAAGTGGCTTGAAGGCTATTCGCTTTGCAGTGCCTACCAAAGTTGAAGTAGAAGATGCTCACGCTCCTTCTCCCTTGAAAATGAGCCAGATTGAAGCTTGATCCTAGTTTTTGTTCGTACATCAAAATCAAATCACGCGAGATAAGCTTCTAACTCTCTAAAAATTTATGGAAAATATTTTAGCTATACTCCAAAAATTCGAAACCTTTCAGGACGTTCCTCCCTCACAATTAGCCTGGATGATTGATCGTGCCGATTGTTTGGAACTAGATCAAGGAGACCTGTTAGCCAAGCCGGGGGACTCCATTAATTACATGTATATTGTCTTAGAAGGTAAGATTATGATCCGTCTTCAACAGAACGGTCAACGACGAATCATAGGAGAAGTTGAGGAAGGTGGCATCACGGGAGCCCTGCCCTACTCTCGCGTTAAAAATGCTAGTGGTGAGCTATCGATAATCAAACCCAGTAAGTTATTGCTACTCGATAGAAAATACTTTCGCGAAATGATCCAGCAAAACCACGAACTTACTGAGAAATTGGTACATATCATGACTAGCCGGGTGAGGGATTTTACTAAAACCCAACAGTTCAACGAAAAAATGGCTGCCTTGGGCAAAATCGCGGCCGGTCTGGCTCACGAACTAAATAACCCAGCCGCCGCGGTCGTAAGAAATGCGCTCGAGCTAAAAAAGCACCTGAGCACGGTTCCTGACAAATTCAAGCGGGTCATCTCGATCAGAATGAATGACCAACAAATTGACACTGTCAACAATATCTTATTCTCAAAATTAGAAAGGAAAGGCACGAAAAACCTCTCCTTATCTGAAAGAACCACCCAAGAAGATGAAATTGTAGACTGGCTGGAAGAACGAGATATTGAACTAGATGATCCTTATGAACTAGCCGCTACTTTTATTGAATTCGGTCTGGGAATCCCTGACCTAGATAAAATGTGCACACACATTCCCGAGAAAAAAGATTTACCTCCCGTGGTTGGTTGGTTAGATAATGTCTTATCCACCGAAAAATTGGTCTTAGAAATCGAGGAAGCATCTCAAAGAATTTCCGAACTCGTGAAATCGGTAAAAAATTATACCCACATGGATAGATCTCCCGAAAAACAGCGGGCTGATATTCACGAAGGTATCAGAAACACGATCACGATCCTAAAACACAAATTCAAAAATAATAAAGTTTCGCTTGAGCAAAATTTTCACGAAGACTTACCTCAGGTCATGATTTACGTGAACGAAATGAATCAAGTTTGGACCAACCTGATCGATAATGCCTTAGATGCGATGGAAAAAGATGGAGGAATTTTAGAACTCAAAACGTGGCAAGAAGGCGACTTTGTAAAAATAGATGTTATCGACAGTGGCACTGGTATTCCAGAAGACCTAGCCGATAAGATTTTTGATCCTTTCTTTACCACCAAGGATATCGGCAAGGGAACAGGGATGGGTTTAGATTTAGTGCATAAAATTATGCAAAAACACAACGGGGATATTCGTGTGGCTTCCCAACCGGGGAGAACACAATTTACAGTCTGTTTACCTATTTCTTAACTATTCAAACCCTTAGAAAAATCAAAACCATCACATCTCTTATTTTACCATAGCTTTGAAAGGCTAGTGATCGTTTGAATCGTCTTTCATAAAAAGTAAATCTTAGTGATATACAATCTCAGACCGGTTCTTATCTTCATTACCAGCAAGAAAAGTACTGGCTCATAAATACAAGAAACGCGAAAACTATAAATGACCAAGTTGCAAGCTAAAATAACTTATTTATCTAGATAAGCACGAACTAAGTTATTGAATATTATGTTACCATAAGTATCTGTAAATCAAAATCCGAATTTTATTTGTCTAACCTAGCTAAGTTTCTATCAACATTCTTCAATTATTCTAAGGCCAAATTAGACTTTAACCACGTCTTTACGAAAAATCATCATTTTCTATGATTATTTCTCGTGTAAGATTTGCTTCATTTCTTTTTTTTTGCGTTAATGGCCGAGCTAATTCTGATTCAAACACACTTTCATGGATTAGTTATAAAAACCTCCTGTTGTCTTAACAGAAAAGTATTTAAATAAATACCATATTGTAATACGTAATACCTTTAAGGACAAATGATTCGGAAATTTACTTTCGCTGAAAATTTATAAATAATAAAAAAACGTAAAAACACGCTCTGCAGAAAATACAACAAAAGGATTGAACTAACGTTAATATATTTTACGTTTTGAATTCAAACCTGAGTACAGCAAGCATTGTTAAAATAATACAATTTAGAAACATTTTCTAACCACTAAGTAGATTCAGAGAGGTAGAGCTTTCTAATAGCGATGCATGCTACCTATCGAAGTTCTTGGAATTTTTAAATATAAAGAATAATGCGTCAACTAAAGATAACCCAAACAATAACCAACCGGGAAAGTCAGTCTCTCGAGAGATATTTCAATGAAATCAATAAGGTAGATTTGCTCACACCAGAAGAGGAAGTAGAGCTAGCTAGAAGAATCAGAGAGGGCGATGAGCAAGCACTTGAAAAACTAACGAAGGCCAACCTCAGATTCGTTGTTTCCGTTGCTAAACAATACCAAAACCGAAGTCTTTCTTTGAATGATTTGATCAATGAGGGAAATCTTGGTTTGGTCAAAGCCGCTAAAAAATTTGACGAAACGCGTGGCTTTAAGTTTATCTCTTACGCCGTTTGGTGGATACGCCAATCCATTATGCAGGCTCTAGCAGATCAATCAAGAATTGTCAGACTACCTCTGAATAAAACAGGAGCTTTGAGCAAAATCAACCGTGCTTATTCAGAGTTAGAGCAAAAATATGAACGCGAGCCCACTCCTGAGGAATTGTCTGATATCTTAGATATGGATGAAAATGAAATCACTAGCACACTAAGAGCGGGTTCTAAGCAAGTTTCGGTAGATGCCCCCTTCAATGAAGGAGAAAGCAATTCTTTACTGGATGTATTAGAAAATAAAAATACAGAAAGTACTGACCAAGAGGTTGCCTATAATGACTCCCTTCGCGTGGAAACTGCCAGAGCTTTAGCTGCTCTAAGTGAGCGTGAAAGAACTGTTATCAAGATGTTTTTTGGCATTGAACAAGAGCATCCCATGTCCTTAGAACAGATCGGAGAAAACTTAGATTTGACGAGAGAAAGGGTACGCCAAATCAAAGAAAAAGCGATTCGTAAGCTGAGAGCAAGCTCCCGTAGCAAACTACTCGCTGAATATCTTGGATAAATCCTAAAAAATCATTGGACTGAAAAGCAAAGAGGGGAACATGATTCCCCTTTTTTAATTTCATTTTTCCTGATTCGTAAGACCGAGTATTTGAGAGGGCGGAATCTCCTGTTCTGCAAGAGTAAGAGGATTTGCTGAAAGAGATTTAATTATCTTCTACGGAGGCTTCTACATTTCCATCTGGAACAAAGTACATATGTGTATATTCATCCTCAATATCGGGAATAATCAATATAAGGCGTTTCTTTTCTAGTACTTCTATATCTATAGGTTTAGACTCTTGGTCTAGCTTCTTTCGAACTAAGAGTTTCGTATCATCATCATTCAACTGCCAGTACATAATCTCTGGTTCACTACCGAGTAGACTCACTTCATAAGTTCCATCTGATCTAAAATCCACGTAGGAACCTTGTATTAAATTCCCAATTACTTTCTCTCTTCGCTCTGTGGATATTCCTCTTTGTTTAAAATTTCTCTCCAATCTTGGCGTTCGGAAATCAACAAGTATCCATCTTTTTAGTAAAATCTTTGATTTATCTGATTTAAAAGAAAGCAAGCCAAAGCAAATAAAAAATAGAAAAGCAATTTTCTTCGTGTGTATCACTGTCTAATTAGGGAATTATTTTCAAAATAATCTTATAATAACTAGTGCATCGCTGGCCTTTGATTTCTTAATTTATTTTATTGGGATTATGGTCTTGAGTTTTTCTTTAAATAAAGCTGAAAGCCAAATCTTATTTATAAATATACGTATTAAAACAAGATTAGATTATTTTTCTTGATTTTCTACTGGCACGAGCAATATCTCTTCTTTTTTCTGGTCTTTCTTCTCTACGACAAGTAGCAGGCGATTTTCACTTAGCTCTTGGATTAAAAGTTCCTCTCTTTGGACTTGGTCACTTTCATCACTAGCCTTTTTGCTCAGAATTAATTTATTTTGATTATTCTCAGACTTGATTTCCCAAGTTCCTTTTTGTCTGACCTCCCCAGGTTCTTCATTATTCACAAAGGTAGTGAATTCAAAAGTCTGGTCTTCTCTAAACTCAAAGATATTTTTGTTGGCCATTTCTTGCAGCTCGTTCAATGCCTCTCGTTTTTCACCTTCATTCAATCGATCATAAATCTCTTTTTCTTCCTTGGAGAGATTATCTACTAAATTTTTCACATCAAAGACTACATTCCATTTGCCTAGAATTAGTTCTTCATAATTATTGCTTTGGCATGCTCCTAAAATAAGGAGCACACATACGAATAGATTTACACGTAAGGATTTCATAAACTGCACATGGTAATAATTCACTTGCTTTTACTTTCAAAATTAAAATATTATTGCGATTAGGCTTACATTAAATGCATTTATCTTTTTATTACAAAGAACTAAAATTAGGGAAGAAAGTCTCCACTTTAGATATACCAACATAAAAAAAGCCCCTATCTAGGGGCTTTTGTTTAGAATATCCAGACTGGCATTGACC
>CAZKBP010000028.1:0-78966 GCA_964551015.1 uncultured Cytophagaceae bacterium | reverse complement strand
GAGTGGGGAAAACAATATAGGCTTAACAATGAAAAGACAAAGGCGAACCGCTAACAATGTGCATGCGACAAGCCATCCTAAACGGGCGGCCTGCGCATGCACTAAACGTTAGCCACAACTCAAAACAAAAAAATGAATAGAAAAACATTCTTAAAGAACACCACTACCGCAAGTGTTGAGCGCAAGCGATCACTTGTGGTAGAAAATGATTGTAAGTCTTCAGACTTGCATAACTTAATAAACTTAGTTTTTTTTGATTCAAAACCCTCTGCAAAGATTCCTATCTTCGCAGGTTATACGAGCAAGATTCCTATCTTGATAGCTAAGTTGGGAAACTTAGTACAGTTTTCGTAGGCCTTCCATCACAAATTTTTTCTTCTACTTATCTTCGTCATTTAGATAACGGGCTGGGATTTTCACCCCGTTATCTTCCCCTGTCCAAAGCAGGTTAACAATCCACCAACGATCTTGAAAATAAGCCAGTTGATAGCAGTTAATCCCCCTTCCCTCCTCCCCTTCTGAGTCTTTGGCATAAAAAGTCTGGAATACTTGGGCAATACCGTTGTATTCATCCACGACTTTGCTTAGTTCCCTTTCTTCAAAACCTTGTTCGTAGTATTCGTCTTTGAGCAATGCCAAGAAGTCATCCAGATTGATGGTTTCAAGTGTCTGAGGGCTTTCGCTTTCGTGCATCAGTACGTTGAAAGTAGCCGTCGGTAGAAATAGATTACGGATCGCTTTCAAGTCGCGTTTTTCGCCAATTTCTCCTGACAATAAATTGAGGAGTTCGTTTACGATGCCGTCAACGGATTTTAGGGCTTCGGGAGTAGTGCTTTGAGCGAATAAGCTCTTGCTAGCCAACATCAAGCATAAGATTAGTGTGTACTTCATTTTGAAGATTATCGTTATGAGTTGAGAAAAATGACCGATCTCTGCGAAGACAGGCTTCGCAGGCTATCCGAACAAGATTCCTATCTTGATAGCTAAGTTTGGAAACTTAGCACAGTTAGAGTTATATTTCCAATCCATATTTCTTGCAGGCATTAGGAAATAACTCAGGCAATTCGTGCTCTTTCCAAGCGATTCCTCGAGGTTCTAAGTTTTTATACCCTTTAATAGACGGCATTTCTTTTCCTGTTAGCGATTCATACGCCTTGCTACCAGCATACAGTAATTGTTCATTTTCATAAGCATCAAAATCAGGATTAGTATATTGAATGATTGATTCTGGCTTCTCGAGTGCTTGTTCAAATATATTTTTGCCAAGTCCAATTAACCAAGCACGAAAATACTCGAAACCATCGTCTGAACAACCTGCATTCACGATATAGGCCATTGCCCATAGGTCCCAGCGATAGGCTTCTTTTCTTTTCTCTAATAATATTTCATCGAACTTTATGATCTCATCAGGAGAATGGGATTTTAGTAAATCAACAACCTTCTCAGCTTGCTCAAAAGAAGCATCTTCATCATAAGATGCTACATCGTAAATACAACTTTTACTTATAATGTCCCAAAAAATAAATTCATTCAACACCTTTTCGCTTTTTTACCTACAATTATTTTAAAACAGGATGAAACCTCTCTGCGAAGATTCCTATCTTCACAAGCTATACGAGCAAGATTCCTATCTTGATAATCAAGATAGGAATCTTAATTTATGATCTGTGCTAAGTTGGGAAACTTAGCACAGGTTGGATTATTTTACCATCATCACACTCAAAATATCCTGAGCCTCGGCAAAATATTTCTGAGGTAGGGAAATACGCACGCCTTTTACCCGAAAATCATAAAAATCACCAAAAATACCTCGATTGCTTTTGACTTTTTCTACCGCTTCCCAAGGAATAAACAGCGGCGGATGCCCTGCTCTAAAGAGAAAAACAACACTCAAATACATCCCTTCGGAACTTACCCCCAAATTGATCGAGCCATTGTAATTGGATAGCCCCAAATAGCCCGAAAGACCTTTTACCAAAGGTGTTGGCGACGTTTGCTCCGTTCTGTAATCAGACGCCAAGCGTTGCCAGCCTCCCAGCACGGCGATGAGATAGCAAATCGCCATCCAAAAGAGCGGAAAGACAATCAAAAAACCGAGGACAATGGAAATGATGAGCATAAATTCTTAAAAAAAGTTATATTGATAAATCGCATAAAGTTATCAAAAGTATGGCGTAAGCCAAAAATCGGATATTTTGCCTGTAAGCACGGGCAATCACTCTAAACCTGTAATCTATCGCCTATACTTCAAATTTATCTCAAAAAGCTTTCTTTTCTTTGTAAATATGAAAATCCTTTTGGTAGAAGACGAACCCGAACTCTGCGCTAACGTAGGTACTTTCTTGCGTAATGAAGCCGTGGTTTGCGAGATTGCAAGCAATTACGGCGAAGCCCTCGAGAAGCTAGGGGCTTTTGATTACGACATCGTGGTGCTAGACATTATGCTGCCCGATGGCAATGGCTTGGATATTTTGCGTCGGCTCAAACAGGATTTTATCGAGACGGGCGTGCTTATTATTTCCGCCAAAAACTCTCTGGACGATAAACTCACTGGCTTTGATCTTGGCGCGGATGATTACCTAACCAAGCCTTTTCATCTTTCGGAATTGAACGCCCGCCTGAAGGCACTCTATCGCCGTCGTAAGTTCAAAGGACAGCAGTTGCTCTATTTTGAAGAGATAGAAATCAACACCGATGAGCGCAAAGCCAAAATCAAGCAACAGGAATTAGACCTTACCCAGAAGGAATACGACCTTTTGGTGTATTTTCTGGCCAATAGAAACCGCGTCCTGACCAAGCAAGCCATTGCCGAACACCTTTGGGGTGATTACGTGGATCATTACGACCACTTTGACTTTGTATATCAGCATATCAAAAATTTACGCAAAAAAATGCACCAAGCAGGTTCAAAACCATACATTGCCACCGTCTACGGATTAGGTTATAAATTTAACACCAACCAGTCATGAAACTAATTAGTAAAATCACCTTGCTGAATTTCTTGATTACGGCCTTTATCTTCTTGCTAGGAGGTATGGCTGCTTATGAAATTTTTATGCAGCAAGTGCGCACGGAGACAGATTACTCTCTGCGCAGTAGTATCCGCGTAGCTACTCAATATATTGAAGATGGTTTGCCCTACGCACAACTAGAGCACGAACACCTCTCCATCCGAGCCTTGCCTGCCCAAGAAATTCAGGAAGAAAAAATTATTTTTTCAGATACACTCGCTTATCTCGACTGGTCTGAAACTTGGGAAAAACATCGCAAACTCCGTGTGATCCAAGAAATCAATGGGCAATGGTATGAATTAGAGCACTTTGCCGTGATTATCGAAGCGGCAGAAGTCTTTGAGACAATCGTGCGCTCTCTCATCTTGCTCTTTGCCGTGTTGATTATTGGTGTTTTATTGGGTAATTACTGGGTTTCTCGGCAATTGCTTCAGCCTTTCTACCAAAGTCTGCACATCATTCGGCATTTTAATCTCAAAAAATTAGAGAAAGTCCATTTCCCGCAGACGCGTACCCTCGAATTTCAGGAAATGAACGAGGGGCTGCTCCATTTAATTCAGCGGGTCGAGCGCGAGTATATCGCTCTGAAAGAGTTCTCCGAAAATGCTTCTCACGAAATCCAAACCCCTCTTGCCATCGCCAAGGGCAAATTAGAATTGCTTATCCAATCTCCCAACTTGCAAGAGCAAGAGATGGAATGGCTAGGCTCCGCTTATGCCTCTCTGGATAAGCTCTCTCGCCTAGGACAAGCCTTGACTCTTTTGACCAAAATTGATAACCGAGAATTTGATTATCTGGAGCCCGTCAATTTGAGCCTAATTCTGCAAAAATTATTGGTCGCCTTTGAAGAGATTATTGACCTCAAACGCCTCGAGGTCAAGGTAGAGATCGGCGAAGCAGTAAAAGTGAGGGGAAATACGCTGTTGTTGGATACCATGATTACTAATCTGCTTCAGAACGCGGTACGCCACAACCACGAAGCGGGTAAAATCTGGGTGATTCTCGAGCCAGACTATCTCTTGATTGCCAATACCGGCAAGGCATTGAAAAGTCGGGAAGAACAGCTATTTCAAAGATTTAAAAAAGACCAGCAAAGCCAAAAATCACTAGGTTTGGGGCTTGCTATCGTCAAAAAGATCGTGGAAGTACACCGCTTCAAGATTCACTACAACTTCAAGGAAAGACACGAACTGAGGATTGATTTTTTTGAATAGTGTTAAGCTTCATACTAGCGTTTAGAGCTTTGTCTATTCGCTTGGGGCTGTTTAAAAAAATTACTTGATAAGTGAATTCTTTATACTGGAATATTTCAGGAGAAGATTTGGTTAAAGTAAATTTCTATCACTAAACCAAGCAGACGAAACATTAAATCGCCCTTTTTTATTCTATTATAAACACTTTAACAAGTTTCTATTTTTTCAATTTTATTTGAAACTTCAAATTCTCCTCAGAATTGCTTGCTACATTTGTTTAACGAAAATGAACAAAGAATAAACAAAATCACATGATACGTTCACTACAAAGCTTTTGGATTGCTACTTTTTTAATATTTTTTCAGAGTACACTTTTTGCACAGTACAACAGCTCTCAGAACCAAACTGCTACCAATCAACCCACGGTCAAGGGGCAGATCATGGATGCTGGCACCAAAGAACCCTTAGAATACGCTACGGTGGGTATTATGAACCCTCAAGATAGTAGTATGATTACGGGAGGCATTACGGATGAGAAGGGAAGGTTTGCCCTTGCGGTTGCTCCTGGTAATTATTGGGTAAAAGTGAGTTTTGTTTCTTACCAAACCCAAATCATCAAGGATGTACAGGTACAGGCTGGCTCTGGTGCAAGTTTGGGTAAGATTATGATCTCGGAAAATAGTCAAGTACTGGATGCCATTGAGATCACGGGTAAGCGCAGCCAAATGGAGCTGGATCTGGACAAGAGAGTTTTTAATGTAGATCAAGACTTGTCTAATATTGGTAACAATGCTTCTGAGATTTTACAAAACCTTCCCTCGGTCAATGTAGACACAGAAGGCAACGTAAGTCTCCGTGGAAGCCAAAACGTGCGTATTCTAGTAAATGGAAAGCCCTCTGGGCTGGTCGGGATTGGAGACGGAACTTCCGCGCTGAGAATGCTCCAAGGAGATTTGATCGAGAAAGTCGAGGTTATCACCAACCCTTCTGCTCGCTACGATGCCGAAGGTGAAGTAGGTATCATTAATATTGTCTTGAAAAAAGAAGAACGCAGAGGGGTCAATGGTTCCTTTGATGTCAATACGGGTTATCCTGATAATCACGGGGTGGCGTTCAATTTGAATTATCGTAGAAACTGGCTCAACCTCTTTGGGAGCTATGGCTTTAACTATCGCAATTACACGGGAGGCGGAAATTCTTATCAAGAAAATTTTGAAATAGAAGAGCCTGATTTTGAAACCGTACGCGATCACGAGCGAGGTGGTTGGAGCAATAACCTCCGTTTTGGAGCTGACTTTTACCTAAGCGACCGAGATATCATCACGACCTCAGGTCTGTATCGCTTTTCGGATGGCGATAATGTGACTAGCATTCGTTATAATGATTTTGATGATGCTGGTAATCTACTGGGAAGCACCCGCCGTATACAAAATGAGGCCGAGCCAGAGCACAACATCGAGTGGAACGTAAGCTATCGCAAGACCTTTGACCAAAAAGATCGCCTCTGGACTGTAGATCTTCGCTGGATGCAGAACGACGAAACCGAAACGGCCGACATCAGACAGGAAGATTTGAACTCACAAGATGCTCCCATTTTCCAAAAAACCAGTAATACCGAAGATGAAATCAATTGGTTGTTCCAGACTGATTATGTTCACCCCTTTGATGAGGGTAAGGGAAAATTTGAAACTGGAATCAGAACCACCCTACGTACCATCAATAATGATTACTTTGTGAAGGAGCAAACAGGTGAGGAATTTGTAACCCTTCCCGGATTTAATGATGAATTTACTTACGACGAAAATATCTATGCCGCTTACGTGATGGGAGGCTACGAACTTGGTCGCTTTTCTTTTCAGCTGGGTTTGCGGATGGAATATACCGATATCCGAGCCGAATCTGTGGCCGATCAAACCGTGGCTGAACAGAATTATCATAATTTCTTCCCCACGGCACACACCAATTATCAGATTAACAAAGGAAATTCTATTCAACTAAGCTATAGCCGTCGTTTGAGTCGCCCTCGTTTCCGAAGTTTACTGCCTTTCTCCAACTTTTCAGATGCCAGAAATTTCCGAGAAGGAAATCCTAATCTACAGCCTGAATTTACCCATTCTATTGAGGCAGGCTATTTGAAAGAATGGAAGACAGGTTCTTTGCTGAGCAGTGTTTATTATCGCCATCGCACGGGCGTGATTGAGCGCATTACCTTCCGAGAAAACATTGTAGACGAAGAAGGCAACGAAGAGCTGATTAATATTACTCGCCCCATCAATTTGGCCAAGGAAGATGCCGTGGGGGTGGAATTCTCTCTTTCCTTAGATTTGACACCTTGGTGGACGATTAACACGAACGCGAATTTTTACCGAGCCGTTACCAGCGGAACCTTTGTCAATACTGAGGTAGAGAATGATACCATCAATCTCGAGCGAGATACCTACACTTGGAACAACCGAACCACCTCTCGTGTCAACTTGCCTTGGGGCATTGACTGGCAAACCTCTTTGAATTATCGTGCGCCTCAGCAATCTCCTCAAGGTAGAGATCTCGCCGTCTATTCTATTGACTTGGGTTTTTCTAAGGATATCTTAAAGGGCAAAGGAACCATCGCGCTCAACGTGCAAGATTTGTTCAACTCACGCAAATGGCGTAGCGAAACCAACGGTGCTGACTTCTTCCGCACCAGCGAGTTTCAGTGGCGTACTCGTCAAGTTCGTTTGACTTTCAACTATCGTTTGAATCAGAACAAAAGCCGAGGAAAAGGTGGCCGAGGTGATTATGATGGCGGTGATGGATTTTAAAATAATTGTTAGTTAATAGTTGTTGTTTTTTTGATGACACTCAGTAAATGCAACACTAGCAACTAATAATCAATCAAGAGCAATTACCAAAACTCCGGTTACTTATTTACAATTACAAAAAAGTAAATCCCCCGAAGACATTTTTCGGGGGATTCTGTTTTTACTTTCTCCAAAGAGAGCCGACCACCAAGCACAGCAGGCTTCGCACTCGTTGAAGTTGTCTACATCTTCTTGCCTTTTACAGCCATGGCTTCTTTACGGCCTTTGCACTCATCACTGATTAATTCTGCTGTCATTACCCCTTCGGCCACGCTAAATTTGTACTTTCCTTCTACTCCGGGGCAAGACATGTCGCCCGAAGAATCGATAAAAGTAACCACACCATCCGCAACGCTATAATTACCTTTCACATCCAATTGACCATCATTGCCAAGATCAACCGTGTAGGAACCATCGGCTTTGATGTCCATGGCGGCTTTCCATCCTGGAGTCACAAACATCCACTTCCCTACAATATCATCTACTGAATCGGCAGTAGAACGAGGATTTTGCACCGTGATCAAAGAAAGGCCAAGTAACAAGAATAACATTTTCATAATAGATAGATTTATTTATTTTTTTAAAAGAACGGCTCAATTTATCAAAATTGCCTATTCCTTCCAAAGTATTTTCTTGAACATCAACAAATATTGGTGAAAATGATACCTGTACAATTTTCTCAGGAAGGCTTGTAAATCCAATTATAATCCATTTATTTGTTGAAAACATTCTATCAAAATCCTAAACAACACGAATCTATGGTCAATACCGTCACCGGACCCATCGAGCCGACACAAATGGGCAAAACTTTGATGCATGAGCATATTATTTTTGGCTACCCCGGCTACCAAGGAGATATTACTTATGGCCCTTTCAAGAAGGAGGAAGCGATGACCACCATTCAGCAATACGCCGAAGCCGTCAAAGCTCAAGGGGTGAAAACCATCATAGACGCTACGCCTAACGAATGCGGGCGCGATCCTGAATTTCTCCAAGAAGTTTCCAAAGCTACAGGCTTACAAATTGTCTGCTCCACAGGCTTTTATTACGAAGGCGAGGGCGCAACTGCTTATTTTAAGTTTCGTGCTACCCTGACTGATATTGAAAAAGAAATCTACGACATGATGATGACCGAAGTCACCGAGGGCATCGCGGGCACGGGCATCAAAGCCGGCGTGATCAAGTTGGCTTCTAGTAAAGGAGTGATTACTGATTACGAAATGGCTTTCTTCAGGGCGGGGGCTAAAGTGCAAAAAGAAACGGGCGTAACTATCATCACCCATACCCAAGAAGGAACCATGGGGCCACAACAAGCTGAGCTACTGATCGGTGAAGGAGCCAACCCTGAACGCATCATGATTGGCCATATGGATGGCAATACAGATCCTAGTTATCACCTAGCCACGCTGAAGCACGGCGTGAATGTAGCTTTTGACCGTTGTGGCTTGCAAGGCATGGTGGGCATGCCTATGGATGAGCAGCGCGTTGAGGTTTTTGCTACTTTGATCAAAGAAGGTTATGCCCATAAGCTCAACCTTTCTCACGATACCATTTGGCATTGGCTGGGTCGTCCTCTGGTGCTTCCCCCGCAGGTGGAGCAGTTGATCGCTAGTTGGAATCCGCTGCGTGTTTTTGAGTTTATTATTCCCAGCCTACTTGCCAAGGGCGTTACTCAGGCACAAATTGACCAGATTATGGAAGAGAATCCAAAAAATTTGTTCGAGTAAGCTCGAATTTTGAATCCGATACAAACCTTCCAAGTCTTAAAGATCAGGAAGGTTTAATCTTGGATTTATGTAAGTTGAGTCAAAAAGATTGTCGAAAAATTACAAATCAGGCTACACTTTTGGCTGATCTCCTTTCGCAACCGCTATTTTCCTTGATTTTTTTTCCAAGATGGTCTTACTTCGCGAGACTTTCAGACAGAGCAAGAACATTTTAATGCTGTGCTGTTACTTAAATGTTAATCTATCTGAACTTATGCGCTCCCATAGAAAGTTTACTTCCGGCTTCTCCTATCTTTTCATTCTCCTTCTTAGCGTATCTTCCCATTTACACGGGCAAGACAAACAACGCTTTACAGGCTCTTTGCGACTAGGAGCGTACGAAGGGGAGGCTGATTATCAGTATGATCTCATCAGAAGAGATACCATACTAGACGGTGCTTTTCGTATGCAAAGCTCCAGCTTAGACGCGCTCCTACCCGAGGGGGATCAATATTTTTCTTTTGATGGCTCATTTGCGCAAGGGGTAATCAATGGCCAGTGGCAATTCCGCTTCGGGGAATTCTACCCAGAAAAAGGAACCGAGTTGAATGATTACCAAGTCAAAGTAACCTTGAGAGGCACTGAGCATGTGGCCACAGTTCATTTTCAGGACGGAAAGCCCGAGGGAGACTGGATGCATACCGTTAGACAAATTGAAAACTCAGCCGTCAAAGATACTGTTTTTGAGAGTCGTATCCGACTCGAGGCAGGAGTGCCTCACGGCATTCTTCATTTAGAGAATGATCGTCTGATTCTACTGGGGAGATTTCTCAAAAATGGCCTAGCTCACGATATTTGGGAGCTTAATTTTAACGAGGAGCCTGAGAAAATAGAACAATGGTTTTTTGCGGATGGGCGACTAGAAAAGATTTTGATTCAAAATGACCAAGAGCAAGACAGTCTGATGGTCTATGCAAGCGAAATTCAAGATTCAAAAACCATTCATCTGGATGAAGACTATTTTAAGATTCTCCTCCTCCAAGGTAGATATGATAGTACGCGCTACTCGGAGATAGGTGGTGAAGTATCTAATTTGATTTCAGAAAATGCTATTTATGATCAAAGAGTTGATCGCCTTCTCCTCCATCTCGAGCGCCTTGCTGAGCCTGTTCCTCTCCCAAAGTTCGGGGTAAAAGTAGCCTATTTCCCTCTGGATAAAAAAGAATCCAAACAGCTCCGAGCCATCGAGAGTAATCTCCAAAAAATCGATACGATCAGTCAATCTTTTCTTGAAAATACCCGACTCAATCTGCTCAAACATGCCGATGAAGATATACTCTTCTGGCTAGCTACCTTGAAGGAGATTAACCAAAACTACCTGTCAGCGGCCAGAACGGTGGTAGCGTACCAAAGAGCGGATCTGCTTGATTTTTTTCCCCGCGAAAATTTACCATTACCATCCAATCTTAACCAAAAACCGGCCAGAGAAATCAAAGTAAACTATGAAGATTCGGTTGGGGTTAAAACCCAAACTTTCGTAGGTCCCGAATTTGAGGGTTCAGAGGAGCATCGTAGCGAGTTTGCCTACTTGGTTGATCTTTCTAGCTATGCTTTGCTATGCATAGATTCGCTGGCTGGGAAGCTTCAAGAAAAGTTAGGCAATCAAAAATTTCAGCGAGCACTCGAAGATTTTGAGAAGCCCTTGATCAAACAAGCCGACCGCCTTACGGATCTCCTAGATTCTCTTGAAGAGCAATTGGCTCAGCCTTACCAAACGATACTTAAAAAATTGTATGCCACCGCTGACTCAGAACTCCGTCAGTATTCTGAGGAGGAAGATTTGGCCACCAGACCTCAGCAAGCCCGTGCGCTCACCCAATGCCTGGAAGAGATGGAAAAATTAGTGATGGTGATTTCTAAGCTTCCTGCCCGTTGGGAGGAAATCCAAAAAAGCTACACCGAGCAGGTATGGAATCCTTTTACGGCCACGATCATGAAGGATCAGGTCAAGGAAAGAATCACACAGGCTTATGACCAAGTACTCATTCCTGCCACACTCGACAGCATAAAGACAACACTAAATTGTACCAACACGCTGAGGTTTCGTGAAAGGCTAGATGCGCTGTACACCCGCATGCAAGAGCTGCGAACCACCGATACCTCTCGGTTGGAACGAAGACTCAAAAACGAAGATGATCCACAAGTGGTGATGAAGTTATTTGAAATTTCCACCTAAAAATCTTTTTATGAAAAAGCTCGATTTACACCTCAAAGTATGGGTTCTTTTGCTTTGGATGCTCACTTTCTTGGGGTTGACACTAAAAGCACAACCAGACGAGTCATCAGAATTTAAAAAGCCTACTTCTCGGCTTTGGCTGAATACTTATGGAAATATTCGTATTTCTGACCATTTTTTTTGGGTGGCACAAACGCACTTTCGCTTCCAAGAAAATAGTAATACGGAATTTGCAGGTCAGATTGCCCAAGTCTACAACCGACACGCGATTAGCTATCTATTCTCCAAAAAGTTCGTAGCTAGTTTCGGCGGAGTACTTCGGGTTAATTTTAATACCAATGAAGTCGCCGAAGACGAACGATCGGTCGTGCCCGAATGGCGTATCTGGCACGAGTATCTCTTTGCCGTGCCACTTACTCCCGTGATGGTTTACCACCGTATTCGTATTGAGCATCGCTGGACGCGGGGTTTTAGAGAAAATAGCGATTTTATCTTCAGAAATAGATGGCGATATATGCTCAATATCAAAATCCCGATCAACAAACCCCAGCTTCAGCCCGAAGCCTTTTATATCGCTCCCGAAGCCGAGGTGATTATGCAGAGCGGAAAAGCTGTGGTTAACAGTCCCTTGGAAGATTTGCGATTACATACCTCCTTTGGTTATATTATCAAACCCCGGCTAACCGTGGCGGCAGGTCTGATGTACTCACTGGGGCAAGAATTGAATGATGGCTCTGTTTACAACCAAAAATGGACGATACGCCTACACGTCTATTTCACATCCGATTTTAGAAGGTTAGAAAATAGACTACCGGCGGTCAACTAATATGACTACTATCTCCCTCATCTCTATAAAATTCAGCTAATCAAGCATTTGAATCTAAAATCACTGACCAAACCTCTGGAAAAAGCACCTAAGCAACCACTCACAACGAAGCACTACTCAAAAGCACCAAGCATGAAAAAACAGCATATTCTCCTCCTCCTTTCTTTCTTATTAGTCTTAGCTACTTTCTTGGCCATTTTTTTCTTTTTCCGTTCTCATCAGTTACAAAATGAACTGAATCTGGCTCGAGCCAAGGCTCAATCCCAGCGTGAGGCTGCGCAAATCACTTTTCTCAAGCGATTATTAGCCGTTGATTCCATGCTGGTGGATGGCGATTACAGAAGTGCCCGCTTGGCTTATGAAGAATTACTCCAAGAGATACCCAAAGATGATGAACTCGGTAATACCATCCAACTACGCCTCCGCAATCTGCGTACACGCACCGAAATGCAAGAAAAACTCGCGGTGTATGAAGGCGAAGAACCGCTGCGCAAATTATCAGAACAGCTTTCTGCCAAAAATCAGCAAATCGATTCCCTCAATCAAGTATTGCTTGCCTCAGAATCCGAGCAAAGTGAACAGTTTGATTCTCTGCGTTTTGCTCTCGAGAAGGCACAGATGCGAACTAAAAGTCTTCAAACACAATTAGCCCACAAGGCTGACCAGAACTTCTTGACTTTCAGCAATGACAAAGGAGTTGCCATCTACTACGTGGGTGAAGTCAAAAACAAACAAGCGAATGGTCGAGGCGTGGGTCTTTATAGTACAGGAAGTCGTTATGAAGGAGAATGGAAAAATAATTTGCGCCACGGGCAGGGTGTTTTTTACTGGCCAGACGGAGAGTACTATCAGGGAAATTTTCAAGAAGACGAGCGGCACGGTCAGGGAGACTATTATTGGCCGAATGGAGAGAAGTTTTCGGGAGAATGGAAAGATGACCAAAGAAACGGTCCAGGAACAATGTATGGAAAAAATGGTAATACCATAGCCAGTGGTACGTGGCAAAACAACAAACTAGTAGAAAGAAACGAATAGAGCTAAATAGGATCAACAATTAAAAATAATCTGCTGGCATCTGTTTTATTTTTGATAAAAAATACTAACTTAGAAACTTCTACTCAGAAGTGAGTATAAACATCATCAAAGGCCTAATCTCACAATAAATTTCTTCTTGAAATTGCCCAAAGATAAACTCTAGACAATTTCCTTACAAACATTCTTTAATCCTTAATTCAGGTATGAAAAAAATCCTACAAACCCTTGCCTTTTGCTTAGCATTGATCGCCGTGATTCCAGTTCTTGCTTTTACCCATTACTTTCGTGAAAATCAAAAAAACGTGGATGAGGTAAAAAATTTGATCGAAACCGCCTATTTCAATGGTGCTTTTAACGAATTAGATACCAAATCTATGGCCAAAGGCTTCCATCCCGAGTTTGCTATTTTCTCCACAGACGGCGAAAAGCTCAAAAAATATCCCATCAAAGAATGGATCAATAACATAGAAGCGCGCAAAGCCAGAGCTGATTTTGACCTTCAAGACTCTATGGCTTGGGAAGGCAAATTCGCCCAAGTAGATGTAACCGGCGAATCGGCCATGGCCAAAGTAGAGCTAAGTAAGAATGGAAATCACGTGTTCACCGATTATCTTTCCCTACTTAAATTTAACGATGGCTGGAAAATCGTTGGCAAAGTCTATCACAAACATCCACAAAAATAAGAGGCGGTAAGTCGCAGATGATGAGCTTATCATCTGCTACCCAAACAGCAACTGAAAATAAAATCGGGGGCTTTTCAGGCGGGCGCGGATATTGATATCATCCATCATGCAAGAAATCATTTCGCTCAGCGCACGATTTCGATTGGCTTTGGCTACCAAAAAGTTGATCAACTTGGGGTAATGGAACATTTGAAAAGCCAAATTACTGATTCTTAGTTCTTGGCCTAGCTTTTTATAAACCTGCTGATCATACTGGCTGAGTGCCCGAGCAGAAAAATCCTGCTTTTTCAGACTGTTAATGGCTTGTTCCGCGGCATAACGTCCACTCAGCATCGCATTGCCAATGCCTTCTCCGGTGAAGGGGTCTATCAAATAGGCGGCATCCCCAGTCAGTAGAAAGTGATCTCCGGAAAGCTTTCTCTTTTTAGAAGCGAGGGGTAAGCCAAAGCCTTTGAAATCGGCGAGTAGGCTTGCCGCTGCGAATCTTTCCTTCAATTGAGGGTTCTGAGTTAGAATTTCTTCAAATTTTTTTTTCAAGTTAATTTTCTCTCGGCTGATATAATGACTCCGCATCCCCAAGCCCACGTTTGCCTGATCGTGGGGCAAAGGAAAAATCCACAGATAACCTGGCGTTATTTCTTTCAAAAAATGCAGTTCTACATAATTCTGGGAATGCATTCCTCCCACGTTCTCAAAATAAGCTCGAATCCCTGCCGCGTAATGTCTGTTTTCTTTGAAAACTCCTCCCAGTTGTTTGGTTTGTGGAGAATATGCGCCATTCGCCACGATTAGCAAGCGGGTCTGGATTTGAGTTTCTCCGGCAGCATCTTGGAGTAAATAACCCTCCTTGATTTTTTCGGTATGTGTCAAATGGAGCCCCTCTAAAAAGGTAATGGGGGATTGTTTACGAACTTTTGCAATCAAAAAATGGTCAAAATCCCAGCGTTTGGCCGTGTAACCAGGGATTTTTTCGTAGTTCCCTTCGTCCGCACGGAAAGGCACTTCTAATTTTTCCTGAGAAGGAGATACGAAAGTAACACCTCTTGAGGGCAAATGACTAGGTGCTAAGGCTAATTCATCCAACCAAGCTGCCTCTAAACTCTTGATCACGGACACAACTTTACCGCTGAGGGCATCACCACATACTTTATCTCTGGGGAAATAAGCTTTGTCAATCAAGGTGCAGGGAATGCCTGCTTTGGCGAGGTACAAAGCCGTGGTTGCACCCGCTGGTCCTGCTCCCAAGATACAGATATCAGTTTTTATCAATGTTTTGGAGATGGGTTAGACAGAAGAAAATTAAACATAATCGAGGGAATACCCTAATGTTTTGCACCGTATTCTGGGCAAAAATAGTCACTCGAAGCAAACTATGGTTGGGAAAGACGCAATGATTTGTAATTCTTTGCTCGTGGGCTTAGCTAGGAATAGATTGTTTATTGCTTTAGGTTTGAATAATTTTTGCTCGAAGGTAGCTGTATATTTAGAAAGTAAAATTTATTTTTGCAGAATATTCTTTTGTCTTACTTCACTGTAAAACCTAACTGATTTATGCCCATAGCTAACTTTGCCCAAGAATTCATCCGCCAAGCTATCATTAGAATGGAAGAAAATACACCGCGCATTGAGAAATGCCTCCAAGAACTGTCCGAAGAAGAAATATGGCAACGACCTAATGAAGCCTCGAACAGTGTAGGAAATTTAATCTTGCACCTCTGTGGCAATATCACCCAATACATTATGGCCTCTCTAGGAAGGGCAGCAGATCAGAGGAACCGAGATCAAGAATTTGCTGCGACCAGCGGCTACACCCGTGAAGAATTATTGACAAAAATAAAGACAACGGTACAAGCCGCCACCGACACGATCCGCCGTACTTCTGAGGAGGAGTTACTACGCCTAAGGTCAGTGCAAGGCTTTGAGCTTTCGGGCATCGGCATTATCATTCACGTGACGGAGCACTATTCGTATCATACGGGGCAAATTGCTTTTTGGACTAAGCTCCTGAAATCTAGAGATTTGGGATTTTACGAGGGGCTTGATCTCAACCAGAAAAATGTAGATTAGGTAAGCAAGGACGGCACTGGAATTTCGCCTTGGGCTGAAGCGGGGTTCCGACCTCTTTTATGGTTAGGTGGCTCTGGAGTTCAAAATCGGGAGCTTTTTAGTTGAAAGCTGTCTTCTTTGTATAAAAGCTGTTATTTTTGACACAAACATCCATTTAGCTCTATTCTATTATGCGCTGGCAAAATAAACAAGGAAGTAGCAACGTAGACGACCGCCGTGGAGGTGGTCGCACCCGAAAAGTTGGTGCCGGAATCGGCATTGGGGCAATTATCATGGTCGTGATTGGTCTTTTGATGGGGCAGGACCCCATGCAGTTGATCCAACAACTCCAAACCAGTAACCCGCAAAGCTCCGTAGAGCAAGCGCCCAGTGAACCGCAGGACGAAATGGGTCAGTTTGTCTCCGTGACTCTTAAGTACACCGAAGACGTGTGGACAAAATTATTTCGGGAAGAACTTAACAGGGAATATGCTGAACCCACACTCGTGTTGTTTAGTGGTCAGGATCGCTCGGCCTGTGGTTATGCCAGTGCCGCCACGGGGCCGTTTTATTGTCCTGCCGATCAGGATATATATATTGATTTAAGCTTTTTTCAAGAATTGAGAGATCGCTTTGGGGCTTCGGGTGACTTTGCGATGGCCTACGTGATCGCTCACGAGGTAGGTCACCACGTGCAAAATCAATTAGGTATTTCTGGTAAAGTTTCACGCCAAAAAAGACAGGTGAGCAAAGCCGAAGCCAATGAGCTTTCGGTCAGGCTCGAGCTACAAGCTGATTTCTTAGCTGGAGTATGGGCACACCACGCCGAAAAAATGGAACGCATCCTTGAGGAAGGCGATATCGAGGAAGCCCTCAACGCCGCCGAAGCCATTGGTGATGATCGTATCCAGATGCGCACGCAAGGCTTTGTGGTGCCAGAGTCCTTTACCCACGGTTCTTCGGAGCAAAGAAGACGTTGGTTCCGCAAAGGCTTTGAAACTGGCGATCTTTCCCAAGGAGATACGTTTAGTGCTGGAGCTTTATAAGAATTTGCTATTAGACTTTTCGCAGGAAAAGACCATACTTTATTTTCTAAAATCTTTATAATTGCGAATTATCGTCCGTAAACGCACAGCCTTTGTTTCAGGAACGAACAACTTACGCTTTGGCTTTTGATTGGTAAGCCATTGCTAGTCAATCACTTATACTCAAGGTGCGCAATTTGATATGATTTAGCATAGAAACAGGTTTTTCAAACACCATATATCCTAGATTAAACCAAAACCTATGCTCAAGAATTATCTAAAAATCGCTTTTCGAAGCCTCTGGCGGCATAAGGCCTACTCTTTTATTAATATTTTTGGGCTAGCACTAGGCGTAACCTGTGCCCTTCTGCTCTTCTTCTATATCCGCTACCAATTTAGCCACGACACTTATCACGAACACGCAGAAAATTTGTACGTGGTAAGAACCTATTTTATAGACGAAGGAGAGGCTGATTCTTACCCGCAAACGGTTGGGAGCATCGCCTCTACCTTGGAGAAGGACTATCCCGAAGTAGTAGCTGCTGCTAGGCTCAGACACACGGGAAGGCGGCTTTTGAGTCATGGAGATACACGCTTCTACGAAGAGGAAATGTTTTATGTAGATCAGGACTTCTTCAAGCTAGGATCTTATGATTTTTTAGCGGGCACTCCCGAAAAGGCTTTGAAAGATTTACAATCAGTGGTGTTGACGCACAGTTTGGCCAAGAAGTTATTTGGCGGGGCTGCTCAGGCAATGAATCAGACTTTGGTGATGGATGACGAGTCTTTCGTGGTCAGTGCGGTCATCGCAGATGTACCCGAAAATAGTCGTTATACCTTTCAGGCATTATTCCCGATACTTGCTATCCCACGTGGACAACGCGAAAATATCGGTGCCGAAGGTTGGCAAGGGGTAGGTTGTGCCGTTTTGGTGCGTTTACAGGCTGGGCAAGATGAGCAGACGATGCAACCTAAGTTAGATCATATCTACCAAAAATACATGAAAGCACTCGCCGAGGAAGACGGCTATGAATCTAAACTCGAGCTAAACGCTTTGGCTAATTTTCATATTTATCACGGCGATGACGGTCAGGGCACCCTGCTCAGTTATCTCTACCTACTCATTTTGATTGCTTCCGTGATTTTACTGATTGCTTCCATTAATTACATCAACTTAGCTACGGCTCGCTCTTTACAAAGAGCAAGAGAAGTAGGCATTCGCAAAGTCATTGGCTCGCATCGCTGGCAACTGAGAATGCAGTTCTTAGCAGAATCTTCCTTGATCACATTGGTTGCTATCTTCCTTAGTTTTGTTTTGGCAGAATTGCTGATTCCATACTTTAATCAGATGATTAGAGAAAATCTGCAATCCTTTGATTTTTTCACCGTTCAGGGCTTGCTCATTTTTCTAGCGCTTTGGCTCGGCTTGTCTTTACTGAGTGGGGTCTATCCGGCGATGGTTTTGTCCTCTTTTGAACCCGTTAAAGTACTCAAAGGTAAATTTGCCAGTAGTCGCCAAGGTAACACCCTGCGGAAAAGTCTCGTTGTATTTCAATTTACTGCTTCGGTGATTCTGCTCATTTGTACACTGGGTGTTTTCCGTCAATTAAACTATATCATGCAGAAAGACGTAGGTTTCAGCCGCGAACAGGTGGTCATTCTGAACATGACCAGCGACGAGCTTTTTGAGAAAGCACCTGTGATGCGAGCGCGTTTACTGCAAAACCCTCGTGTCAAACAAGTAGCGATGACTTCACTGGTTCCCTCTTATAATTCTTGGGCTTATAATCCTTATGAAGTAGAGTCTAAACAGGAAGCTTGGAGAGATATCAGTGTAGATGTAGCACCGGTGGGCTACCATTATCTCGAGACTATGGAGATGAAACTCACCAGTGGGCGTGATTTTGATCCGAATATTCCCTCAGATAGTAGTGAGGCCATTATTGTCAACGAAGCTTTTGTAAAAGCGGTGGGTTGGGAAAATCCTCTGGGCAAAAAAGTACGTAGTAGTTATTCTAAGTCTGAATCTAAGGTGATTGGTGTGGTCAAAGATTTTCACCTGCATTCCCTGCATGAGAATATCCGCCCTACCCTGATGTACATTTCCTCTCGTCCCTATAATTTGATGATTAAAGTTCAGCCTCAGGAGCTAAGTGCCACGCTGGGCTTTATTAAAGAAATCTGGCAGGAATTTGAAGATGAATATCCTTTTGAGCCAAATTTCTTAGACGAAGCATTTACAGAAAATTATAAGCAAGATCAATTGCTAGGACGAATTTTCTTATCTTTCGCCTTACTCGCCGTTGGCATTGCTTGTTTGGGTTTGTTTGGATTAGCTTCTTACACGGTACAACAGCGCACCAAGGAAATTGGCATTCGCAAGGTTTTAGGAGCTAATCTTCAAAATATTGTCTTTTTGGTTAGTGGAAACTTCGTTAAACTCATCTTGTTGGCGTGCCTGCTCGGATTTCCAATTGCTTATTATTTGCTAAATCAGATTCTTCAAAATTATGCCTATCGAATGGAATTGAACGGAATCTTATTCTTGGCCACCATGCTGCTTACCCTCTTGGTTACCTTCTTGACCATCAGCACGCAAATTTGGTATGCCACTCGCCTGAATCCAGTGAGAGTATTGAGGGATGAATAGGTGTAGGAGCTTTCAATTTTTATCAAGAAATTTCTTTTTTAGCTCAGCAGCTGCTCGATTTTGATTTGAGAGAATTGTGATAGGCTACTTTTTTCGCAGATAAAGCGCCTTTTGATTAGCAAACTCCAAGGTTTGACGGGAAAGTATCTGAAATATGCAGGAAAAAGACCCATTTGTCGAAAGACTCTAAAAAACGGATAATTGACAACCTCAGTCAATTAATTCTTACTTCTTCTTGTAGTCCTGCTTTTCGTTTGCTCTGTAACTGACCAAGGAAGCTCCTTCCCTTTTCTATCAAATACATATAAAAAGCCAATACCAAGGCTCCAATATGAATATTGAACAAAAAGAAAGAGCCAATCGATACCAAAGCAAAGTAGATCAAATATACTGTCAAAGATTCTAGAAACGTAGCACGAGCACGATGCGTAAGCCTTTGCAGCCAGGCTCCATACACGGTGCGATAAGAAAAAGTAAAGTAGGAGATGAGCGCGTAAAAGAAAACCAAATAAATCAAAAAAGGAACACGAATAACATTATCTCCTGCTTCTAAGGCTAAGAAAGCATCCAATAAGATGATAGGACCTGGCGTATCGCCATAAATGGTCTCGTGAATATCTCGATCCTCAAAGTCTCCTACAAAAATGATTTTATCTCTAACTAGATCATCCACGTACAAATCTACGTAACTCTCATCTATGTATTGTAAATCGTATTCTTCTAGCCAATTGGTCAAGGGTTCTTCCCCCATCTCTGCGCTTACGGCTAAACTATCAAAAGTAGTTTCTTCCAGCGTGGGGTCTGCTTCCAGAGCTAGTAGCTCTTCTTCAGATAATTCTTCAAGCCCTTCGGTTAGATTTTCTTCATTTAGGGCCTCTTCTGTTTCGCTCGATGCTGGCGCTGCGGTTTCTTCAATTACTTCAATTTCGTCAAAAATATCTTCGTCTAGAATGGGTAGAATATTATAAGCAGGATTGAGCCACTCTCCAAGATTGACCTTAGGATAACGATTTTGCAGATAATCAAAGTTTCGGATTCGGTAATCGAGGATAAAGGAGTTCAAGACGGGCTTATTCCCCAGGTAATCAAACCAAAAGCCCTCGTGAAATTTTTTATCGTAAAGTGCTTCATAAATCAACAAGGGAGTAGATTTGATGGTATCATTATGCACAATTTTAAATTTGAGATGCATGCCCCATGCTTCTTCGAATTCTGAAAGCCCCAAATGTTCATCTGCTAGTGCCAGGTCTGGAAGGTCCGGACGATCTTGGGCATCACGATGATAAGAAGCCAAAATATTAGGCATGCTATTGATCAATGCCACTAGGCTGGAATCGTGCTCGGTTTCTCCTTTGAAAAAGATATCAAGTACCACGAATTTGTATTCAGGGTTGCGCTTGAGCAGCTTTAAAAGCCCCACGAGCTTGGCTCTGTCCGTAATGGGTTCTTTACCAATGGCATAGCCCGGAATGGCGGGATCGTATTTGTTGGCCATCACCTTATCCCAAGCTACATTGATAAAAAGGAAGCGATTCGTATCTGGCTTTTCTTCTAGGTTGAGGACTAGATTTTTGGTGACCGAGGTGGCTTGCACGAGCAAGAACTCATCGGGCAATACATAAGGATAAGAGAGCAAGAAGAAGGTCAACCAAAGCATGAAGAAAGCATGTAGGATGCTTAGCAGCCATATTTTTGGTTTGATTCTGAAGCGCTGTTTCCATTGCATAGGCACTGTTATTAAAAAAAGTCAGATTGTGAGAACCTGACTTCTTCTTGTACAAATATGATACGAATCATCGAGGATTATAAATTTCCGACTAGCTTTTTTTCAGCAGATCACGTGCTAGCAACCAATCTTCTAGTACGTTTTTGTCCGTAACTCCATAAACATCACGTACGAAAGTAAAGTATTCATCGAGCATCTGTTCGTAGTTGAGATTATCACCGGTAAAGATACTTTTCAATTCTTTCAAGGTAGATTCTACTTCTTTTTCTGTCAAAAAAAGTGGTTTGAACTCTGTGATTAATTGTGGATTTCCCTTCTCGCCCTTGCTACGATCGTATCCAGTAACATAGTATAGGGATACTTGCTCTACTTCGTTGATAGGATAATTTTTACCTTTATAAGAAGAGAGTTCATTTTTGTCGAGAGTCAATACGCTTCCTTTAAAACCAACTAATTTGTTGACCACTTCCCCTTGATATACATATCTTACAATAAAGAAATTATGATCATCCATTTGGTAATTACTAGCTACTTTCACGGGCAGTTTGTTACCGACAATGGCAAAAGTAGTGTCTCCGAAGTAATCTCTAAAATTGACCACTTCCTCAGCATCCTCGAAGCCTCTGGTACTTAGCTTGGAGTTGGTTTTGAGTGGAGAGACTGCCTCAAATACAGTAGCAATCAGTTCGCTGCTAGTTTGTTTCTCTTTGGGAGAGAGAACAAAACGGCCACGACGATTACCAATAACAATCGCACGCGCATTTCCAGATTTAAAAACTACTTGATCGCCTGCTTTGATTTTCATTCCTCTCTTGAGGACTTCATTCGAGGTTTTGTTGACAATTACTCCCTGAGTCACGATCACGTGATAAAGCTCATCCTGATGAGGGACAGCGTTTACATCCGTGTTTACAGAGAAATTAAGAATGATAGATAATAGAATTGCGAATAACATTGCTGTATTAGTTTATTAGGTGTAAGAGCTTTAACTAGGTTTGTGTAGCCTCCATTAGAAGCTTGGACTGTGTTATCAAAAATCGTTACTATAATGATATTTACGCTTATTTCCAATAGATTGTTTAACTTTTTTATTGCTAAATACTGGCAATGGCTTCTAATCGGTATTTAGATTGAATCAATGCTTCGTATTCTTAACGTATCGGCCTCTTTGACGGATGCCTTGTTAAGGGAGATAATATTCTCGAAACTAATTTACAATAACTGTTCCTTAAGTTGTGTGATGATCTCAGCGTAAGTCAGTTTTTGCTGCTCACCACTTTCCATATTTTTCAAACTGAGTTTATTCGTTTGCATTTCTTCTGAGCCAACCAAGATGACATAAGGAATTTGCTTGGCGTTGGCGTAGTTCATTTGTTTTTTGAGCTTGGCGGCCTCTGGGTAAATCTCACAATTCAAGCCAGCTTGCCTGAACTTGTGCAACAGAGGTAAGATATAATTTTGTGCATTTTCATCAAAATTTACAAACATCACGTGCGTACTCAGTCCGGCATCTTCTGGAAATAATCCTAACTCATCCATCACATCATAGAGGCGATCAATGCCAAAAGAAAAGCCTACTCCCGACATATCTGGCAAACCAAAAATACCCGTCAGATCATCGTAGCGCCCCCCACCTACGAGACTTCCGATGCTTACTTCTGTAGATTTTACTTCAAAAATGGCTCCCGTGTAGTAAGTCAAGCCACGAGCCAAGGTGAGGTCTAGCTGTAAATGGTGTGTTTCTGTCAGATTACTTTCTCCTGTATAAGTACTGACCAGTTGCATGATTTCTTCTATCTCCTGTATTCCCTTCTGCCCTACTTCTGAGTGCTGAAAGGCAGTTTTTAGGTAATCCAATTGCCCTTGCTCGCTAGGATTGAGCACGGGTTCTAAGTGGGCGAGGGCTTGGTCGCTGAAACCCTTGTTCTTTAGCTCCTCAATTACTTGCTCTAGGCCGATCTTGTCTAGTTTGTCCAAGGCCACAAACAGATCACCTTGTCGGTCTTTTTCATCCATGATTTCGGCGAGGCCACTAAGAATTTTCCGGTTGTTGATCTTTAGATCATAATTTTGAATGCCCAGTCTGGCAAATACTTCGTGGATCATTAAAATAATTTCTGCTTCACACAGCAAGGAATTGGTGCCAACGACATCGGCATCACACTGGTAAAATTCCTGATAGCGTCCTTTCTGTGGGCGGTCGCCGCGCCATACGGGCTGAATTTGAAACCGCTTGAAAGGAAAATTAATCTCCCCACGATTCATAGAAACGAAGCGGGCAAAGGGCACCGTCAGGTCATAGCGAAGGGCACGTTTGGAAATTTTAGGGATCAGCTTTTTATAGCCTTCGGCGAGTTCTTGCTCAGCGATCTTATCTAAGAAGTCGCCTGAGTTCAGAATTTTAAAAATCAATTGATCGCCTTCTTCACCATATTTACCAGTAAGCACATCCAGCCTCTCTATGGAGGGGGTTTCCAGGGGAAGAAATCCATATTTACGGAAGGTATCCTTGATTTGATCTAGGATAAAGTTCCGTTTAATCATAACCTCGGGGGCAAAATCTCGGGTTCCTTTCAATAAGGCGGGTTTTTGTTTTTTCATAATCTGGAGTGATTGAGGCTTGAGCTTCTAGTTTTTTTAAGATTTCTCAAAAATTTTTATCAAAGATAAAGTTTTAATCATTTCAATATTCAAATTTAACTGATCTTCCTGAAAAGCCAGTGAGAGGTGCGTGAAAATGGGTTTTCAACTTGTAGTTTCTGAATTAATCCTTTAAATTTGCAGGAAATAAAATTTTTAGAATACATGGCCGTAACGAGATTAGAAAGAAAACACCGTAAGAACCGCGCAAGAGCAAATAATCGTAAGAGAATTATTAAGCAAATATCTTGGAAGCCAACTATTCGCAATGTAGATGTGGAAGCTATCAAGAAAGAATTCGCGGAAAAAAATCAGTCACCTGCTTCTCAGAAAGAAGAAGCGCAAAACAAATCCGAAGAGAGCCCTGCTGCTGAGGAGCAAGCATAGCTATAGATTTTTTTGTTTCTGTTTTACTATTGATGAGGGTGGAGCCTTTACAAGCTTCACCTTTTTCTATTCGTTGTATTGGGTCATCGCCCTTTCAATACCGATAGTGGCAAAAGCCAAGATCATCTCACAGGCTTTTTCCAAGGGAGCTTCAAGTTCTACTAATTGCTCTTGGGTGAAATTGCCCAATACATAGTCTATTTGCTTTCCTTTGTGATAATCATTTCCAATCCCAAACCGGAGGCGAGGATAATTGTTCCCCTGCAAAACATGTTGAATGTCTTTGAGACCATTATGCCCACCGTCAGAGCCTTTGGCACGCATTCTTAACTGCCCTTGTGCTAACGCGATCTCATCTACCACGACCAAGATTTGGGAGCGATCTATCTTGAGCTCCTGCATCCAATAATTAACTGCCTTACCACTGGCATTCATGTAGGTATTGGGCTTAACGAGGTGTAGGGTTCGGCCTTTGTGTTTAATTTCGGTCTTTTCGGCTAGTCTTTCGGTACGAAATTCTGCCTCATAGCGCTCTGCTAGTTGATCCAACACGATAAAACCAATATTATGACGGGTCAGTTCGTATTCAGCACCGGGATTTCCCAGACCAATGATTAGATATTTCATATATGTTGGAAGTTACGGGTTAAGAATATGTATCAGGAGCTATAGTAATGACTTTGAATAATCTACTATTCATTGAATACCTGCAAAATAAGCCACTCCGGTGAATCTTACTCCTACTAACCACTTTCCAGCGATCAAATCATTACTTACCACTCAGCTATTGATTGAATAATAAAAAGGCCTTACTGTAAAAACGGTAAGACCTTCTGTTTAGATTTTTAAGCCATTTAAGCTTCCGGAGCTGCTTCCTCCTCTTCCTCATCGGCGGTCTGCTTACCACGTAGAGCACGAGGTATTTCAACGGAGGCAATGGGGTCAGAGGGAGCCACTAAAATTTCGTAGCTCTCAGGTTGAATGTCTTTAACCTTGACCGATTTTCCTAGTTCTAGTTTACTAATATCTACGTTAATATAGTCGGGTAGATTATCAGGAAGTGCTTTGATCTTGATTCTTTTCAGCTTTGAGATCAACTTTCCACCCTTTTGCATACCCGGCGAATTTCCATAGAATTTCACGGGAATCTGCATTTTCACGGGCTTGTCGTCAAAAAGCTGTAAGAAGTCGGCGTGCAGGATAATATCACTAACGGGATGGAACTGAATATCCTGCAGAATACAATCGTATTCTGTACCTTCAATATTAAGCTTTACCTTATAGACGTCGGGGGTATAGACCAACTCTCGGAATAAAATCATGGGAGCAGAGAAGTGAACAGGCTCTTCTCCACCGTACAGCACACAGGGAACGTATGCCTCAGCGCGAAGCTTTTTGAGGCTGCTCTTGCTGAGTTCTTCTCGCTTATACCCTAATAACTCTGTTGTCTTCATATTAAGATTAATTATCTATCTATTCGATCCGCTTGGGGGCGCAAAGATACGAATTTTGCGATTAAGTTTTACTTATTTTGTATAAATAAAGAGCTGATAGACTCATGGTCATGGACTCTACGAATAGCCGTTGCAAAAAGGTGAGACACACTTAACACTCGGATTTTAGGTGTTTTTTCGCGGAGTGGAATGGTATCTGAAACGGCAATTTCCTCGAGAGAAGAGTTCTCTATTTTTTCTAGGGCATTGCCTGAGAGCAGAGGATGAGTACAAATGGCTCTTACTGTTTTAGCACCTTTGTCTAATAACGCTTGTGCGGCTCGGCACATCGTACCGCCCGTATCGATGATATCGTCTACGATCACCACGTTGGCTCCTTCTACATCCCCGATTACTTGCATGGAGGCAATTTCATTGGCTCTTTTGCGGTGCTTGTCGCAGACTACCATGTCGGCTTTAAAGATTTTGGCATAGCTTCTCGCTCTCCCCACGCCTCCTACATCGGGAGCGGCGAAGACCAGTCTTTCTAAATTTAGATCTTCTATATAAGGTACAAATACCGCTGAGCCATCCAAGTGATCTACGGGAAAATCGAAAAAACCCTGAATTTGTCCCGCGTGCAAATCACAAGTCATCAAACGGTCTGAACCTACCGAAGAAAGCAAATTGGCGACGACTTTGGCAGCGATGGCTACTCTGGGTTTGTCCTTACGATCTTGACGCGCGTAGCCAAAATAGGGAACCACCACGGTCACGTATTTGGCAGAAGCACGCCGCGCCGCATCAATCATCAGCAGCAATTCCATGATGTTTTCGGCGGGGGGGAAAGTAGACTGAATGAGGAAAACATCACAGCCACGTACTGATTCGTCAAAGTAGGGAGACATTTCCCCGTCGTTGAAGCGTTGGATTTCTAGTTTTCCTAGCTTTTTGCCGTAGGCTTTCGCGATTTTTTCTGCCAAATAAAGGGAACTCGTACCGGAGAAAATTTTAACCGAAGACATGATTGATTTAGGCGGATTGTTGCTTAATGATTTTATCGAGAGCCACGGAGTAGATTCTATTCAATAAATTAGTGCTTCTCCAAAAATGAAATTAACAATGCACTAAAGGCGCGCATTGTTAAAATTCAAGACTTGTAGTCCGACTAGGGCTCGAACCTAGACTCTTCTGAACCAAAATCAGACGTGTTGCCAGTTACACCATCGGACTATTTTCGAATCGTGTTGCAAATATAATGGATCGATTTTTTTTTGTCAAATGATGGAAGGCTTTTTTTTGGAATTAGTCGACAGACGACAGTCCACGGTCGCCAGTTTTTTTGAGCTTTATCTGGTGATTGCTCTATACGACTGAGCCGTTGGCTGTGATCTGTCGATGGTGGACTATTTACAATTAACCAAATACAGAAGATAGCTTCATGGCTACACTCATATCGCCATCGATTTTCATTTTTCCACCCATAAAAGCATTCATTGCGTTTAGCTCCCCGTCCATCATGCTCAGGAAGTCGTCCATTTCCATACTAATGGTGCAATCCGCATCTTTGTTTTCGTTGCTAACTTCGGGGGGGTTGGCCGTTCCGTCTAGGTAGACTACGCCTTCTCCTAAATCAAATTTAACACTACTGTCTAAGCCTCCAGCTGAGGTGGATACTTTTTCTTTCACTTTTTGGGTAGCAGTTTCTAAGCTCATAATTAAGGGATTGGTGTTTCAAGAAATATTTTAATTTAAATTCGATCGCCTAAAAATAGCCAATTTCACAGGAAAGCAAAATATTTTTTTTAGAGGCCTATGATTTTTGGATTTGAGGCACAATTGCATTATTTTTCTATAGAATTAAACTTTCCTTCAAGGAAAATTTGAGAAACAAGATATTTTCCGCATTTTTACACCTAATTCTGCATTAAATTTAAAAAAGCAATATGGACTCCTACTATTTCACAGAAGAACACGAAATTTTTCGTCAAGGACTTAGAAGATTTCTAGAAAGCGAATGTATTCCTCATATAGATGCATGGGAGAAAGAGCAACGTGTACCCAAGGAAATCTGGCAAAAGTTTGGGGAAATGGGTTATTTGGGCATCAATTTCCCCGAAGAATACGGTGGAATGAACGCTGACTTCTGGTTTTCGGTGGTATTTATAGAAGAACTCGCTCGTTGCTGGTCAGGGGGTTTCTCGATCATCCCGACCGCGCATCAATACATGGCGGCTACTTACATTGCGAATGTTGGAAGTGAATTTCTCAAGCAAAAATACCTTGCCAAAGCCATCTCTGGCGAATGGATCTGCTCGATTGCTATTACTGAGCCTAGCGCGGGCTCTGACGTGGCTAATATCCGTACTACTGCTCAGCGTGAGGGAGATCACTATATCGTGAATGGTTCTAAAACTTTTATTACCAACGGCGTATATGGCGATTTCTTGGTAACGGTAGTCAAGACTAATCCAGAAGCGGGTTCGGCTGGTTTTAGCCTTTTGATTATTGACCGCAACGCGGAGGGAGTAAGTGCTAATAAACTCGACAAATTGGGCTGGCACGCTTCGGATACGGCTGAATTGTTTTTTGATAACGTCAAAGTACCCGCGGAGAATTTGATTGGTGAAGAAGGCAAGGGCTTTTATTATTTGATGGGTGGCTTGCAATTAGAAAGGCTGATCGGAGCCGTCGGAGCCGTAGCCGCCAGTGATTTTGCTTTGAAATATGCCTTGCAATATATGTCCGAGCGAGAAGCTTTTGGGCGCAAACTCAATAAATTTCAAGCCCTTCGCCACCGGATTGCCGATATGTCTACCGAGATAGAATCCGCCCGCTATTTTATTTATCACGTGTGTCGGATGCACAACGATGGCAAATACGCCGTGAAGGAAGCATCCATGGCCAAGCTCTTAGCCTCGGAGCTTTCTGACCAAACCATGTATAAAGCTCTACAATTTTTTGGTGGCTATGGCTTTATTGAGGATTACAAAATTGCTCGTATGTTTCGCGATAGTCGCGTGGGCACCATTGGCGGAGGTTCTTCGGAAGTAATGCGAGAAATTATTTCCAAAATGGTCATTGATGATGTGAATTATCAGAGCTTCATCGGCCACGAAAATCCAGTGGCAGCCATGGCCAATGACAAAGCATAAGAAATTAACCTGTTGACTCAAAACGGATAAAAGCGTGGTTATAATCCCACGCTTTTTTTCGTAGTTGACCCGGAGTTTGCTAGACTTCGTGAGGTTGTCCTTGTGAGCTAACAGTTGAACACGCTTCTTTTTTACTTTTTATCAAAAAATTATTTACTTTAATGCCAGTCAATCATTTCAAGCTCGCAAAGTTATGACCAAAGACCTAACCCAGCTTTTTAGCGATTTTCAAGCTCTTGATCGAGAAGCTTGGATACAAGAGTCTATCAAAAAACTCAAAGACCCAGATTTTGCCTCACTCCAAACGCACCTGCCCGAAGGGATTGAACTAGATCCTTTTTACACGGCAGAAACCGCCCCCCCTCCCCTACTTCAGCCTCAGGATTTTGGGGAAGGCTCTTGGCAGAATCGTGTAGAAGTTTCAGCAGAAGTGCTATTGGCTCATCCTGATGTAGCCTCAGACGCCCTGAACCAAGGGGCAGATAAGCTTCAAATCATTGTTTCCCAGCCCGAGATGGCGCTGGCGCAGTTGCCTCGTGAGGTATTAAATTGGGGTTTTCCTCCTTTGGAAGTCCGTTTTAATGTCTTAAATCAGGCGGTTTTGGCACAACTTGATTCCTTATCTTTTTCGGGTACAGTCCAGTATGATTTGTTGGGTCATTGGGCAGTAAGCGGTGATCTACCAGAGGATGGCTTTGATTTGCTGGCTCAGCTGCTTCGGGAAAAAGCCAGCACTACTTCTAAGAATTTGCTAGTTAATGGGCAAATATGGCAAAATGCAGGCGGCCATACCGTACACGCTCTGGCTTACAGTCTCTCCATGTGGGTCGCCTATTTGGATCAATTGACTGAAAAGGGCATAGAATCTGACTTCCTCTTTGACCAAACGGAGTTTTCATTAGCCATTGGGGGGCATTATTTCCTAGAAATCGCCAAGTTTAGAGCTTTGAGGCTGCTTTGGCAGCAAATGTTGAAAGCTTATCAACTCAAGTTTCGCCCTTGTTTTATTCACGCCCGCACCTCAGATTGGAATAAGAGCCGTCTGGATGCTTACAACAATATGCTCAGAAGCACCACTGAGGCCATGGCTGCCGTAATGGGGGGCTGTAATATGTTAACAGTCGCTCCCTACGATGAGATTTACCAAGAACCCAATGATTTTTCTCGTAGAATTGCCCGGAATGTTTCTACTATCTTAAAAGCAGAATCTTATTTGGATAAAGTCCAAGATGTGGCGGCAGGAGCATATTATATAGAGTATCTGACTCAGCAATTGGCAGAGAAAGCTTGGGCTTTATTCCAGCAAATAGAGGAAGCAGGAGGATTTATGGCTGCTTTTCAGCAGGGACAAATTACCAAATCCATTGAAGCTCAAGCTCATATACAGCAAGAAGCCCTCAAGAGCGGTCAGCAGGTGATGATTGGTGTGAATCAATACAAAAATAAGGAAGAAATCACTTCGCCTTCATCAGCAAAACAAGCGCAATCGCACGGACAGGAAGATTTTCCTCGATTAAGTCTCTATCGCCTGGCCGAAACGCGAGAATCTGAGGGTCAATGATTTTCAGAATGCTTCCCATTCTATTTTAATGGAATGCTGATTTGATCAACTGTTGAGAATATTCTTGATGAGTGCTTGCCTCTTGAGGTCTTCAATGACTTGATTTTGCAGTTCATTTACTTTCTCTTGTAACTCTTTCATTTTCTCGAAGATTTTCTCGAAATCCTCCTCAGGCATAGATACGAGATTGCCTTGCTCACTCTTTTCTAAGATATATTTGACACCAAGGGCAGGGATTTCGTACTCTTCTTTTGTATGCTCCATAATTTTACTTCATTTAAAACACAAATATAAATAAATGTTCAGGTTTGGAGTGGGAAATTCTACTTTTAAAATGAAGATTTAGGGCTTGTTCATTAATTTTAGCGGTTAGTACGTCCTTGCTTAGCTTTCGGCGTTCAGGCTTCGTAGAACACTGACGGCTAAGCTGAGACTCTTATCTAAAAAACTTTTATGACAGTGATTCAAAATCGTCTTACCCGTTTATTTCAAAATAAAAAAGAAAATCTACTCGCGATTTACTTCACAGCAGGTTATCCCCGCAAGGAAGATACGCTGCCTATCCTCGAGGCCATCGAGCAAGCAGGGGCTGATATCGTGGAGATCGGAATCCCCTACTCTGACCCCATTGCAGACGGGCCGACCATTCAAGCTAGTAATCAGCAAGCCCTAGAAAATGGCATGCATCTACGCTTGCTCTTAGATCAAATCAAAGACCTTAGAAAACACGTACAAGTACCTGTACTACTTATGGGCTATCTGAATCCTGTGGTACAATTTGGTATTGAGCGTTTTTGTGAGCAAATCGCGGCCATCGGTGTGGATGGTCTGATTCTGCCTGATTTGCCGATGCACGAATACCAGCAAGAGTATAAGCAATTGTTTGACCAACATCAGCTCTCTAATATCTTTCTGATTACACCTGAAACTTCCGAAGCGCGTATACGCACTATAGATGCCTACAGCCAAGGTTTTATCTATATGGTTTCTAGCTCGAGTACCACAGGCAAAACCAGTAATATTTCTGAGCATCAAGAGGCTTATTTCCAGAGGATTCAGGCGATGAATTTGCAAAACCCCAAACTGATTGGTTTTGGGATTCACGATCGCGTCAGCTTCCAAAAGGCTTGTCAGTACGCGCAGGGAGCGATTATCGGGAGTGCTTTTATTAAAAATTTGAGTCAATATCAAGCAGACAACCAGGCGATTAAGCAGTTTGTAAAGGGCATCATCGAGCCCGTTTAGTCAATCTTAAACTCCTCTGATCATAAAAATGAGGTCAAGTATTTTCTTTTTCTGTTTTTTTATCTCTTTCTTCTACAATTATACTGGTGCCTGGACTCAAACCCTGACCCTGGTCATTGACCCCGGGCACGGAGGCAGAGACCCGGGCACCTTGCGTAGTAAGGCGTCCTTTAAGCACGAAAAAGATATTAACCTCCTCATCGCGCTCAAACTAGGCAATTATATCCAACAATCGCCTGAACTCAAAAATGTGCGGGTACTTTACACTCGTACCGAAGACATTACGCAGAGCTTACAGGAAAAGGTGGATTTTGCTAATGAAAACAAGGCAGATTATTTTATCAGCATTCACGCTAATTCTAATCAGAGCAAAAACATTCACGGTACAGAAAGCCATATTTATAGCTACAAACAAAAAGCTAGCCTCCAACTCGCCCGCTTCATCCAAGAAGAGTTTGAGACAAGGGCTGGTCGCAAAAGTAGAGGCGTATGGGATGCTCGACGCCGTGGTAGAAATTTGTACGTAACCCAATACACCGATATGCCCAGCGTATTGGTGGAATGTGGCTACCTGACCAATCCTGCCGAGGAGCAATACCTCAATTCGGACTATGGGCAAGCTATCATTGCTTCGGCCATTTTCCGGGGGTTTCGCACCTTTGTACAATCTCAACCCCGACCCGAAGATCGATCGCTCTACTATCGAGTACAAATCATGGCCACTCGTAGCCCGATTGATGTAGAGAAAGTCTTTTCAGATTTGGACGAAACCGTAGTAGAGTATCGAGGACAAGCAGGCGACCGCTATCGCTACAAGTATATGATTGGCCGAGAGTACGACCAGGGTCGTGCTGACAATTTGCTCAGGAAGATTCAGGAAAAAGGCTTTGAAGATGCGTTCTTGGTGGCGGTTCGGGAGTAAGTTCTTGGCAGAAGGGACTTGATGCCAAGCTTGGGCTCGAAATCTAAAATCCTCACCCAGCCTGCTATAATTTGCATAACATCTGACAAAACCGAGAAGCGCAATTCTCAAGACTCGTCTTTCATCAAAATATTTGTATTTTTGGGTAATCTTTGTTTCTAGCTCCTAATCTGAATTTTATACGAACCCATGCCACTGCCTTACTACTATCAAGTTTCTCAGAAATATCCCCAGAAAAGAGCCTTTATTACGGGGGCTGCTTCTGGTTTGGGTCGTGCGCTGGCCTTAGAATTAGCCAGAGACCAATGGTACCTAGGACTGGCTGATATCAATTGGAGCCCTCTTAAAGAAACGGCTCGGCTGGTAGAAAGTAAAGGAAGTAAGGCCCTCCCCTATGCTTTGGATGTGAGTAACCGTAGCCAGTATGCCGAAGTAGCCAAGGATTTTCTGGGGCATACGCAGGGAATTGATCTGCTTTTTAATAATGCAGGCGTAGGTGACGGCGGACGAGTAAGTGAATACAGCCTAGAGAACTGGGATTGGATCGTGGGGATTAATCAAATGGGCGTGTTGTATGGTTGTCATTATTTTATCCCCACCATGCGGGAACAAGGAGCAGGTCATATCATCAATACAGCCAGTGCCGCGGCTTTTGCCAATGCCCCTCGAATGGCTCCTTACAATATGACCAAGGCGGCGGTGCTTTCGCTCTCCGAGACATTGCATACAGAATTGGATGAGTTTAATATCAAGGTTTCTTGTGTAATGCCTTCTTATTTTAAAACCAATATCATCCAATACGCCCGAGGAGGAGAAGAAGTAAAATCAATGGGGCAGAAAATGATAGACGACTCCAAACTAGGAGCGAGCGAAGTCGCCCAAACCATTATGGCTCAGGTAGGTCGAGCCAAGTTGCATATTCTTATCGCTAAGGAGGCGCACCTGATGTGGTGGGTCAAACGTATTTCTCCTAGCTATTTCTTCAAAAGTGTAAAAAAACGCATCAAAAAGGTAGAAATCATGGTAGAGCAACTCCGTGGTCAGACTCGAGAAGTCCATTCTGGGGAGAAAATTTAAAATCCTTCTTCTACGATTAAATGAAAAAGACTTGGGCTTGGTTTTTGTAAAAAGATCGATTAATTCGTCAATCTTACAAAGTTGGAAAAATGCCTTTTTTCTACAAATGCCTGAAAATGGATGGGTAAATGTTCTTTTTCGGATTATCTGTGGCAAAAACGAAAACCAGATAGACAATTTTGAAGGTTTTTTTGACATATTTGAGACTAGAGCCAAATCCCTACGTAATATATAATAGGACTCTTTAACTAAAAAGAATAAAAATTTTAAGAAATTTCATAATTTTAATAAGAGTAAACCCTCTATCTCGGGTTTATAAGGATGAGCATTCATAGTAAGTCCAAACCGTTTATTTTCGAGTAATCTTTGATAAAATGAAAGTTTGCGAATTGTGTGAGAGAACCGTCAGCCGTACCAGTAAACATCATTTAGTTCCTAAGCAAAAAGGGGGCAAATATGGCCCTACGATTGACCTGTGTCAACCTTGCCACAGCACACTCCATCATACGTTTAGCAATAAAGAGTTGGCAAGTCAGTACGCGAGTCTGGCAGCTTTAAAGGAAGCACCGGCTTTACAGAAGTACTTGAATTGGATCAAAAAAAGAAATATAGAGCGGCTTACCTTTTAAATTAGAAAATTGAAGAGATAGCACAAGCGCAGCGTTGGCCTGAAGAAACCAAAATGAAACACCTAATTGGAAAGTATTTTTAACGCGTAATTTTATGAAATCTTGGGAAGCATTTTTCTCTAAATCAGACGGCTCTATCGTTTCCTATGAAGGGCCTGTCAATCACACGGTTATCTCTAGAATTAGTGATGAGATTGAACACAAATTCGATAAAGTTCCCCGTGTGCGGCGCAAACTTTTTTCCATTTTCATCGAGTTATCGGAAAATATTCTATATTATTCTCCTGAAACCAATATTTCCGGTCAAAAAGGTAGAATGGGCTTGATTGCTATCCAAGAAACGAAAAATCACTATATCTTGGTGGCAGGTAATTACGTACGATCCTCTTCTATCGAAGGAATTACCAAGCGGTGTAGCTACATCAACTCTTTGGATGAGAAGGGACTCAGACGCTATCGCCTCGCTTTGTTGGCTCGTCCTCTCATGGGAGAGGGGCGAGGGGCAGGCATTGGTCTTATCAAAGTAGCTCTCACCTCGGGCCATCCTTTAGATATTGGATTAAAAAAGATCAATGATCAGACAAGCTTCCTAACCATTGCCGCCAAGGTATCAAAGTAGGCATCATTTTTATGGAAAATTTGAAAATCAAAGGAGAAAGAAGTGAATTTTTTACCCCCTATGTTTCCCTAGACGCCAGAAACGGCCAGTGCGAAATCTCTGGTGAATCTTATCTCGAGTATACTGGTGAGTTTTATGACAAAATCATTCAATGGTTCAAGCGCTATACCCTTGAAGTGAACCGCCCCTTAAGAATTACTTTTCGGCTTACTTATTTTAATACCAGTTCTTTTAAAGCTATTTTGAATGTACTTAAATTTTTGAAAACTTACGAAAGAAAAGGTGGCAAGGTCGAGATAGATTGGTTTTATCCTGAAGATGATATGGATATCTTCAAAGAAGCCGAAGACTTAGCCGAAGGTTCCGAGTTAGATCGCATGCAGCTCATCCCTTATGCGCTGGATGATTAGTGTATTTTCTGTTTCGTTTTTCTTCTCAAATTTTATCTTAGCCCAAAAATTTTCTAGTCTTCATAAGCTCTGGTTTGGGTACGCTCCAGATTATACACAGCAGTATAGTAACATCCCCAAGCCGATGAGCCAATAAAGCATACATCCCCATTGGTTGAGGTTTTCTTCGTCGCGGGTAATTTCATCAATAATACGCAAAGCTCGCTTGTTGCCGGGCATGACTTCCAAGCAACGTCTCGCGTAGGTTTTGGCCTCATTGGCATAGATTTGCTCCTTTTCCTCTTCCCACAAAATTTTGTTGATAAAAGCGATATTGAGTAAAGCATCTCCGTGGTAAGGATTGATTTTGAGTGCTTCTTGGTACTCTTGCAGGGCAGCCGTCCAATTTTCTAACTTTTGATAGCCCCAGCCATTTTTGAGATGAGCCTGAAGCGTATCTGCTACCAAGGCCAGTTCTTTTTCACTAAAACCTAGCTCCAAGGCAGCCTCTCGAAGTTCTTCTTCCGAGGGGAGGCGATGTTTAAGATGCTGTCGTGCGTGTAGTACCTTTTCTACATAATCCCTGAGTACCTGTTCCGTATCCATGGTGTCGGTGTTTCCAATTCAAGAGAGCAAAATGCACTCGCTCCTGAGAGGAGAAATTTCAATTTTACTCCAAGCCACAAAGATAATAAAAGGGAATGGTATCAGCGAAGGCAAATAAATTTAAGATTATTAGCACTAGCTCCAAAAGTTTCGTATCTATGAAGAGTAATCTAGATGTTTTTTCCACAGGACTCAGAATCTCCTCTACCTATCTTATATGTTAGATATTCACTTTATTCGACACGCGCAAAGCACGGGCAATGCCAATCCACATCTCATTGGTGGACGCTCCAACCATTTTCCTATTACCGAATTAGGCATCCGGCAGTCTCGTGCCTTGGGAGAGCGTCTGGAGGCAGCGCAGATGCACTTTGATAAAATTTATGCCTCGACTGCGGTCAGAGCCATCCAAACGGCTCGTATTGCCTCTAAGCATTTGCAATTTGATCATAATGAAATTTCTCAACACGACGATTTGGTGGAGCTTTGCCAGGGAGAATGGACGGGTAAAGTCCGGGCTGAGATGTATAATGAAGCCACTTTGAAGAAAATCCACGCAGATCCTTGGAATTTTAAAGCTCCAGGCGGAGAATCACAGAAAGAAGTCGAGGAGCGCATTTACCAATGGTTGGAAGAAAACTTACTTCCCTTAGCGGAGCAGGATCTGAAAATTGCTGTTTTTTGCCACGGCATGGTGATTAAATGTATTAGCCGTAAGTTACTGGACTCTAATCCAGCGATGACTTACCGAATCACCATTGAGAACACTTCTATTACCCAATTCCAGTATGATGAGCACGGTTGGCACCTCAAACGCATCAATGACTACGCCCACTTGGAAATGACTGATTTGGAACGTCCTCTGGGAATGAGGATGGAAGACTAAGGGTTCCTGATGGGGAGCGGAGGAGGCAGGCTCGTTAGTTTATGCCGTGTTTTTGTGTTACTAGACGTGATGAATCTTTCAGAACAAGAGAGGAAAGACTATGAGCAATACTTAGATAAATTACATTTTCACGCAAGTATCGCCCAAACCATCAAATTTGAAAATGAGCAAAAGACACGTGAAGATGAAAGAAACAAAACGCAAACCGAGATCGTAAGAAACTCGCTGCAAAAAGGATTAAGTGTGGCACTAATTCCTGAGATCACAGGTCTGAACCAAGCCACGATTCTCCAAATCCAGAAAGAAATCAACTAAGCAGCCGAGGTACTCACAATTTTTGGGTAATCAGCACCATGGGTTTTCCTTCCAGATTGCGAGTCGCAAAGAGGTAATCTTCTCCTCCTTCTTGCAGTCCCAGTTTTTTGCGGATTTGTGCTACGGATTCAGGAAAGTTACGCGTAGTCAAATTAGCTTTATCTTTGGGGAAAATTTTACGAAAAGCTTTTTTCTGGTAATTGCTGATGGCCATTAGCTCAAACATACGTGCAGGAATCACTGTTTTGTCAGCCGGTAATTGCGTACCAGTATAAAGATGACTATTCGGATGGAGTTTGTGAAGTTGATAACGCTGGGCAAAAAGCTTGAAGGCTCCCGCTTTCAGTATGGAGGGAAAAGGCTCTAATATGTACTTTTGGGGTTCGCTGTAATGAACGTGAGCCTGTGTTTCTTCACTTTTATAAAAATCAAAATTCAAGCTTTTGTTTGTACTTTCTAGTATCGCACATGCTATTTTAGGCTCTTCCGTGGCTTGGGGCGCGATTCTGAATAAAAGCTCTTTGACTTCTCTTTCGTATTCTACCACGTGAATTTCTTGGATAAAATTCTCCTGTTTTTCCGCAATGGCTTGGTTTAGCCTCTGGACGGCTTGTTCTATATCTAGCCAAGGCGAGAGTTTGATCAAAATTTCGGAAGAGCGTGCCAGCAAGCGCGGTAATACTTCGGGTACAGGCGGCAGCATATCTTCCAATCGGAATACCTTGCCTCCTTGCACATCCCGCCGAGAGGGGTCAAGATAAAAAGCATTTACGCTAAGATTTCTTTGCAAAAAATCTTCGGCTTTTTCATTCAAGAAATGTACTCGATCTACTCCCAGAGTGGTGAAATTATGCTTCACTTTCGTTTGTAGTGCTGTGTTTGGCTCCACGTGATAGACTTCTGTAAAATTTTGTGCGAAGTAAAAAGTATCCACGCCCAGTCCCCCCGTTAGGTCAGCCAAGCTTTTGCCCGTCAGGAGTTGGCTTTTATAAAGAGCCGTGGCCTCAGAAGAGCACTGTTCTATGGCCAATGGCTCATAGAGTAAATGGGGAATCTCGAACCAGCTAGGAATTTTATTTTTTACTTTATTTAAAGCTTGAATTTGCTCCACAATTTCAGCCATGGGCCAGTCGGGATAGCGGTCGCGCTGGAGCATCAATTCCGCAGGTGAAGCGTGAAGATTTTCACGAATAAAAGTTTGTATTTCTGGAGAGAGTAGCAGTTGGTTCAACATAGGTTTTTACTCAAATTAGATGGAGGTGAGCTTCCATAGAATATTCTGAATGTGGTTTTTATTTTTTGGTCAAGGCGGTTAACTTTGATTGCTGAATATAACTGTTAACCATGAAATTTGATCTGATTGATCTATTTATTGTATTAGGGCTTTCGCAGGGATTTATTTTTGCTCTGGCTATTTTTTTCAATCCTTTATTTAAAGATCAAAATAATAAATATTTAGCGAGTGCTATCCTGATGGTCAGCATCATTGGGTGGAACGAGTGGCTCTCAGAGCGTGGCTATGATGATATTTACTACTTTATTGATTTTTGGGGCGACGATGTGCCCTGGATTTTACTTTTTTATGTGCCTTTATTGATTTATTTTCTGAGTGCTGCTTGGCATCCTTTGGCAAAAGACCGAAGGCGCTGGTATCTGCTCATTCCTTTCTTAATTTTTTTGGTCTTAAATATCCTGATTGATCTGGAACTAGATTTTAGCTTACCCGCCTGGCCCTGGATTTCTCCTTACGCGCTTTGGATCTATGATCTGGAGTATTTGATAGCTCCTCTCTACGATACGATTTTGGCCGTCTTCGCTTACAGGGTGATACAGACTAGCCAAATCTCAAATACGGAGCGAAAGTGGCTAATGAGGCTGTGGCAAGCCAGCACGGCTTTGATTTTGTGTTGGTTGGTTTTGGATTTGATTATAGAAAATTCGGGGCTGATCCCCTTTTCTCTATACCATTATTTGTGGATTGGTATTTCCTTTTTCATTTATTGGCTGATTTATGAGGGATTATTTCAGTTTAGTTTGGCGAAGGATCAATCTGCCCTCCAGAAAATACTGGAAACTCGCCGCCCCGCTTTCTCCTATGAACCCAAAGTTACTAACCTTACCAAAGAAAAAACGCATCTACAAAGGTTTAAAAAACTCATGGAAGAAGAGCAACTCTACGAAAATCCAGACCTAAGCTTAGAAGATGTAGCCGCTAGGCTGGCCATCAGCGCGGGCTATCTCTCTCAACTGATCAATGCGCAAGAAGGAGAAAGTTTTACCTCCCTCCTTCAAGCTTACCGGGTGGAAAAAGTAAAAGAAATGTTGCTTGATTCTACTTTTAATCAATACAATCTGCTTGCTATTGGGCTTGAGGCAGGCTTCAAATCCAAGTCTGCTTTTTATCAAACCTTCAAAAAAAAGACAGGGCTTACCCCCAATCAGTTCAAAAAGACTCATGACAAGTCCTAATTTTTCCAGTTCTAGGGTTTCAGCACTCCCAAATAGTTAAACTTTCCGAGGTTTGGGCATTCAACAAACCAAATAATCTTTATCGTGAAACTAACTATTCTAAAACCGTGGATGGTTTTGACCCTGGGGTTTTTGCTCTGCAGCCCCCTAGTGGCACAAGCCCAATGGATCAAAGCCCTTCGTCTTTCTATTTTTTCGGAATCCATTGCGCTTCCTTTTAGCCGATTAGATGCCAGACCCTCGGGTGCTAGTGTGGGGATTGGCTTTTGGAATCGGAGTCGTACACACAGCGAATCCAGCCTTTCTCTGGACTTAGGGTTCCTCCACCACGCCAAGGTACAAAACAGTATTTATCTAAAAGTCGATTACCATTATACTTATCAAATCAAAGGCTGGGGCTGGGGCGTATCGGGAGGGATCGGTTATATTCATTCGTTTTATCCCAGAGAAGTCTATCGTCTGGACGAACAAGGTCAGTTTGAGTCATTTACCTATTTGGGCAAAGCGGGCTTGTTGATTGACCCCGGCTTGTTCGTTTCTCGCCAGCTTTCCAAGCGAGTTCGTGCCCGCCTCGGCTACCGCTATCTGATTCAGTACCCTACTTTCAGCCGGCCTCTGTCAGTCATGCCTCATAATCTTCTCGAGCTAGGAACTACTATAAACTTTTTAGACCAATGAAAAGAAAACATTGTTGCTATTTTCTATTGGTAGTTGGTTTTTTGGCAGGATGTCAAGAAGACCCCCAAATTCCTGCATCAAGATATGCCTGTGAACTGGATACCCTAATCAATACCCATCCTAGGGCGGCGGTTTTTCAGGCTATTTTGGATGAAAATATCAAAAAAGGAATCGTAGGAGTGAGTGTTTACCTCCAAACCAACCAAGGTACTTGGACAGGTACCGCCGGAAAAGCAGACCTTGCCTCAGCAATTGATCTCCGCCCCTGCCACCGCATGATGATCGCTAGTTGTTCTAAGACTTTGACCGCCATTGCCCTCATGCTGTTACAGGAGCAAGGCAAGCTTCATGTTCGGGATTTGATCCGAGATTATCTGCCCTCCGGTTTATTGTCTGATATAGCAAACGCTAGAGAAGCACGAGTTATCGATTTAATGAGTCATCGCAGTGGTATTGCTGATTACTACACGACAAAATTTGAACTGGATCGGGTCAATACCTTTTATAATGGCTTCACAGCAAGAGATTTGCTCGATTATGTGCGGGGTAAATCCGCTCAATCGGCAGTAGGTGGTGCTTACAGCTATTCTAATACCAATTATGTGTTATTGGGTTTAATCATCGAGCAAATCACCCAGCAAAGGATCGATGAAGCCCTCCAGTCTTTGCTCTTGGAACCGTTCGAGTTGACAAATACCAGTTTTCACTTTCGGCGACCGCCCGACTTGGTGCGGGGCTATTATCCCAGCTTTAGCGATGATTATCTGGTGGAGTCCGAAGATTTGTACGGAGACGAATTAGGCTCCGCCGATGGAGGGATCATCAGCACGGCTAGTGATCTGGGTAAATTGATGCAAGCCTTAGGTCAAGGGATGATAGTTGACCCTAATAGCTTAGCGCAAATGACCGATTGGTTCGTGCTTGCTCCCGCGGGAGCTTACCAGCATACCCAAAACGGTCTGGGCTTAGAATACCACGAAACGGATTTTGGTGCTGCCTACGGGCACGGAGGCTCTGCGGATGGTTTTTACTCGGTGATGCATTATTTCCCAGCTCAAAATGCCACTTTGGTCATCCTCACCAACGGGACAACCATAGAAGGTTTTGATGCCTTTCGGGTAAATCTGTACCACGATTTGCTCCGAGAGATGAGGGAATAAAAACTGGAAATGCCCTGCAAGGAAGACCGAAAGTAAGGTTACTTTCGGTTTTTTTGTGTCTTTTCGGTGGTGAATCATTTTAATTTCTCACGTTCGTAGCAAAATTCTGTCGTTGGTAAAAGTTTCTTGATTGGCAATCCATTCCTTTTTAAATTTACAGTATATCTCATCTTCATCCAGTATTCGAGCTTTGCATTAGGCGACCGCCGAAAAGCCTTTGAAAGAGTAGGCACTTCACCAACACATTTACAAAAAATGAAAAAACTAACACTCATTTTATTTTCTATCCTCCTCACAAATAGCCTTGCATGGGCGCAATGTCCGAGCACTTGCAGTGGCACGAATACTTTCTTAGGTCAAAATAGTGGCATTGCTAATACCTCAGGGGTTGAGAATGCCTTTTTTGGTCGTAACGCCGGAAGAGATAATACTGGAGGCAGCTTCAATGCTTTCTTTGGAGAGCAAGCAGGCCAAAGCAATACCACTGGACAATCGAATACTTTTTTTGGTGAGGGCGCAGGTCTGTCCAACACCACCGGAAGCCTGAATACTTTCATCGGTCGTTCGGCAGGGCGAAGCAATGCAACTGGTAGGCTCAACACTTATATTGGCTGGGACGCTGGGCTTTTCCGCGAAGGTGATGACAATACCTTCATAGGAGCTAGAGCTGGCTTCAACAGTGCCGGACTGGTTTCTGGTAATCGCAATACGTACATCGGTAGCGGAGCAGGTGAGGTATCCGTAAGTAGCGGAGACGTGGGCTCTGGGAACGTTTTTATTGGCTATAATACAGGAAAAGGCCACTTGGTATCCGACAAGCTTTTCATCGATAATAGTGATACAAGTAGTCCCCTGATCCTTGGTGATTTTGAGAGTAATACTTTGACCGTCAATGGAGCCTTAGGCGTTGGTATCGAGAACCCCGAACGCCCGATCCACCTGCGTGCCACCAATGCCATCTTCCGTATTGACCGCGACCGCGATGACCCCGGATTTGCCATTGTGCGCTATGACCAAGGCTTCCAGAATGTATTCAAAAGCTTTTACTTCTACACGCGCGCCCGTGGTGAGAATGATGGAAAATTCATCATTGCCGATTGGGGACAACAAGTAAGTGGCCCCAGCACGCCTCGCCTCGTCATTGCCAACGATGGGAACGTAGGGATTGGAAATTTCCTCTTCAGCGATCCTAGCCAAAAACTCACCGTAGATGGTAATGTCATCGCCACCAACTATTTTGTCTTTTCAGACAAACGCTTAAAACAAAACGTAGAAGCCATTCCGGCTGCTATGGAGCGTCTCAACTCGATTCAAGGCGTAAGTTATGGCTTCCAAGCAGATAAATTTGAAAACAGAACCTTACCTCAAGGCCAGCAACTTGGCTTGATCGCCCAAGAGGTAGAAAAGGTTTTCCCCGAGCTCATCGTAGAAGACAACGAGGGCTTCAAGGCAGTGAACTATAATGGTATGATTCCCGTGCTCGTGCAGGCACTCAAAGAGCAACAAGCCGAAATTACTAATCTTAAGGCTGAATTAGAAGCACTCAAGGCCGCTCCTGGTACTGAAGCTGAGGCGCTAGTACCTGCTCAGCTTTACCAAAATCGTCCCAATCCCTTTGACCAAAATACTCAAATCAAAATGTATTTGCCCGAGCAAGTACAAACGGCTACGCTGTACATCTACAATATGCAAGGACAAACCCTCAAGCAAATTCAAGTTAGTGAGCGAGGTGAAACCGAAGTAGAAATCAGTGGCAGCACGCTAAAATCTGGGATGTATCTCTACGCTCTGATTGCTGATAATGAGGAGATTGATGTGAAAAGAATGATTCTAAAATAAAATTAATTTAGGTGAAAATTGGAAAAGCCTTTTCTCTTTGGGGAAAAGGTTTTTTTATTTTTTTAATAAACCTCAGAACTATTTTTTGGCAATTTAATGTTAACATACCAAACAGTATGTTTTATGAATAAAGGGGCAGCTACCCGGCAATTGATTTTAGAAAAAGCTTTTGAAATAATCTACGAGTTGGGTTATCAGGGTACAAGTGTAGATAGAATAAGAGATCACATCCAAAACACTACACCCCAAAAAATTACCAAAGGCGCGATCTATTATCATTTCGAGAACAAAGAAATACTAGGATTAGCCGTCATCCATGAGATTATTTATCCACGGATGAAGCAGGGATTGATTGATCCTCTGGAACCCAAGGAAGATCCTCTCGCCAATCTCTACCAGACCATAGAACAATTCATGCTGTGTATTTCCGAAGAACAATTACGAAATGGCTGCCCTACCAGCAATCTGATTCACGAGATGGCACCACTTGATGCTCGTTTTCGTACTGCTTTGAGCCGAATTTTGAATACTTGGAAGGCCAAAATTGTCGTCAATCTAGCTCACGCGGCTGATTTAGGACAGATTCAAGCACAGGATTTTGAAGAAACGGCTCAGTTTATTATCGCCAGTTATGAAGGAGCCAGAGGACTCGGGAAGCTCTACCGTAGTCGTCTTTATTACGAATCTTATTTGAAGCAACTGAAGTATTTTCTAGACAGTTTGTAATTTTTTTTTACCCTAAAACATACTAAATAGTATTTTTATGAAAACATCCCCAAAAAAGTCAGAAGTAGCCTCTGGTATTCATCATTTTGATACAGGGCCTTTTAATTGGTATTTGATCGAGGAGCAAGGGCGTCTGACTTTGGTAGATGCCGGATTTCCAGGGCATTATCAGATCTTTCGGGCAGGTTTAGAATCCTTAGGCTATACCCTCAAGGAATTAGAAGCCATTGTACTGACCCATGCTCACGCCGACCACATTGGTTTTGCCGAGCGAGTTAGAAAGGAAACTCAGGTACCTGTGTTTATACACAAAGCAGATGCACGTATGGCTCAAAAACCTTTGCAATTACCTTGGGTAGGGCTTTTGTCTAATGCTTGGCGTCGCTACACCGCGACCATATTAGGCATAGCAGTCTGGAATGGCGTTTTTACCCTTCCTCGCTTAGGGCGAGTAAGAACCATGGAGCACGGAAAGACACTAGACATTCCCGGTCGCCCGCATATTTTGCACACACCGGGCCATACTCAGGGAGAGGTAGTCTTGTACTTACCCGAGCGAAATACGCTGGTGAGTGGAGATACGCTTGTTACCCAAAATCTACTCACAGGGAAATTGGGGCAGCCACAATTGACAAATCCGATCTTGAATCACGATTTTGCCCAAGCCCAACGCTCGCTGGATATGCTCTCCGAGCTAGGAAACTTGACGATTTTACCCGGCCACGGCCAACCCTGGCAGGGAAATATGCATGAAGCAGTGGCTCTCGCTCGCCGGTCTCATCAAAAACTAAAAACAGCATGAAAAACAAAAATCCAAACTTTATCACAATTTGCCTGACCGCAATGCTGGTTACTTCTTACATTAGCTTTGCGCTCGTGGCAATTAATGCTGGTTTCACTCAGGATTTCTTAGTAATTTGGCTAAGATCTTGGTTCATTGCCTTCGTGATGGCGGTTCCTTCCTTGATCTATGTGGGGTCTTTTGTCCGAAACAAAGTAGAAAGAGAAAACTTTGGCATCTATTTTTTTACCCAAAAACATACCAAGTAGTACTTTTAAAATCCCTATTCTATGCTCACATATCAAGTAAAAATCACCGTGAATGCTTCCGTAGAAGCCGAGTGGCTCCAATGGATGAAAACCAAGCACGTACCCGATGTGATCGCCACGGGGCTGATTCGCTCTTTTCATATCTTAATGCCCGAAGAAACACCACAGACTTATCTCTTTCAGTACCATTTTGCGAGCAAAGATGATTATGAACGATACAGCCAAGAATACGCGCCCAAATTAAGAGAAGAACTCATAGAAAAATTTGGAGGACAATTTGAAGGGGAGCGGAGCTTGTTGGTTTGGGTCTAGAAACCGAAGGGCTTACCTCTTGCTGGTCTTTCTTTGATCTTCGTTTATAGTCCCTCTTTCCTTGGAGAGAGGGATTTTTTTGATATAATTCACAGGTTTTCCAAAATTTTTTGTTGCTGAAAATAAAGCCTTTACACTCAAATTTAATAGTAAAGCTATTATATACAATAATTTTGCTATATTTGCATAACATTACCTTTAAAAAGTATGTTCAGAAAGGAAAAATGATTTGACCCAATTTAAAGAGTGATCTAGGACAGACACACAGTTCTATCTATCAATCTAAGTTCATCAAACAAGAGAGAAACCTATGATGCCTTCTATCGGGAGTCGTTTTGTTAAATTATCACGTAAAGTATCTTCTTACAAATGGATCACAGATGGGCTTTGGCTCGTGGCGGCGGTACTGTCGGCTAGTTTTGGTCTGAAAGGTTTCCTCCTGCCCAATCATTTTTTGGACGGGGGAGCCATGGGAATTTCTCTCCTGTTTCATCATTTTTCAGGGATTGATCTAGCAGTGTGGGTCATACTCGTGAATTTACCTTTTCTGGTAATGAGTGTACGCCAAATTTCAAAAGGCTTTGCTTTGAAAACCCTATTTTCTATCCTGGCACTCGCACTGATGTTAGAGGTCATCTCTTTTCCTTTGATTACTGATGATAAATTGCTAATCGCGGTGTTTGGAGGATTCTTCTTAGGGGCAGGTATTGGTTTGGCGATTCGGGGTGGAGCGGTGATTGATGGTACTGAGGTATTGGCTTTGTATCTAAGTAGGAAGGGAACACTCAGTATCGGTGAGGTGATTGGTGTGATTAACCTACTGATCTTCTTAGCGGCAGCCATTCTAATCAATGTGGAAACTGCCCTCTACGCCATGCTTACTTATTGGGTAGCTTCTAAAACCGTGGATTTTGTCGTGCACGGACTGGAGGGCTACTCAGCCGTGTGGATCATCTCCGAGCACAGTGAAGAAATCCGGCAAGTTATCACCGAGCAGATGGGAAAAGGACTTACCATCCTCAAGGGCAAGAAAGGCTACCAGAAAACACCCCATGCACATTTAGACATGGAAGTGCTCTACACCGTAGTCAGCCGCTTGGAAATTGTTCGCTTAAAAAATGAAATAGAGCAGATTGATCCCAAAGCTTTTATCATCCAACAGCGTGTGGATGACACCAAAGGCGGAATGATCAAGCGTAAAATTCCTAATCATTGATTAGCTATGCTCACATTTACATAAATGTTATCTATTAATGCAAATCAAGGATTGAAAAAGAAGTGGTACATCGGTGCAAAGCTCTCCTCATTTTGATGAAATGTTCCTACTTCTTTTCATCCTAAAAGTGTCTTGCCACCAAGATTCACCTTTTAGACAAATTTACGCATCAGGAACTTGCAACGAATTCCTTTTAGGATGGTAGATCGAGGTATTTCATCACGAAGAAAGGCAAACTTACCAAGGGTTATCTTGACTGCCACCATCACTCTCCTACCATCACGAATGCTCCCCAGTAATAAGGCTCTGCGTACTTTTCCTTTACTTCCAACTGAGCCGCACGGAAAGCTTGGCGTTTGCTCATTTTTTCACCGATCCATTTCTGGTAAAAGGTACTCATCAAAACCTGAGTGGCCTCATCGGAGACTGCCCAGAGTGACATGAGTATATTTTGCGCTCCCGCTACCTGAAAGCCTCTCTGCAAACCATAGACTCCCTCCCCTCCTTGCACCTTGCCTTGTCCAGTTTCACAGGCAGACAGTACTACCAATTGGGTCTCGTCCAAGTCCAGATTTGCTGCCTCGTAAGCCGTCAAGAGGCCATCTTCGGTCTCGTATTTATTCTCCGCCTGAAAGTAGGTAGAAATGCCGGACAGGGCTATCCCTGAGCGAAGCATGGGATTCAGTGAAGCCGAGGGAGTAGCATCGGCCAGTGGATTAAGAAAGAAACCGTGGGTAGCAATATGCAAAATCTCGGGTTGATTGGCATTTTTGACCACTTCCTCCAGCGCGTTTTCTTGGAGATAGAGGGTTGATTGCCAACCAGCCTCTTGTAATTGCTGATGAACCTGGCGTGTCTCGGCTTCTGTACCGGGCAAATCAGCTAGTTGCATGCTCGATATTTTTTTGCCAATCAAAAATGCTTGTCTTGTCGGCACTTGCTCTCCTTGGTATTCACGGCTCACGTCTTTATGTTTATCCTTGGAAAGATCATACAAGGGGCGACCCAACAGCAAAGCCTGCTTTTCGCCTTGCTTGGGAGAGGACACCGAAACCAGCTCCTGAGTACTCGTGAGCAAGTGAATATCCACGCTCTCGAGAAGATATTTTCCGGTTTCGGGATTTCTCAGGGTATTCAAATTAAGGTAATGATACACTCCATCCGCCGAAAAATAAATTTTCTGGATGCCTTCCAGTTTCTCGACAATCGGTTGCCAATACTGAGCATAGCTGTAGCGGTCTTTGAGTAAAGATTTGGTGCGGTTACGGTAGTTTGATAAAAACTTCTCTTCCAAATCGTTTCCATGGGGCAAGATAATGAGTTCGGGTTCTTGCTGGGTGTCTGCCCTAATCAGTACGGCCAGATAAAGTACCGAATCGCTCAGTTCTTTACCGTCGTAATAATTAACCCGAATCATTTCCACGGCGGCTTCGCTCGGTTTCAAGGTTTTTTGTATGTCCCTCCAGGTGTAGTGAAGCGTATCTCTGGCTTTGGCAAAAAACTCAGAACGAAGGGAGATTTCTTTTTCCAGTTGATTGGCTTCTGCTTCTAATTGGTCTTGGTCGATGCCTTGCTGTTTTTTCTCCTCCTCGCTGAGCGTGTAAATTTTGGCTAAATATTCTCGTCGCGCCTGCCATTGCTCGAATTGCTGTATCAGGGTGCTATCCTTGCTCTCCAAAATACGGCGACGCATCTTTTGGATAGCTTGCAGTACTAAGCCCTTGGTAGCTAGCTGCAGGTTATAGAGCCAGCCCTTGAGGTCAGGAATCTCTTGATGCGCTTTTAGCACATAGGAATAATAGACTTGTAGGTTGACCCTGAGCATTTCGGAGAAGGATTTCTTTTCTTTTTCGGAGAAGGCGGCAAAATTTCTCCGCGTCGCCTCAATGAGGTGCTCGCTGGATTTGCTATACCAGCGCTGAGCCGTTTTGTAATCACCTTGGAGCACGCGCGTGCTAGCGAGATTATTCAAGGCCTGGAGATATTCAGGATGGTTTTCTCCCAGCGTTGCTTGGTAAATAGAAGAGGCTTGCTGGAAGAAAGAGGCAGCGGTTTGGTAATCGTTTTTGTATTTGTAAATGACCCCCAGATTGGATAGAGAATTGGCATAATCGGGATGATTCTCTCCCAGACTGGTTTGCTTGAGCCGAAGGGCTTCCTCTTGGAGAGATAAGGCTTCCTCGTATCGTCCGAGAGCTTGGTACAATACTGCCAAATTGCTCAATACATTGGCGTATCTGGGGTGATTTTTCCCGAAATTAGCCTGGGTAATTGCTAAGACTTGTTGGTAAAGTGGCTCTGCCTTTAGGTATTTTTCTTGTTTTTGGTAGAGATTTGCCAGGTCATTTAGCGAGGCGGCATACTCAGGATGCTCTTTGTCTAGTACCTGCTCACGAATCCGCAAACATGCTTGGTAGAGGGCTTCACTTTCTTCAAAGTTATAAATATCGCTGTGTAAATTGGCCAAATCATGCAGGCGTGCACTATAGATCAAATGCTCTCGCCCCAGATTAGCTTCTGTAATCTCTAGCACCCTTTGATAGAGCGGTTCCGCTTCGGCGTATAGCCCTTGTTTGTGGTACAGATTTGCCAAGTTAGAGAGCGTGGCCGCATAGTCGATATGATCTTTGCCCAGTTTTGCCTGGCTAATGCCAAGCGCTTGCTGGAAAAGGGGTTCAGCGAGCGAGTATTTGCCCATGAGATAATAGAGCAGCCCCAAATCCTCGAGGGCATTGGCATAATCAATAGAATTTTCCCCCGGGTCAACTTTCAGAGCTTTGATGGCTTCCTGATAGAGCGGTTCGGCCTGAGCATATTTGCTTTGGTTCCGATAGAAACTAGCCAAATTATTCAAGGAGCGCAGATAGCGAGGGTGTTTTTTATTATAAAAAGCCTCCCGGATGTCCAGTGCTTCTTGGAAGAAGGACTCGGCCAGCTTATAATCTCCTCGCTTGGCGTAGAGAAAAGCCATGCTGCTCACGGTATTGGCGTAGCTTTCGTGTTTCTTACCGTAGGTTCTGGCCTTGATCTCCAGAGCACGTTGATAAAGTGGCTCGGCTTCTTCGTATCTTCCCGCCTCTGTATAAAGACCCGCCAGGTTATTCAAGATACTGGCAACACGGGGATGCCCAGCTCCCAAGACAGGCTCGAGGATGGAAGCAGCCTGCTCGTACAGAGGCATGGCTTTGGGATAAAGGCCTTGGCGGTCGTAGAAATAGGCCAAATTGTAGAGCGTGCCCCCGTAGGCAGGATGGGCTTCTCCCAAGCTTCGGCGTAGGGCGGCCCGTGCTTCCTCGAAAAGAGAGGTAACGGTATCCACATCTTTGGTTTCGTCGGAGGTGATCGTAGCGAGTGCATTCAGAGAAGCGGCATAGTTGCGGTGGTCTTTCCCGAATACCTGCTCTGCCTTGAGCTTGGCTTGCTCGAAAAAAGCACGGGTTTTGGCCACATCACCACGTCGATACCAGACCGTGGCCTGCTTGAAGAGTTGCTTCCAGCTTTCACGCGTGGGTTCTCCTTGGGTATCGTAAAAAGTTTCGTCCTTTAATTTTCCTTTTTCAAAGACTTGTACTTGCTCTTTGCTCCCGTCGGGGCGATAGCGAATCACTTGGCCTTCGTACTTTTCGGGTTGCATCGCCACCAGCGAATCTGCCTCCAAACGCAATTGCCCATTGGGATAATAATCTCTGACCGAACCCCAAAACTTTCCATCCTTGGTCTTGAGCAAGCGATAAAACTCAGCCTGACTACTATCTGCCACCTCGTAGCAAGCTTCATTGTACTCGATCATCCAAAGTTTCTTGGATTCGGGTTCTGGATATTTTTTGCTTTGAGCAATGGACGCGAAGACAAACAGGAAGATAAAAGAGCAGCAGAGTGTTCCCCAGCGAAGCAGTTGATAGAAATTGTGCATAGAGCTTGATCTCTAGGTTTGATTTTGAGCTAAGATACACATTTTCGTGAAGCCTCGCTAAAAACAAAACAGGGATTGCTCTCTCAGCACTTGCTCCGAGTAAGCCTCAGGCTTTTCCTTTTTGTGGATTTGATTTGTCTGGTGACTTCATAAATGCGTCTTGGCAGACGAATTTCTCGCCCCACATTCGTCGGCGAGCTTTGAAATGATTTTTTTTCGCCTATCCCCCGACAGACTGTGTATTTAAGCGTTCATTCAAACATTCAGAGAAACTTAGTTCATTTGAGATTCGTCTTATTTGAATGAATATTTTTTTAGTACCATCTTGGTACCCTAGCGATGACTTTCCCATCAAAGGCATTTTCATTAGAGAACAAGTAGAAGCCTTGACGGAGCTTCATGCTCATCTCAACCTTGCTGTAAGTCTCTGGGGGCAGAATGAAGAAAGTTCTTTGCTTTGGGTCAAAGACCATTTCAGAAATCTCAAAAAAATTCAAGAGTTTCAAAAGAAAGAAGGGTTTAAAACTATTGCTTTAAGAAAAAATCTAATAGAAATTTATTCTCCAACACTTATTTGGTCAGACAAACTTTTGGGTGGTAATTTCAAGAATATCGTCAAAGCTAACCAAAGAAATTTTGATTATTTCCGAAGTGAATTTGGGAACGTGGACATGATACACGCTCAGGTCTGTCACCGAGCAGGTTTGATTGCTTATGAACTTTCTAAAATTTATCATGTTCCTTATGTTATCACCGAACAAATGAGTCCTTTTCCTTTCCCTAAAATTCTTAATTCTAAAAAAACCTTAAAAAAGTCTTACAATTTAGCTTATCAAAATGCTCATAGAAATATTGCCATAAGCCCTGATTTGAAGCGTAGAATGGAAGCCTTGGGCATTCCCCATTTAAGGTTTTTACCCAATCTTACTAACGAAGATTTTTTTAAGCCTAAGCCAGATTTGAAACCTAATAAATATTTCACCTTTTTTACCTTGGGTCGTATGGAAGCTCAAAAAGATATACCCACTTTATTGAAAGCAATTCCTTTGGTTATAAAAGAAAATACAGGAATTAGATTTAGAATTGGAGGTGATGGAAGTCAATTAAAAAAATACAAAGCATTGGCTCAAAGTTTAGCAATAGCAGAATATGTTACTTGGCTTGGCGCATTGGATAGGACAGAAAGTTTGCAAGAATTTCAAGCCTGTGATGCTTTTGTTTTAGCAAGTCAACACGAAACGCTTGGCGTTGTATTTATAGAAGCTATTGCCTGTGGAAAACCCATTATTGCTACAAAATGTGGTGGTCCTGAATGTATCGTTAATGAAAACAATGGTTCTTTGGTTGATATCGGAGATTATCATGATCTAGCCCAAAAAATACTGTTTACTGTAGAAAATTATGCTGATTATGATCCTAATATTATCAGAAATGATTTCTTGAAGCATTTTTCTAAAAAAGTGGTTGCTCAAGATCTGGTGAATCTCTATCAAGAAGTCTTATCTGAGATGAAAGTATAAATGATTTCAAGACCAAATACATTTTAAGCTTATCTCAATACTAGGCCTTGGACTTATGTGCAAATGACCATAAAAGATCAGTCTCCTTAAAATCAAATACCCTTCCTGCCTGTCGGTCTCGGGGCAGCTTTTGTTAAAATGTTAAAGATTCCTTAAGTTTTCTCGATAGGCAACTTATCAAAAATTCTCTTTGTTGGAGAAGCAAATACTACTAAAAAATCCTCTCAAGCCGTTTAAAATCCATATTTCTATCAAGTAACTATTATCAAGATGAAGCTACAAAAAGGTTCACTTGCCAAGTCTTTCGAGATGGAAGATATCTATGGTAATCTTGTTCGCCTGGAAGACCTGCGAGGTAAAAAAATTCTGCTCTCTTTCTTTAGAAATGTAATTTGTCCTTTCTGTAACCTGAGAGTATACCAACTGAGCAAATTGCAACCCGAGTGGGAAGAGCAATTACAGATCGTGGCACTTTTTGAGTCGCCTACCAGAATTATTCTCAAGAGTAGCTTTCACGCTGGTCTTTCGCCCATTCCCGTCATCAGTGACCCGGAGAAAAAGATTTACGCTGCATACGGCGTAGAGATTTCTGCTCTCAAGACGGCAGGTTCTATTTTTCATAAAAAATTCTACACACTGGCCAAACCCGCCCGTGAAGCCAATATTGATATAAGTCATCTAAAAAAAGAAGAAAAAAACTCTAAGATCATTCCCGCCGATTTCTTGATTGACGAAAACTTCGTGATTCAAGAGGCTTACTACGGAAATTCCGTTGCCGATCATATTCCCATGGAACGGATTCGGGAGTTTGCTCAGCCTAAGCCTTCGGAAAACCGTCCTGTGCTTTGACGCGCTTCATTTGTGCCACGTGACGGCGGTTGTGCATGGATTCTATTTCAAAATAATCTCCCAAATTAAAGCGGATAATACTGCCGACAGAAGAGTTGATCTTGATTTTGTTCAAGTTGAGGCCGTCCGCTTTTTCCACAAAACTATTCACTTCATTTAGGTAAGACAGATATTCGGTTCTTACGCTTAGGTCATAATCAGAGGAGCCTTTGGGCCTGAGCATCCCTGGGGCAGGCGTTTTCTTGAATTTATCAGGATTGACAAAGCCCATCATCACGCGGCCAAAGAAGCTAGATTGATAAGGAGCCATAATTTCTTGAGAGGGGATTCCCGCCACTTTTTTGACCAGTTGGGGGCGGTACTTGCCATATACAATGAGCAGATGCTTCATACATTCGGCAATGCTCCAACTTTTGGGGGCGGGCTTCCAATTAAATTGCGCTCGGTTCAATCCGGATAGATTTTGCTCCACGTCTTGAATCACGCTTTCTATTTCTTGATGAATGCGCGAGAGGTGAGGATGTGAGGGGTCGGTGTTCATGATTTATTTGAGTTTTTAGTGATTTAAATTTCTTGTTGAGGGATACCACTTTACTTTGGATAAAAGCTGATTACTAAATGCCGAGAGCTTGATGATTAAATTTCTGCTTGATAAACGCCCCAGAGCAAAAAGGCCCAGCCCAAGATCAAGGCCACGCCACCCAAGGGCGTAATGGCTCCTAACCAGCCTTTTCCCGTAAGGGATAAAATATAGAGTGAACCAGAAAAAATCAGTATCCCTACTACAAAAGAATAACCCGCGTAGGCGAGCATTCCGTGCTGTACCCGTAGCATGACGATTCCTACCGCTAAAATGGCCAATGAATGATAAAACTGATATCGAGAGGCTAATTCAAAAGTATCTACCCGCTGATTGGCCTCCAAGGTAGCTTTGAGCGCGTGCGCCCCAAAAGCCCCAATTGCTACAGACAAAGCGCCTGCCACAGCTCCAATTAATAAAAAAGTTTTTGCCATATTGATTTTCTTATCTAGAGATATTGTAGATTCGCTATTTCACCCAAAAATAGCCCCTAAATGGCGAAAGCCAAGGGCTTTGCGATCCAAGCTTAAATTAGATTTATGCACTTATACCATCAGCACACCGCCCTCTATGCTGCCTTTGATGTGTATCCGACCGCCAAGGGAGCTTCTACCCATATTTATCATTTTGCCCGTACCCTTTTTGAGCATCAGCAGGGAGGGTGGCTTTCCGTGCTGGGCTCTCCCAAACTGCCTAGCTACCAGCTAGAAGAGCATCCTTTGGTGGAAATTACGCGTTTCCCCAGCAATTTGCCCAATTTCCTGAAAAGAACACAAGCTTATGGGAATTTTCTTTTCGAGCAACTCAAAAACCAAAATCAGCTGAGCATCGCGCATTTTCGTGATCCTTGGTCGGGTTTACCTATTTTAGAACAGGCCAGTCGACAAAAAATCACTACGATTTATGAAGTCAATGGCTTGCCCTCGATCGAGCTGCCTTATCGCTATCCGCAAATTGCGCCCAGCACCTTGCAAAAAATTCAAGCCCTAGAAAAAAAATGCCTCCAGACGAGTGATTACCTGATCACGCCTTCCGAAACGATTCGCCAATATCTGATCCAGCAAGGCATTTCCCCACCAAAAATTACGACTATTCACAATGGCGCCGAAATCGTAGCCGAAGAAGAGATCGCGATTCCTTTGCTCCGCACCCCCTACCTCGTCTACTTTGGAGCTTTGCAGCCTTGGCAGGGCTTAGACAACTTGCTGCGAGCCATTCCTTATCTTGCAGATTTTGGAGAATTAAAGCTCGTGATTTGTGCCTCCAATCGGGAGAAATCGGCTCGCCCCTTCCGACGCCTAGCCGAAAAATTAGCCATTCAAGATAAAATCATCTGGGAACACCAGTTGTCTAAGCGGGAGTTGTACGCTTGGGTCAAATATGCGCTCTTGTCTATTGCTCCGCTGAGAGAATGTAGTCGAAATTTAGAACAAGGCTGTTGCCCCCTAAAAATTTTGGAATCTATGGCCTTGGCTACGCCTGTGGTTGCCTCGGATATGCCCGCGGTTAGAGAAATTATCTCGGAGCCAAGTTTGGGCAAATTGGTGCGGAGTGATCGCCCCGCCGAGTTAGCGCGTGCGATTCGTTTGTATGTAGAGTATCCTGAATTTGCTCGAGAAATGGGCGCGAAAGCACAAAATCATATTAGAGAGCAGTTCCTCTGGACACAAAAGGAACAGGAATTAAAAGCTTTCTATGAGAAGATTGCGATTGCTTAAATCTGGCAAATCGCCAAGAGCTCCGTAATTTTCTCATTAAATTTGGTCAAGATTAGCAAAACCAAATGATCTATGAAGCAAGCACCCCAAAAAGCCGACCTCAAACAGCAAATCTTAGCCAATCAAAAACAACTGCAAAGTCAATTACCTAACTTATTGACCTCAAAGCAATTAGCTGGCGAATACACCTCGGCGGAGTGGAAAAAAATCCTCTCCCAGCTACTTGAATACAAAAAAGCAGTTGATCAGTATCTGCATAACAAACCAGATTATACCAACAACTTGATCGTGGGCACGATCGTTTACGTGGTTCTTCTCTTCATTTTATTTTTTGCCTCGGGCTTCTTCCTGACCATGCCGGCTTACTTCACGGTGCTGCTGCTGGTGCTTCCTATTGGAGTGTGGTTTTTGTTTCGGGATAGTTTTGCCAACGAACTCCGTTCTTCAAGCATTCCCGATCGCGTTTACAAAATAATGGTGCCTATTCTGGCCGCCTTGCAAGAAGATATGCTTCCCGAGCAAGTTATTGATTTGAAGGCTGATTTGGGTCAGATCGCCAAGCAAAAAAGTTACATTGAGCTTCCTCACCGTGAAACCAGAAGCAACGAAAATTGGTACATCTTTAATTGCTTGGAATTTAATGCGGTTTTGATAGACGAAAGCTATCTCAATCTGGAGAGCTATCTACTCATCAGACAGAGAACCCGCTACAAACCCAAAGGCAATAAAATCAAGCTCAAAGTCAAGTTGGTTCATCAAATAAAAATGAGCTTCAGCAAGAAAAATTACCAACTCGCCCAGGCTGAAAATATTCCTGCCACCTTGAAATACAAGGAGAACAACAAAAGACATACTTTTCAGATAAAAAAATCACAAGCTCTCTACGCTACTAAAAATGCATACAAGGGAAATTTTAGCAGAGTATACAAAGATTTAGAGAGGAAATTAGACGAAAATGCGCGGGAACAAACCAGAAATACATTAGAAAGTATCGGATTTATGTACCAACAGGTCCGCCCCTTGTAAAGAAAGAGCCTTTCCTGTTAAGCATTTTCCGTAATTAGCACCTTAATTGCTGGAAAAACCGTAGAAATAATACCAGTTCTTATTTATTCCTTAAATTTAGGCAGACTCCAGACAGGCAACTTATGCAAACAGATATTCAAAAAAGTGGAAAATTTGCTCGCCTCCGCAAAGCCCTGCAAATTTATTCTTCTCTCGATAAAGAACAGAAGCAAATCCTCAAAAAAGGACAAGCCCGAGCCAGTTATACGGCAGAAGTTTGGCTGATTTTATTACGCAAAAAGGCTGAGTTTGACACTTACGCTGATTCGGTGCGCCCTACTCTGGGCAATAACGCGGCCATTTTTGTAATTGTACCGCTTTTTTTAGGCGGTTTTGGAGCGTTTTGGGTAATTTCTACTGAGTTGCTTCCTTTGATTTATTTTTATTTCGGATTACTTACGCTGAGTGTCCTTTATGGAATTTACAGCTTGGTGATGTATATCTTCCTGAAAAGCGTGGATATTCCCAATTACTTGCGCCAGTTTATCGTGCCTCTCTTGGCGATCATTAAAGAAGAGAGCAGAGAAACGGCTTTAGTCCAAATGAGTATAGATTTGCGCCGCAAAGACCGTAAAGACAATCAGATAAGTGAAGAACGAAATTATAAGCCTTCTAAATTTGGCTGGATTGCTAACTTTATTTTTTTGGTGCCCATCGCGCTGGTCGTTTGGGGACTCACCAACAATGAGGAAGGCTGGATCATCATCGGCCTGTTCACGTTTTTTTTCAGCATCTTTATCCGTATTTTCGTGGGGGTTTTTGCTAAAAAATACCCTAGAATTATCACCACAGAGCATCATTTTCCTTGGTTGGACTTGGAGACACAACTCTACGACGGCTCTCGTCTGAAAATTAATGTCACGGACCAAGTGCTTCGCCGTAAAATTACCCGCAAAAAACGAGGTAGTAGTGGCAAGACCAAGATCAAAACCAAAACCAAGTATAAAATTCTCACCGAAACCAGTGTCTATCTGGCACTGCCACACAAGCGATATCAAGTTTCTGACCCCATTCCATTGAATCGTGATGCAGACGGAGTTAAAATGAAACACAAATCTTCGGACAAGCGCGAAGTTTTGAAAATTCACGGAAAACACAAATCCAAAAATATTAAAGAAGCAATCAGTATCAATTACTTGCTCAACTTGGTGGTGGCTGCTTACGAAAAAGCCGACCTCGCCGAGAGCAGGCATTGAGATTTTTAAAATACGCTTTCTCTTACCAAGTATTTAATTATGGAACAAAACCCTAGCTCTTCTTCCCCCAAGGGTCAATGCAAAAGGGGGTTTTTTGTACTACGTAAATGCCAAAAAACGGCCATTGCTAAATGTAGCCTCAGCGGACGCAATATCTGTGAAGATTGCGCCATGGAAATAGACGGCCAAATGGTCTGTAGAGAAGTCTACGCCAAGCAGCAGCAGCCCAATCCCGCCCCCGAACTAATAGATCGTGAGCTCGAGAATTGGTACTATGACGACACGGACGATGATCTAGAAACCGCCATTTGGTACTATCATATGCGCAATAGTTTTTATACTCGAGAAAGCTATCAACCCTTTGACAGCCAAGATTATGGCAGTTTTGATGGTGGCAATGAATTTGGTGGCGGAGAGTTTGGAGGAGCTGGAGCCACGGGTTCTTGGGATGACGGCTCAGGTAGTGGAAGCTTTTTTGATAGTTAAATAGTTTGTACATTAGTCTCAGAGATAATTCCATTTGCCACTTTTTGTGTGCTTCTAGCTTGACTAATGTATGATCGCAGACCATCCTGCTCGTCTTCCGATTCCTTTACTGTTGATATATCACCTCTTGCCGATGGTGGGTTTGCTTTTCTTTGATTGGGGGATAGCCGAGTTGGCGACCTTTTACATATTTGAAATAGCGATTGATGCCTATATTTATTTCCTGAGATTGTACCACGCGGGGGAGGTGGGTTTATGGGCAAATGCTCGTTTTCTGCTCTGGTTTATTTTAGGTTTTGGGCTTTACTACATACCGTTGAGTTATTTGTTTTTATCCAGCATTCACCACCACTTGGCTCAGGAGTTTAGGGTGCTCACGGGCGAAAATATAAGCACCGCTCGGGTCACCTTGAGTGTGTTTGATAATTCTTCCTTTTGGGTGGCTTATTTGATTAATTTCTTGCTTCGGGTTTTCTATTTTCGTAGAAACCTTCAGTATTTTTCCCAATCAGATGAAACTCTTCAGGCCAAACTATGGCTCATTTTTGGTTCTTTATTGGACTTTGGCCTTCTCTATTTTCTATGGTTCTTGGCCTGGGGAATGTTACAATTTTCTATTCAGGTTACGGCCATTCTTTACATATTGGTTCTGTTGAAGGCTGCTGTTTATGTGGTTGCTTATCTATTGAAAATGAAAAATTTAAGCAACTAGTATCAAGGCTAGCAATCAAAAGCGCTTTTCAAAACAAACTCAAGTTTCCTCCCCGCCTAAACTTACTAAAATCATAGGCGGGCATACTTTTGCCCGAAAGATATTTATTCTTAGCTACTTGCACCATCTGTGCCATGCTATCGGCCAGTACGCCTTGCCCCACCATTCTGCGCCCCCATTGCTGGTCATTTACTTCGCCTCCGTGCAAAGATTGGATTTGCTTCCAGACTTTCTGGCTGCGATCGGGAAAGTTTTTTTCCAGCCAATCCTTGAAAATGTCAGCAATCGATCCGTTCAGGCGCACGACCGTGTATTTAGCCTCGCAAGCTCCTCGCTGAGCCGCTTCCCGAATGATCGGCATGGCTTCCTGGTGGTTTAAGCCAGGAATCAGTGGAGCTACCATCACCCCGACCGGAATCTTAGCCTCGGCCAACTGCTCGATCGTTTCTAATTTTTTGAGGGCCGTGGTGGTACGAGGCTCAAGGGCACGACGAAGCTTTTCATCCAGAGTGGTAATGGTCATATAAACGTGTAAGAGTTGATCTTTGGCCAGATCTTGCAAAATATCTACATCTCTGAGAATGAGACTGTTTTTGGTATAAATGCTGACTGGATTGCGGTATTTGGCAAATATTTTCAGCAGTTCACGCGTGATTTTAAGATCTTTCTCAATAGGTTGGTAACAATCGGTATTTCCTGAAAGCATGATCGTCTGAGGCTTCCAGTTTTTTTGCAAGAACTGCTTTTCTAGTAATTGGGGGGCATTTTTCTTGACAATGAGCTTATGTTCAAAATCCAAGCCCGCGCTAAAGCCCCAGTATTCGTGTGCATTTCGGGCATAGCAATAAACACAGCCGTGTTCGCAGCCCTGATAAGGATTGACCGAGGCGTGCCAGGGTAGGTCGGGGCTATTGTTTTGGCTAATGATTTTCTTGGGCTGTTCGAAGTACAAGCGTGTTTCTGGGGCAGAAGTAAGCCAAGCTTCGTCTACTCCTTCGGTATGTGCTTGGGTGTACTCGTTCTTACTAAAAGGATTGGGTGGATTGATTTGGGCACCCCTTCCTTTCCAATAGGTTTCTTCCATGCTTCAAAAATAGTTAAAATTTGAAGCATTTGCTAATAAATAAAACACCGTTTTTTTTACACTCGTGCAGGTAAATTAATCTGAGGGAAGGTCTTCACAAGCAATACCGTCGTGGTCTCGATCCAAGTCCGCGTAACAATCTGGGTCACTTTCATAAGCTGCTTGGGCGGCCTTTTGGGTTTTAAAATCTCGACAATGTTTGGTCTGGCAAGGCTGATCATTACCTCCACAGGCTGGTATCCCGATCCACATCGAGCCGAGCCATAATCCGCATAAAATTTTTCTGCTAAAGCTGATCCATTTTGCCATTTGTAGAAAATGTTATAAATTGGAATATTCTAATGGACTGTTGATATAGTGATATAAAATTAAACAAAATGACTGATAATTACTTCGATCAACCAGAAAAAATCCGCCAAATTATTGGAGCTTCTAATCGCTTGAAATATTTACTTGATAAAACCTACGCTATTTCTTGGGAAGACATCCAGTCGGTGCGAGTAGATCAAGAAAAAACCAAAGTAGAAATTCATACGAATCGTCATCATCTGGGCTTCAAGGTGAAAGGACAGGAAAACGTACTCAGAAGTATGCCCGGCAAAGAAGAACTGCGCTTGCAATTTGATCCCGCGTTGGCGCAAGGCATTTTACAAATCGTACATCAATTTGCTTCTACCTGAGCCTCTCGAAAAGAAAAGTGCATCCCAGACGGGATACACCTTCTCACTTAACCAGACACAAATTGAAAAAATCAAACACTGATGGCAGACTTCGCTAATGCAAGCTGGCGCTTTTGCTTTATCAAGTAGTCATTTACTTGCGCTACCCTTTTATAAATACTTTCTTTCCTTTTGCTGGAAGGATGGTCTTGTTTATCATTTATTTGTATTAATTCTCGTCCCCAAGCCGCTAACTTTGATTCGTATCCTAAATTATTGACACGCAACTCCTTTAAAATTTGCACCATTGCGGGGGCATGAATGTTGGCATCTTTTTTTTCTTCAAGAATCTGATCGATTAATCCGTTATTCTCACAGATCATCTCGATCATACTAGCAATTGATCTGTAATCAGACGATACCTGCTGGCTCCATAGGTTATTTTGAATCATACTCATAGTGCAATCGGTTGTATTAGTTGAGATAGTTTTATGGCATAGGGTAATTTGATGGAACCTTCAAAATTGAGTAATTGTCTATAATTTGGACTTGTAATATTTTCGGCTGTTATTAATTTACTGTTAAGCTTTTATCAACAAAACGGTCAAATATGCCCAAAAGATTCGCGTTTTGTGCTAGTAGGCGGGTTTCCTTTGTGAGGCTTGGTTTTTTCTTTGCTAGTGTACCATTCTGGCACCGGGCGTCTGATGCTTTTCATAGCCTTTGTTAGAAGCTGCTTGTATATAGAGCGATTTTGACTTACTATTTTTAGTTACAATTCTTTTTTCTGATGGAAATTGCCTTGTTTGTACTGCCATATATCCCGAATAGAATTTTACGCTAAAACCTCCCGAAAGTCTCGTGTTTGTATTATTTTAGATAAAACTCCCAGAAAACCTCTTTTATGAACTCCTACTTGGATTATACGCCTGAAGTAAAAAAAGCTTTACAAAACCAACGTCCAGTCGTAGCTTTAGAATCTACCTTGATCGCACACGGAATGCCCTATCCTCAAAATTTGGAAACAGCACAGACCTTAGAAAAAATTATTCGAGAAATAGGAGCAACCCCTGCTACCATCGCTATTTTGAAAGGAAGGCTCAAAGTTGGTTTAAATGAAAGTGAATTATTACATCTGGCAAAAAACCCGCAAATTGCCAAAATAAGTCGCAGGGATTTACCTTATGTAGTTGCACAACAAAAAGACGGAGCCACCACCGTAGCCGCTACCATGATCATTGCCGCGCAGGCGGGCATTCCAATTTTTGCCACGGGAGGCATCGGGGGCGTACATCGGGGCGCGGAACAGAGTATGGATATTTCTGCCGATTTACAAGAATTAGCCCGTACGCCCGTGGCTGTGGTAAGTGCGGGTGCGAAGGCCATTCTAGATTTGGGGCTTACCTTAGAGTATTTAGAAACGATGGGCGTACCTGTAATTGGCTATCAGACAGAGGATTTTCCTGCTTTTTATTTCCAGAAAAGTGGATTTCAGGTTGATTATCGTTTGGATACGCCCAGAGACATCGCGCATCTGATCAATACACAGCGTCAACTAAATTTTTCGGGTGGAATGCTCATTGCTAATCCCATTCCAGTTGAGAATGCTTTGGAAGAAGCGGAGGTGGAAGGGGTGATTCAAACTGCTTTGCAGGAGGCAGACCTGCAAAATATAAAGGGTAAAGCATTGACTCCTTTTCTTTTGGATAAAATCAAGACTTTAACAAGGGGTGAGAGCTTAGAAGCAAATCGCCGTTTGGTTTTTAATAATGCTCGCTTGGCAGCAGAAATTGCTATGCAACTGTCAAACTAGTGGTTCGTCCTAGGTGGTTCTCTAAAACGAAGAATGACAGGCATAAAAAAGACCCTGTCAGGGCGTACAAGGTCTTTCTGGACTGATACTCAAAAAATCTAATCTGTTTAAACGGGATGTCCAAGCATCAAAAACAACACAACAAAAGAGATGATAGAAGCAATCAGCATAAATCTGCTGATATGCAGGGAAATACTGCTCCATCTCTGTACTTTTCTCCACTTCGCTAGTTCTGCCTGATATAGATTTTCAGGTTTCTTTTCTTCGTAATGTTCCACACGATAACCACTCCGAGCCGTCCGATCCTTAATCTGACGACTCATCTTTACCAAGCGAGAGGGTGGTGCTACCTTTAGAAGATAACAGACACACATTCCAATTAAACCAATCAAAAAAGTAGCAATAATAATTTCTGCTGTATAGGCAATCATAATCTAGTATTCTATTTGTATTAAAAAATGTTTCATTTTATTCTGAAAAAAATGAAAGCATACTCACGTATATAACATACTAATAGCAAAAAGGTTAGATTAGCATCTATAATTAGCGTATGTCTTCTCAAATATCTACGCTTTTAGAGATGATCATTAGTCCGAAGAGGAAGCAAATCAGGACACCAAACTTACTTGGCTCCCTTCCTGTTTTTAAATTTACTTACAATCACTAAAATGGAAAAATGATGAATCAAACCCAGACCCTAGAGACATTAAAAACCTATTCGCCCTATACCACCACAGATGCACGCTACAAAGAACGCTGTCTTGCTTTGGTGGAAGGACACGATAATTATTATCAAAGAAACTTAATCAGTGGTCATTTGACTTGTTCGGCTTGGATTGTGAACGTAGACCGATCCAAGGTAATTTTAGTACACCATCGTAAACTCAACCAGTGGCTTCAACCGGGTGGACATATCGAGGTAGACGATGAAAATCTAGCCCAGGCAGCTTTAAGAGAAGCGCAGGAAGAAACAGGATTAGGAAGTTTAAAGCTTGTATCGGAAGCGATTTTTGACCTAGACATTCACGATATACCCCAGCACCAAAGTACACCCGCACACGAGCATTACGACGTACGTTTTTTGATGGAGGCTGATGAATTGGAAAAAATCACCATCAACGCCGAATCTAATAATATTGGTTGGTTTCTTCTCGAAGATATTTCTCAGATGAACGAGGATGTTTCTGTAACGAGGATGGTAGAGAAGACAAGGTTGCTATCCTGAGTCGCTTTGATTTAGCCCGAAAATCATCAGTCTAAACCTTTCAGGTCTGCTTAGTAATGGCTAAGACCTGAAAGGTTCGCTTAAGACATAGATTTTTGAAAATCAACACGTTAATTAAAAGTCATCTACTCTTTGATTACTTTTTTTAATGCAATTCCTAATTCGTCTAATTGCGCTGGATTGATCTGGGAAGGCGTATCAATCATCATATCCTTACCTGCATTATTTTTGGGGAAGGCGATAAAATCACGAATGGTATCGGCCTCGCCAAAGATCATACACATTCGATCAAAACCAAAGGCAATGCCCCCGTGAGGAGGTGCGCCGTATTCAAAGGCATCCATCAAGAAGCCAAATTGCGCTTTGGCCTCTTCTTCTGAGAATCCTAGCAGGGAAAGCATTTTCTCCTGAGTAGGTCGCTGGTGGATACGAATAGACCCTCCTCCTAGCTCTACCCCGTTGATAACCAAGTCATAAGCATTGGCTCTGACCTGACCAGGATCGCTCTCCAGATGCGCCATATCTTCTTCCTTGGGAGAAGTAAAAGGGTGATGCATGGCGTACCAGCGTTGGGATTCTTCATCCCATTCCAACAAAGGGAAATCCAGTACCCACAGGGGAGCAAATACCGATTTATCCCTCAGACCCAAGCGGTTCCCCATTTCCAAGCGGAGTTCAGACATTTGCTTGCGGGTCTGATTCTTAGCCCCAGAGAGTACTAGTAGCAAGTCTCCGGCCTTGGCTTCGGCCGCTTCTACCCAAGCCTTCAGATCATCTTGAGAGTAGAATTTATCCACTGATGATTTAAAGCTTCCGTCGGGGTTGCACTTCACGTACACTAAGCCTTTGGCTCCGATCTGCGGTCGCTTGACCCAACTGGTCAATTCATCTAACTGCTTGCGGGTGTATTCGGCACAGCCTTCGGCACAGATGCCTACCACGAGTTCAGCCTCGTCAAAAACCTTGAAGCCCTTGCCTTGAGCGACTTCGTTCAGTTCTACGAATTTCATCTCGAAGCGAATGTCTGGCTTATCCGAGCCATAATATTGCATGGCTTCACGGTAAGGCATCCGTGGAAAGTCCTGCAGTTCCACGCCCTTGACGGTTTTGAAAAGATGTTTGGTTAAGCCTTCAAAAGTATTCAAAATATCTTCTTGCTCCACGAAAGACATTTCGCAGTCAATCTGGGTAAATTCTGGCTGGCGGTCGGCCCGTAAATCTTCATCGCGGAAGCATTTCACGATTTGATAATAGCGATCAAAACCCGATACCATCAGGATCTGCTTGAAGGTCTGAGGAGATTGGGGCAGCGCATAAAACTCTCCTGGATGCATGCGAGAAGGCACCACAAAGTCGCGGGCACCTTCGGGCGTGGACTTGATCAAAACAGGAGTTTCAATATCAATAAAGCCCAATTCATCCAAATATTTGCGGGTTTCAATATTGACGCGGTGGCGGAGTTCTAGCTTTTGGCGTACAACATTGCGGCGCAAGTCTAGGTAGCGGTATTTCATGCGGAGATCTTCTCCCCCGTCGGTATCATCTTCAATGGTAAAAGGGGGGACTTGGGAAGGATTCAAGACCTTGACACTTTCGGCTTGAATTTCAACATCTCCCGTGGGCATTTGCGGGTTTTTGGAGCTACGTTCCACGACTTTGCCCTCGGCTTGAATGACAAACTCACGGCCTAAACCTTTGAGTTGGGCAATCAGATCAGGAGCAGAAACGCCTTCTTGGGCAACCATTTGGGTCACACCATAGCGATCTCGCAAATCCACGAAAACCAGCCCTCCTTTATCGCGGGCGCGTTGTACCCAACCACAGAGGCTGACCGTCTGGCCGACATGCTCTATTCTTAATTCTCCACAATGATGCGTTCTTAACATAAGGATGAGGATTTATTTGGGAGCAAAGTTAAAAGAAGGATGGGGAATTGGCAAAGCTTGGGGAAAGAAGTCGTGTTCCTCCAAATGGCTCGAGGTCTTACACGAAGTACGACTACCGCCATCTGGCTCGGAAGTTACTTCTGTGCCAAGCAAACTCATTAGTCTTTATTAATTCCTCTCCTGCGGAAAATATGATAAACGCTAGATTCTCGAGAATAGGTAGTTTCGTGAATCCAACCATTCTGATAAAGGAAATTAAAAACCTCTATTTCGGATTGAAATAGCTTTTCGTTGCCCTCTTTATCAGTGATGCGGTTTTGTCTCCTTCTGCCCGCTGTTTGTAATTGCCCGTAGTCAATAATGGCAAAAGTAGAAGAACCCCTCATAAAAAAATTACCACTCACGATAAACTCAATATACACCACGTCCTGCATGAGGTTGACATTTTGCCGGTTGACGTACAGTTGAGCAAAGGCTTGGCTGAATACGAGAAAGGAGAAGATGAAGCCCATTAAATATTTTTTATGCATAGAGTTTGTCTTTTTGTTGGTTTCATAATATTCAGGAAGAAATATTACCTATCTTAGTGATGAATCTGGTGTGATGCAATTTTCTCATCTTAAGATTCACCAAAAAAACTTACTTTGAAAATAAGTAAACTTCGCTGGTTGAGCAAATTTCCGAGAAAACGCCTTAGTCTTCTGCCCATCTATTTTAAACTTATCCAAAATCACTCCTTTCTATGAAGCAAACGATCAATACCGATAACCTAACTGGCTCCCAAGCCACTGCCCTGTTGGTACTCGCTCCCAAGGCGTATTATGCCCAAGTGATTCCAAAAAAGAATTGGTTTATTGACTTCAGCAAGGCGAAGGAGATTACGGAAAAAATTGACCTGCGCAAATTTAGTGGAAGCTTCGGAAGAACTCGAGTCGGCAAAACCCTATCCGCCGTGCTCCTTGCGGTCAGAAGCAAAGCCATGGAAGAATTGGTTGACAAATATTTGACCCAATATCCTGAGGCAGTGCTCGTGCAGTTTGGTTGCGGCCTCAGTGATCGCAGTCAGCGCTACATGCAGAGGGCTGAACAAGGCTTGCCCTTTTATGATGTGGATTTTCCGGATATGATCGCCCTGCGGCGGAATTTTTACGAAGAAACGGAAAACTATAAAATGATTGCCTCCGACCTTTCCAACTACACTTGGATCGAGGAGATTCCAGAAAACCATCGGGGAAAGCAATTTATTTTTGTGGCCGAAGGCGTATCGCCTTATCTGTCTGAGCAAGAAATGAAGGACTTGTTTGCCAAATTAGAAGAAAACTTCCCGGGCTGCCTCATCATCATGGATTTTTACAGTACTGTCAATGTGCGAATGGCTGCAAGATTTTTTAAATGGAAATACAATGCCGATTTGAAATTTGCCAATGATAATCCCCAGCAAATAGTCGCTTGGCGTAAGGACGGTGCTTACGCCTTTTTAGAGGAGGACAATCTTATATTTCGGGATGATTTTTTGAATGATAAATATTTCACAGGACTATCGGCTCTGAGTTGCGTGATCAAAGGCTTACCTCTGGGTCAACGCTGGCTGAGGAGCACGGTGATTTTGGTCTATCGGCTCGGAGTTCAAGCGCAGGATGCCTGAATCAGAAGGACTTCAGACTAAAAGCTAGCTTAACTTTCTACGGGAAGAACTTCAGGAACCCTGCTTACTCACTTGCACATCCAAAAAAAGCGTCACGTTGTTACTCAATACCAAGCTCCCCCCTCCTACTTCAAAATCACGGCGATTAATCGTAAATTCACCCTGAAAACGAGCCTGACTACCCGACTGTGAAAACTTGAAAGGCACTTTGATCTCTTTGGTAACCGAGCGAATGGTCAGGTCAAAATAGCCGATATAATCTCCACTCTTGGAGCGAGCAAAGCGTTTGGAAGCCATTTGGATGCGTGGGTATTTCTCCACGTAAAAATAATCATCACTCCGTAAGTGTTTGTCTCGAGCCTTGTTATCCGTATCAATAGTGTTGGCGGTTAGGGTAACGGTCATCTGGCTGTTTTCTAACTGATTGGGAGAGAATTGAATATCTCCTTTTAAGCCTTTGAAACTGCCGTCTACATTTATTCCAAAATTTTTGATCTGGAACGTGATTTGAGTATTTGGGTTAATTTCCCAGTTGGTTTGGGCGAAGAGGAAAGAAATTTGCAAGGCAAAGAAGCAAAATGCGAGGAAGAAATTTCTCGTGGGCTGGATCTTTGATAAAATCATGGTTCGGTTTTAGTTTTGTTAATAGAGAAAACCTTTTTTTATGAATAAGACAAATGCGGCCTTTATTTGTTTAATAATCTGTCATCTCGTGGCTTGTGGGTCTGGAGAAAAAGCAAACCTCGAGTTGAATAAGCAATTATCCGTGCGCCATCAAAGTATCCTACAAGAACATCAGTTGATAGAAATGGAATATAAAGATTGGCGTGAAGACCATAGAGAATGGCTCCAAGAACTAGAGGAAATCACAAGGACATCAGATCCTATCCTAGAGGAGCATCATAGCTCAATGGTTCAATACGAAGAGCAATTGGGGCAACATTACCAAGACATTCAGGAGTACCAAAAAAAATTAGATGCTTACAACCGCCTGATCGAGCAACACGCGAACGGAGATGCTTCTGATCAAGATTTGAAAAAAGCGGAAGTAGAGCTAGAAAAAGATTACAAATCATTGGCACAAAATCACCAAGTGATGTTAGAGCAACATCAGATTTATCAAGATGCGCAGGAAGTCATCGTAAAGCAAGTAGGGCGTTGATTAGGAAAGGCTCTGAGGATTTTTTTTCCGCCAGCTTAGCCCACTGTGCAAAATATTGGTGGCTCGCTGTACCAGGCGCTGGTCTTGGCGGCTACGCGCATCTGAGATGATTTGGGTTATTACCTGCCGCTCATCTATCTGCTGTAGTTCGGCACGAGAATAAAGCGATTGCTTCATAGCTACCTTTTCAATGGCCTCCCGAAATACCTCTCGGGCACGGTTGACCCATTGATTGATCGTGAGGTCAATCAGGAGCGTTAGGCCCATGGGCGAGCTGATAAATTCCTGAATAGAAACCTGATTCAGTCGCAACATCCCCGCGATGATATCCATCCGAATCGCAAGGGCAGGTCGTACATAATCCCGAATGGCCGAGTCAATCTGCAGGGTAACCACCGGCAAGTAAAAGCCCGCCCGAATGAATACCCCATACAGTTGTTTGTCAGATCGGATGACGCGCTCTGCTTCTGTATCTTTCACCAGATATTTGCCCCCTCGGTCGTAGGGGTTGGCTACGATCAGTTGTGCATTTCTAATCTCTTCTCCGTAGATTTGAAAGCTCACATCTATTCCAAATTTTTGGAAATACTCTTGAAATACCGCGGGTGCTTTTCGCTTCATAGAAGCCATCAGAGGAGCCAGTCCGCCCCCGTTCCCAGCAAATTGGATAAATCCATAGGAGAAAATAGCCTTGTCATAACTATTAATCGCATCAAAATTTCCCTCGTGCTTGGAGGCATATTTGAGTGCCAATGCCAAATCTTCTTCCAGACCCAAGCGACGAAATACGCTGATAGGAATTTCTGGATTAGAAGAACCAGCATAAGACACACCTTGATAAAACACCGTGTAGTTACTTCTGGGAAAATTATGGAATTTGACTTGTGTGGGCTGATGCGTATGCGGATGCGGAAAGCTCAGGCGATACTCAGTATACTCTCTGAGCAGTTTGTAAGTAATATCACCCGGCACCACGACCCCGGGCGTAAACTGATTGGTTTGCATCATCGCCACGCGTGTGGAATGCTCTATCCAGAAGCGAACCCGAAACAGATTTTGAAATCGCTCGATGGCCTCAATAGTACGGGGGATCAAATTGGCGGTAATCGCACCTACTCCAGAATTTCTCTTAATACTTTCTGGTGATTCGGGGTGATTGAGTCCCAAAATTTTGAGCTGGATTAATCTTCTTTGTACTTTTTCTAAGTCTTCGGGACGGTTCACGTGATTTCTTCCCACGGCTCCCTTCAAGCCTGAGCCAAATATTTCTTCGCCACTTGCCGTTTCTAATTGGAAAATCTTTCGCGCTTCTATAAAAGACTTCATTTGGAAGGGAAGCTGGCGAGGATTCAGGGTATAAGTGGGATCAATTGGGCCGATGAAGCCTTCCGTATCTTCCTCCGGAGTAGAACTAGGCGCAGAGGCTTCTTCACGCACGCGCAGCTTTTGACCAAGCTGGAGCTGATCGGTGGCTAATTGATTGAGTCTTTTGATTTGATTAATACTGAGTCCGTACTGACGAGCAATCGAGTAGAGCGTCTCGCCCGGGGCAACCAAGTGATAGAGCGAGGCATCTTCCTGAGGGATTCCTATTTCTGGGGTTTCTTCGGGAGCAGGTGAAGTTGTCCAAGTATTTCCTTGGGTGATGATCAGCTTCTGTCCTACTTGTAATAAATCTGAGTTGAGCCGATTGAGTTGCCGAATTTGGTTGATATTTACACCGTATTTGCGAGCCAGTGCGTAGAGTGAATCACCCCGCCTGACGATGTGAATGATGGTGCCCGAAGGCGGATTAGATGTATTATGAACTTCGCCGGGGGAAGGGCTAGAGTTTTGTTCTTGGCTTTCGTCTTTTTCTTTTACTCTTAATCTTTGTCCTACTACCAAGTGGCTCGTCTCCAGCTCATTTAATTTCATGAGTTGCGCTACGCTTAGTTTGTATTGGCGGGCGATTGAGTAGAGGGATTCCCCGGGAGCCACGATGTGAATGGTATTATTTTCAGGAGTACCAGAGTTGGCTGGTTCTTCGGCGGAGTGAATTTGTAATTTCTGCCCAACTCTGAGATTGTTAGAAAGCAGACCATTTAATTTAATCAGGTGCCCTACGGTTACATTAAACTGTCTAGCTATGCTATAGAGCGTATCACTTGCTCGTACCGTATAGAATGGTTGATCCTGAGGAAGCGACATCTTAGGCTTGGCAGAAACGACCAACTCCTGACCGATGCGTAAATTAGAAGAAGCCAAACGATTGAGTTGTTTGAGTTCACTCACACTCAGTCCATATTGCTTAGCGATCATATACAAGGATTCTCCAGCTTGTACGACATGCTTGTAATTGGCCTGTTCTGTACCTCTACCAAGGCGGAGATGCAGCACCTGCCCTACATTCAGCAAGCTACTCCTGAGGTTGTTTTGCCGGATAATGTCGGTCACCGTCATATTAAATCGCCGTGCGATGCTGTAAAGCGAATCACCGGGTTGAACCACATATGTCATTAGGCTAAGATGATGATCGTAAGCTTAAATTTTCGTTAACTTTCATTAACCCTAAACAAAATTGCTAAAAATAATAGAATTTTCTACCATATCTCTGGTTTTTTTCTGCTGTAAATGGTCTTGTGGACAGGGTACAAACTATACGACGAAGCAAATCTCAAATCAGATCAAAGCCTCTCTCGTCATTTTTTTGTACCTTCGTTTACCCATAGAAACTCCACCAAGCTGGATGCAATCGTGATATTAGAAACACTCAAAACTTACTGGGGCTATGATTCTTTCCGCCCCCTACAAGCAGAAATCATCCAATCGGTACTGGCCGGGTACGATACGCTGGCCTTGCTACCCACGGGAGGAGGCAAGTCTATCTGTTTTCAAGTGCCCGCTTTGGAGCTAGAAGGCATCTGCATCGTCGTAACTCCTTTGATTGCTTTGATGAAAGACCAGGTAGAGCAACTCGAGCAAAGAGGAATTGCCGCGGCGGCTATTTATGCTGGTATGAGCAAAAGCTTGATCGATAAATATTTAGAAGAAAGTGCTACGGGCAAGATCAAATTTCTCTACGTATCTCCAGAAAGGCTCAAAACGGAGCTTATGATCGAGCGCACCAAAAGAATGCAGGTATCTCTATTAGCCATTGACGAAGCCCATTGTATTTCACAATGGGGCTATGATTTTAGACCCGCTTATCTAGAAATTGCTCAGTTTCGAGAGCGCATTCCAGAGGCCAAACTGATCGCTCTGACCGCTACAGCCACTCCAGAAGTAAAAAAGGACATTCAAGAAAAACTAGCCTTCGGAGAAAAAAGGCACGTGTTTCAAAAAAGTTTTGCAAGAAGCAGTCTCTCTTACGCTTGCCTCGAGGAAGAAAACAAGGAAAGAAGACTCCTACAAATTTTGCAAAAAGTACCCGGTACGGCCATTGTCTATGCCCGCAACCGAAAACGCACCCGTGAAATTGCCGAAATATTACAAAGAAATCAGATTGCTGCTCAATATTATCACGCGGGATTGAGCAATCAGCAAAGAGCGCAAAGGCAAGAAGCTTGGATCAAAAATGAAACTCGGGTGATGGTTTCTACCAATGCCTTCGGGATGGGCATCGATAAGCCGGATGTTCGGGTGGTGGTACACTGGGATTTGCCCGATAGCCTGGAAGCCTATTATCAGGAAGCAGGAAGAGCGGGCCGGGATGAGCAGAAAGCCTATGCGGTCGCGCTCTATCAATCTAAGGACTTAAGCGATTTGGAGCAAAAGATAGAACAGTCTTATCCGCCTCGTGAAGTTGTCTTGAATGTTTATCAAGCTTTGGCTAATTACTACCATTTGGCGGTCAATGCGGGGGAAATGCTGAGCTTTGATTTTGATCTGGAAGATTTCCAGCAGCAGTTTCCTTTCAAAGGTTTAGAGATTTTTCACGCGCTCAAAAAGCTAGAAGAAGCAGGCTTTGTGCAGTTGAATGAAGCTTATCATCAACCTTCCAAGCTTACGTTTTTGTTGGACTTTAAAGCCCTCTATGAATTTCAGCTCAAACATCCGGGCGCGGAGCCTCTGATTACTTTAATTTCGCGGCTTCGTGGTGGGGAAATGCAACGAAACTTCTTTGCCATCTCCGAGGCTACCCTGGCACGTTATCTCAAAATTTCGGTGCAGCAGGTCATCAAACAGCTGGAGCGCTTACAATCTTTAAATGTGGTGGTTTATGAAAAACAAAAAGAAAAGCCCCAGCTTACTTTTCTGACACCACGTTATGATGCCAAGCGACTGCCTCTTGATTGGCCAAGTATAGAAGCCCGCAAACAGAGAGATTTAGCTAAAGTAAAGGCTGTACAAAACTACACCACACATCAGCATCGCTGCCGCAGTCTGATGCTACAGGAATATTTTGGAGAAATTTCTGATCAGAATTGTGGGGTTTGTGATTTCTGTGTTGCCCAAAAAAGGAAGCAAACCCAAACCGCCTTCTCCCCAGCAGAAAGAGCCAGAACTTTAGAAATCTTAGCCAAAGGCCCCCTTTCTATTCACGCGCTCATCCGCCAACTAAACCCAGAACGAGAGCAGGATTCTTTGCAATCCATCCGACAAATGATAGAAGTGGGGCAAATCGAAAAGCTAGAAGACGGCAGAATTATGTTAAAGAAAAGTAAGAAGTCATAACAAGCACAAACTTGGGTTCAAATCTGGATTTGCACCCAAGATGTGCCTCCAAGACTACAAAAAAATACAGAACAGTAGTATTTTTGTAAAGCGAGATACAATACGGGAACATGCATCTCCACCTACCCTTTCTTAAACTCAATCCATCATTAAATATAAAATACTCAAGAGCCATAGTGAAACTTTGAGTAAAAGTTTTACCTTCCAGCTATTCTTGCCTTCAATCCTAAACCAGTCTTTGATCGCCAGATCAAGACTGGTTTTTTCATTCCACCCCAAAAAGTACAATTTGCTGTAAATGACCGAGATGATTTTTATTTGGTAATAATCCCTTATCTAGTAGTTGGCTAGTTAGTTTCCTATTTAGCTAGTTTTCTTCTTATTTATTATGGATTTAAAATAGCCTTGAGATTAGCATAGAAGAAATATTTCCTCGTTGAGATGGTAGGCAAACGAAGTTAATCACTTCATATCTATTCGGTCTAAGCTGCGTATACTCACAAAGCCCACATTCTTTTCTACTTTATGTATGTTCATCTACCCCACGTAATTATTCTGATCGGCATCTTACAGGGTTTCATAGTAGCAACTGTCATTTTTTTTAGTAAAGCCTATCGGGGAGTGGTTTATCGTTTGTGGGCCTTTATCCTCTGTATATTCACGCTCACCCTGACGGGTGTTTTTCTGAACGGACACCTGACTTTTTCTTCGCTTTCTCTCTCCCATCGCTTATTTATTTCCAATTTTCCTTATTATTGTGTGATGGCCTTGGGGCCTCTTATTTATCTATTCATACGAGAGCTAAGGGGATTGGAGTGTTTGGACTGGAAGCGCGATCAATGGCACTTTATTCCTGTTTTTATAGATTTCTTACCCTTCTCTATCAGCTTTTTTGCAAATTGTTTTTACATACTAGGATGGTGGTCAGAGGCTTTTACTTGGCAAATGCTACACTTTCTGGATGCTTTCAACATTTATATTGACCTGCCTAAATGGATTTCTTTGAGTGTCTATCTCTTTTTTAGCTGGAAAATTTTGATAGCGTGGTCTGACAAAAAAAGTGGTGTTTATTATTGGGCCGAGCAGAGTTTGATTGGCTTTTCTATTATACATTTTTTTTGGACAATCCATTTCAGCTTGTATATATCAGGTCTCGAGCAACAGTGGTTTCAGGGTGCTTATCACCATCCTTTGTACTACCCAGTGGTGGCTTTCGTGTATTGGGCCAGTTTTCGTGTCTTAGGAAATCGGGCAATTTTACCTAATAAAGTATCTTACAAAAATTCCCAAGAAGAAGAAGACCTACCACCCGATTGGGAACTCATCGTCGCAGAGATGAAGAACTTGATGCTCCACGAAAAACTCTATCTCAATCAAAACCTTAGATTGGATGATGTTTGCAAGGCATTGGAGCAGTCTCCCAGGCTCATTTCTACCCTTTTGAATCAAAAAATAGACAAGGGCTTCAACGATTTTATCAATGAATATCGTGTGGAAGAAGCCAAGCACAAATTAGTAGACCGCCAATACGCCAATCTGACCATAGAAGCCCTTGCCGAAGAATGTGGCTTTAACTCCCGTACGACCTTTACGCGTGCCTTCAAGAAAGTAACCAATTTGTCTCCTTCCGATTACAGAAAACAAAACGGCCAAACCATTAACTAACAAAAGGATTTCATATAAAAAAATCTGCTAAACTTGAGAAGTCTAGCAAATTTTTAAAAACAATTAGCTCAAAATCAGTAAGGAAAACTACTTGACCAATAGCTTCTTGAAATGAACTTGATCCTTCACGATTTTGATAGTATAATAGCCGGGCTTCAGACCTCTGACACTAAGTTGCAACTGATTGCCAGCAATTTCTGTGTAAGGTACATCCACCACATTACCCGTTAGGTCAAATACTTGGATGGCTCTCAAATCGCCTTCGGCGCGAGATAGATTCATATTGAGAACTTCGTCTGAAACCACAGGATTCGGATAGAGCGAAACGGGTTGGTATTCCTCTCGTCTCAATTCGTTCAGCATTTCCGTTTGTCCGTATTGTGCCAGTAAATCCTCTAGCTCTGGAAGATTTTCTTCGCGCATGATAGACATAAACTCCTCATATTCTTCTTTGTACTCTTCCATCAGCGCCGCTAGATGAGGGTCTTCGGTCAGTCGCTTTTCAGGAGTAGGGCTCACATTACAGTCGCTTCTGCGCTTGATGTTGAATTGTAATTTAGCTGCTACCAATACATAAGAGGCACAAGGTCGGTGCTTAAAAGGCCCAATGGGTACGGCCCGCGCGGTAAACCAAGTTCCTTTCAAGAAGAAATTCCACCAAGCTACAATCGAGTTGATGGGCGTAACGAGTTCATCTCCGGTACAGAAATACATTCTCAAATCCGTTTGAGGCTTCCAATTAATCAAACTGTTCTCCCTCAGACGCGTTCGGATGGCACTATTAGAGCGCTGTGCTTCTCCTAAGAAATCTGAACGAAACATATTCTTCCATCTCGGGGGCAGGAGCGCATCAATTTCTTCTACGGCCAATGAACCATCAAAATAGGTAGGCACGGTTTGGTCAAAAGGGGCTACGAATACCTCGTCCAATTCATCATAAATTCCTCCATAAATCTCTTGATAACCAAAGAGCACATAAGGTAAGAAAGAAGGATTTTCATAATAATTTCTATCAAAAACAAAGTTGAACTGCACTCCAGACAAATCATAAGGGCCGCCCCCTGCGATCACAATTCGAGGTATGAAAGTGTGCTGATAGCGCGCCTCGATTTCTCGCTGGGTCGCCAAGGCTGCGTGTGCGCCCTGCGAATAACCCGACAAGAAAACCTCCAAGCTCAGGTTAAGCCCAATCTGACGAGCCACTTGCCGAGAAGCAAAGAGTATATCAATCGTAGCACTGGCTTCAGTATCGGCGTGCTGATAAGGATGATAGGGCAAGTCTTTCCCATCATTCAAGCCAAGCCCCAGATAATCGGGCAATACCGCCAGATAGCCATCCGTGGCCAGTCCGTAGCCGATTCCTGATTCCACCTCCATGAGGGTAGAAGGCGCATCGGCGTCCTTAGTCAAAGTACCGTGTAGATAAGCCGCGATGGGCAGTTTACAAGTGTAGTTTTTGGGTGCATAGACCACCCCGGAGGCGATCACGGGTTTGCCGTGCGGATCGATTGTTTCGTAGATAACTTTATAGACATCTACATCGTAATTGACAGGCAAAAGCACGCCTATCAAAAGCTCTACGAATCCTCCATCTACGGCATCATTGAGAAGTTGTCTTACTTCTCCCTTGGTTCTGGTATCGATCAGTTCATAAGAGATAAGCTCCCCTCGGTAAGCATAGACCGAGTGAGAAAGGCCACACAACAAGCAGGCAAGTAGCCAGGCAGTAATTTTGTATTTCATCATTGAAGCTGAGTTTGGTGATAAAAAGAAAATAAATGGCTTTTTGGTCTTTCCCCGATGCTGATCTTGGGCGTGGCAGAATTGCTATTTATAAAATAACTTGATTATATTCTAATTTCTTATAAAAAAATGAAAGAGATTCGTCCCCCGCAAAACATTGTAATATCCCCCCACGAAAAAACCATTTTTCTGGCGGGCAGCATCGAGATGGGCCAGGCCATCGATTGGCAAGCCGAACTTGTCCAATCATTAGACGACTGGGAGGGTCTGATTCTGAATCCACGCCGAGAAAATTGGGATAATTCTTGGGAACAAAGTATTCAAAACCCAGTCTTTCGGGAGCAGGTAACTTGGGAGCTAGAAGGTTTGGAAAAGGCCGATCTCATTGTTATTTACTTGGCTCCGGGTACTCGATCTCCGATTTCTTTGCTCGAGCTGGGCTTGCACGCGCATTCTGGCAAAGTCGTGGTGTGTTGCCCCGAGGGCTTTTGGCGCAAAGGCAACGTGGATATTGTCTGCGAAAGGTACAGTATCCAGCAGGTAGAAAATTTAGAAGGATTATTAAAAGCGATTCGGGATTTGTCTTGATAAATTGCTAAGCGAGGAGATTTTGCAGAGCTAGAAGTTTGTGCGGGGAGGGAGCAAAAAAAGACTAGAAAAAATTGTGAGTCTTTTGGATAATTGAGACATTTAGCCAGAAAGACATCGGGAAATCCACTCTGCTGAGATTCCTATCTTACTCGTGTCAAGATAGGAATCTTAATTTATTTACGTGCGAAGTTGGGAAACTTCGCACAGGTTGATGATAATTAACTTTATGACGAAACAACTTTTAAATATCGTTTTTATTATAACCTCATTAACAGTGAATGCCCAACATGATTGGGACAGTAGAAGCTGGAATAAAAAGAGTATCGGATTTGGATGTGGAGCGACTGGATCGATGACCAAACCTGTTATTAATATTATGCATCCATTCTGTAATCAAGACTTTGACGAGATTAGATCGATGCTTAATTCAGCTGTCCCAGCCAATAAATTTCTCGCGGTATTTCTACTCGAGCAACTCAATAAAAATAAGGAACTTGAACTCACAGATACTGAACTTGAAAAAATTGATAAAATAAAGTCATCTAATGAGGTAGTACCAGTATGCGCGGGTTGTACATACTTTACTGAGGAGCCACTAAATAAACTTTTGAATCAAAATCATCAAATGTATGAGATTGCTAAAAACTGGTTCAAAACTCACTACAAGATTTATTATAAGAAGCGGAGGTAAATAAAAACCAACGAGCGTTGTAGAGCGATCCCACAGCCTGAGAATCCACTCTGCCACTCTGCTGAGATTCCTATCTTACATCGTGTCAAGATAGGAATCTTGACTGATTTACGTGCGAAGTTGGGAAACTTCGCACAGGTTGAGCAAAATTCTTTTTGAGTCAGACCGCTCTCCAAGTAGCGATCCATCAAGGCAAACATCTTTTCTTCTAATTCCATCCCGCCAAATTAAGCCCCAATCGCTGTCAAAAAAATATGGGGTTCCCCGGGGGGGTACTTCTAAATTCCAAGCACAAGGATCGCTGCGCTTAACCTTGCGCCAGGTTGGGTTAAAGATTATAGGGAATATAATTTTCCTGTAAATATTGCTCTATTTCAATAGCTACATTAAAAACAGGGTCTTTTATTGTGAAATTACCTATTATCCATTCATTATTAACATTCTTAATGAAATTTAATTCTATAACGAAATGGGTTCGCCCTCTTGAACTATGTATTGGCAAACCTTTTTTATAAATGAACCAAGGAAAATACCCAAAATTTACTTTTGCTTGTTTTTTTTTTATTGTAAGTTTTGTGAAATTATAATTATATCCACCACTCTTCACTAGACTATCAAATCCATCTTGTACAAATATCACAGGTTTACCTCCTTTGTACAAATTTAAATTAATATTGACCCATTCATTCACTAATATTTTTGCTTGCGAATTCCAATGGATTATTTTTTCATTCTTTTTAAGATGCTCCTCAAGAACTTTAAAGTCAAGGCACTTTTGAATTATTACCTTTAAGTCATTATCCTCTTGTGCCACTGCATCACAGTATAATAAAATTGATAGGCAAATTTGAATTTCTAAAAGAAACAAAATATGCTTGTTCATATGTCTTTAATTTACATTAATTCATAAAGGAAATAGAAAATGCAATAGTAGCTCTGAAATAAGTATTTCCAGGATTAGTTCCCCCACTACCGCAAGTGTTGAGCGCAAGCGATCACTTGTGGTAATTGATACTGGCAAGTCTTCAGACTTGCCTACTCATTTAACCAAATAAATACACAATATCCAAGAAACCTTTCTTACCTGCATAGTCTTTCGCGCTACTGTATAAATATTCCTCTGCTACTTCCACAAATCCGGCCTCCACGGGGTTTTGATGTAAGTATTCCAATTTCTGTTCGGCAATCAGGGCATTAGTCAATTCAATCGGGTGATTATTTTGTTGCCAAAACTGATATTTTTGGTTGTTAGGATTCCGTTTACCTGCCCGCTCAAACATCCAAAGCATCCATTCTTTACGGCTTTCTTGCGGATTTTCTCGGATGGACTCCAGGAGTTTTACCGAAGTATATTTTTTTAAATCTCTGACGATGTCTTCCATTCTCTTATCATTGGTACCAATAATCAAATGGATATGATTACTCATTATACACCAGGCATAGATTTCTAAACCCTTATTTTGTTGACAATAACGGATACTTTCCAACATCAGGTCCTTATACAGCCGCCTTGTAAATACATCTATCCAATTTACCGTCGCAAAACTTATAAAATAAGCCTCATTTTGGTCTCTAAATTTGTAATTGCGACTCATTGTTATAAAAGGTTTTTGAATTAAAAAACTAAGTTTATTAAGTTATGCAAGTCTGAAGACTTGCAATCTTTTCTACCACAAGTGTTCGCTATCGCTCAACACTTGCGGTAGTAGAGGCGATCTTACAGCTCGAGCCTTCCCCAACGAGCGTTGTAGAGCGATCTTACAGCTTGAGCCTTCTCCAACGAGCGTCGTAGAACGATCTTACAGCCTGAGCCTTC
>CAZKBP010000027.1:0-79761 GCA_964551015.1 uncultured Cytophagaceae bacterium | reverse complement strand
GAGCTAGGAGCTAGGAGCTAGGAGCTAGGAGCTAGGAGCTAGGAGCTAGGAGCTATTGATGAGAACCTTAAAGGTTATTTTTCGTTTACTCCCTATTTTAATGCTGACTTTTGCCTCCTAAATGCTGACTCCTGACTCCTAAATGCTGACTTTTGCCTCCTAAATGCTAACTCCTAGCTCCTAAACTCTACAAGTTCTCCTTCAAGAAGTTAATCACCCCACCAGTGAGTAAAACTTTAATTTGTCGGTCGCTGATGCTGTATTTGACCGGGATATCTTGATCTTTGGTTTTATTATAAGCGACAATCGGTTGCTGGTTGTTTTGGATGCTTTTGCGAAGGTTTTTGAAAGTAATTTGATCTCCTTGCTCAATTTGATCATAGTCTTTTGGATTTTCAAACTCAAAAGGAAGAATGCCGAAGTTGATTAAGTTTTGCCAGCCAATACGAGCGTAGCTTTTAGCAATCACTGCCTTCTGACCCAAGAAGCGAGGAGCCAAAGCGGCGTGTTCTCGGCTCGAGCCTTGGGCATAATTTTCTCCTGCTACCACGATGTGCCCTCCAAACGCATCTTTAGTCTCGATGGCGCGATCATAAAAACTTTTGTCCACTACATAAAAAGCATATTTGCTAATTTCTGGGATATTGCTACGAAGAGGCAAGACCTTGGTTCCTGCCATCAGAATTTCATCAGTGGAGATATTATCTTCCATTTTTAGCAAGACAGGCACATCAAATTCATCCAGCAGAGGCTCAAAATCAGGCAAGGATTTGATATTAGGCCCTTTTTGGATTTCTACTTTTTCTGAACCATTCGGAGCGATGAGCATCTGGGTATTGACCATCACCTCGGCGGGTTCTTCGTACTGTGGGTAGCTAATTTTAAATTTCTTTTCTAAATCTCTGGGATCGGTAATCTCTCCGGTCAGAGCCGTGGCCGCCGCCGTTTCGGGGCTACACAGGTACACCTGATCGTCTTCTGTACCGGAGCGACCAGGAAAATTACGAGGCATCGTCCTTAGACTAATCGTGCCCGAAGCCGGAGCCTGCCCCATTCCGATACAGCCCATGCAACCCGTTTGGTGAAAGCGAGCACCCGCCTGAATCATTAAAGGAAAAACGCCCATCGCGGATAGATTTTGAATCACTTGGCGAGAACTTGGATTAATATCCAAAGAAAGATCTGGAGAAACCTTTTGTCCTTCTAAGATTTTGGCTACGATCCAGAAATCTCTCAGCCCTGGATTGGCCGAAGAGCCTACCACCACCTGCGAGACGGGCTTTCCGGCCACTTCGCTGACAGGCACGACATTGCCCGGGCTACTGGGAGTGGCAATCAGGGGGACTAACTCATCCAATTGAATCGTCTCGTAGTCATCATAGGCTGCTCCTTCATCGGCCTTCAAGGCTACCCAGTCTTGTTCTCGACCTTCAGACTTGAGGAAAAAACGAGCACGTTCATCCGAAGGAAAAACCGTAGAAGTGGCTCCCAATTCTGTTCCCATATTGGCAATTACGTGGCGATCCCAGGCACTTAAACTTTCCAGACCCTCTCCATAATACTCTAGAATATACCCTCTTCCGCCTTTGACATCGTAGCGGCGAAGCATTTCTAGCACCACATCCTTGGCACTGACCCAATCAGGGAGCTTGCCCTTGAGCTCAATGCCCATGATTTTGGGCATTTTCACGTAATAAGGCTCACCCGCAGCCGCCAGAGCCACATCTAAACCGCCTGTACCAATGGCCAGCATGCCCAGGCTTCCGGCCGCGCAGCTATGACTATCCGAACCCACCAGACTTTTGCCCGGCTTGCCAAAACGCTCCATATGCACCACGTGGCTCACTCCGTTGCCGGGGCGGCTATACCAGTGCCCAAATCGCTTGGCGGCAGATTGGAGAAATTGGTGGTCGTCTGCATTCTTAAAATCGGTCTGGAGTAAGTTATGATCTACATATTGTACGGCTACTTCGGCCTCTACTTTTTCTAAGCCGATGGCTTCTAATTCCAGCATGACGAGTGTTCCGGTGGCATCTTGCTGAAGGGCGTGATCTATTTTGAGGCCAATCTCGGTGCCGGGAGTCATTTCTCCGCTAAGCAGATGTGATTGGATGAGTTTTTGGGCGACATTGAGGGGTTTATCCATATTTCGTTTCAGTCTTTTTTGGGTTAGAGATATTTTGAAAAGTGTTCCTTAAGCTTAAAAAACTAAGCTCTGAGTTTGTTTGGAGGAGAAGAGACACCTTAGACCACTAAGGGAGTGTCTCTAAGGAGTTCGGGACCGCCTTTGGGTGGTTCGAGAGGGGCTTAGGGGTGGTTCGGGACCGCCTCCAAAGGCTTGAAAAGCCTATGAGTACTTTCCAAACTTATCATCTAACTTTGAAGCACTAGCTCCGAAACTCCATTTTTGGGTGCGGGAACATAAACTATCAGGAAATGCTCTCTTTGGGAAAATATAAAATATGTGCGGAATCAACTTCATCTTAGATAAACAGCTCAGATTGACGGATAATCGTGCTATTCAAGCCATGAATCAGGCTACGGGGCATCGAGGGCCAGAAGCCAGTGAAGTCCTACATTTTACCAATCCATCTTACCAACTTTTCTTAGGGCATAATCGCCTTAAGATCCTAGACCTTTCCGAAAAAGCGGCCCAGCCCATGTCTAGTCCTGACGGTCGGTACACGCTGATTTACAACGGAGAAATTTACAATCATGCAAGTCTGCGACAGCAGCTCAAAGATAAATTCACCTTTCGCTCACATTCGGATACCGAAGTACTTCTGTATTGGCTGATTGCGTATCAGAGCGATTGGTCGGCAGCACTCGCTACGCTCAGGGGGATGTACGCTTTTATTTACTTGGATCAACAGCAGCAACAAATCTTAATAGGGCGAGATGCGCTGGGTATCAAGCCTTTGTATTATTATGAAGACGCTCGCTACCTGATTTTTTCTTCAGAAACCAAGGGGATTTTGGCCAGTGGCTTGGTGTCTAAGCAGTTGGAGGCTCGTCAAATTGCTCCTTATCTTTGTTTTCGTTTCGCGCGGAGTCCGGCTACTTTTTACCAAGGGATTCAAGAGTGGCAGGGCAATGCTGTCTTACATTTATCGTCAGCGGCAGTGTGCGAACAATCGGATATAATCCCCATTTTGGATCATCAAGTTGTGTCCGCGGATACAAATTTTTCTTTGTCAATTTTAGAACAAAAGCTGAAAGACTCACTGACCCAACAGCTCATGGCCGATGTGCCCTTGGGCTTGTTTTTGAGTGGTGGAGTGGATTCTACCCTGCTTCTAGCCTTGGCCAGAGAGTTAGGGTTTGAGCGAATGCCTTGTTTTACGATCACGCAAGCAGCCTCCGAGCAAAACTATGGTACGGCGGATGCGCGTTACGCAAGGTTAGCGGCCAAGCAATTTGGCGGCATACTACACGAGCTAGAAGTAGAGGCGCATCAGCTGCAAGATTTGGATTATTTTATTGCCCAGATAGATCAGCCCGTAGCCGATAGTGCCGCTTGGCTGACTTATTTACTGGCACAAACGGCTAGCAAGCAAGTGAAAGTGCTTCTCTCGGGGGCTGGGGCAGATGAGCTTTGGGCGGGCTACCATCGCCATCAGGCTTTTGCTTTTTATCTTCAAAATGCCAAACTTTTGGGGAAAATGGCTCCGATTGCGAAGCAGCTTTTGGGATTTTTCTCAGATCGGAAAGCTGGGTGGGGGCGAAAGCAATTACGCTTGCTCAAAAAGTTTTTTCAGCAAATAGACAAGCACCCGAAACAAACTTTTCTTCGCTTTACCCAATTAGAATGGAATCAATTTCTAACGATTCTATCCTCAGATTTGAATGAGCATTTTTCGCTCTCTGAGGCATTGCGATACGACCAAACCCATTATCTCAAAGATGATGTACTGAAAATCAGCGATCAAATGACGATGCGCCATAGCCTCGAGCTGAGGGTTCCTTATTTAGACCCATCTTTGGTGGCTTACGCCCATGGTTTTTCGGGAGAATTGCTCTTGAAACAGGGCAAGAAATGGCCGCTCAAACAAATCTTAGCAAAAAAAGGCGGAAAGATTTTTACCCAAAGACCCAAGGAAGGCTTTGGTGTGCCGTTGGGACACTGGCTTCGGCAAAGTCCAACCTCATCCCTTCTCCAAGAGATGCTAGAACCTCACCATCTCATTTACGAATATATTGACCTAAAAATAGTAAAATATGTTTGTACGCAACATCTGAGTGGTCAACAAGATTTCAGCTCAGAAATTTGGGCTTTCTTGATTCTGCAAAAATGGCTAGAGCAGGAATTTGCCTAGCTTTACCTCTGGATAGCCTCAGTTATGAAAATCGTCTATATTCATCAGTATTTCAAAACCCCAGAAGAAGGCGGGGCAATTCGCTCCTATTACCTAGCCAAGGCACTGGTACAAGCTGGGCACGAGGTAGTTATGATCACGAGTCATCATCAGCAAGATGATTTACTTAAAAAAATAGACGGAATACAAGTGCATTATTTGGCCGTGCCTTATCATAACGCTCTGGGAACAAGAGCCAGAGTAAAAGCTTTTATAAGATTTGCTTGGAAAGCCTATCGTTTGGCCGCTCGTTTCAAGGGAGCAGACGTTTACTACATTACTTCCACCCCTCTAACGGTCGGACTAACGGCATTGACGCTCAAATATTTACACGGGAAAAAGTATTTTTTTGAGGTGCGTGATCTCTGGCCGGAGGCTCCTATTCAGATGGGTGTGATTACGAACAAATATTTGCAAAAAATCTTGTACGGACTAGAAAAAAAAATCTATCAGCAAGCCGAGCAAATCATTGCCTTGTCGCCCGGAATGCAAGCAAGTGTTCAGGCCAAGGCTCCCCACCAAAAAGTACATCTGATTCCAAACTTGGCCGATGTAGATTTTTTTCAGGAAAAAACAACGATGGAAAATTGGCCTGAGGAGTGGGCTTTTCTGAAAGGGCAATTCGTGATTACCTACGCGGGCACGCTGGGAGCTGCGAATCACCTCGAGTATTTATTAGAAATCGCCAAGCATTTGCAACAAGCAGCCGAAACGAACGTCTCTTTTCTAATCGTGGGCGAAGGTGGACGCCAAAAGTTCTTGCAAGAAAAGGCTTCACAGGAGAAGCTAAGGCATGTATATTTTCATCCGTCGGTGGATAAATTTCAAATGCGAGCCATCCTAGCTCACAGTCAAGCCGTTTATATTTCTTTTCTAAACATTCCGGTGCTGGAAACTACAAGCCCGAATAAATTTTTTGATGGACTCGCGGCGGGTAAATTATGCCTTGTCAATACGAAGGGGTGGCTGCGGGAAATCGTGGAAAAAAATAGCTGTGGTTTCTACGCTGACCCCGAAAAGCCGAGTGACTTTTACCAAAAGCTCCAACCATTCTTAAAGGAGGCAAGACTTCTGAGTGCTTATCAAGCAAATGCCCGGAAAGTGGCAGAAGCGCAATTTTCCAGGCATTTGATGGAAGAAAAATTTGTCAAACTTTTTTCTCAGAGAGATTAACCGCAAACTTCGGCGGCCTCTTCCGAAACAGGGGTAATTTCATTTTCTACCCTACGGCCAGTGTTCGCGATAAAAATATCCCTTTGGTTTAATTCATCACCCAAGGCTACTAATTTGGCCAGCGAAATGGTACCAAATACATAATTGAATTCCTTGCCAACATATTTAACACTGATATCTTCAAAATCAAAGAGATCTAGGTCTTCTTCACGATGATAACGTAGATAAATCTCGATCAATACATCTTGACGATATTGAATGGTGCGCCCCGTGCTGTATTTGCGGTATTCATATTCATAGCCAAAACGTAGGGAAGAAATATCAGACAAGACCGCAGAACCAGTCGGATGCCCTCCGGCACCTTTCCCCACGAAAACTTGCTTGTCGGAAAAGGCGGCCTCTACGATTACCCCGTTGTATTCATTATCAACATAGTACAGGTAATGTTGCTCAGGAATAAAATAGGGCATCACATGGAGGGTGATTTCGTGGTCATTGAGGCGTTCCACGTGGGACATCAATTTGAGTCTGAGGCCTTTTTCATTAGCAAATTGAATATCGTATTTGGATAGATTCTGAATACCGTGGTTGAAAACGTCTTCGGGAGAGATGAAAACACCGTAAGCGTGTGCTGTAACGATACAGAGCTTATATTTTGGGTCAAAACCACCCACATCTAATGTAGGATCCGTTTCGGCAAAACCTAAATCTTGGGCTTGTTTGAGCGCTTCCTCGTAGGTCATCCCTTCTTGAATCACCTTGGAGAGGATATAATTAGAAGAGCCGTTGAAGATACCGCTGACCGAATAGAGGAGTTCATTGTCATAATACTCTGCTAGGTTACGAATGATGGGAATACTCCCACAGACGGACGCCTCGTAGAGTAGAGAAGAGCCAAATTTGCTTTGAATCTCCACGAATTCTTCCAAATGTTCGGCGATCATTTTTTTATTAGCCGTTACTACGTTCTTGCCACTTTGGAGAGCCGCTTTCACGATTTTATAAGCCTCTTGAGCGTCATCGATTAGTTCTACGATGAGGTTAATATCTTCATCCAGTAGCAATTCATCCTGATCGAAGGTAAAATAATCCATCGGGATGGGGCGCTTCTTATGCCTGTTTTTAACACAAATTTTCTTGATCTCGGCTTTGAAATGTGTTTTTTCAACAATGTCGTATAAACCCTGCCCCACACAACCAAAACCGAAAATTCCTAGTTTGAGATGCTTATCCATTACTTAAAAATTTTTTTTAGAACACTAATTTAAGCGTTTTTCTATTAATAAAAACCTTAAACAGAGCTTATTATCTGAGCTATGCAGGTTTGTTAAAATATTATAAAAGTAACTTGAAAAAGTTTAACTCATCTTTTGGCTAATACCTCAGAAAGCCAAACGCTCATGAGTTCACTAATTTGTTCACTCTCAATCAGGAAGCCATCGTGCCCAAAGGGGGAGTGAATTTCGTGATAAGTAGCACAGGGGATATGCGCTGCCAGAAACTTTTGCTCGTGGGTCGGAAATAGTTGATCACTATCAATCCCAATAATCAGCGTACGTGCCTTGATGCTCTGCAGAGCCAGTGCACTTCCTCCACGATTTCTGCCCACGTGATGCGTATCCATGGCCGAAGACAAGGTCATATAAGCAAAAGCGTGAAAGCGACGAGCCAACTTTTCGCCTTGATAGCGTTGATAAGAAGCGGCTTTGAAATCTTGGATTTTTTGAGGCGTTTCCTCCGCTTGAGTGGCTTGATAGGTTTGGTAATTTCTATAAGAAAGCAAAGCAATGGAACGGGCGGTCTTCAAGCCCTCTTTTCCGGCTTCGGGCTCTTCTTGCCCCCAAGTGGGATCGGTACGAATGGCCATCCGTTGGGATTCATTAAAGGCTATTCCCCAGGGAGAATGCTGGGCATTGGTAGCCAGCAAAGCCAAGTTTTCAATCAAATCAGGCTGTATAATGGCCCATTCCATGGCTTGCTGCCCCCCCATGGAGCCTCCCGTACAGAGATGGATTTTGCGAATGCCCAATTCTATTCTTAGCAAATCCATCGCCTTGACGATGTCACGAATCGTAAGACTAGGGAATTGATAATAATAGGATCGACCCGTTTGGGGATGGATGGAAAGCGCATTGGTAGACCCATAGCAAGAACCTAGCATATTTACACAGACGATATAATGTTGCGTGGGGTCGTAGATTTTTCCCATACCCACGAGTCCGTCCCACCAGTCAGATGCCTCAGCATTGGCGGTGAGCGCGTGGCAAATCCAAACTACATTACTGGGCTTGCCTTGCGTATCGTACTGGAGCTGCCCCCAAGTGGTGTAGCTAAGCTCAAACTCTGGCAAGATTTCTCCTGATTCTAGGGGAAAGGGATGCTGATATAGAAATTGCTTCTTTTCCAATGGTTCCTGATCTAGTATACGAAGCATCTGACAGAGCCGAAGCCCTGCCAGATGCTGCCGCATGGATAATAAAAATTTAAGCACTCACGGGTTCGGCTTGATTTACTTTCTCAAAAGCTTGCTGGAAATCCGCCTTAATATCCTCAATGTGCTCAATGCCCACGGATACTCTCAGGGCATTGGGGTGCACCCCTGAGGCCAATTGTTCTTGCTCATCTAGTTGTTGGTGAGTAGTAGAAGCCGGATGGATAATCAAAGTTTTGGCATCTCCTACGTTCGCTAAGTGGCTGGTGAGTTCCAAGCTATTGACAAAATGCTCTGCTTTTTCTTTACCGCCTTTGATTTGGAAAGAAAGTACTCCCCCGAAACCGTGTTTCAGGTATTTTTTAGCCAACTCGTGGTAAGCATTGCTTTCTAATCCAGGGTAATGTACTGCGTCTACTTGCTCGTGATTTTCCAGCCATTGAGCAAGGGCGAGCGCATTATCCACGTGTCTTTGCACACGCAGGGAGAGCGTTTCTAGACCTTGCAAGAGCAAGAAAGAATTGAAAGGACTGATAGCCGCACCAAAATCGCGCATTCCTTCCACACGAGCACGAATGATAAAGGCAATGTTGCCCAATCCTAATTCATTTCCTTCGCCGAAAGTTTCCCAAAAATTCATCCCGTGGTAGCCTTCAGATGGCTCGGTAAATTGAGGGAATTTACCATTACCCCAGTTGAAGTTGCCCGCGTCTACGATGATACCGCCGATGCTCGTGCCGTGTCCGCCAATCCACTTGGTAGCAGAAGAAGTCACTACGGCAGCACCATGCTCAATCGGGCGGAAAAGATAGCCTCCTGCCCCAAAAGTATTGTCGACAATCAAAGGAATTTCGTATTTCTGAGCAAGGGTAGCAATAACATCAAAATCTGGAATATTGAACTCAGGGTTTCCGATTGTTTCTAGATAAATGGCTTTGGTTTTATCATCTATGAGTTTCTCAAAGCTCTCCACTTTATCTCCCCCGGCAAAGCGAGCCTCAATTCCCAATCTTTTAAAAGCCACTTTGAATTGATTGTAAGTACCTCCATAGAGATAAGTGGTGGATACAAAATTGTCTCCGGCTTGCATGATGTTGTTTAATGCCAAAAACTGGGCAGATTGTCCCGAACCCGTGGCCAAGGCCGCTGCCCCTCCTTCTAAGGCGGCCATACGCTGCTCGAAAACATCCGTAGTGGGGTTCATGATTCGAGAATAAATGTTGCCAAACTCTTTGAGGGCAAACAGATTTGCCCCGTGCTCAGAGCTTTTAAAGTTATAAGACGTCGTTTGGTAAATAGGCACTGCACGTGAGCCGGTGGTAGGGTCAGGCTCTTGGCCCGCGTGCAACTGTAGAGTTTCAAATCGGTGATTAGACATAGTTTAAAATAGTATAATTAGTGAAAGATTAAATACCATAGAAATGGCTGTAATTGTACTAAAAGGTGAGAATGGATGTACAAAGCCTACCTGATGACTGAAGGCTCAGATCTCCAAAAACAATTAATAGCAACAACAACAGGAAATAAAAGATGGCTCGTATGAAAGAGTAGGGATGGTTAATTTCAAGGAAGAAACAACCAGAATAAGAGAAAATACAGATGTGTAATGCATGGTTTGACAAATTTATATTCCCTAAACAGTTTAGGTGGGATTTAGCACCTTGCCTCTCTTAGGAATAAGTTGCAGGTTGCCAGCACTTCACAGAGCCCATTCTCTCCGTGCTTCTTTATAAATCGATCATAAAGATGATCAATTGCGTATGTAACCGTAAAGCTAGTCGCTTGGTTCCGATTTTCAAAGATAAAAACTAAATATTCTTAGAATAAGCCTTTTTAGGGACGAGTAAGCAATCAGTGTTCAGCCAGTATCCGAGTTTTTGAAGCATATAACTGAACACTGAAAGCCGGGCAGGCATCCCGTTATTCTACCGTAACCGACTTCGCTAGATTACGTGGTTGGTCTACATCACAGCCTCGCATGACGGCGATATGATAGGAGAGTAACTGCAGCGGCACCACGGATAATAAAGGTACGAGTGCTTCGTGGGTATCAGGAATCTCGATGGTAAAGTCGGCCATTTCTGCGATTAATTTATCTCCCTCGGTCACGATCGCGATCACTTTACCGTGGCGTGCTTTCACTTCCTGAATATTAGAGACGATTTTTTCGTAGCTACTATCACGCGTGGCAATAAAGATCACGGGCATTTCCTCGTCAATCAATGCGATGGGGCCGTGCTTCATTTCGGCGGCCGGGTAACCTTCGGCGTGGATATAAGAAATTTCTTTAAGCTTAAGGGCGCCCTCTAGGGCTACCGGGAAATTATACCCTCTTCCTAAGTACAAAAAGTTGCGTACGTCCTTGAAAATATCAGCAATGTAACGGATTTGTTCATTGAGCTTCAGGGCTGTCTCTATTTTACTGGGAATATTTTCTAGTTCTACCAACATTTCTCGGTAACGACTTTCTGGTATGGTTCCCTTACGGTGGGCAATAATGAGCGCCATCATCACTAATACGGTAATTTGACCGGTAAAGGCTTTGGTACTCGCTACGCCGATCTCTGGGCCAGCGTGAATATAAGCTCCTGCGTGCGTGGTACGAGGGATGGAAGAACCGACCACATTACAAATTCCAAAAATGATCGCGCCCTTCGAGCGTGCTAATTGAATGGCAGCTAAGGTATCGGCCGTTTCACCAGATTGAGAAATAGCAATGACCACGTCGTTTTCCCGAATAATAGGGTTGCGATAGCGAAATTCGGAGGCATATTCTACCTCCACGGGAACGCGGGCAAACTCCTCGAATACGTACTCAGCCACTAAACCCGCGTGCCAAGAAGTACCACAGGCCACAATGATCATTCGATCGGCACTTACCAAGCGGTTGATATATTCAGTTAGTCCTCCCAGTTGTAATAATCCTTGGTTCGCTTGAATTCTACCGCGCATACTATCCGCCACGGATTTGGGCTGCTCAAAAATTTCTTTGAGCATGAAATGTTCAAAGCCTCCTTTTTCGATTGCTTCTAAATCCATAGATAGCTTTTGAATGTAAGGAGTACGAGGAACCGAGTCTAGGGTTTTGATGCTCAGTCGTGTTCCCTCAATTACGACCATTTCATTATCATCCAAGTAAACCACCTCATTGGTGTATTCTACGATAGGAGTAGCATCCGAAGCAATAAAATGCTCATCTTGACCAATGCCAATCACCATGGGGCTTCCTTTGCGGGCCGCGATGAGGTGTTGGGGGTTTTCTGGAGAGATAATCACGATGGCATAGGCTCCCACTACCTTTTGCAGCGCCGAGCGAACGGCCTCTTCCAGAGAGCAATTGGATTCTTCTTGGATAGATTCTATAAAGGTAGCCAGTACCTCCGAATCGGTTTCACTAGCGAACTGATAGCCTTTATTAACCAAATCTTGTTTGATAATGCTGTAGTTCTCGATAATGCCATTGTGAACAAGTACCAGCTTGTGGTGAGCAGAGTATTGTGGGTGTGCATTGACATCATTAGGCTCTCCGTGTGTAGCCCAACGGGTGTGTCCGATCCCGATTTTACCCTCGAGCTTGGAGTGTATGAGTTCTTGCTCGAGTTCGGTAACTTTACCCTTTTTTTTGTAGACATTTAGCTCGCCATTGAGTAGGGCGATGCCCGCACTATCATAGCCTCGGTATTCGAGGCGTCTGAGTCCTTTGATGATAATCGGATAAGCTTCGCGATGTCCTGTATACGCAACAATTCCACACATATGTTCAGATTGGTTAATTGAATGTTCATCAGTTTTAAAAAGCCTTTTTCAAAAACAGGCTCGATAAAATCAATATCTATAAAATGCTTACAGACAAAAATAGCAACGATAAGTGTATCTTGATGGCTATCGAGACGCAGTGAATGGATGTGCTTTCTAAAAAATGATTTTAAAAACTTAATTAAAAACTGTGTAAAACAATCTTAGCCTCACACCAAACGAATCACCCTCACGGGCATTAATCAGAAGGCGATTGACCAAAGAAGCATCGCCAAATACACCTAATTGAGGTGCCAGATCTTCAGGAACGCCCGAAATAAGCAAAGCCTCATTGGTCTTATCACCTGTTAAAATTAATTGTAAATGGTTGGTAATATCAGCCCGATACTCTTCAAAACGGGTATTATAACTCATAACCAACGGGCTATTAAAACCAAAAGGGTTAGCTCCGGTACGTTGTACTAATAAATCTACTTCTACTTCACTCGTTCCTGAGGTTACCGTAGTCGTCTGGACTTGATTGGTCTCGTTAGTTTCGTAAAGTACTAGATTAGGGGGTTGTCTAAAACCTTCTGTGCTTCTGAAAAGAGGTCTAATGATCAGCTCAGCACGATTAATGGCCACGCTACCTAGATTATTGAGGTTTTCTAGGGTGGGAAAGGCTATTTTGGTTTGTAAACCTACGCCTGTTTGTAAATAGGTGTTTTGATCAGTTTGTTCCGCTTTTAGCTCACTGAATGGCTGCTGTAGTTCTTCTATCATTGTACCTGTACGATCGCTGGAGATTTGGTTAAAACGCAAACCACGCAAAGCAGAAAAGACTAGCGTGCGATTAATTAAGGTATCAGATGACTCACTTGGGTCTCGTCTCTCCGAATAGTACAGAATCATGGCCACGGAATTGCTAGGGAAGCCTATGACATCCTCGCTTTGCTCAGGAATCAGGGCATACCCTTTGAACATATCCAGATAGTCCTCTCGGCTGGTGTTGTTATCAGCTAGATCAAAGAGAGCCAGCCCTAACTGATCATCCATACGAATTTGAATAGTCCGACTTTCATCCACGTCATCCAAAGGTACTGAAATGGAAGTAATAGGGTTGGGATCAAAGCTAACAGAACGATCATTTGTGTAGTCTACATCTTCATTGAGATCTTCAGTAAGTGCGTGCAACTGGAAGGTCTGTGTACCTGCCGTATCGGGATAACTATATTGAAAACTAGCGACAAAAATTAAGGAATCATAAATTAGATCGAAGTCCTCACTGTTATTAATCAGGAGCAAACTGTCGGCAACTAATTGAAAATAACTATTGGCCTCTACCTCGCCAAAGGTTGGGTCTTGGTAATGTCCAGCCAATAAGTTAACAGCCCCTTCGGTAGGGATACGTCCCAACACGGTAGAAGCTTCTACGGTGAGCGTATCTGAAAAGAGCACGCCGACATCGCCTTGGGGCACGAGGCCAAAGCCAATCTCGTCTGCCGTTTCACAGGCACTTATGAACAATAAAAGATAAAAACTACTGACAAAAAATAAGCCGCGTTTAGCTAACACCGACCAGTTCATTGTAGAGGTTGTAGTAGAGCTCTGAGAATTCACTGCTAGTCTCAATAGAGGTAATTTCTTTGTTATCCTCAAACTCCGACATGAGCGAAAGAATGTGGTCATCATATGATTTTTCTGCTTTAACGATTACATCAGAATATTCCATCGCAATTCTAATGAAACCTTCAAAATCTGCTGTCTTGAGGGGAGCTAACATGTCATCGTCTATATCCATCATCTTTACCTTATCTAAGATATCCTCCCCAAATGTATGATCGAAAGATTTGTTATAAATTGTGAAAATACATTTTGTATGATGGAAAACAGGGTCTTTGCGATAGGTGGTTTTCAGGTACATAGGAATGAGGCTTGTAATCCAATCACTACAATGTACAATGTCTGGAGCCCACCCTAGCTTCTTAACCGTTTCTAATACTCCCTTGCAAAAAAAGACAATTCTCTCGTCATTATCCAGATGAAACTTACCTTGTTTGTCTTCGAAAACAGATTTACGGTGAAAATAATCCTCATTGTCAATAAAATATACCTGTAGCTTGGCATTAGGGATCGAGGCGACCTTGATGACCAAGGGTTTTTCATCATCTCCAACCGAAATATTAATACCAGAGAGGCGGACAACTTCGTGTAAACGGTTTTTCCTCTCGTTAATCAAGCCAAAACGGGGAACCAATATTCTAATTTCCATCCCTTTCTCCTGCATGGCCTGAGGTAATTTGCGTACAAATTCAGCCACCTTAGAAGTCTTCAAAAAAGGACTAATCTCGCTCGCCACGTAGAGTATTCGGAGTTTTCCCATACCTATTATGCTTGTTTACTTTATGATAATTTTGATTCAAACGACCCGCAAATTTACTAAAAAAAAAGCACTTTTCAATTATTGCTATAAAATGATGTAAATTTACACCCCTAAGCTCACAACCTATCCAATAAAATGCAGATATTCAGAGGCATCGAGGCACTTCAGGATTTTATCAAAAAGGAGAAGTGCCAAGGCAAATCCATCGGATTGATTCCTACCATGGGAGCCCTACACGCAGGACACCTTTCTTTGGTAACCAAGGCTACCGAAGCCAATGATGTGAATATTTGCAGTATCTATGTCAATCCTATTCAGTTCAATAATCCAATAGACTTACAAAAATACCCGCGTTCTTGGGAGCAGGATACAGCCATGCTAGAAGCCTATCCCAACTTGCACATCTTCCTGCCCGATGACTCACTGATGTACGCCCACCCACCTCGGATTAAGATTGATTTTGGAGAATTAGAAACTTCTATGGAAGGGAAGCATCGCCCCGGGCATTTCAACGGAGTAGCCATCGTGGTGGCTAAGTTATTTCATATGGTGAGGCCAGACCGAGTTTATTTCGGGCAAAAAGATTTGCAACAATGTGCTATCGTTTCTCAACTGATTCGGGATCTATCTTTTAATCTGGAGATGTACATTTGCCCTACTGTCCGTGAAGAAGACGGGTTGGCACTTTCTTCTCGAAATCGTCGTCTCAGTCCAGAAGAAAGACAGCAGGCAAGGCTTATCCCCCAAGCACTGCACCGGGCAGGTGAAATGCTTAGTCAAGAACACCAAGCACCTGACTTGGTCAAGAAAGCCATGGTTGCCATGTTTCAAGACAGCTCGCTTTCTTTGGAGTATTTTGAAATTGTCAATCGGGCGGATTTGAAAGCCATCCAAGACCGGCAGGAGGCAGAAGAGATAGCACTTTGTATCGCTGCCCATGTTGGGGAAATCCGCTTGTTAGATAATATTATTCTACAGAATTATGGTTCTACTTTTGTCTCCCCTCTGAATACACGGAAATAATCCCAATTATCTAATCAAAATTTGAGCATCTCGTTTGCACGAAGGGTCATAGATCCTTGAACTTTTATGCGATTACGAGGATTATTCATAAAAATCTACTTTTAAGCTAAACATAAAACACAAGAAAGAGACTGTCCTATGTTGGTAGAAATATTAAAATCCAAAATTCATCGGGTCAAAGTTACGCAGGCTGAGCTTCATTATGTAGGGAGCATTACCATTGATCCAGATTTGCTAGACGCGGCAGGAATGTTTGAAAACCAAAAGGTACAAATTGTCAATATCAATAATGGCGAAAGGCTAGAAACATACATCATCGCTGGAAAAAGGGGGAGCGGCGAAATTTGCCTCAATGGCCCTGCTGCTCGTCGGGTGCAGGTCGGAGATATTGTCATTATCATCACTTATGCCTGGATGGAAGAATCAGAAGCGCGTCATTATCGCCCCAAAGTGATTTTTCCAGACTCGAACAACCGACCTGTCTAAGAGGTAAAAACCCTATGCTCAAAGCCACTCTATGCATCGTGTATTAGGCAAGATACTTCAATACCTCCTCCCTTTGCTGATCGGGGGGGGGCTACTTTGGTACGCACTCAGAGATATTGCTTGGGCTGACTTAGCCGAGCAATTTCGCCGGGCAGATTATCGCTGGATTTTAGTTTCAGCGGGCTTAGCTATTTTGAGCCATCTTTCAAGGGCTTATCGTTGGCAGTTGCTACTCACGCCCCTGGGCTATCGCACCTCTTTGTATCACGCATTCTTAGCTGTGATGTCAGGTTATTTTGTCAATCTCGTAATTCCCCGTGCGGGTGAAATTTCTCGTTGCGGCATGATAGAGAAATTAGATAAAGTACCCACCAGTACGGCTTTCGGAACCGTCGTAGTAGAGAGATTGATTGACGTTTGTATGCTATTCATTTTACTACTGATTTTACTAGTAGCAGAATTCCAAACGCTGAGTGATTGGATACTCGGGTTCATTTTTTCCAAATTTCAAGCTTTGTATAATCAGGCTTACTTATTATTGATTCTGGGCTTCGTGTTGCTGCTGGGTCTGGCCATACTGCTGAGATATTGGGTGTATCTGAAAGAAAATGCATTGGTTATCAAGATCAAAGGTATTCTGTTAAATGTTTGGCAAGGGATGAGAAGCATTCAGAGTGTTCGTAACAAACCCGCCTTCGTATTCCATACCTTATTTATTTGGTGGATGTATTATTTGATGTCTTATGTATTGTTTTTTTGTTTTCCAACAACCTCACACCTGGATATGTGGTTTGGCTTTATCGTCCTGATTATGGGAGCCATTGGGATGGCTGCACCCGTGCAAGGTGGAATAGGTACTTACCACCTGTTAGTAGGGCAGATATTTACCCTAAGGGGGCTTACAGCCAAGCAAGGTTCTTTGATGGCCTTCTTTATGCATACCTCTCAGACCTTGGTGGTTCTTATACTAGGTAGTGTAGCACTGACTTTGGGCTTTATGCTCATGGGTCGCTCTCGTAAATCTTAGCTCAACTCTCCTAAAATGAATAGATGTTATGAAAAGTGCAGATAAAATTCTTTCCTTAGAGCAACTACTTCCTCTGGTGGAGCAATGGAAATCAGCGGATAAGCGTATCGTTTTTACTAATGGTTGTTTTGATATTGTACATTTGGGTCACGTGGATTATCTAGAAAAAGCTCGTGATCTGGGTGATAAACTGGTGCTGGGGCTGAATACTGACCAGTCGGTACGGAAGCTCAAAGGTGCATCACGTCCGATTATCCCCGAGTATCCAAGAGCTAGGCTGTTGGCGGGATTTGAATTTGTGGATGCCATCGTTTTGTTTGACGACGATACGCCATTACGTCTGATTCAGCAGATAAAGCCTGACATTTTGACAAAAGGAAGCGATTATCAAGTGCAAAATATCGTTGGAGCAGATTTTGTAATGGCACGGGGAGGTAAGGTAGCAACACTAGATCTAATCGAGGGCTACTCTACCTCCAAAATCATAGAAAAAATTAAGAATTTTTAAGAGCTTGCTTCAACCCACATCAAACTGTTCATTGTTATAATGTCAAACTAAAAACCTAGAAAAACATGATTTGGATTATATTTATTGTCACTATGCTGGCTAGTTGGTGGGTCAGCTCCTCCCTGAGGTCAAAATTTAAAAAGTATTCTCAGACCAGCCTGAGAGCTAATATGACTGGTCGTGAGATTGCTGAGCAAATGCTCAGAGATCACCAAATTTATGATGTAGACGTGATCTGTGTACCGGGGCAGTTAACCGATCACTACAATCCAGCCGAAAAAACGGTCAATCTCAGTGAAGAAGTGTACTACGGAGATTCAGCCGCCTCGGCTGCCGTTGCTGCACACGAATGCGGACACGCGGTACAGCACGCCACCGCCTACAGTATGCTAGAATTTAGAAGTGCACTGGTGCCTCTGCAAAATATCAGCGGTAAAATTATCAATTTTATCTTCATCGCCAGTTTTTTTGGTGGCTTCTTCCTGACTAGTGCTTTCCCTTTTCAAACGGTACTGTTAGTCGTTATCGGTGCTTACACGGTGATTACCTTGTTTAGTTTGGTAACTCTGCCCGTGGAGTTTGACGCGAGTAAGCGAGCTTTGCAATGGGTAGACCAGAATGGAATTGTGACTTCGCAAGAATACGATATGGCTAAGGACGCACTAAATACGGCTGCTCTGACCTACGTGGTCGCTGCCTTGGGTTCGCTGGCTACCCTATTGTATTACGTTTCTCTCTTTTTAGGATCGAACGATTAAGGAGCTACTCATGCATACAAATCTTACTAACCCGACCTCAATTAAGGTCGGGTTTTCTGTTTTTGGCACAAAAAAATTATATTTGTGTAGATAGAATGTACTCAGTAAACAAAATACACTGACAAAGGCTTTTTATCTAAATCAAGAAATCTCTGGAATTGCTCTCAGTTCTAAATTTCTAATCAATTCAATACAAATCATACTAAAAAATCTCATATGGAAGCTTCAAGTTTTGCTTTACAAACCTCAGATTTTCTGACCGAAGAACAAATGGAAGTCAGAGAAGCCGCCCGAGAGTTTGCCCAAAAAGAATTATTGCCCGGCGTGATCGAGCGCGATACCCAAGAAAAATTCCCCCACGAACAAATGAAAATGATGGGCGAATTGGGGTTTCTCGGCATGATGGTTGATCCTAAATACGGCGGAAGCGGTATGGACACCGTATCTTACGTACTGGCCATGGAAGAAATCTCCAAGGTCGACGCCTCGGCCTCAGTAGCCATGTCTGTGAATAACTCGCTCGTTTGCTGGGGTTTGGAGGAATATGGAACTGAAGAGCAAAAACAAAAATATTTAGTGCCCTTGGCCAAAGGAGAAATCTTAGGGGCATTTTGCCTCTCCGAACCCGAGGCTGGCTCCGATGCTACTTCTCAAAAAACTACTGCTGAAGACAAAGGAGATTACTACCTACTCAACGGAACCAAAAACTGGATCACCAACGGGGGGAATGCCTCGGTTTACCTCGTGATGGCACAAACCCACCCTGACTTGAAACACAAAGGAATTAACTGCCTGATTGTAGAAAAAGGTATGGAAGGGTTTCAAGTAGGTAAAAAAGAAGAAAAACTGGGCATCCGTGGCTCAGATACGCACTCTCTCATGTTTACCGACGTGAAAGTGCCCAAGGAAAACCGTATCGGAGAAGATGGCTTTGGCTTCAAATTCGCCATGCAGACACTCAACGGAGGGCGCATTGGCATTGCCGCTCAGGCTTTAGGTATTGCCTCAGGAGCTTATGAGCTTTCCTTGAAATACTCCAAGGAACGCAAATCTTTCGGAAAGCCTATCTCAGAGCACCAAGCTATCCAATTTAAGCTCGCTGATATGCACACCCAGATCAATGCCGCCCGCCTCGTTTGCTTGCAAGCCGCGCGCATCAAAGACGCAGGGATGGACTATGTCAATGCCGCCGCTCAGGCCAAACTCTTTGCTTCTCAGGTAGCTATGGATACTACCATTGAAGCGGTACAGGTACATGGGGGCTATGGCTACGTGAAAGAGTACCACGTGGAGCGTCTGATGCGTGATGCCAAGATTACACAAATCTACGAAGGAACCTCTGAGATACAAAAAATGGTCATCGCTCGCGAAATCTTGAAATAATTCTATTTAAAGCTTGACTATCCGAAAAATAAGGTTTACTTTTGAAGTGAACCTTATTTTTTTTGCAAGTCAATAAAGTGCAATTTTATACGAGAATATAGGTTCTAATATGGTGTTCAGCTAATTAAACTTATATAATAATGGACGATTATAACAAGATCATCGAATCGCTCAGTGTGAAATTCCGAAAATCCAAGAATATAAAAATTTTACAATCAGTAACCGTAAGCAACCATTACGACGTAGAAAACTACATTTTCTTACTCCACGATGGGGAACTGTCTTTTGGTGATGGTGAAGAAAAAGTAGAAAAAGGAGATATGCTCTTCTTGCCCGGTGGGCGCCAAGCTTCTATTGCTTATGGTACTGAGGCCGAAAACAATGTGGTGGATAACGAGGAGTTTATCAGCCATAAAGAAAAATACTTCGAGGCTAATCGTGATACAAATACAGTCGGTAAATTCTCTAATTCTTTTAGCTACATCACCTTTGAAGCCAAAGTCTTTGACTCGATCAACTTTTTTGCTTCTTTGGATATTCCTCCTTTTATCGTGAAAGACAACCCGGGCTTAGCTCGTATTATCAAGGAGATCGTAGTCGAGAACCTGAGTGATATGCCCGGCAAGAACCGAATTATCAAGAATAAAACTGAGCAGGTGGTCATCGAAGTTGTGCGTTATATTCTCCGAGAAGGACTTTTCGTGGAGAAATTAGCTACCAATAGTACCTACTTCAAAGATCCACGCCTGATTGATATTTTCAACTACATCAAACAATATTTAGGAGGTGATCTCTCCAATAAAGTATTGGCAAACGTAGCGAATGTATCCGAAGATTACGTAGGGCAGTATTTCAAGATGCTCACAGGCATTAACCCCCAAGATTATATCGAGTATCAGAGAATGGAAATGGCGGTCAATCTACTCAGAACCACCAAGAAAAGCATCCGAGAGATTGGTGCCGAGGTAGGTTACAAAGATACAGCTTATTTCTGCCGTCGCTTTAAGATGATGTTTGGTATCCCTGCCGGTAAAATGCGTCGCAGAGATTCTCTGATGAATGTATAATCGTGCTTTTTGGTTGTTAGTTGCTGGTTACTGGTTTTTGGGAAATTGATCTGTGTTTTTATCATTTCACCCCAGCAACTAGCAACTCACAGACCATTCATTTTGTCCATCTCCGCTCGAATCTCTTGAATGAGTTCGGGGCGGCCCTCAGCACCATTGCCCACTACGATCACGTCGGCTCCTGCTCTGAAAATATCAGCAGCGGCCTGTGCTGAGCGAATTCCCCCTCCAATCATCAGTGGTATATCCAAGGCTTTGTAGAGCATTTGTACCATCTTAGTACTAATGGTTCGCTGAGCACCGCTTCCTGCATCTGCATAGATCATCTTTAATCCCAGCATTTCGCCTGCCATCGCGGTACAAACGGCTACCTCTGGCTTGTCATAAGGCAAAGGAGTGGTATTACTAATGTACGAAACGGTGGTTTGTCTACCGCTTTCAATGAGCATATAACCCGTCGGGAGCACCTCTAAATTGCTTTTTTTTAGGAAAGGAGCGGCTACAACGTGTTGCCCAATTAAGAAGTCTGGATTGCGACCAGAGATCAGCGAAAGGAACAAAATGCCATCGGCTGAGAGATCGACATGCATACTATTTCCTGGAAAAATAATGATGGGTCGCTCGGTACAGCCTCGAATCAGCGCTATGGTCTGATGGATGAAAGAACCATTGATGAGGCTACCCCCTACAAAAATAAAATCTGCTTGGGAAAAAGTGTCCCGATCAGCCAGTTGCTGGCAGGTATTTTCATCAAATTTGTCAGGGTCAATAAGTAGGGCTAGAGATTTATGATTTTTAGCTTTTTGATCTTGAATTTTTTGGAGAATGCTAATCTTCATCTTTCGATTGGGCTTTTGATAATTGCTCTTTGAGAACATCTATCAGTAGATCAATACCCACGGAGATGGCTTTCTTTTTAAGGGTACCGAACAGACCTGAGTTTTTGTCCTCTTCCTTATTAGGAACGGGGACTTCCTGCCGAATGATAATAGGTTCGGCAGAATTTTTTGAGGATTTGAGAAAATACCTGGTAAAGCGATAACTCGTATAAGCTGTACCTATAATCGCGAGGAGGCTAAGTAAATCTTTTTTCAATTTTTTAAAGTCCTTCTTCAAATCTTCTTCGGAACGCTTGAGTTCCTCCTCATACTTGCCTTTATCCTTAACGGAGGCGAGTTCTATTTTGGCTCGGTTAGCTTGTTTGGGAGCAGGGAGTTGTGGTTCTTGCTTCATAATTGAGAGGATAGGCTTTTAGTGTCTGGAAAATACAAAGCGAATGAACTGATTAAGTATTTTGATGATGTACTGAATGGCTCTGCCTAAAATAAGACCTCTGCCGTAGCGCGTGATGATGAGAATGAGTAATGTAATCAGAATTTGTAAACCAGCCACTACAGCATAGCCAAACCAAGCTTGATCTCCATTGAGGGAGTGTGCCAAGGCGATAGAGCCAAACAAAGCGGCAAAGAGAATGGAAATGGACACAAAGGTTAAGATAGTGATAATCACAGAAACCTTGGCAATACCTTCTTGTACCTCGATTTCGGTTAGCTTCCGCTTCGCTTCTGCATAGCGTTCTAAATCTTCTTTTAATTTACCTATTCTTAAAAAGCTCAATTTAGTCCCATTTAAGTTTACATCATAGATTCACAAATATCCAATTTAATCGATAAAAATTAAATTTATAGACAGGAAGATTGCGAGATAAGCCAAGAAAATAAGGACAAATGTCTCTAATCACAAAAAAATTTCCCAATCAAGTATTGGGAATGGATGAAATTACTCCTTACTGCCTCGAGTTTTTTAATTGGGTATTTGCTCTCGCCTAGAGAAACCGAGCTCAGTAAAAAAGGTTTAGCCTACTGACTAAACCTTGTTAACTAAAATTATACTAAGAGGGTACGCACGAGCTTAGCCATTCATAGAAACCAAGAACTCGGCATTATCCATCGTGCCTTTCATTTTTTCTTGTAAGAATTCCATGGCTTCAATCGAGTTCATATCGCTCATGTACTTTCTCAAGATCCATACTCTGGCGAGCTCTTCTTTGCTCATGAGTAAGTCTTCACGGCGAGTACCTGAGGCTGGAACATCAATAGAAGGATAAACACGCTTATTAGAAAGCTTGCGATCCAATTGCAGCTCCATATTACCAGTTCCCTTGAATTCTTCAAAGATTACTTCATCCATTTTAGAACCAGTCTCGATCAGGGCCGTGGAGATAATTGTCAGAGAGCCACCGTGTTCTACGTTACGAGCGGCTCCGAAGAAGCGCTTCGGCTTGTGCAAGGCGTTTGCATCTACACCACCCGAAAGAATTTTGCCAGAAGAAGGAACTACTGTATTGTAGGCACGAGCTAAGCGCGTAATAGAATCTAATAGAATGACTACGTCGTGGCCAGATTCTACCATTCTTTTGGCTTTCTCCAGTACGATGCTAGATACTTTTACGTGTCGCTCGGCTTGCTCATCAAAGGTAGAAGAGACGACTTCGGCCTTTACATTGCGCGCCATATCGGTAACCTCCTCAGGTCGTTCATCTATCAAAAGGACAATGAGATATACCTCAGGATGATTCTCGGCAATCGCATTAGCAATTTTCTTCAAAAGCACGGTTTTACCCGTTTTGGGTTGGGCGACAATCATACCGCGCTGACCTTTCCCGATGGGAGCAAACAAATCCAGAATACGGGTAGACATTTCGTCTGATTTGGTGCTGAGTTTCAGCCTTTCTTCTGGAAAGAGTGGGGTCAAATATTCAAAGGGAATACGATCTCGGATTTCCTCGGTCGTTTTGCCATTGATACTTTCTACGCGAAGCAGAGCAAAATATTTTTCTCCTTCTTTGGGAGGACGAATTTGCCCTCGGATGGTATCGCCTGTCTTCAGACCAAAGAGTTTGATTTGAGAAGGGGACACATAGATATCATCTGGGCTGGCTAGGTAGTTGTAATCCGCGGAGCGCAAAAAGCCGTAGCCATCTTGCATGATTTCTAGCACACCCTCATTCTCGATGAGTCCATCAAACTCGCGGATGCCATTGTCTTTGCTCTTTTTAGACTTGCTATTATTACTCTTATTATTGTTGTTGCTGTTGTTATTATTACTATTCTGTTGCCCGTTGTTGTTATTCTGATTACTCTCTTTCACGTTTTGCTCCTTGGCTTTGGGCTTAGACTCGGTGCTCTGAGTAGTTTCGGGTTCTTCCACGTCAAAATGTTTTTCGTGTGTAGTTCCATTCAGATTGACATCATCTGAAGAAGTGTTTTCTTTTACGTTTTCTCGTTTTACACGAGGTTTGCGGTTCGTTTCTGTATTTTTTGGATTGCCGATTTCAGACTGGCTCGCGGTTTCGCTTTCTTTTTTGATAGGAAGGATTTCACTTTCTGGTAAGATAGCCTGTTGATCCAGGATTTTGTAGATGAGCTCCTTTTTTGTAAGCTTTTTATAATTCTTCACTTGCAACTTTTCGGCAATTTCCTTGAGCTCGGAAAGCAGTTTCAAGTTCAGTTCTTCTATATTATACATAAGCAATACGAATAAATTTAATGTACATTTAAACGAAAATTAAATTTGGATTTAATTTGAAATAAAAAATATATGAGTAAGTATGAATTTAATTCAGGATGTGAGGAATGAAATTAGATTAATGTCAAGGTAGATATACGTTTTGCCACAAGGGTCTCTTCAACATACGGTTGAAGGCTACTTAATTACAACTAAGAAAAGTATTTGAGCTTTTAGCTAATTAAGAAAATGATTTATTAGAAGTTTTCCTGATAGCAACAAGACTGCTGATAAATGGAAGTGCAATTGCTCAGATTGAATCTTGAAAAGGATTAGTGAGCGTTTCTAAATCGCCTGCAATATAAGTTGCAAAATTAATAATGCAAAGCTTTTTATTTAAAAATTTATACAGTTTATTTGATTAAAAGTTTCATATTATTTCCACAGAATCATAAATTTTCTTTTTGAGCCTCCAAATTTAGACTATGCTTGATATACAATATATCCGTGAAAATAGAGAAAAAACCATCGAGGGATTGAAAAAAAGACAACTAGGCAATGCTGAAAGTCTTGTCGGCCAGGTCATCGCCTTGGATCAGCAACGGCGCCAAACGCAACACGAGATGGATTCCACCAAAGCAGATGCCAATAATCAGGCCAAAAATATCGGAAAACTCAAAAAAGAAGGCAAACACGAAGAGGCACAAAAGATCATAGAAAACAGTAGCGCGCTCAAAGCCAAAGTCAAGGAAATGGAATCAGCACTGCAAAACTATGAATTACAAATGCAGGAATTGCTCTATCTTATTCCTAACCTTCCCTCAGAACAAGTACCCCCAGGAAGTAGTTCCGAACAAAACGTAATCGATGAAACTCAAGGCGAAATTCCTCCACTGGGAGCAGGAGCATTACCTCATTGGGAACTGGTTCAAAAATATAATATCATTGATTTTGAATTGGGGAATAAAGTAACTGGGGCGGGTTTTCCCTTTTACAAAGGGCAAGGGGCAAGATTGCAAAGGGCATTAATTAATTTTTTTCTAGATGAAGCGATTAAAGCTGGTTATCGAGAGGTGCAGACGCCATTGATCGTGAATCAAGATTCAGGCACAGCCACGGGGCAGTTGCCCGATAAAGAAGGGCAGATGTATCACATTAGCAATGAAAATTTCTACCTGATTCCTACCGCCGAAGTTTCAATTACGAACATGTATCGAGATGTGATTCTCAGAGAAGGGGATTTACCCATCAAGCACGCTGGTCACACTCCGTGTTTTCGCAGAGAAGCGGGTTCTTGGGGAGCAGATGTACGAGGTCTGAATCGGCTACATCAATTTGATAAAGTAGAAATTGTGCACGTAGAACACCCCGAACGTTCTTATCAAGTGTTAGAAGAGATGAAAGATTATGTGAAGGGGCTTTTAGAAAAACTAGAGCTGCCCTACCGAGTACTCAAACTGTGTGCAGGAGATTTAGGCTTTACTTCTGCTTTTACCTATGATTTGGAAGTCTTTTCGGCAGCTCAACAGAGATGGCTCGAGGTGAGCTCGGTTAGTAACTTCGAGACTTACCAAAGCAAACGCCTTCAACTGCGCTTCCGAAACCAAGAAGACAAAATACAATTAGCCCATACGCTGAACGGTAGTGCTTTGGCCTTGCCCCGAATTGTAGCCGCCTTGTTAGAAAACAACCAAACAGATACAGGAATCAAATTGCCGCAGGTTCTACACGCGTACACGGGTTTTGAACAAATTACCTAAGCGAGAAAAAAGATGGTAAAAATTTATAGGACAAATGAAGACGCTCACTCGAGATAGAAAAACTGAGTAATTCTCCTAGAGTTTAGCCTGAACCAACTGGTGAAAGGGAATCAGGGGGGCTTTAATTTTTCTTTCTGACCAACATCATCAGCTCTTTCTGCACGTGCCAGTCCTTGGCAAGCTTGAGCATAGCGGTGGCCTCCATTTCGGTTACATAACCTTTGGCATTGTTAGCTTCCCATACCATACCCAGATAAGCTAATCGGGTATCTTTGTCTAAACTGCCTACGACCTCATTGAGGTATTCACGGGCGCGCTCGAAGGCGGTGTAGTAGTCTAGGGCAATGAAGTCATTGGCCCATTTGAGCTCTTCCCAAGCATCAAATTTGCGGGCGGTACCATCTAAGATTTCTTTCTCTTCGTTATCTAGGCCGTGATAATGAAAAATTACTGATTTGAGTAGCAATATTGCTTTCTTCTGCTCACTTGTCATTGGTCTGAAGTCTCCTGCCATGGTTGTGTATTTTTTGATTCAGGTTCTCGCAAATATAAAAATTTAGCCGAATACCGCCCATAAATCCATATGAGCTTTTCATCACTTAATGATTCTCTGCCTCTGGTACGGCCATCCGATAAAGTACAGGACGGCTCGGGCTCGCATCACTATAGAGATGTGTAGTTTGTAGATTTAACAAATATAAACCGTCAGCGATTTGATTATCTACATAAATCAACTCGGTAATGGTACTTTTTTTACGAGTTGCCTCCGGATATTGCCAGAATGCGCGATGCGCCAAGAGCTTACCACCATCTTCTTCTTTATCTACGGAGGGTAAATCTACTAGCAAATGTTGTACCCCTTTTTCCACTAAAAAATGACACAAATTAGGTTCCAAGTAAGGAGGATTCGTACCAGAATATTTTCGCGTTTTTTTGGCTTCATCATTGGGTTGCGTACGTATGATCATAGCATCTACCGCGTGGCCTGAATATCGCTCCAAAAGGCTCTCCTTACTGATTCTTAAATCGTCTGACTCTTCTCCTGATGTGGGTTCTAGACTCACTAACTCAGCTAAGAATAGAAAGTTTTGCAAGCATAAGGGAAGTAAGCCCTCTGGATCAGCAGAAATATGTCCAAAACACTCGGTATGGGTTCCGTTGCCGTGTGGGGTCAGGCTGACTTTCTGATAATTGACCGATCCGCCTTCGGCCACACTACCCACGAAATCTGCGGTTCTAATGGTTTTGATGTCTACTTCCTCTGCATAATAACAATTGACATTACCGGAACCAGCTCTCAAGGGCAGTGAAATATCTAGGGCTTCACTTAAATCAAAATGATAAGTATGGCTCGGTGTGTACCAAGGAATGATCTGTGACATATGGCAATGCTATTTTTAATCTGCAATCAAAGTGAATCTATGCAATCTTTTCTGCTGTAATTTCTTCTTCGAGAAAAAGCGAAGCAGTGATTTCATCCGCCAGCAGTTTTCCCGAACGATTGAGTTTCAAAACCGAACCTTCTTTTCGGAGCCATCCCCGCTCTAAGGCTATTTGCAAATAACCTTGCTGCCTTTTCCAAAGATCCACGCCAAATCTGGAGTGAATCTCTGCCAAATCACAACCCCAAATCGTTCGTAAACTGGTCATGATATACTCGTTGACCTGTTGGATGGGCGAGAGTACTTCTCTCTCGTAGGGCAGTTGATCTTGCTGAAGCGCACGGATATATTTTATATTGTTAGAGATATTGTATTGCCTCGAGTTTTGGTCGTAAGAATGGGCACTTGGACCAATTCCTAGATAATTTCCTTTACTCCAATAATTGCTATTATGTTGCGATTCGTAAGTAGGTAGGGCAAAGTTAGCAATCTCATAAGCACGATAGCCTGCCTCCAAGAGCCTTTCTTCTAGAATGAAGAATTGTTCTGAGGCAAATTCTTCATCAATGGCTGGAATTTTTTGCTGTTGTAGCCAACGGCCAAAAACAGTTTTTTCTTCAATGGTCAGGCAGTAGGCCGAAATATGCTCTACGCCAAAGCTGAGTGCTTGCCGCAGGTCTGCTTCCCAAATCTCGTGACCGGGAGCCGGGATGGCATAGATCAAGTCTAGGTTAATATTGTCAAAGCCAGCCCGACGAGCGGCTTCTAAGGTTTCCAGAGCTTGGCTGGCATCGTGGCTCCGATTGAGATATTGTAAATGAGGATCATGAAAAGACTGTACGCCCAAACTCAGGCGATTGAAGCCTAGATTACGTAAATCGCCCAATTTTGCTGCGGATAAATCATCGGGATTGGCCTCGATGGTCACCTCGGCCTGAGCAGAAAGGTGAAAATATTTTTTTACGGTCTCGAACAAAATCTCTATTTCTGATGGTTCGAGTAGAGTGGGAGTGCCTCCTCCTAAGTAGAGGGTAGAGATCGTTTGATCAGCGAGATAATCCTGCCTCAGCTGAATCTCACGACAAAGAGCCGCCACTAGATCAGCTTTGGTTTTTAGATTCGTGCTGAAGTGAAAGTCGCAATAATGACAAGCTTGCCGACAAAAAGGAATATGGATGTAAAGACCAGACACAGGGTTAGAATAGAGTTAAGTTAATTATTATTCATAAATAATTTTGAGATTTTTTAGTTTCCGAAAATACATAATATTCACGATTGGCCTCGTATTTTCTGTGCAGATACACGCTCAGACCCAAAGTACTGAGGTTTATTTGCTCTGCAAAGCCGTTTCTTCCTCGGCTCAAAAAGTATTACAACGCCTAGACTATAAAAAGACCTACCCTGACTCTCTGTCTGCACACCAAGCCCTTCTCCAACTCCTACAAGATTTGCAAAAGGAAGCCTATTTGGAGGCGCGGATCAAGCAGCTGACCTTCCGCCAGGATACCCTCTGGGCTAATTTGCACCTAGGCTCGCTCTATATTTGGAAAGAACTGCAAGCTGGTAATCTACCTAGTTTTATCCAAAATCAAGTAAATTTCAAACCCAAATTCTATCAGAATAAACCTTTTCTATTCTCGGAAGTCGAGTTGCTTCAAGAAAAAATTCTTGATTACGCAGAAGACCACGGTTTTCCTTTTGCCAGCGTTCGGCTTGCTCCTTTTACCGTTCAGGGCAATGAAGTAAGTGCCAGTTTGGATTATGATCGTGGAACCGCCATTGTTTTTGACAGCCTACAAATAAAAGGAGATGCACGTGTCAAATCTAATTTTTTAGCGAAATATCTAAGAATTCGCCCCGGGCAAACTTTTAGCCAAGAACGGATCAAGAAAGCAGAACGCCTACTCAAACAATTACCTTATCTTCGTATGGAAAAACCTGCTCAGGTAGATTTTAAGGCTAAAAAAGCCTATGTGAATTTAGAATTGAAGAAAAAGAAATCAAACCAGATTGATGGTATCGTTGGCATTCTCCCCAATGAACAAGAAGGTAATCTGCTAGTAACAGGAGAATTTAATCTTAAACTCAAAAATCTCTTTCGCTCGGGCAAAAGCTTCAGTGCTCAATGGCAACGCCTGCGACCAGAGTCTCAATTATTAGACCTGGCCTACGAGCACCCATTACTGTTTGGAAGCCGTGTAGATGCCCAAGCCGATTTTTATCTGATCAGGCAAGATTCTAGTTTTATTAATCGTGAAATTGGCTTGACGCTTTATTATAATCTGGGTAACTCGGGGCGGTTTCTGTTTAACTTGAATGATCGACAATCTACGGTGGGAGACGAGAATCTCTTTCAGGATTTTAGTGAACTGCCAGATGTATCAGATATGCGCTTTTTCTCATATGGACTGGGCTATGAATGGAATAATTTGGACGATTTTTTTTACCCGAGTCGTGGAACACAGTTTGAGTTTTCTTTTAATCTGGGAAACAAAAATATTGATCGAAATCCTTTCGTGGCAGATTCGCTCTATGAAGGACTCAGCCTGTCGGGAAATCAATTGGTATTGGCCGGAAAATGGCATCAATATTTCCCCACGGGCAAAAGAAGCGTATTGATGCTACGGGCCAACGCGGGGGGCGTTTTTAATGAAACCTTATTTTTCAATGATCTTTTCCGCTTAGGAGGGCTACAAACTCTACGGGGGCATAATGAAAATATCTTCTTTGCCTCTACCTTTGCCATTGGTACGGCGGAATGGAGATGGTTTTTTGGGTCAGAATCTTATGTATTGCTTTTCTATGACCAAGGTTATCTCCGTACCGAGGTGCTAGATGACTTAACCCAAGACTATCCCTTGGGAGTGGGCTTGGGTTTGAGTTTCTCGGTCAAAGCAGGTATCTTTAACCTAGTTTACGCACTTGGACAATCCAACGATCAAAGATTGAGCTTCAGTCGCTCTAAGATTCATTTTGGGTTAATTAACCGCTTCTAAGTCGATTTTTCCCGAGGTTTTTATGTTCTAGGCATTCACATCAAAGTTTTTTTTTGAAAAAATGATATCCATGCGCCTTCGTTCACATTTACACACTCGATTATATGTATGGGGATTTTGGGTACTATGGATACTCCAGATTCAGTCTGCTCAGGCTTATGAACCAGAGCATAGCGAGGATTATTTTCCCATCTATGAGCTTGCTGATTTTTGGCAGGTTTATGATGAAAAATATGAAAGCTATGTGCCTTATATCGAGTCGCGACACCAAAGCCCGAAGTCTATGAGCTTTTGGCTAGAACTGAAAGCCTTCAAAGAGCAACAGTTGGTATTTTATGCGCAGGAGGAGATGTATTTGCTAATCAATAATCATTTGTGTCGTGAAATCAAACAAGAAGGTTGGCAGGTGCTCTCCATAGATAGCCTGGCAGAACATTATAATCAGGATAAGGTCTTTTGTTCTTTTTACGATGAGAAGCGCAGATTACCGCTACCCTCACTCTACATTGGCCTGGCCACGGGGAAAAAGCAGAGAAAGGATTCCAATCCTGTGGATGCTCAAGAGTTCGTGAACTTAAACATCTACGCCAAGTACCTAAAATATTTTACCATCCTCGTCTCTGGAATTATTTTACTGCTTTATACTTGGATTTTGAATACGAACACCAAGCAGTTTTTTAGCTTTTTCACGGCCAGAAGCAGCCTCTCGGCTCTATCACGCAAAGATCAAAATGTGATTCACCGTCCCTTGAATCCCAGTAATCTTTTGCTGATGAGTGTGCATGCGATGGTGATTGGGATGTGTTTACTTTTAATTTATCAGATTAGCTTTATCGATGCGGGTGGAGAAGACTGGCCTTTGGGTGTGCTTGGTTTTTATTATTTGTTGGCCATTGCGTTGGTCGTGGGGCTGATTGCACTGAAATATTCGGGCATCCACTTTTTTGGACTCTTGCTCGGTGTGGAGAGAGAGGTGCAGCAAACTCATTTTTACGAATATTTCCGGCTCTCTATGCTCTTTTATGCTGTCTTTGCCGTTGGTATTTTCTATGCCGTAGTAACCTTGCCGCCCGCCTGGATTGGGCAGGCATTGGCTTTGAAGTATTTTGTATTTTTCTTCCACTTGATACAGGCTGGCTTGGTGAGTTTTTTTGTAATAAAACAGGTGGCACTTAAAAGTCTATATTTATTTTACTATCTTTGCATCACAGAACTAGTGCCATTACTAGTTGCATTTAAATGGTTATTTTAAGGTTATAACCCCACAATTTAAGATAGTGTATGAGCGAGACGCATATGCAAATTAACCATGACAGATTGAGGAAAGTATCAAGCATTTTGATTTCACAGCCCAAACCGAGCACTCCTAATTCTCCCTATTACGATCTGGCCAATAAGTATAAGATTAAAATAGATTTCAGACCTTTCATAGAAATTGAGCCTGTTACTAACAAAGATTTTAGAAAGCAAAAAATTAATATCTTAGACCATACGGCTGTGATTTTCACCAGTCGTAACGCGGTCAAGCACTTTTTCAATCTCTGTAAAGAGAACAAGATAGAAGTGCCCATTGATATGAAGTATTTCTGTGTTTCTGAACAGACAGCTAACTATTTACAGAAATTCATCGTGGTCCGTAAGCGCAAGATTTTCACAGGAAGCCGTACGGTAAGTGATCTATTTCCTTATTTGAAGAAGCATAAAAACGAACGCTTCCTCTTTCCTTGCTCCAATATTAGAAAAGATGATCTGCCCAATTTTCTTCAAGAGAATGGTTTTAACTACACAGAGATGATCTTGTACTGTACAGTAGCGAGTGATCTCTCTGATTTATCTGACGTAAATTATGATGTCTTAGCTTTTTATAGCCCCTCTGGCATTAGTTCTTTGTTTGAAAACTTCCCTGATTTTGAGCAGAATCGTACCCGAATCGCGGCTTTTGGGCCTACAACTTCCAAAGCAGTGAGAGATGCAGGGCTGATTTTAGACATAGAGGCACCCATGCCCAACGCACCCTCGATGGTCGGGGCTTTGGAGCAATACATCAAACTAGCAAATAAGCTTTAAACTTAATATTGGTATCATCACTCATACGCTGATGTTTGGAAATTAATATAGAAATAAAGATTTGTGCACCAGCTGACATCCGTCTATGAGCTTTATCCTAAGACTCAATGAAAAAATTACCTCTTCTTGCCCTGTTTTGTGTACTGAGCCTATCCAACCAAGCCCTATTTGCTCAGACCGATGCTCAGTTTACCCAGTACATGTTTAACCAACTTTATTTCAACCCTGCTTACGCGGGGAGTTCTGGTCAAACCGAGTTTTTTTTCGCACACCGCACCCAATGGGCCGCTTATGATGCTACCTTTGACGACGGAGGAACCCCGAGTACCCAAGTGCTCAGTTTCAATACTTATTTGCCTAAATTTGCCAGCGGAATTGGCTTACACATTGTCAATGACCAAATCGGTGCGCTCCGTAATCTGGAAGTGCAACTTTCTTATGCCTACCACGTTAAACTTTCCAATGCTTCCCGATTATCCATCGGGGTTCGGGGGGGAATATTCACCAAAATTATTGATTTTGATAAATACCGCTTCCGGGAAGAGAACCCTAGAGATCCCTTTGATCAAGATGGTCGAGAAGCTTTGTTAGAACCTGATTTGGCAGCAGGAATTTATTATTACTCAGATAAGCTTTATTTGGGTGTGAGTGTCAACCACCTAACCAACACTGAGTTTAATTTTGGCGATACCTTCAATCAGGAGGCATTACCCAATAATTTCTACCTTACAGGAGGCTATAGCTTTGATTTAGGACGCAATAGCAGAAGAAGTTGGGTGTTGACACCCAGTGTGTTGCTCAAAACTGAATTTAATGAGTTTTCCGTAGATGCGGGAGCATTAGTAGAATACGATGAAAAGTTTTGGGTGGGCGCTTCTTTCCGAAATGAAGAATCAGCTAATTTTCTGGTAGGCGTGAATATTCCACGCCAAGTCAAACGCAAAAACAATCGTCGTCGTGATGACCATAATATCAGAATTGGCTACAGCTTTGATTATGTTTTCAACGGACAGGATGCCAAGCAACCCACCTCTCACGAAATCACTTTATCTTACGCGATCCCTGTACCTTCTCCAACTGGACCAGCAAAAGTCAGATCCGTAAGGTTTAGATACTAAATAGATACAGCGTACTGAAATAAATATCCCGAGTGTGCCGTTATTATTGCGAGCACCGGATAATATAGGGTGTTTTAACTTCGTTCAACATGGTAAGTTCTGAGATAGCTCGTCCCTTTTAGTATGATGTTTGTACTAGGGTCATCAGCCCTCAGAACCCGAAAACTCTACTAGAATCAAGTTAAGTAGTAAATAAACTAAAATAATAAACAAAACTTGTTTGGTGTTATGAATAAAACAGACTTGCGTTACAAAGTTGTTTGTTATGCTTTGCTAGCGGCCTCCATTTTGATTGAGGGTTGCTTCTTTAAAAGGAGAGGAGCCGAAAGCCTGACGGATCGAATTGATGGTTCCGGAGGAGAAATTACAGCCTTTTACAATACAAGAGCCTATGATGCTCAGTATATCCCCAGCGGAATGGTAACCGTACCCAATGGTACTTTCCACATGGGGCAAGCTGACCAAGACGTGCCTTCCACACAAATCAACTTCAACAAACAGATCACGATTAGTGCCTTCTACATGGATGAAACAGAAATCACCAACAATCAGTACCGATTGTTTACCGATATTCTGCTCGCCTACTCCGAAGGAAGGCAATCTAACGAAGAAGAGCTTCCTGAAGATTATGTACAACAAGTGTTGGACGTTATGTTCTTGAAAAACGGGACTACCCCCGTGCGCCCTGATTCTATCCGAGTGATGAACGAAATGTACCCAGATACGCTCCGTTGGCGTTATGATTACGCCCACCACATGGGAGATCCTCTTATGGAGTACTACTATATGCACCCTGCCTTTGATGATTATCCGGTGGTAGGCGTAGACTGGCAAGCGGCAGGCTTCTTTTGCCAATGGCGAACTTATCACCTCAATTACTATAAAAAGGAAGTACAAGGAGAACCTTATCCTGCTCCTCGTTTTCGCTTACCCACCGAAGCCGAATGGGAATACGCCTCACGCGGTGGTAGAGACTTAGCCAAGTATCCTTGGGGAAGTCCCTATCTAAGAAATACGCTGGGTTGTATGTTGGCTAACTTTAAGCCCGGACGTGGTAATTACTACGACGACGGCTTTGCTTACACTGCTCCCGTGGCACAGTACTTCCCCAACGACTATGGACTCTATGATATGGCTGGTAATGTGGCCGAATGGGTGCAGGATGCATACGCAGAAAATGCCTTCCCCGTGGTTTGGGATATGAACCCCGTGTTTGACCCACCCATCACGCAAGACGGCGACAAAGATCGTAACCCAGACAACCGACGTGTGGTGCGAGGTGGTTCTTGGAAAGATATTGCTTATTATTGTGAAACCGGAACACGCACTTACCAACATTGGGATTCTGCCTCGAGCTCCATCGGATTTCGTTGTGTAGTAACGAACTTGGGACGCTCCACGGGTACTTTCTAGTGAAGAAAGCAGACACTAACTAATAGAACTAAACTAAATACTAATTTTATATAAGCGATTAAGCTGAAATCTATTTTCTTTAATTATTAACTAAATCTAAACTTTTACTGAAATGGCAAGAAAAATGAGTGGAATCGACTATTTCTACACTTATATTGTACCCAAAATCACAAGTATCGGGGCTGGTGTAGTAATTTTAGGTGCGATGTTCAAAATTCTTCACTTGGATGGAGCGAGCTTGATGCTCGGCGTAGGGATGACCACCGAGGCCGTGATCTTCTTCTTAGGAGGTTTTGAGCCTGCTCACCCAGATGCTCCTCGTCCTGACTGGTCAAAGGTTTATCCTCAATTGAGAGATGACTACCAAGGACCAGATGTGGACATGGGCAAGCTGATGGCAAACACAAGCTCTCGTCCTCAGCAAGATGAAAAAGTAGCTGCTAAACTAGCCGCTCTTGAAAGCCAAATTGCTAATTCTATTACGCCTGACAAGATTCAAAACCTAGGCAAAGGAATGCAAGACTTAGCTGAAAATGTCTCTAAGATGACTAAATTGGCAGATGCTTCCGTAGCTACCAGCGAATATGCTCGCAACGTAAAGCTAGCTTCTAACGCTATTGTGGAGATGAACAAGTCTTACTCGGCTACCATTAGCGCTATGAGTGAAATGTCAAATGCCTCCAAAGATGCAAAAGCTTATCACGCTCAGGTGCAAAGCCTTACTAAGAATCTGACCGAGTTAAATGCAGTTTACGAAGTAGAATTGCGTAGTGCTAGCAAGCACGTGAAAGCGATGAACGACTTCTACAGCAGCTTGGCCGTGGCGATGCAGAATGTAGCTAATGCTAGCAAGGATACACAGAAATTCAAAGAAGAACTTTCTAGCTTGACGACTAACCTGACTTCCTTGAATAAAGTCTACGGTGGAATGCTTTCTGCCATGAAGGGTTAGTATTCTGTATTTACAAAATAATGGTTTAACCTAAAAGATAAATATAGAACATGGCAAGCTTAGGAGAATTATCCCCAAGGCAGCGAATGATCAATATGATGTATCTCGTATTGACCGCGATGCTGGCCTTGCAAGTAAGTTCATCCATCGTAGATAAATTTGTATTCTTGAATGCAAGTTTGGAACGATCTCTGGATGCAGCGCGTGGTGCTAGCGAATCCGCCTTAGATAACTTGAAAAACAAAGTGAAAAAAGGTGGAAATGACGCCAAAGGACTAGAAGCAATCAAAAGAGCCGAAGAGCTCAAAAAAGAAACCGCTAAAATCATCGGCGAAATTGACCAAATCAAGAAAAGATTGGTAGATGAAGCCGGAGGTGGGCGAGATAAAAAAACAGGACAAATCAAAAATCCTAAGGAAGAGACAAAAGTGGAAACCTACATGATCGCTACTCAGGAAAAGGGGAAAGGTTACGAGCTAGAAGGAAAACTGAATGGCTTCGTAAATTATCTCTACAAGGAGTACGGAGATTTAGGCTTTGAGAAACCCAAAAGCGAAGAAGCAATGGCTAAAGGTGGTCCCTTTCCTCTGCTCGCAGTCGGTAATCAATACAATCCACTTTATAAGAATGATCCAATTCAAAGAGAAAAGGATTTTGCGGAAGCAAACTTCGGACAAACTCCTGTGGTAGCCGCCCTAGCGGTGCTCACGCAGAAACAAACCGAAATCATTCGTTACGAGCAGGAGATTTTGAAGGAATTGGGAGCCAGTGATTTGACCAAAGATATCAAGTTTAATCGAGTACTCGCCATGGCTTCGGCCGATGCAAATACTGTCGCCAGAGGTACCGATTACACAGCTACGCTTTTCTTATCAGCTACCTCTACCAAAGCCAACGTGAAAATGAGCGTGAATGGGAATGCCATTCGTGTGGTAGACGGTGTGGGTGAAGTAAAAATCCCAGCACAAGGAAAAGGTGAGCAAACTTGGAAAGGTGAAATCCGCCTCAAAAGAGGAGACCGAGATACCGTTTTTACCGTGGAGAAACAATACAACGTGGTAGAGCCCACGCTATTGGTACTTTCTAAGAGTAAATTCCCACTCTATCAGAACTGTGCAAACCCACTAGAAACGGCTGTGCCTGCTCTGGGAGCTGCTTATAGTCCATCTTTCAGTGTAAACAACGGTACAGCTGTACCTGGACCTGCTACTGGAGATGTTACAATCTATCCACGCAATGTAGGACCGCTCAATTTATCGGTGAGTAGTGGTGGTAAGCCCGTGGGAACTGCGGAGTTCCGAGTAAACCCTGTACCTCCACCTGATGTGTTCCTAAGTAACCGAAGTGGATCTACCCGAGTAAGTCCCGAACAGCCTGTACCTGCAAATATCCCTGGTTTGAGTATTCAAGCAGTGGCGGAAGAGACTTTTAGAAATACCCTACCCAAAGAAGCTAATTATCGGGTATCTCAGATTTCAGTAAGACAATTTAGGGGAGGAAGAGCAATCAGTACGCAAAACTTCAGTGGAGGACAGATCAATATGTCTGGCTTCCAAGCCCGACCCGGAGATGGTTTCCAGGTAAAAGTGGAGAGTGTACAACGTGTTAACTCGAAAGGAGAAATCCTTCCGGTGAAGCTGAACAATTATCTGATCTCTTTCTTTGTCCGATAAATTAGAAAGACTTTGAAACATTGAAATAACTGCCACTTAAGTTTCGTTACTTAAGTGGCAAATTTTAACCAATTCTAATGTGTTATGAATAAAATAATAAGTGTTACAGCTACTGTGTTTCTATTCTTGTTGCTCAGCATGACAAGTAATCTCCAGGCGCAGATTGGCCCTGAGGGCTACAATCCTAATTCAGTTCGCCCGGTGTTGGAAGATGACGTGATGTACCGCCAGACAATATGGCGAAGAATTAATCTACTTGAAAAGCAAAACAAGCCTTTCTTCTCCTATCAAAACGAAGTTACTCAGGTAATCATCGATGCGGTCAAATCTGCTAAGGTACAGCCTTATGCGGTAACAAACAATCCTCGCTCCTCTGGTTATGATGAACCAATGGAGATTGATGATTTTACCAAGAACTTGGCCTACTGGAATCCTGCATTTGAAGATTCCGTGGAAATTCGTCCCTCTGAAATGTACATCTTGGAGTTGAAAGAAGATTTGATCTTTGACCGTCGACGTTCTCGTATGTATTGGGACATCCAAACGATTACTCTGGTAATTCCTCAAGGAACTAGCCCTGAGACAGAAATGGGAGATCTACCCTTTGCTACCTTCAAGTTCAAAGATTTGTACGAATATTTCCGCGAGACTTACGATGAATCCCAGAAAAAAGGTACTTTCGAGGATTTAAGAGCCTTTTGGTATAATCCTCAGAACCCTAAGCGTCACGTTTCATTGGCACACGCTTTTGATCTTCGGTTGTTTAGTTCTAGGATTTTCAAGGTATCTAACCCCGACGACAAAGACATCATCACAATCATCAACGATGAGTATGGAGATGACCCACAAACGGCTAAGAAAGTACTTTACGAATCACAAAGAATTGAGTACGATTTGATGGAGTTTGAGCATAACTTGTGGGAATTCTAAACCAAGCTGTTTTCTAAAAAATTGGACAAAGAGGAGATTAAATTATTAATCTCCTTTTTTATGCTTTAGCCAAGCTATTGGAGGCGGACCTAGAGGGCATAATTTATAATACCAAACCTTCTATCGTTTGTAAAGAAATAAGAAGTATTAGAATAGACTAGTACAACATCTCTAACTTTGGTTTTTGCATCTCGCTCTGCGTCTTCAACTTAATGGAACCCATATCTTACCATCCTGAGCTCAACACCCGACAAAACTAGATTTCCGTCGCTACACCGAGAATCCCTTTCACAAACCCCAAAAAATCAGTATCTTAGCCTAATATTTGCTAAGATACTATGAATCAATTCTTCGAGAATGGCATTGAGTTTTTAAAAGGCGTGGGGCCGCAGAGAGCGGATTTGCTACGCAAGGAACTCAATATCCATACTTATGGCGACTTACTAGAACATTATCCTTTCCGGCACGAAGACCGCACCAAAATCTACGCTATTGCTGACCTACAGCCCGATCTGCCCAGTATCCAACTCCGAGGTAGAATCACCAATCTAGAAGTAGTCGGGGAAGGACGTCGTCAACGTTTGGTGGCTCTCTTCAATGATGGTTCGGCCTACATGGAATTGCTTTGGTTTCAAGGGGTGAAATGGCAGCTCAAAAGCCTGCAAATTGGCACAGAGTATCTGGTTTTTGGCAAGCCTCAGTCCTTTAATGGAAAATATAGCATCGTCCATCCAGATATTGAGCCTTTTACCTCCGCTGAGAAGCAAACAGGCTTTCTCCAACCTACTTATCATACCACTGAAAAGCTCAAGAAGAAGTATTTGGGAAGCAAAGTCTTGGCTAAATTAGTCAAAACACTCTTGGATGTAGCTTACCCCCATATCGAGGAAAATCTCTCCGAAGATTTGACCGATAAATATCAACTCTTGGCTCGCCCCGAAGCCCTTATCAATATCCATTTTCCGAAAAATCCACAATTACTCCAAAAAGCTCAAGCACGCTTGAAATTTGAGGAACTATTTTTCCTGCAATTAAAAATGCTCAAACAAAGGCATCTCAAGAAAACCATTTACCAAGGTCAAGTCTTTGATATCAAAGATTTACTTCTAGAATTTACCAAAAATCACCTGCCTTTTGAGCTTACGGGTGCGCAAAAGCGTGTTACCAATGAGATTTACAAAGATATGGCCTCGGGCAAGCAAATGAACCGCCTCTTGCAAGGCGATGTGGGAAGTGGTAAAACCATGGTGGCCTTCATGTCCATGCTCATGGCTATTGATGGAGGCGCACAGGCTTGTATGGTGGCTCCCACGGAAATTCTTGCCGAGCAGCATTACCAAGGGCTTAAAGAATACGCCGACAAACTCGGCCTGACCATTGACATTCTCACGGGTTCTAAGCGGAACAAAGACCGTCGGGTCTTGCACGGTCGCCTAGAAAATGGCAACCTTAAAATCTTAGTCGGCACCCACGCCATCTTTGAAGATAAAGTCCAATTCGAGAATCTGGGACTTTGCATCATTGATGAGCAGCATCGTTTTGGTGTGGAACAGCGCAGCAAACTCTGGCAGAAAAATACAGAAGTCTATCCGCATATCTTGGTCATGACGGCCACGCCTATTCCTCGAACTTTGGCCATGACCCTTTACGGGGACTTGGATGTATCTATTATCGACGAGATGCCCGCCGGTCGTAAGCCCATCATCACGGCGCATCGCTATGATTCACATCGCTTGCGGGTTTTTGGTTTTTTAAAAGAAGAAATCAAGAAAGGTAGACAAATCTACATCGTTTATCCTTTGATTGAAGAATCTGAAAAACTAGATTACAAAAACCTCATGGAAGGCTACGAGAGCATTCAGCGTGCCTTTCCTGAATATCATCTCAGCATCGTTCACGGCCAAATGAGTTCAGTGGATAAGGACTTTGAAATGCAACGCTTTATCCGTCAAGAAACCCAGATTATGGTGGCAACCACCGTGATTGAGGTCGGGGTGAATGTGCCCAATGCCTCTGTGATGGTGATTGAAAATGCCGAACGCTTTGGCCTTGCACAATTGCACCAACTCCGAGGTCGGGTTGGACGGGGAGCTGAACAATCTTACTGTATTCTGATGACCAGCTACAAAATCAGCAAGGAAGCCGACGTGCGCCTCAAAACCATGGTCAAAACTAACAATGGTTTCGAGATCGCCGATATGGATATGAAGCTCCGTGGCCCGGGTAATATCATGGGCAAAGAGCAGAGTGGTGTGATTGATATGATCAAAATCTCTGACCTCGCCAAAGACGGCAAAATTCTCCAGGAAGCACGTCAGTCTGCCTCCGAACTCTTGGAAGATGATCCTTATTTAGAAAAGTCCGAACACAAACCTATCCGCGAGCATCTCATTCGCACGCAGGATGAGGAAAATTACTGGGCGAGGATTAGTTAGTGGGTCTCGATTGGCAGGTTTCTTTGAAAATAGATTCATCATTTCCATCTGATGCGCTGCTAAAACTCTCATTTTGGCAGGAAAATCTAGTAAAACGCTGCTAAGATTCTCATCTTAGCAGGGAAACCTGGCAAGATTCCTATCTGGCCGAGGGTCTTCCCCTCAATGGAGAAGAGATAAGAGCACTCAAACTGAAACACTTGAAGCGATCTTTCCGTGGAGAGGTTCGTGAAATCATTTTAAAGTTTGCAATCAACAATTTACAACTTTTTCCATTTGCTTGGTTTTCACTTTGTATTTCTTACGTAAAATGTTGATCGAGACGACCGCGATCAGGGTCGGCAGAACCCAGGGCAAAATCACCCAATAAGTACCTTGCAAAAAACCAAACACAGAACGCGCGCCAAAAGCAAAGAAAGCCGTGTAAGCGGCCGCACCACTAACGATCATGCCACTCATATGGGTATCAAACCAGTTGTACTCAGGAGTTTTTTGGGCAAAAATGCGTACGTTTTTGAATCCTAAGATAACACCTACACTGCCAAAGATTATTACCAGAATTACTTGGTAATAAATGCCTGTGGCTAATAAAAAAGCACCGTATACGAACAAAATTCCCTCCAAAGCCAGACGCAAATTTCGGGAGCGTTTGCTGAGTTGTTTTTTCTGCTTAAGTGCATCCATTCCCGACCAAAGCGGATTCAGAGTCAGAAAGCTCAAAAAAAGCAAGGACAAGCCCAACACGTATTTGCTAGTAAATAACAAATCGTAGATACTCATGAGAAATGCCGTACCTACTACCACGCTCATACACCAGACATAGACCACGCCCACTTGTCGGTGAGTCTTGCCCCCTTTGCGCGTAAATACAGGAATCCAAAATAAAATCAGGCTCAGACTGCCCGCCACCATGTGTAGATAGAGTAATGATTTGAAAAGTAAAGCCATATGAGTGGTTAGTTTTGAGTTGTTGGGCTGTTAGTGCCCATTTTGCTTTACTACGAAAGTATAGGATGAGATTTGGCTAAACCAAAGTATGTAGCCAGTGGTAAATTTCTGGGGCGGAAAACAAGCGATGGGGGCGAATGGAAAGGGTTTTGACCGTTTATCCCAATCGTTTTCTAAGTTTAGGAATGTTCCGACGGGACACGGGAATGCGTTCTTCGGTATGCTTCAAGAACAACAACATCCCCTGCGCGTTGCCCTTGGCTTCTTCTACCATCAAGAGATTGACGATATAAGAGCGATGGCAACGCATAAAATACTCTTGGGGCAATTGCTTCATCACATCGGAGAGGGTGATACGCATGAGCTTTTTTTGTATAATCTCTTTCTCGAGATAATGCAGACTTACATAATTATCACTGGCTTCTAAGAAAATCAAACTCTGGGTACTCGTCTCGAAGTGATCCTTGGTTTGATCGGAATAAATAGTCAAGGGGAGGATCGGCACCTTATTCTTTGGATTCGAGCCATGGGGATCTACTTGATTTTTCAAGACTCGCAGGCGTTGCGTGATGGCAATATAAGTAATCGGAAAAATTCCAATTAAGAGCGTAAACAAGAGCATCATCCCGTAACTTGGAACTCCCAGCCATTTCCCATCACTCCAAAACATAAGATATACATAATTTCCCGAAGCAATCAGCAGAATCAGAAAGCACTCCCCGAGTATCCAATGCCAAATCCGAATCTGCCGATTCAAGCCCAGTATCGGTTTGAGGAGAAGGTTCACCACCAAATTGATAAGGGTCGTCACTACTCCAAAACCCGCTAAAATCGGAATTTTGTAGGGAAATTGGGCTTCGCGTAAGCCAAAAGGTTGAAAAATCAGTAGAAATCCTCCCACGAACAGGCCTGCCCAAAGTGAAGCTTTCACCGAACCTCTTTTAGAGGGAAAGTAACTGTAGGGGGCTTGCAAAAACTTCTGGATCTGTTGGAAAAGCGATTTCATTTCCAACAAAAATACACAATTCTTAAAGATTATGAATTGGTTAATCTGTAAAGACCATAGACGAATCCAGAGCTGTGGCCTCAGACTACAAGTTTCCCAAGTTTACTTCGGAAGGTTGAAGCAAATCCCAAAGATTTCCATACAAATCTGCAAAAACGGCGACCGTTCCATAGGTTTCTTCCTTAGGTGCTCGCACGAAATGAATGCCCTCTCGCTGCATCTGCTCGTAATCTCGCCAAAAATCATCGGTAAAAAGGAAAAAGCCTACTCTGCCCCCCGTCTGATTACCAATGGCTTGGGCTTGCTCGGTATCAGCGGCTTTGGCTAAGAGTAGACAAGTCTCTTCGGCTCCAGATGGGGCGACCAAAACCCAACGCTTGGTTTCGCTCAACCTGGTATCTTCAATTAATCTGAATTTGAGCTTTTGGGTATAAAACTCGATGGCTTCATCATAATCTCTGACCACGAGGGCAATATGGGCAAGGTGTTGTTTCATAACGCGGAAGCAACGAAGCTCCAGTTCTGTCAGATGAAAACTCGAGACGGGAGTTTCGGAGTTACTTAAATTTATTCTTCAAAGCCTCTAGCTTGGCCTGCAAATCACCTTCGGGCTCTTCTTGCTGTTTTCTGGGCTTTGGCGGTTTGGATTTTTTGCGGTCAGTTTTATTGAAGGCTTTTTGCGAATCAGTTTTGGACTTGGCCTTGATAGATTTCTTGCCCTTGTTGTCGGCGGGAGCATCTTCTTTCATAGAAAGGGAAATGCGCTTACGAGCCACATCTACTTCCAGCACTTTGACCATTACTTTCTGGTGGACTTTCACCACTTCTTTGGGATCACTAATAAAATGGTTCGCCATTTCACTGATATGCACGAGTCCATCCTGATGCACGCCCACGTCTACAAAAGCTCCGAATTTGGTAATGTTGGTTACGATTCCATTGAGTTGCATGCCCGGATTCAAATCCTCGATGGTATTAATCCCTTCGGCAAATTCTACCACCTCGAACTGGTCACGAGGGTCGCGTCCGGGCTTGGCTAGCTCGGCCATAATGTCATTCAAAGTAGGTAAACCGACGGTATCACTTACGTAATCTTTGAGTTTAATTTTTTTGCGTAAGCTCTCATCATTCATCAATTCCTGAACTGTGCAATTCAAGTCCTTCGCCATTTGCTCCACGATATGATAGCTCTCGGGGTGTACCGCGCTCGTATCCAAGGGGTGCGAGGCTCCTCTGATTCGCAAGAAACCAGCTGCTTGTTCAAAGGCTTTATCTCCCAAACGACTCACCTTCTTCAATTCATCCCGGCTTTGGAAAGCCCCATTTTGATTACGATATTCTACAATATTCTTAGCGAGCTGCGGGCCTAAGCCAGAAACATAAGTGAGCAGTTGCTTACTGGCTGTGTTGACTTCCACACCCACGGCGTTCACGCAGCTCATCACGGTATCGTCTAGGCTGTGCTTGAGTTGGCTTTGGTCTACGTCGTGCTGATATTGCCCCACGCCAATAGATTTGGGATCAATTTTTACCAGTTCGGCCAAGGGATCCATCAGACGGCGACCGATGGAAACGGCTCCGCGCACGGTAATATCGTGTTTGGGAAATTCCTCTCGCGCCACTTCGGAAGCCGAGTAAACGGAGGCTCCACTTTCGTTGACCATGACCACGAGGATATTTTTGGGGAGGCCAATGCTTTTGACAAAGGACTCGGTTTCACGGCTGGCTGTTCCATTCCCGATGGCAATGGCCTCGATATCATAAGTATTGCAAAGATGCTCAATGGTTTTGGCGGCCATGGTTTTTTGGCGGTCAGGATAGATGACATCGTTGTGGAGTAATTTTCCTTGTTTGTCCAAGCAAACAATTTTACAACCTGTACGGAAGGCTGGGTCAATGGCGAGTACATTTTTTTCGCCCAGAGGAGCCGCGAGTAATAATTGTCTCAGATTATCGGCAAAAACGCGAATGGCTTCCTCATCTGCTTTTTGTTTAGAAAGCAGACGCACTTCGGTTTCCATAGAAGATTTGAGCAAGCGTTTGTAAGCATCTTTGATGGCGAGTTTCATCTGCTCGGTGGTGGCATTATCGCTGGTGATAAATTGATCTTCCAGTCGGAAAATGGCCTCTTCTTCCTCGGGGCTGAGGTCCAGGCTGATAAACATTTCTTTCTCGGCACGGCGCAGCGCCAGTACGCGGTGCGAAGGAGCCTTATCAATAGGTTCTTCCCAGTCAAAATAGTCTTTGTATTTTTGGGCTTCTTCTTCTTTGCCGGGGATAACTTTGGCTTTGAAAAAACCGTGATCTACAAAGAGCTTACGAATGGTAGCGCGGGCCTGCTGGTCTTCATTGACTTTCTCAGCGATAATATCTCTGGCTCCGGCTAGTGCCTCGTCAATATTTTCTACACCCTTCTCGGTATCAATATATTTTTGAGCTTCGGCTTCTAGATCAAATTCTTCTTGAGCAAAAATCTTTTCGCCTAGAGGTTCTAAGCCTTTTTCGCGGGCAATGGTGGCACGCGTACGACGCTTGGGCTTGTAAGGTAAGTATAAATCCTCTAACTCGGCCATGGTTTCGGCGGCCTCGATTCGCGCTCGGAGTTCATCGCTGAGCTTGCCTTGTTCTTCAATAGATTTGAGGATGGCTTCTCGGCGTTTGTCCAGATCTCGGAGTTGCTGCAAGCGGTCGCGAATTTGGGTGATGAGCACTTCATCGAGCGTTCCGGTGGCTTCTTTACGATAGCGGGCGATAAAGGGTACGGTCGCTCCCTCGTCTAAAAGTAAGGCGGTGGCGGCGACTTGTCTTTCGCCCACTTTGAGTTCTTGGGCGATTTTTATGAAATGTGGATTCTCCATTGAACAGTGATTTACCTGCAAAAATACAAAAATCTATGCTTTTTCCCTGAACTTGCTTGGAAAAATTGCTAATCAGATGAGCAAGAAAAGTATTTTTGTTTAAGAAAGTAGAATCAAGTGGTGATGGTAAAAAATAGCTCGTGATTTGCTTCTCACATCCGTTGGCAGGGGAAATAACGATTGCATTTACCCAAAGCCTTTCAGATTTTCTAGTGTCTTTGTTCGAGAATTAATAATGGCTCATGTATTTTCTTCATGCATAGCGTAGGGCTTGCAAGCCCTACGCTATGGAGCAAATGTGCGTGATATTTCCGAGTTTGGCTGTAAATTCTTTTAAGATTTAACCAAAGTCACGAGAACAGGTCTGAAACCTATACTAAGCTGAAATCCAATTCCGCACGACCCATTTGTAGATTTCTCCCGCCCATAAGACCGCCGAAGAGATCAAGACAATCACCAAAATATCCAGATAGCCAATGTCTTGAAAGCCAAAGATATTTTGTAAAAAAGGAATTTTCACCACCGCGATCTGCGCAGCGATGGAGACCACGAAGGCTCGGTTAATCCATTGGTTGCTCAGCACACCGATCTCAAAGACGGATTTGTTCAAATCACGCATATTAAACACATTGAAAACCTGCGTGGTAGCCACGATAAAAAACACACCTGCACGTGCCGTTTCTAAGCCTTTCGGCAAATAGTAATAGAAAGCACCAATCGCCAGCGAGACCATCAGGGCCGCCATGATGAGCAAAAAGGGTAGTACTTCCCATTTCAGAATAGGCTCGTCCTTGCGGATCGGCGGGCGGTCCATCATCTGCCCGTGGCCGGGCTCAGTGGCCTTGGCTACGTCCATAATACCGTCGGTTACCATATTGACCCACAGGATTTGCACAGCCGTAAGCGGAATGGGTAAGCCCAGCACCAAGGCACCCATCAGGGTAGCAGTGGAGGCAAAGTTGGTGGTAAGGAGGAAATAGCTGGTCGTTTTGACATTTTTAAAAACAATTCTTCCCTCCCGAATCGCGCTGACAATGCTGATAAAATTATCATCTGAGAGGACAATCTGCGCCGCGTCTTTGGCCACATCGGTTCCTTTTTGCCCCATGGCGATGCCCACGTCGGCTTTTTTGAGGGCGGGGGCATCATTGACCCCATCTCCGGTCATGGCGATGAGCACTCCTTGGTTTTGCAGGCGCTCGGCGATGCGTAGCTTGGATTGGGGGCTGACCCTGGCAAAGACCTTGACGGATTCGAGCCATTGGTCTAATTTTTCGTCGGAGGCTTCGGCGAGGTCGCTTTCGGAGCGGGTTTGGGGGGCGGCACTTTCTTGTCCATTTGATTTTTCTAAAATCCCTACGTTGCGAGCAATGGCAGCGGCGGTTTGCTCGTGATCTCCCGTAACCATGATGACATCGATGCCTGCTTTTTTGCAATCGGCGATGGCTTCTTCTACCTTGGGTCGGGGCGGGTCAATCATCCCAACGATGCCCGTCCAGGTGAGGTCTTTCACATCTTCGGCGTAGATTTCTTCTTGGTCGGGCATTTTCTTAAAAGCCAGACCGATGACCCGAAGGGCTTGGTTGGCCCATTCTTCATTTTTGGTTTGAATTTCTTTTTGATGCTTTTCTTCCAGTGGGCCAGCCCCGTCTTCTAGGAGAATTTGTGAGCTAAGTTCCATAATGCGTTCGGGTGCTCCCACCACGAGCATTTCTGGGTCTTGGCTGCCGTAGCGGACGAGCTTGGCACGGAATTTTTGTTCGGAATTAAAAGGCACATCGTCCAGTACTTCTAGGTCATGGTAAGCTTCTAATTCGTTGATGTTGCTTTTTTCGCCTAAAATTCTGAGAGCTACCTCAGTGGGGTCGCCCGTGATTTGGGGGGCTTCGTGGTTTTCATCTTCTTCGGAGGGATTTTGGTCTTTTCCATTTTGGGAAATGCTTACGTTGTTGCCGTGGCGGGCGATGAGCAGCATTTTGGTCAGCATTTCCTGGTCGGAACCGGCTTGCAGGGTTTGGCCGTCAGTTTGGATTTTCCCTTCTAATTCGTGGCCTTTTCCCGTGACGCTTAGTTCTTTTTGGTCGGCGCCCATGGCTTTTTCTACCGTGAGGATACTTTGGGTAATGGTTCCGGTCTTGTCGGTGAGGATGGCGGCCACTGAGCCGAGTACCTCGGTGGCGGTAAATTCTTTGACAATGGCATTGCGCTTGGCCATGCGGTTGGCTCCAATCGCTAGCACAATAGAAATCACGACGGGCAGCCCCTCAGGGATAGAAGAAACCATGGTGGCAATGGTTACGAGCAGGATTTCCTGAAAACCAAAATCCCGATAAAAGTAACCCAGAGCAAACACGATGACGGAAGTAGTGATGGCGATGACAGCCATTTTCTGAGCCAGACGTCCGGTTTTTTTACGAAAATTGGATTCAGTCTGATCCATTTCCTGCAAAGATTTGGCAATTTTTCCGATCTGTGTATCCTCCCCGATTGAGGTTACGAGGGCTTTGCCTGCACCCTTGACCACGTGGGTGCCCTTCCAGACCATATTGCTGCGGTTGGCCAGTTCGGTACTTTCGTCCAATTTTTTGATTTTTTTGGCCACGGGTTCAGACTCTCCCGTGAGGGAAGCTTCACTGGTGCGGAGGTTTTTGGCTTCGAGCAGACGGGCGTCAGCGGGAATGGTTTGGCCTTCTTCTATCAGCAGCACTTCTCCTAAGACTACTTCTTGGGTGGGAATAACCTGTTTTTGGCCACCTCGGAGCACGGCCACTTGATGCTTAACCATGCTTTTGATGGATTCTACGGCTTTTTCGGCCTGATACTCCTGAATAAAACCCATCACGGCATTAAACAGAATCACCCCTAAGATGATATAGCCATTGGCCATCTGTCCGGCATAGAAGGAGATACCCGCTGCCAGAAAGAGAATGAGGATTAATAAATCTTTGAATTGCTTGAGGAAAATTTCTAAGGGAGAGATTTCCTGTTTTTGGGGGAGTATATTCTTGCCATATTTTTCTCGGATATTTTTGACTTCCTTCTCTTCCCAACCCTGTTCGGGATCGATGGAAAGCTTATCTTGTATCTCCTCGGGCGTGAGCGCGTGTGCTTGCTTGATTTTTCCCTGCATTCCGTTTTCCTGTTTTATATCCTATTACTTCTTTATGGATAGAATGCCGAGCCAGTGGGAAAGGTTGGGTTAAAAAAAAAGGTTTGGACAAAATGCCCAAACCCGTCATAAATTTTTGAGATCAAGATAAAAGGAGCATTAACCCAGGGCCGCTTGAATCTCTTCTTGAAATTTATTGATAAATTCTTCCAAGGTAAAGCTTCCTCGATCGCCTTCACCGTGTTTGCGAACAGAGACTTTGCCTTCCTCCTCTTCTTTCTCGCCCACGATGAGCATGTAAGGCACTTTTTTGACTTCGGCATCACGGATTTTGCGTTTGGTGGTTTCGGAGCGATCATCCAAGAAGCCCCGGATATCTTTTTCTTCCAAAGTCTTGAAAACTTGTTCGGCGTAATCATTGAATTTATCCGAAATCGGCAGCACGGCGATCTGCTCCGGCGCCAGCCACAACGGGAAATTCCCCGCCGTGCTCTCGATCAAAATCCCAATAAAACGCTCCAAAGAACCAAAGGGCGCACGGTGAATCATCACGGGGCGATGCTTCTGATTGTCCGAGCCGATGTATTCTAGTTCAAAGCGTTCGGGCAAAGTGTAATCCACTTGAATGGTACCGAGTTGCCATCTGCGTCCGAGGGCATCTTTGACCATGAAGTCCAGCTTAGGGCCGTAGAAGGCAGCTTCTCCTAGTTCTACCACGGTGTTCAAGCCTTTCTCCTCGGCTACTTCTTTGATTTCCCGCTCGGCTCTTTCCCAATTGGCCTCGTCGCCGATGTACTTATCAGGGTTTTCAGGATCGCGTAAAGAAACCTGAGCCGTGTATTCTGCGAAGCCCAAGGCTTTAAAGGCATAAATCACCAAATCGATTACTTTGGCAAATTCTGCTTTCACTTGGTCAGGACGGCAGAAAATATGCGCATCATCTTGAGTAAAACCTCTCACACGAGTCAAGCCGTGTAATTCCCCACTTTGCTCGTAGCGATAGACCGTCCCAAACTCGGCGTAGCGCACGGGTAGGTCTTTATAAGAGCGGGGACGAGACTTGTACATCTCGCAGTGATGCGGGCAGTTCATGGGTTTTAACAAGAACTCCTCATCCTCATCTGGCGTGTTGATGGGTTGGAAAGAGTCCTTGCCATATTTGGCGTAGTGCCCAGAAGTTACATACAACTCTTTGCTGCCGATATGCGGTGAAACCACGGGTTGATAGCCCGCACGTACTTGGGCTTTGCGCATGAAATTTTCTAAGCGTTCTCTCAACACTGCCCCCTTGGGAAGCCAGAGAGGAAGTCCTTTGCCTACTTTCTCGGAGAAGGTAAAGAGTTCCATTTCTTTGCCGAGTTTGCGGTGATCACGCTTTTCGGCTTCGGCGCGGAGTTCGAGGTATTCTTTGAGTTCTTTTTGTTTGGGAAAGGTAATACCATAGATGCGGGTCAATTGCTGGCGGTTTTCGTCGCCACGCCAGTAGGCTCCCGCCACGTTCATCAATTTGATGGCTTTGATAAAACCCGTGTTTGGGATGTGTGGTCCCCGACAAAGGTCAGTAAAGTCGCCTTGCTGGTAGAAAGTGATTTGGCCGTCTTGGAGGTCTTGGATCAGTTCTAGTTTGTACTCATCGCCCTTTTCTTCAAAATATTGGATAGCATCGGCCTTGCTGACTTCGCTGCGCTGGAATTCGCTTTTTTGGCGGGCGAGTTCGGTCATTTTTTGTTCAATCTTACCGAATTCATCTTGGGAGAGCACTTTATCGCCCGGCAGGTCGATGTCATAGTAAAAGCCTTGCTCAATAGCTGGCCCAATGCCAAACTTGGTACCTGGATACAATGCCTCGATGGCTTCGGCCATCAGGTGGGCTGAGGAGTGCCAAAAGGTGGCTTTGCCCGCGTCGTCTTTCCAAGTGAGGAGTTGCACCTCCGCATCTTCGTGGATGGGTCGGGTGGCATCCCAGACTTCACCATTGACTTTGGCGGCCAGTACGTTGCGCATCAGTCCTTCGCTGATACTGCGGGCGATTTCGAGGCCCGTGATGCCGATGGGATATTCTCTTACGCTTCCGTCGGGCAGGGTAATTTGGATGTTGCTCATGGGTTTTGGTTTTTCACCGCTTTCCTTCGGCCCTACAAACAGCGACTCTGGAAAAGCAGCGCGTGAAACATAAAGCAAAGGTACAAAATCCTGAGAGGAGCGGAGGGGATTTGGGGGAAGATTTAGTTATATTTCCGAAAAGCCCAACTGCGCGAAGTTTCCCAACTTCGCACCTGGCATCTGACAAGATTCCCATCTTGACGTGTGTGAGATGGGAATCTCACCGATCGGTCTGGCTGAGATAGGAATCTCAGCAGAGTGGGGGTGTCCTCGATACGTTTTGGACGTGTCCCGATACGTCGCGGACGTGTCTCGATACGTCTTAGACGTGTCCTGATACGTTTTGGACGTGTCCTGATACGTCGCGGACATGTCTCGATACGTCGCGGACGTGTCCTTGATACGTCGCGGACGTGTCTCTATACGTTCTGGACGTGTCTCGATACGTCGCGGATGTGTCCTCGATACGTCGCGGACGTGTCCTCGATACGTTTTGGACGTGTCCCGATACGTTTTGGACGTGTCCCGATACGTCGCGGACGTGTTTTTAACCAACTGTGCGAAGTTTCCCAACTTCGCACGTAAATGCGTCAAGATTCCTATCTTGACACGATGTGAGACAGGAATCTCAGCAGAGTAAGTGAATTCCCACCAGCCAGATAGGTTGGTGGGAACAGGAGAGCCGTTCTCTTACTGCTCAGGTTGAACAAAAATACAACCGTAACTTGCACAAATTTGACCTGCTAGCTCCAAATTAGGGCTACCATCTTCCAGGGGTTCCATCACGGCGAGTTCTCTGAACATGTTTTCTAAGCCTGAGGGATGAACACAAAAACGGGTGACCACAGGCGTATCACTAATCACCTTGTAGCCGTGAGGCACAAATTTGGGTAGAAAAATCGTATCTCCTGCTTTCATCCGCTTGTGCGCTCCATCCAAATACACCTCTAGTTCACCTTCAATCAAAGTGATGATTTCATCTTCTCTTTCGTGATAATGAGGAGGAACACTATCGCCGGGTTGAATGATTTGCTGGCCAAAAAACATTTTACCATCGGTATCATCTCCCGAGAGCAAGACGGTAATGTTATCCAGCATCACCTGAAGGTTCTCGCTTTGATTTGGATTAACAATTTTAGGCTGAAGTTTGAAATCTGTGATTTGCATAACTTTAATTTTTAATTGCTGTTGAAATGATGATTCGGTAGTTTAGACGTAAGAGTCGACAAGTCGGACAAAAAAATCGACGAAGGTGATTTTCAGCCACGTGATTTTTCTCTTATTATCAGTTATCTGCTTCTTTATCTTATAAATATTTGGGCAGGATATTACAGGTAGGGGATCTTGCCCCAACTCCTGATTCGTGTCCTTATGAACCAGCTTGAGGCAAAAAATAATTTAGGTGATGATTGGTTATTTCAGCCGTCAAAGTTTTTCAAAGCGTCAGGTGAAACACCTGACGACACTCTAAAGAACTGAGGGTATTTTATTCAGGTGCCATAAAATTTTGAACTAGCTGTCATTTTACTACATAAACATGATTTATATATAAGCAACGCCCCTTATATATATCGAGTACAAAACAATTAGGATCAATATGGTGGATTATGACAGGTTAGCCAAACATATGTTTGGTTTTGTTCGCAAACGCTTTCAGCTAAAAAGTGAGGATATAGAAGACATTATTCAAGAAGCTCTGACCCGCTCCTTAGAAAAGTATCCTCATTTGCACGATAGAGAAAAAGAGAGGGAATTAGGTTTCGTACTTTACACAATTTGTCTGCGTTTAACGATTAATCATATTCGCAAGGCGAACCGCTATAAATTACCCTCGATGGCCAGAGAAAGCCTAGAGTGGTTGCAAAACAAGTTACTAGAGCATGATTTGAAGGCGGAAAACTACGCAAACCGCTACTTTGATAGAGAGGATATTAATAAAGTAATTGGTTATATGGATCAGAAATACCCAAAATATGCCTTTATCCTTACAAAATATATTGAGTTAGAGTATAATCGTGGTTATAATCACGAAGAAATAAGGAAACAATTAAGTGATGAGTTTTTTGAGTTATTCCAGCTAAGACCTACGGTAGCTTATTATCGTAAGCTCAAAGAAAGAGCCTTGCGGAAGTTTATCGAGTATTGGGGTGATTATCAATAGCTTGGAGGCAAATCACTTTTCTTTTACTATTTTCAAAAAAATAAAGTCATTCTTAAAAGGCGTTTGAGCCTTTCTGTGAATGTTTGTAAATGTCAAATTTGTCTAAAGTTTATCCTTAGGATGCAAAATGCCTTTTTTGGAACCTAGCACTGCTCATAGCTAGCATCGTACTGACTGGCTCGAGCTCTAATGGCATTTGAACTCATCTAAAAACACGCTTCATCAGCACCCGAAGTTTGAATTTTTTGCGGACAGGTCAAGACTTTAGACAATTTTATCCTAAATCAAGACCATTGGGTCAGCAATGTGTTATTAAAATATTAGAAACTATGAAAAATAATCCAAAGAAAGCTGGTGATCAAATGAAACCATTCTCTGACTGTCCTGATTATGGAAAATTGGAAGATTATACACATTTTCACATGACGACTCAAGAAGAAGTTGAATTAGAAAAATACCTCCAAAATTGCAAACAAGACCCCTGCCTTTGTCAAGATCTTCTGCAAGGAATGGAGCTTGCCAGAAACTATCAAAATTTAGAAGAAAGTGAACCTGAGCTATTTGAAGATTATAATCCCGCTAGAATGCGAGCCAAAATCAACTCAGCACTCCAACAAAATCGCGCCACGCAATCCAAGAAAGTGGTAGCTTATCGCGTCCTAAAGTATGCACTACCCATGGTGGCCACCTTGTTATTAGCCATTGTTTTCTGGTTAGGGCAGGACGTACTGATCTCCGTCCTGAATTCGAATACTCAGGCTACTGAATCGAGTTTTGATGAATCTAACTCAGGCTCAGAAGAAGCAAATAAAAACTCTACCATTACTCACCAAAAGCCCCCCTCTGACACTCCTGCGGCCTCCGTACCCGAAACACAAGCCGATATCCGAGAGACCTTAGCCATTTATCAACCCAACCCTCAGTTAGAAGCCAAAATTTATACTCGTGCCGAAGTTAACACACGTGGTATATCCCAAGGCACACCCCGTGTAATAAGTCATCTTCCTAAAAATAAATCCAAATTTGAGGTAGGAAGCATTGTCGAGTTTTCTTGGAAACTTGATCAGGCCGTGGAAGAATTAGAATTTATTTTATTAGATCGCGAAGAAAATACAGTGCTCGAGAGGTTTGTTAGTTTAGATGAACAACATCAGGGGAGTATTCAGATTGATACCCAAGCCTTAAAGTTAAAGTCAGGACTCTATTATTGGCAATTACTCGGGGAGATACACATCCATACTAGTAGTTTCCAGTTGTAATCGGATCAATTATTTCTTAGAAATTATGGTTTCGGGGTTCTGGAGTTGATTATACATCAGCACCAAGCCTCCCCATTCCAGAGGAGTACCCACAGGATGTTTACGAATGTAGTCGCGCTTTGCCCGTCCGAGAGCTTCCGTGTAAGGAAGGTTTTTTTCTAGTAAGTACTGATAAAAATCAATCATTAGTTCGGCTGTGCTCCAGTCTCTTATTTTCCAGAGCGAATAGAGCACACTCTTGGTTTTCAGGTAGCTGAAGGCTCTCAACAGGGATAAAACACCTTCTCCTCTTGCGAGTTTGCCCTGCCCCGATTCACAGCTACTCAATATCAGCAGATCAGTCTCGAGTTGTAATTGATAAATATCTCCAGTATACAAAAACACGTTATAAATCGCTGAATCTCCTGCCTGTCGCCAGCCTTTCTCGCTTGGTGGGTAGTAAGCCACGTAGGAAAGTTCCGGTGAGGCGTGGTTGGCGACGCTATGGGTAGCCAAATGTATATAAGGATAGTAGCCTTGCAGGGCTTTCATGGCCTTTAGATTGGCAGTTTCCCGAAGATAAAGGGAAACACGCCTACCGTATTGACGAAACATCTGCGCAATTATATTTACCTCTCGTTCACTGTTGGGAAGTCGAGTCAAGTCCGTGGCCCAATCCTCGTTCCGCCAAGTAGCCAAACTATCGTCAAAGACAGGAGCAAAAGCTAGAAAATCTGCTCGAGCCTTTTGAGTTGGTGCAATTTTGCGCTCACTAAAGCCTAGACTCGCTGAGGCCGCATAACTCACGAAATATTTCTCTATCACAAAAGATTGATTGCTATCCAAAAGTGTTTCAAAGGGAAGGCGATAAAGCTGTGCATCGGGAATGACAATGATTTCTTGCTTGCCTTCTAAACTCTGCGCTACCGGAGATAGCAACTGTTCATACATAGCAATGCTCAGTTTGGTAAAGCCCGCTCGGTATTCCTGCTGGATTCGCCTGAGATACCAACGAACACCTTGGCGTGAAAAGCTCTCGTCCCATGGAAGCGTACGCAGTGCTAATTCCTGCTGACTCACCGCAATTATGTGTAGTTGATTTCTACCAAAACTGTAAGAAAGCATTAATTGATTGGCCTTTAGAAGGCTCTGAACTTGAGCCAATGATACTTGAGGATGCCCGTATTTGCTAGTGTAATAATCTTTATAGTTTTGTTCTAAATAGCGGATCAAGGTATCATGATGCTGATCTAACACGAGCAAAGAATCATAATCGGCTGGACGAGATCCTAGCAGAAGTTGCCTGCGAAGATAAGATTTCCGAGCCTTTAGGTCGCGCTCTACCGCCTGTAGACTGTCGGGTACTTGCCCTAGGTCTAGTGCCCAGTTTTCTTGAAGGGACGCTAACAGTGCTTGATTTTTATTACTTTCGGCATAGTAGAAAAGTCGCTCTAAATAGTAGGATCGTTTCTCCTCGTCAGTACTCTTCTGATAACAGAGAGCCATAAAGTCCTGCGCATCCTGATAAATACCAGCCACGTGCTTTCTGAGCTCAAGGCGATCTGCTTCGTGCGACATTTGCCGCTGTAAATACTGTACCAAGCTATCGGCTCTCAGATAAATCTCCTCTATGATCCCGTAGTGTGCAGGCAAAACCCCTTCAGCTTGATAATAAGCTTGTAGAACCCGAGCCTTCCCCTGATAACTCAGCAAACGCAAGCGAGGATTTCGGTAGTCATTGGCAGGTGGATGTTGCGTAAGCAAGGTATCTTTGAAATTCTGGCTATTGAGAATCAAGGTTTGCTGAAAATGCCTGAACGATAAGGCATACTTTGCTTGCTCTCGGTAGAGATCGCCCAACTTTCTATGTACCCCCGCCAAATTGACCTGATTGCAATCTGCCTTCTCTCCGTAGGAGCACAGCGCTCGTTGATAATAGCTAGTGGCTTTTATGTAATCTCCCTGCTGGTGGTAGACGATCCCTAGATTTCGGTAAATGCCCGCCAAGCTTGACGTCTGACCGGTCTGTAGGCTGAGCTTGAGTGCTTTTTGGTGATAATACAAGGCTGAATCTAATTGGCCTTCTTTCCCATAAATTACTCCCAAATTATTATAAATTCCGATCAGAGCCTTTTCAGGTTGTCCCAACATTTGTCGTAAATGCAGTGCTTTAAATATGCATTTCTTGGCTTTTTTCAGGTATTCTAAACGCATATACAACAACCCAAGCGCATTATAGCAGTTTGCTTCTTGCACTTCTTCCTCTCGCTGCTCGAAGTAATTTAGTGCTCTTTGAAGATAGTACTCAGCCTGCTCATAATTACCTGTGTAAGAGTATATTCTTCCCAAAGATTGATAAATGTACATCCGCTCGGAGATATAACAGTTGTCGCATTCAGACTGGTACAAATCTAACAGCCGCTTATAGTAAAAAATGGCTACATAATAATCATCTAATATCACATGATGGATATCTGCTTGTACATGCTGTATTTTTGCTTTTTCGGCGAAGCTCAAATAAAACTGCTGAGGCAGGCTATCTAGCTCTTTCAGTATGGTCAAGGCACTATCAGCATCCATCCCCTGCCCCATTTCTTTTCGTATTTGTGCAAACCATTGATCCAGATGATAAGCTTGCGCCTCGGGGGTGGCGGGGAGATAGATTTTGGTTTGTGCTATCAAAAAGGATGATGAGAGTATTAAGCAGAGGAGTAAGCGGATAATTTTTTTCACGAATACAGATTTACACTTTGCTAATAATTGTGATCTAAACTAATGTTTTATTACAATTATACAAGTTTATCTGCGTTTGCTTACCGACGCTAGAACTGTGTTGGTCGATATTTTTGAAAAAAAGCCTCTAAGTAAGGTACAGTCAAGGACAAATGGGTAGGTGGAATTGATCGTGTGCTTAGAAAGAGAAGAACCAACTCTGAGAGCTGGTTCTTTGGTTATTCAAGAGGCACTAAGATTAGAACCAGTGGTAATGGTGTTCAGCGAGATGTTCTTCTATCCCTTTGCAGACTTGCCAGCAAACCAGGCGTGCTCCTTGGTCAAAGCGCCAGTTGGTCTCGATCAGGTGAGGCGCATCCATTTTGTCCATTTTTTGAGGTTGGATCATCAGGCTACGTCTTTCTGGGTCGCAGGTTTCCAAGAGCATTTCTCCTTCGTTTACCTCGAAGTGCTTATGCAAGAGGCTGAGGCCAAAGCGGTCGGTTTTGCCATACTTTTTCATGACCGCGTGGATTTCATCAATGAAGGGTTGATCTTCTTCCGAGAAAGGTTTGACCACGTCAATGTGTAACAACTCCGCGTAGGGGTTGTGACTGATTGAGTTTTTCATTACTTTTGATTTTTAAATTTGATAATTAAAACATTTGAAAAGTGAGCTTTATGATATAAGGTTCACCTTTCTTTTTATAAATCACTCACTTCACTATTTTTTGAAGCGTGTGATAGGCAGCACAGGTTAGCAAAAATGAACTTTTGCTCCTGCGGGTTGCTTTCTACAAATAGAGTACGATTTAGCTAAAAGTAACCCCCTCTCCTCCAACTTTTACAAAATCAACGAGAGATCGTACTCATGACGAGAGCTAGCTGTTGCTCCTCATCTTTCATCTGAATTCCTTTTGGTCACTTGATTAGAAAATTAGATTTGAATGAGCAGTAGATATCTAGCCTTCGGTCTTACTTTTTCAAAGATGTAGTTTTGTATATTTTTATCAAAAAAGAAGGGACGAAACGGCCAGTTTTTGGCACAAAATACTCTTTCAGCTTTCAAAACCGTATTTTACCGACCCTTCATTATAATAAAAGAGAAAAAATAAGGATAAATGACACTGTAGAGATTTTTTAGTCAAAAATTGAGGCTTTATCAGCTCAGTCAAAAAAGATGAGGTCGTGAGGTATGGAAATGAGAATTGATTTCAAACCAATTTAGCATAGGTATTAATCCAACGATCAGGGACTTCTCCTCGGCTCGCGGTTTGATAGTCCTTATAGCTACAAGGCACGGTGATGCTCTCTTGTTGATGAGAAACTTCGTTGGGGTAAGGCACTTCCATCCACCATTTTTGGGTTACTTTATGCTTGTAGAAAATCATTTGACTAGAATTGTCCAAAGCAGATACCACATACTTCATGTAAGCATTGCTTTCAAAATCTTCGCGCTTGACGCGGTGATAATAACCCTCTACAAAATACCAAACCATGGTAGCTACAAGTTGAGCTGTTTTTTGACGCTCATCCAAGGCGGGATTATATTCATAAAAACCGATAGAAGTCAATTTTTCGTTTAGCCCTGCAAACCAACAGATTTGGCAAGCCTCTTCACTGGTTAAGCCCATAACAGGAGCTTGGGTATGGCCAGGGGCATCGTTCATTTTGATGGCTGAAATATCAAAGCTAAGCATATCTGCCTGGCGTACCACGGGCTCTACTTCATTAAAATCTTGGCGCATCTGTCCTACACTGTAAGCTTCAAAATAAAGTTGCTCGAGTACTTCCAGAGCAGGGCGTGTATTGAGATAGCTCTGATAGGCCAAATGGTTATAATCAAATAGATAATTCGGTTTCTGGCTAAGTAGAAGGTGCGTATGGCGGGCACTGGGGCACTGTGTGGTGCTTTCTTCCATGTCTAGGCGGGCATCTACATTGACCACTGTAACTAATTTGCCCATACTTTCATAGCCTGCGTATTGCCCCAGGCATAGATCATGACTTCCTCCAATGAGGATTGGAAGCACTTTTTTTTCCAATAAAGTTTCGCAGACCTGACTCAGACGGTCGTAGGTATCCTCGAGGGTGGGACCATTCCGAAGATTGCCCAAATCTACGATATTGTAATTTCCAGTACCTTTTTTAAGCCTGTAAAGTGCGTAGCGAATTTGGTCGGCTCCTTGGGCGACGCCTAAATTGGTATGTGTGCCTCTTTCTTCTTGCAGGCCAATGATGGCCATATGCTTACGCTGCCAACGGGGAAGCTTTTCTTTATGAATCATAATGCTCTCTACCCAAGCGTCTATGTCTTGAATGGATCGGCAGATATCTTCGGATACAGGATCAAATAAGAGAGATAAGCTCATGACTTATTTTTTCAGAGGACAATGCTGTTTTGAGCAGTTATCCATTTGGTTTGTCAGTCGTGTGTTCTTTTTTAAAGCCTTACCTAGATTGCTCGTCTATATTTTATGAGCAAGTACTTGCAGTTATTTTTTTCATAAAATTGCTAGGAAAATACACTTTTTCCAAATTTTGGGGCAGCTCACCCAAATAAAAAAGGAAAAGCGCAGGCTTTTCCTTTTCTTGAATCTTTTCAGAAAGGTTTATCCTCCGAAATCATCAAAGCGGATATTTTCTTCGGGTACACCCATTTCGTCTAGCATTTTAAGCACGGCGGCATTCATCAAGGGAGGGCCACAGAGATAATATTCAATCTCGTCTGGCTCGGGGTGCGTACTCAAATAGTTATCATTAAGCACTTGGTGGATAAAACCGATAAAGCCTTCTCCTTCTTTGTCATTAAGATCTTTCTTTACTTTCCAGTTATCAACTTCTTCGGCCATTTTCTTATCAGAAAGCGCGATGTAATAGTTGAAGTTCGGGAAGTCTTTCTCAATATCACGGAAGTCTTTGGTGTAGAAAAGCTCCCGACGAGAGCGTCCCCCGTACCAGTAAGATACTTTGCGGTCGGTTTTCTCGGTGTGGAATAAATGGAAAATATGCGAACGCAAAGGAGCCATACCTGCTCCACCACCAATGTAAATCATCTCACGCTGAGTAGGGTTGATATGGAATTCCCCGTAAGGGCCAGAAATTGTTACTTTATCTCCTGGCTTAGAACCGAACACGTAGGAAGAACACACTCCTGGGTTGACGTCCATCCATTTGTTATTGGCTCTATCAAAAGGAGGCGTAGCAATACGAATGTTCAACATAATGATGTTTCCTTCGGCGGGGTGATTTGCCATAGAATAAGCACGGAACTGAGGCTCGTCATTTTTCATCTTGAGACCCCACATCTGGAACTTATCCCAATCCTCTTTGAATTTTTCGGGGCCAGAAGGATCATCCGGGTGAGGGCGGATGTCAAAGTCCTTGAAAGCGACCTCAATCACAGGCACATCAATCTGGATATATCCACCAGACTCGAAATCTAAGGTTTCACCTGGGGGTAGCTTCACGACAAACTCTTTGATAAAGGTAGCCACGTTGTAGTTAGAAACCACTTCGCACTCCCACTTTTTAATTCCAAATATTTCTTCAGGAATGCGGATGCGCATATCTTGTTTCACCTTGACTTGGCAAGAAAGACGCACATTTTCTTTGCGTTCAGAACGGCTCAGGTGTCCAACCTCCGTGGGCAATACATCACCTCCGCCGTCTTCTACCACGCATTTACACATTGCACAGGTTCCTCCCCCTCCACAGGCAGAAGGAAGAAACATACTTTCATTGGCTAGGGTGGTGAGCAAGGTCGAGCCAGCAGATACAATCCGAGGATTCTCTTCATCACCGTTAATGATGACCTTTACAGGTCCAGTTTGTACTAATTTAGAACGAGCAAATAGTAATAAGGACACTAATAACAGAATGACGGCTGTAAAAGCAAGTATCCCTGCTGTAAGCGTTAAAGTCATAGTTTTATAAATTTTTCGTTATTTTTCCTCAAAAAAAGGCCAATATAGCCCTTTCAAAGTTAACTAATTTCGTGAACAGTTTCATAACGGCATGTATCACCAAATAGTTAGACAAAATTACGTGCTTTTTAGGGATTTTTCGAGGGATTAATCAGGAAATACCTCGGACACTTTTGAATCTAGAACCGTTCTATAATTTACTGGTGTCAATGGGGAAATCTTCTACGACCCGCTTGCTGTAAGCCTTCCATCCTCCTCGAAAATCTCGGCTGGACACGGCTACGTAATCGGCCATGGCTGGCGAGTTGAGTTGCTCTAGTAATTTTTGATAGCGTTCGGGAGTGGGGTTTTCTTTGAGCTTCATAAAGTAGCCCGAGTAGAGGGTAGCTTCTTCGTTTTCGTGGAAAATAAAGTTAGGTTCCTTATTCATGGGTGAGAAAATAATTTTTTTGCCAAAACTGGTATTGAGGCTTTGGTGGCGGCCAAAGGCGTACCAGGCAGAGGGATTCAAGCGGCCGTTGTCTCGCTTATCTAATTGATCTTTTATTTGTAATAAATATTGGTAGGCAAAAGGATAAATTTCGCCAAGCAAAGATTCGGGGATAATTTGATGCTTGTCGTCCTGCCAATGATAAGGAAAAAGGATGTATTCGTGAATCGGTTCTTGGGCATTTTTTACCTTGGAGCCTTTGAGAATGGGGCGCAATATTTGTTTCTCCATTTTAAATCGTCCCCACTTAGTACAGGCCCAAATATGATTTTTATCCAAAGCTTCGGTCTGAAAAATATAGGATTTATCTTGCAAGGTAGTAAGCCCGACGTGAATATTTACGATTTCTTTGAGCGTAGCACCTCCGATTTTTGGGGGCGATTTTGCGCTCAACCGCCAAGCTTTTTGTGCTTTAATCTCTTCATAATCAATATTTCTGGCCTCAAAGCTTTTTGGACACAAAGCCTTTTCGTAGTATAATCGCGATTGGGCTTGTTTGCTAATCACACTAATAGCGCTGTAAGTGCCGACTCTCTCGAATAACCTAATTTCTCCGTAATTACTAATCCGATCTACGCATTGCTTTTGGGCAAAATCTTGGCGCATGGCCTTGGCCGTTTCTGAATACAAAAAACTGTTGGGCGTGATGAAAGCACATTTCCCGTGGGGTGCTAATAAATGATAGGCTAATTCAAAGAAAGCAATAAACAAGTCCGTGGCTCCACTCTGGCAGAATTGGAAATGATTTTGGAGAAAATCGCGCGTGGTTTCCTCCAGATGCTGAATCCGCACGTAAGGCGGATTCCCCACGATAAAATCAAAATAAGCATGATAATTTGTTTGGGAAATTTCTTCCAAAGAATCACGCACGGAGAGCTTCCAATCTACGGCTAGGGCATAGGGAGCCACGAGTTTTTCTAAGTTTTGATAGCATTTGTCAATCGCCTCTTCGTCCAAGTCCCAACCATATATTTGATTCAAATTGGATTCTAGTTGCTCTGGGGGTGAGTATTGTATAACTCGACGAGCAATTTCCAACAAAAAGCGTCCATTGCCACAGGCTGGATCAATGATTTTTTTACCTAAAAGACTGGCATTCAGGCAGCCCACATCGTCTAGCATCTTTTGGATGATAAAGGGTGGGGTGTAAATTTTTCCTTTTAATTTTTGTTCAGAATAAGCTTTAAGGAGTGAACCCAAAGTAGATTTGATTGATTTTGCCCAAAAATTCAGAAGTGCTAAGATAACTGCTACCCTTTAGAAATTGAACAAAAATTACAAATATTTATTAGCTTTTTTCTGGAAATCGAGGCAACATGTTGAGCTTCAGCCGAAAATCAAAGAATCTGAAGTGCGGAGGTTTGTGTTTGGGAGGGCAATTATCAATAGCCTTGTTTGAGAAGTGAAACTGTTTTCTCTAAATTCCATCTTCTTAGTTTTTAGCGATTCCCTAAATTTACCAAAAAAAATCAAAACCGATGGATTCCCAAAACTTTAGAAAACAAGCCCACCAACTCGTAGACTGGATGGCCGATTACTTAGAAAACGTGGAACAATTCCCCCCCAAATCTCTAGTCAAACCTCGAGAAATTTACGAGCAAATTCCCGAAGAGCCACCCCTCGAGGGGGAGACTTTTGAGGCCATTTTTCAGGACTTTCTAGACACGATCATTCCCGGTATTACGCACTGGCAACACCCGAATTTTCATGCTTATTTTCCAGCCAATAACAGTTACCCTTCGGTCTTGGCCGAGATGCTCACGGCCACGATGGGCGCGCAGGGCATGGTTTGGGAGACTTCGCCCGCCGCCGCCGAGCTAGAAGAAAAAGTGATGAATTGGCTCAAAACCCTCATGGGGCTGCCCCGAGACTGGGCGGGGGTGATTCAAGACACGGCTTCTACGGCCACGCTTTGCGCCCTGCTCACGGCTCGGGAAAAGTTTTCAAATTTTCAAATCAATGAAAAGGGCTTTACTCAAGAAAAATTCACCATTTATTGCTCTTCGGAAACCCATTCTTCCATCGAGAAGGATGTCAAGATCGCGGGCTTTGGTCGCCAAAGCTTGCGCAAAATCCCGGTAGATGCGCAGTTTGCCTTGATTCCCGAAAAGCTAGAAGAAGCCATTCAGCAAGATTTGGCCGAAGGCTATCAGCCGCTCTGCGTGATTGCCACGGTAGGTACGACGAGCTCCACGGGGCTTGACCCGCTGCGGCCAATGGGCGAGATTTGCCAGAAATATAATATCTTCTTTCACGTGGATGCGGCCTATGTGGGAACGGCGGCCTTGCTTCCCGAGAAACAATGGATTTTGGATGGCATTGAGCTGGCCGATACCTATCTTTTTAATCCGCACAAGTGGATGTTTACCAACTTTGATTGCACGGCCTATTTTGTCAAAGACCCAGACGCTTTGGTCAGAACTTTCGAGATTTTGCCCGAATACCTCAAAACTAAACAAGACCGAGTGGTGAATAATTACCGCGATTGGGGCATCCCCTTGGGGCGTCGCTTCCGCGCATTAAAGCTCTGGTTTGTGATGCGGAGCTTTGGACTCGAGGGAATGCAAAAAAAATTAAGACATCATTTGGCCTTAACCCAAAACCTAAAAACAAAATTAGAGGCGCATCCGGATTTTGAAATCTTGGCTCCAGTGGAGTTCAACCTGATTTGTTTTCGCTATCATCCGGCTAGGATTGAGGCAGAAGAGGAAGTGAACCAACTGAATGTAAGATTGCTAGAAAATTTAAATAAAAGTGGGCAGGTTTATCTCACCCATACCAAATTAAAGGGTATATTTACCCTGAGAGTGGTCATCGGTCAGACCCAAGTGGCACAGAAGCACGTAGATAAATTATGGAATTTACTGCAACAGGAAGCGCAAGCCTTGTCTCCTGTTTAGTCCTGCTTCACCCTGTGGTCATGCCAATTAATAGAAAGTCTTCTTCTCTTAGCAAAAAAATAATAATTCGGAACCGATTTTGATAGGCTTTTAAATTTGAGTACTTTCAATACGCAGTTTGTCTACTTAATCAAGAATTTTTTCGGATGGTAATGCTAAAAACCTTTTGCTATTGTTCCATGAAGAGGAATTTTTAATCCTTGATACCGAGAATCAATTCTAAAAACCATTCAATTTACTGGGGATATGCGAAAATCCGCTGTTAATCAACTTATTTTGTATTTCCAAGATGCTTTTCAGAAGGCAGAGGTACAAGTGCAACGTTCTGAGATTGAGGCTTTAGCCACATTGATTTATAGCTGTATGGTCGGCGGGCGGCGCATGTTCCATACTCCGGAGCATATTCTCTTGGTTTCCCGAAAACTAGACCAAGCTCCTCAGATTTTTGCGGCTCTTTTCCACGATATTATCTACTATCAAGTGGATGATGGCCTCCCTCCCTTGCTTAGAGACACTTTGCTTCCTTATTTGGAATCTTCTGTGGATGGATTAAAAATCAAGTCCCACATCCCCGAAGAAAATACCTTAGCGCATATTTGCCTGGAGATTTTTCAGTTTCAACCTGGGCAAACCCTTCCTTTGTACAATGGCCTGAATGAGTTTTTGAGTGCTTTGGTGGCGGTGCATAAGCTCAAGGCTTATTTGCCTTTCAAAGATTTGCTGGCCATGATTATTTGTGTGGAAGGTACGATTCCCTTTCGGAAACGAGATCAAGAAGGGCGTACCCGCTTCGAGGCACTGGAGGCACGCGTACAAGATATCAATGAAAGTAGAAACCTAGAGCTGACCCAAGATGAGATTGAGACTTGGATCAAATCAGCGGTTTTCTTGGCTAACCAAGATGTAGAAAATTTTTCAGATAAAGATGTGGGTCGCTTTCTAGATAATACTTGGAAATTGATTCCTGAAACTAATGGAGCCGTCAAAAAAGCCAATGTATTCTCCCTAACCAATTACCGCGAAGCCCTCCGCAAAACCAAAAAATTCTTGGAAAGCTTAGATGGAAATTATGTTTTTCATCAGTATAAAGATTTTCCCGACGACGAAACCTACGAGCATATATCCAAGCAAGCGGCTCGCAATCTGGAGGTTGCCTGTGAGTATATGAAAGCCAAGATTCTCTCGATTGGAATCATCGAGGCACTGGCTCTACAAACTGGCGGTGATGCCCCGATCTCTATGTTCATTGGTGATTTACGAGATGCCCGTGCCTCTCAGGATGTAGAAAGAGCCGAAGACTATTTGCCAGCCGTGCATCAGGAACCTCACCTTCATTATGACGCTGATGTACTCAAGCTCTTAGAGTTTGGGCGTGCTAGTCATCTGAGTTTTGATATGCAGAATGCCCCTATTTCTTACTACGTCTACGCCTCTCTGGGAGGAGAGAAAATGGAAGCCTACTCCCAGCTGGCCGAGCAAATGTTTGATCAAAAATTGAGCTGTGCTGATTTTTTAGCAAAAATAGACCATGAGGTAGTGAGTGCCATTGCACATGCCTGTGCCGAGGTCGCCATCACCCGGAGAGAGGCTTTGGAGAAATTCTTCTAGCCATGTAATCATTTTATAATCTTTCTTTTTCTTGTAAAAATTAGGCGATTCGTTTTAATGTTGTCTTCTTTGATCCCAAAATCCAAATGCGCTCCTCTCTAATTTGCCTGCTTCCTCTCTTTCTTTTCGCCTGTAAACCCAGCTCCCCTACTGAGCAGAAAATAACTGCTCCAACCTTCGACTGGAAATCAGCCCTTACCTATGAAATCTTTGTGCAATCCTTTGCTGATTCCGATGGCGACCGTATCGGCGATCTGAAGGGCATTACCCAAAAACTGGATTACCTAGATCAGCTAGGCGTGGAGGCCATTTGGCTTATGCCCATTCACCCTTCGCCTTCTTACCACAAATACGACGTGGTAGATTATAAAGCCATTCATCCTGATTATGGTACCATGAACGATTTCAAAGAAATGCTGGCCGAAGCTCATCGCCGAGGCATCAAAGTAATGATCGATTTGGTATTGAATCATACTTCCGAAGAACATCCTTGGTTTCAGGCAGCTTTGCAAAATCCAGAGAGTAAATATCGGGATTATTATGTCTGGGCGAGTGCCGAAGAAATCGCTAAGATCAGTGCTCGGGAATCCGGTGCTGACAATCACCACCATCCCTCTCAATGGCACGAAAACCTTTTGCGGAAAGAAGATCAAAAATATTATGGCTTTTTCTGGAAAGGCATGCCTGACTTGAATTATGATAACCCTGAGGTAAGAAAAGAAGCCTTGGAAATCGGCCGCTTTTGGCTAGAAGAGATCGGGATAGATGGCTTTCGTTTGGATGCGGCTCGTTATATCTATTTGGATAGTCATTCAGCAAAAAGCCGTGCTTGGTGGCAAGAGTTCCGAGAGGAAATGCAGACATATAATCCCGAAGTCTATCTCGTGGGAGAAGTCTGGGCCGATGCCGAGAAGATTGCTCCTTACCTGAGATGCTTGCACGCCTGCTTTAATTTTGATCTGGGGAAAGCCATTTTGAAGTCAATCCAAACACAAAAAGCGGATAGCTTACTGACGGAATACCAGCAAATTCAAGAGCTCTATCAATCTGCCAGTCCAGACTATGTAGATGCGATTTTCCTCACCAATCACGACCAGAATCGAGTCATGAGTGCGCTTGGTAATCATCCTGAGAAAGCCAAACTAGCCGCTTCTATGCTCTTGACTTTACCGGGTGCGCCCTATATTTATTATGGGGAAGAAATCGGGATGAAGGGAAAAAAACCGGATGAACAAATCCGAGAGCCTTTTCTTTGGGATGTTTACGAAAAAGACGCTTTTCGTACTAAATGGATCACTCCACAGTATAATACCGAAGAGCAAACGACTCCTTTGGCCGTACAAAAAAACGATGAGCGATCCATTTTTCGTCATTACCAAAGTCTTATTCGCTTTCGCCAAAACAGTTCTCTGCTTAAACAGGGGAAATTGGTTCCTGCATTTTCTTTGGGAGAAAATCTGTTGAGTTTTTATCGTGTGCTGGGAGAAGATAGTTTGTGGGTGGTACATAATCTGAGTGAGCAAGCTCATAAAATCAAATTATCAGCCAATCAGGCAAGTTTTTCTGAGGTTGCATTTACTTCTTTTCCAGCTTTTGGGCAAAAGGGCAAAGAAAATCGTCTACCAGCTTATCAGACGGTAATCTTCAGCAAAAAGAATTCAGAAAAAGAATGAGTTTGTATGTGTGGAAAATAGAGGCACTAACTAGGAGCATCTCAGCAGGTAATTTTCAAAAAATTAACCCATCAGTTCTGGTGAAATAAAACGAATCACAGCTAGTAACTATTCTACTGGTTCGTAGGGATAATCAAAAGGGTCAATACAAGGATCACAGTCGTAGCCCAGATAAATTCCCAAACAAGTAGCATCCCAGATTTTACGTCCTGTATTCATATCTTGATAACCACTGGTGCGTACGTGCACGTAGGCAATATCAATTACATCTGCGAAGCGCATTTCTGTTTCTACTACATTGGCAGGTCTTTGATCTTGAATATCAAAGGTACGGGTAACGATTCCATCTACAAAAATCTCGTAATAGCCCAATCGGTCTCTCACTGGGCGATAATTTACCTGATTGATATTAAGCTTTCGGGCAATATCCCCGTTGGCACAACCTGCGTAGAGTACGATTTCTCCTTTGAGCCTTAAGTACTCGACTGCTTTTTGAGCTTGCTCTTGCTTGAGGTGGCACAGTTGGCATTGCGCCCAAGCTGATTCTAAACCAAACCACAACATCAAGCCAAGAAAAATGAAGATTCTTTTCATAGTCAATTAGATTTAATTTTTCCCGAAGAAAAGAAAGGACTAGGACATCAATTGGTACACGGCAAAGCTGCTGATGTATGCTAGCGCAGTTAGGTAAGTAAATTGGAGTAGAGGCCATTTCCAGCTTTTTGTCTCTCGGTACACAATAGCTAGGGTGCTCATACATTGCATCGCAAAAGCGTAGAAAATGAGTAAAGAGCAACCTACCGCCGGAGTAAATACGGGTTTACCAGTTTTTGGGTTGATTTCCGCTTGCATTTTTTTGCGGATGGTATTTAGATTTTCATCTCCACTTCCCACACTGTAAATGGTCGAGATCGTGCTGACAAATACCTCACGAGCTGCGAAGGAGGTAATCAAAGCTATGCCAATTTTCCAATCATAACCTAACGGTACAATGATTGGTTCAATTAGCTTGCCAAACTGACCAGCGTAAGAAGCTTCCAAACGTAGCGAGGCTACTTTGTTTTCAAGGGATAGGCTTGGATTGGCCTGATGAAGGGCTTTTGCCTTCTTTTCGGCGGCCTCCATCGCCTGAGGGGGGCCATAAGAGGATAATACCCAGAGGATGATAGACATTGCCAAAATAATCTTACCCGCCTCTAATACAAAAACTTTTACTTTCTCCAGAATTGTAAAGAATATATTTGACCAATTTGGGAATTTATAGGTGGGTAATTCCATAATTAGGAAGCTGCGCTCGGCACTTTTCAAAATCTTTTGCATCACCCAAGCCGACAAAAGTGCCATGACAAAACCCAAGAGATACATCCCCATTAAGGCAAAACCTTGCAAATTGAACACCCCCAAGATTGTTTGGTCAGGAACAATGAGGGCAATCAAAATAATGTAAACAGGCAAGCGTGCCGAACAACTCATCAGTGGAGTTACGAAGATGGTAATCAGTCTTTCTTTCCAATTATCAATATTTCGTGTGGCCATAATGGCAGGAACGGCACAGGCAACTCCCGAAATGAGTGGCACAACGCTCTTCCCATTTAAGCCAAACTTCCGCATGAGTTTATCCATGATAAACATGACTCGGGCCATGTAACCCGATTCTTCCAAAATCGCAATAAATGCAAAAAGAATTGCGATTTGAGGAATAAAAACCATAATGCCTCCCAAGCCAGCGATCACGCCATCTGCTAATAAGTCGGTGAGTACACCCGCTGGTAAGTACTGCTTGCAGAGCTCCTGCAGAGAGCCAAAGGCCCACTCTATACCGTCCATGGGGTAGGTGGCCCAGGAATATACTGCCTGAAAAATGAGCATCAAAAGTGCAAAAAAACACACATATCCCCATACTTGATGCACTAATATCTGGTCTAAACGTTCGCTCCAAGTGAGCGAATCTGATTCCTGCGCCTGAGCGGAGTGCAACGCTTCATCGAGTACATCTTGAATGATCTCATAGCGTGCAATTGTTTCCTTCGATTGTAGATGTACAGGGTCAAATCCGTAGCGCTGCACGAGTCGAGCTATATGCTGCTTTGCCTCCTGGTTAATGGAAGGTAATTTCTGATAATGATGCGCGTATTGATAGGCCAAGTAGTCATTAGGCAGATGCATTTCTTCCTTGATGGCTTGAATCAGTTGGGGCTGAAAAAAGGTAGGATTGACCATGTAATGGCCGTTTTCTGTGTTTCTGGTCTTTTTAAGTTTGCTCTGAATGAGCACCTTGAGTTCTTCCAGATTTTTTCCGCTTTTGGCATTCAGTGTAATCGCATCTACTCGAAATTTAGCACGAACCTGCTCTATGTCAATGGATAAGCCCTGCGCCTCGGCTTGATCAATCAGGTTCAACACTAAAATAACAGGATAGCCTAAGTCCTTGATCTGGCTAAATAAAAGTAGGTGTCGCTTCAGATTAGAAGCATCGGCTATGAGTAGAATCAGGTCAGGCTGGTCAGGCGATTGGGGGTCTAGAAGAGTCTGAACAACTACTTCTTCGTCTAAGGACTTGGGGTACAAACTATAAGTGCCCGGTAAGTCAATAATTTCTAACTCTTCACCGGTTTTCAATTTACATTTGCCCACCTTTTTCTCGACTGTCACACCGGGGAAATTCCCTACTTTTTGTTTTAGGCCTGTGAGGCGATTAAACAAAGTAGATTTACCCGCGTTCGGATTTCCCAACAAAGCAACTTTCATAGTTCCAGTCAATGGAGCAAATGCATTCAAAATGTCGATACAAATTTTAGGTTTTCAAACAAGTAAGCCCTCAGTCGTTCTAAGCCTCCTCGAGCAGTACGGTTGCCGCTTCGGCCTTTCTGAGCGATAGACTGTAGCCCAGTACTTTGATACGAATGGGATCTCCCAAGGGAGCAACCCCACAAAGCTTTACAGGACTATGGGGTAAACAGCCCATTTCCAGGAGTTTGAGAGACGTAAAATCATCCGTGAAGGCTTTGATTATGCCCGTTTCTCCAATTTTTAGGTCAGCAAGGCTTTTGTTAGGCATTTTTATTTGTATTTAGATTTATTATAAATTGACTCGCAATTTAATACTTAAACATTACAATTCGATAATAAGTTTAAGAATAATTTAATCTAAAAAGACGGGATTTCAGACAGATAAGAGCTATTTCTCAACTTTTTGCCCATTAAATTTCAGCTAAGGGGATGATGCTTACAGCTCGAAGCTTTCACCCCGTTTGGGGATTTGCACTTGAGTATAGCCTTCCTGCTCCAAAGTATCTTTAAAATCGTGCATAGATTGTTCTTCTCCGTGCACCAAGAAAAGACGCTTCAAATGCTCGCGTGGCTGTTGCTTCACAAACCGAGTGAGGTCATCTAGATCACCATGACCACTGAAGTTGTCGATCCGCTCTACTCGGGCTTGGATCGGAATTTCTCTATTTTTGACCCGAATGGTTTTCTGCCCGTGTACCAAGTCATAGCCTAGCGTACCCTCAGCGGCATAGCCAATCATCAAAATCGTAGCGTAGGAATTAGCTAAATTTTCCTTGACGTGATACTCGATTCTTCCTCCCTGTACCATTCCCGAAGAAGATACGATAATACAGGGTTGATTGTAGTGAGAAGCGGCCTTACTGTCTTTGATATTTTCCAGATAAATCAAATTCTCGAAGTCAAAGAGCTGACCTTGTTGCTGGGCAAAAGCGCGTGCTTCTTCGTTCAAAAAACTCAAATATTTCTGATAAATCCGGCTGCTTTTCAAGGCCAGTGGGCTATCTGAAAATACTTTAATTGGTGGCAATTTGCCGGCTACTTGCAATTTATGGAGCGTGTACAACATCGCTTGGGTACGCCCAACACTGAAAGCAGGTACGATCAAACGCCCGGGAATTTCTACACAGGTACTTTGGATGATATCATAGACCGCTTCTTCGGGCGAATTTTGAGATTGATGACGGCGATTCCCGTAAGTAGATTCACAGACTAGATAATCTACGGGTGGCACTTTGTCTGGGTCTACCAAGAGTGGATAATGCTCTCGACCAATATCCCCTGAAAAACAAATGGTTTTCGTCTCTGCGCCTTCTTGCACGTGCAGCAAAATATGAGCAGCCCCCAAGAGATGCCCTGCCGGAATAAAAGTAACGCTCAATCCTTTTTTGATCTTGGTTTGCTGGCTAAAAGGAACCGTAACGAAGTGGTCTAATGCCTCGTTGACCTGCTTCTGCACGTAGAGTTCTTTCAGGTTCTCGGGCATTTCCAAGCTTGGTTTCTTTTTTCTTTTTTTGGTGAATTTTTTGAGGCGTTGATGATTGAGAGAGGCAGAATCCGCCAGCAAAATCGAGGCTAGCTCGTAGGTTGCGGCTGTACAAATAATTTTTCCTTCAAATCCCTCGCGCAATAAATTGGGAATAGCACCCGAGTGGTCAATGTGCGCGTGCGTCAATAAAACGGCATTGATTTGGGATGGCTCGAAGGGGAAAAGCCCGATGTAATCTTCCTGGTTGATGTTTTTCCGCTCCATATCCCAACCACACTCGATGAGCATACGGAAATCATCTTCAAACTCCAATAAAAACATACTGCCCGTTACTTGCTGGGCAGCACCCCAAAATGTTAATTTCATCATTTCTTTTATTTTCTAATCTCGAATATGCTATCTATTTACGGGCTGGTAAAAAGAATAAATAGCCTAGCTCGGCTCTAATGATAGAGCCATGCTTACAAAGGTACGAATTATTAGAACAAGGTAGGGAGAAAAAGGAGGGGGAAAGGCTATAGAGCAAGTACAGACCAGAACTCTACCAGAGCAAAATCCTAGTCTGTAGAATTTTTTGAGTGAATATTAAATATTTGCATCTAGCTTCTGTGCCAATACATTTTTGGGTACATATCCTACTTGTTTGTCTACCACTTCACCATTTTTGAAAAACAAAAGAGTCGGAATGCTACGTACACCAAACTGCTGAGAAATCTGAGGATTGTTATCCACGTTGATTTTACCTACCACGGCTTTGCCATCATAATCTCCGGCTAATTCTTCTACGATAGGCGTCAACATTTTACAAGGGCCGCACCATTCTGCCCAAAAATCTACCATTATAGGTTGCTCAGAACTATTAATAATTTCATTAAAGTTCGCATCGGTGATTTCAACTGCTTTTGCCATAATTATTAAGTAATTTGTTTTTGTTAATTGAATCAATTTCCTTATCCATTACACAATTCTATCCCTAAAGGTTCACCATTTTGTTTCATGCCTAGATACAACCTAGTCTGTTCCTAACGTAATATATCTAAGTTGATTCATCTTTCTGTACCAAACTCTTTATTTATGAAATTGGCATTTTATTTCCTGAAATACTCCTGCTTGTTCAGCCTATTCACTGGGTGGGGCTTATTTTTTGGGTCTAATACCATTCAAGCACAAACGGTTTCTGCCGCCACACTTTTAGCCAAAGCAGATACCGCTTACGCCGCCAAAAATATAGAACAGGCACGAGCCTATCTCGATCAAGCCATTGACCAAGACGCAAGCTATGCACCAGCTTGGGCCAGAAGAGGTTTACTACGGTATGAATTTTCTGATTACGAAGGTGCGCTACAAGATTATAAGCAAGCGATTCAACTGGCACCAAAGACGGCAGCGTACCTCTATCGCCGTGGTGTGCTGTATTATCAAATTAATGAGATAGATAAAGCTCTGACTGATTTTAAAAACACTTTGAAAATCAAGCCTGACTATGTACAAGCTTATCTGGCACGAGGCGTCATTTATGAAGATCAAGAAAATTACAAAGAAGCTTTCAAAGACTATCAGAGGGCAGTCAAAATCGCTCCTGACTACCCGATTGCTTATTACAACCGTGGTCTGATGTACTACACTCAGGGCGAAACCCACGAGGCTCTCCAAGATCTGACCCAAGCGCTCAAGCTAGACTCCACGTATGAAGATGCTTACCTGAGCCGGGCTTATATTTATAATGATGAAGAAAAATTTGAAGCCGCACTCACAGATTGCCAGAAAGTGATTCAACGCAACCCCTATTCTGCCGAAGCCTATCACTATCGGGGTATCGCTCACCAAGGGCTAAAAAAAACGGATCAAGCCTGCCAAGATTGGCAAAAAGCGCAGGAACTAGGCAACATGGAAGTAGAGGCTCTGCTCAAAAAATATTGCTTCTGAATAGGCCCAAAATTTATAAACCTTAGCTAAAATCTTGTAAGCACTACGGGGAATTAATCTTGTAAATTTGCTCTTGTATTGACAAGAGCAAAGCAAATGAACAAGATAAGTGAACAAAATACACTCCTCAAAGAACATTATCCCGTGCAGGGAATGTCCTGCGCCTCATGTGTAGCTAGTGTGGAGTCTATCCTCCAAACCCAACTGGGGGTAGAAGAGGCATCCGTGAATTTTGCGGCTAATTCGGTGCTGATTACTTATGATCCTGATATTATACAGCCTCAGGATTTTAAGAGGTCTCTTCAAAAAATTGGCTATGATTTGACCTTAGAGGAAGATACGCGTACTTCTCCTGATAGCCTTGAGAGTATCAACTCGGAACAAGCAAGCTTGGCTACCAAGGTAAAGCTTGCCCTTATTCTAGCCTTGCCTGTGTTTTTGATAGAAATGTTTTGGTCGGAGCAGATTCCTTGGGCACACGAGATTTCGTTCGTACTAACCACCGTATTACTCCTTGTCCCGGGGAAGCGTTTTTTTATCAACGCTTGGAAACAAACGCGCTACGGCAGAGCTAATATGGATACGCTCGTAGCTCTGAGTGTGGGAATTGCGTTCCTTTACAGCGTTTTCAATCTGCTCTTTCCAGCATTTCTGCTTCGCCAAGGGATGCAACCCGTCGTGTATTTTGAGTCGGCAGCCGTGATTATTGCTTTTATTTTATTGGGACGTTATCTAGAAGAACGTGCCAAGCAACAAAGCGGTGAAGCCATTCAAGCCCTGATGCATCTCCAACCCAAAAAGTTGACAGTAATTCGCAATGGAGAAGAAATGGAAATACCAGCTTCTGAGGTAAAAACTTATGATCGGGTATTAATCCGCCCCGCAGACCGAGTGCCTGTAGATGGAAAAGTGATCCGTGGAGATTCTTATGTAGACGAAAGCATGATTACTGGAGAACCCATTCCCAAACATAAACAAAAAAATGATTTGGTACATACAGGCACGATTAACCAACAGGGAACCCTCACCGTACTTGCCGAAAAGGTAGGCAATGAAACCGTTCTGGCTCAGATTATCCAAGTGGTGAGAGAAGCACAGGGAAGTAAAGCTCCTGTGCAAAAACTGGTGGATCGGATCGCGGGTATTTTCGTTCCCGTGGTCTTGGTGGTGGCTTTGTTCACCTTGTTCCTATGGCTGTGGATGGCAGGTACAGATTATTTGCATCAGGCTTTGATGGCTAGTATTAGCGTGCTGGTGATTGCCTGCCCCTGCGCCCTGGGTTTAGCCACGCCCACGGCCATTATGGTGGGAATCGGAAAGGGTGCCAAGCAAGGAATCTTGATTAAAAATGCTGAAAGCCTAGAAAATTTCAGGAAAATCGATACACTGCTTTTGGACAAAACGGGCACGATTACCGAAGGGCATTTACGAGTAGAAGAAGCACACTGGTTTACGGAAGAATCTGCTCAAACGCATCAGGCATTAATCTATAGTATTGAAAAAAAATCTGAGCATCCCATCGGCCAAGCCATTGCCAATTATTTTAAAAACCTTGACCTGAATCTGCCTTCTGACCTCACATTAGATAAATTTGAGAATCGCCCCGGTCAGGGTATCACAGCAGCGCATCAGGGACAAAGTTTTTATCTAGGAAATAGCCGACTATTGCAAGCGCAAAATATTTCTATCCCCTCCGAAGCGGAACAAATTAGCCAAGAAGCTACCTCAACCGCAAAAACTTGTGTATATTTTGCTGACCAAGATCAGCTCATCGCACTCATTATTTTGAGTGACCAGATTAGAGCACAATCTTATCGAGCGATTCAAAGCTTCCAAAATCAAGGGATTGGCGTATGGGTATTAAGTGGCGATCAAAAATCAACGGTGCGTGCCATTTCTCAGTCCGTTGGTATTCGAAATTTCCAAGGAGAAATGATGCCTCAGGATAAAGCTGATTTTGTCAGAAAATGTCAAGCTCAGCAGAAAAACGTAGCCATGGTCGGAGATGGTATCAACGACGCCGAAGCCCTCGCGCTGGCGGATACAAGTGTAGCGATGGGGCAGGGGACAGATATTACCTTAGATGTGGCCGGCATCACGCTGGTACGCTCCGACTTGGAAGATCTCTGGCGAGCCTTTTTATTATCTAAGGCTACCAGCCGAACCATTCGTCAAAATCTATTTTGGGCTTTTATTTACAATTTGATTTGTATTCCCGTGGCGGCGGGAGTTTTATACCCTATCAATGGTTTCTTACTCACGCCGATGCTGGCCGGAGCAGCGATGGCTTTTAGTTCGGTTTCAGTGGTGCTCAATAGCTTGCGGTTACGTTGATCTATGGCTGTTTGGAGCGTAAAATTCAAAAATTCAACAATATAAATTATGCAAAAATTAAAGTTTAAGACCAATATCCATTGTAATAGTTGTATTCAATCGGTTACGCCTTTCCTGAATCAGGAGATAGAGATTGAGCACTGGGAAGTAAATTTGGATCATCCTGATCATATTTTGACGGTTCAGGGCGATCTTTCACCTGAGCAAGTGGAAGCACTCGTGACCAAAGCTGGTTTTCAAATTCAAACCTTATAATTATTTCTAATCTTATGCGTATCTATCTTGTTTTTATCTATTTTTTGGCATTCGCTTTTTTGAGTGCCTGTAAGTCTGGGGATGCGGATGTTTCTCTGATTCCCGTCAGGCTAGAGTTCAAGCATCAGTTTGCAGGTGAAGCACTAAAACTTTATCAATCTTATGAAACCCTGCTGGGAGATGAAGTGGCATTTACCAAACTTCAATATTACGTGAGCAATATTGAACTAGTCGGAGAAGATGGGAAAGTTTGGAAAGAGGAAAATAGTTATCACTTGCTAAATATTGAGCCAGATACAGAATCTTCCGTCCAAATCCTGTTAGACAGCGTTCCATTAGCGACTTACCGTAGCATGGCTTTCTCGATCGGTGTAGATCCCGCTCGTAACCACGATGGCATCCAAAATGGAGCCTTAGACCCACTCAATGGCATGTTTTGGACTTGGGATCAGGGCTATATTTTTTTCAAAGCCGAAGGATACCACGGTCCTTCCGAGGAAAATGACAAAGGCGCCTGGGTTTATCACATTGGTCGTGATGAGACCTATCGTCGCTTAGAATTTACGCTCGAGCCTCAGCACGTCGTATTTTCAGAAGCAAACCGAGCTAATTTGGGGATTATTGTGGAAACCCAAAGACTGTTCGGAGGATATGAAGAAGCGGCGATTGACCTCAAAGAACCATCAGATGGTAGTTCTATCAGTGTGATGGGAGGCGCCAAGGCTCCACAGGTAGCAGATAATTATGTACAAATGTTTTCCTTAGAGGCCAATCTTTAAATCAATATCAAGAGATTTTTTTGGAAAAGACAATAAGGTCTAACTCTTAGGCTTGTTTTTTAAACCTAAGATAAGTACAATTTTACCTGTTGTTTATTCTATGTTTGGTATCTAGGGAAGGTTTTCCTAAGCATTCATTTGGGAAAACCTTCCCTGCTCATTAAGATTCAGTGGTACTGAATTCCATGCGCAATTTGGTCTTACCATCATAGATACCGAACTTCTTTTTGAGGTCTTCTTCTGTCACTTCTTGGTATGCTTTCAAGGCTTTTTTCCATCCCTTGAAGTAGCTATTCTGCTGATTTACAGAGTTTGTTTTGCTAAAAAATGCGTTTTCCATGACATTAGCTTTAATGATTGATTGATATTCGGTTTTTCACTAAATGCTAGACCGAGAAAAGCTCTAAAGCGTTGCCCTACTTTTTAAAACTTTTCTATTTTCTTTTTTTATTAAAAAATAAGATTAAAAAAATTATACTTTTGGTGCATCCTAACGTTTTCTAAGTGATTTTGAGAAATGGATAAACTCCGTGAATGCCTTCTCTCGGCTGGTTTGCAGATTGATTTTTCCAGTTTTTTGACACCAAAAAAATTGCGTTCAATCCATCTTATCGATAAAAATCGTAAATTAGATCATCCATAATAAGATTCGCCCTCAAAGTATGCACAAAGATTATCTTATTAATAATTCAGAAGCTACTCAAAAACTTAAAAATCTACTTCGTTCCAAGAATACAGATAATATAGAGCTAGCCTTTCAACTGCTAAAAGGTGGAGGAGTGCCTGTGGAGCTTTACACAGACATGACCAACTCCGAAGAAAAAATCCTTTTTTGTCTTAAATATCAGATTTTTACGCCTCTTGGCACGATCAAGACCCTCACCCTGAGGGCTTACGAACGCCCGATTAGCCATCTGCTCAAAGATATTCATCGCCTCTCCAATCTAGAGCATCTAGATTTGGACAGGGGTTGCCTTTCCAATCTATCGGAAGCCATAGGTAAGTTGGCCAAGTTGAGAATTTTTTGCTGTAGAGAGAACCAACTTACGGAGTTGCCCCACGAGCTAACTGAGCTTAAAAACCTAAGAAGGCTATATTTGGAAAAAAACCATCTACGGGCTTTACCCGAGCAAATCGGTAATCTTCAAAAACTAGAATACCTCGCCCTCACTTGTAATCAAATCCAATATTTTCCCAACTCCATCCGAGAATTAAAAAAACTTCGGAAGCTGTTTATCTGGGAAAATCCTTTGTCGCGGGTTGAGATAGAAAAAATCAAAAAAATGCTCCCCCATACGCAAATTTACATTCGCTAAAATCTAGCCTTTGAACCTCAAAATTCTCATGCGCTTCTTTCTGATGATTACTCTCTTTTGTCTCTGCTTGTTGGGATGTGAAACGCCTTCTCATTCTAATGCTGAAAACACACGCGTAGTCCAGCCTGAAATCACGGTGGCGGTGGCTGCCAATGCGCAGTATGCTCTGGAAGAAATTATTGAGCAGTTTGAAAAAAAGCACGCCATCTCCGTCAAAACGGTCATGGGCTCCTCCGGACAATTGACCACGCAAATTCAAAATGGTGCCCCCTTGATGGTCTTGATCTCTGCGGATACTCAATATCCTGAATATCTCCAAAAACAAGGTTTTGCTTGGAAGGCTCCAAGAGTTTATGCCCAAGGAATTTTAGTACTCTGGTCCATGTCAGTACAAGATTTGAGTGATTGGGAAAAGCTGCTGACTTCCTCTCAAATCAAAAAAATTGCGCTTGCTCAGCCTGAATTGGCTCCTTACGGACGCTTGGCTCGTGATTTTTTAGAGCAAAAACAGCTCTGGAACACCGTGTCAAACAAACTGATTTATGGACAGAGCATCGCGCAGGTCAACCAATACATCATCACCGAAACAGTGGAGATGGGCTTCACGGCGAAATCTACCCTGCTGATCCCTCATCTTGAGCAAAAGGGCTATTATCAAGAATTTAAAGGGCAAAGTACTGAGCAGAAAGCCGTCTTGCTAAAATACGCCCAAGAACACGAACCCGATGCCAGCCAAACTTTCTATGAATTTTTGTTTTCAGAAGAAGCGCGTAAAATATTTCAGAAGTTTGGCTATGAATAAATGATTGAATTTTACATCTAAATCATGTAGCTCTGCTGAGATTCTTATCTTGCATCCTTCAAGATAGGAATCTTGGTTCATCTGGGTGCTAAGTTGGGAAACTTAGCGTAGTGATGGGAAACTTAGCACAGGATAAATGGTTGTGTTTTACAATCCAGCCAGGCAATCCTTATTCTTCCTCTTTCCTCATCAGCACCATATTGTAAGCTTCCCAGAAGCTAGGGTCGCTCAGGTGGCTTTGGTTATGAAGCTGTTGTATCCGGCTGAAAAGATAAAAAGTATCCAAGGGTGGTAAGTCTTCGGTACGCACACGGTTGATGAACATTTCCCGAAAATGAGTATAATTTTTTGAGCTGGTATCTCGCTTAATCGTGATAAAGTTGGCAAAGGAAACATAATTGAGATACAGCTTACCCTGATATTCTTTGTACTCCAAGCGAAGCTGATTCAAGCGACTTTTGTGTCCATTTTTATTCATATCCACTTGATAATCAAAGCGAAGAATAGCATAATCCTTTGCCCGAATATACATTCTTCCTTCTAAGTGGTAAGCCGCCTGTTGAATATTGGCTCGATAGAGGTTCTCGAATTGCATATGTTTTTGATTGGCTGTCACTTTGATATTGTAGACCTCTTCCCCGTCCAAATAGCTGATATACTCCAGATCAAAATCGTGGCTAGGCACGAAATGCTCGTCCAATTCATAGCCTGTCTTGATATCTGAAATACGGTTGTAATTGCGAATGGGGTTGTTGTACATCATCACCGAAAGCGTATTT
>CAZKBP010000026.1:0-87532 GCA_964551015.1 uncultured Cytophagaceae bacterium | reverse complement strand
GCCCCGCATTCTCTTCTTTTCTTCCCCCCATGTCTGTGTTGGAATACCCCTATTCTGTCTTTTGTACCCCCCTTGCTCGTCTTTTGTACCCCCTTATTCTGTGTTTGAGGTAGGAGGGGGTACTTCGGAGGTAGGGGGAGGGGGGTAGCAATGGGGGGTAAAGCACTTTTAGGAGGGAGTTTGCCTTATCCTGCGATGATTTTACAAGACCATGGAGAGGAATGATGCCAAAAGTAAATTTATTTCAGCTTTGCCTAGAAACCAGACAAAAACGATGGATCAGCCAAGCATTTGCTCCTTGCTTTTCCTTCCTTTTATAAATCTCCAATTGGATATAAGAGCCTTTTAAAGAAAAAACAAACGAATGTTGTATATTCGGGTTTTGGAGGTGATGAACTATAAATACCATGAATGAACTATTGATTTTTTTATTGACCATTTTGTTTGCTCTGCAATGGCAACCCAACCATCCAGACCATCCATATACTGATGAAAATAGGCTAATTCTTGACTCGATAATCAATATATCAAAAAAGCATTCTTTATATTCAGACAAGGTCGCTTGGAAGGCAATAGAAAGTGAAATGTATTCACGTCTGAAGGGGGATTCGCTCACGGCAATTGTGGAGCCAGTTACTTATCTGCTTGAGCAATTAGGCGACTTTCACGGAGCTTTGTACATAGACGGAAAGCGATATAACTCATTTTTCAAAACCGATTATCATTACCCATTGAATATGGAGGTATTTAATCAAATTGACTCGATTGGTTCCGAAGTTAATGGCCTTATGTTGCCTGAGCGAATAGCCTATCTCAAAATACCACACATCTATGCTTCAGGTTCAGAACAAATTTCAACATACACATCTGTTATCCGAAATAAAATATGTGAATTGAAAAATAATGAGCCTGTTGGTTGGGTAATCGATCTGAGGCTCAATATTGGGGGTAATATGTATCCGATGTTAGCGGGAATAGGCGAATTATTCCCTAATCTAATTATTGGAGGGGATTCAAAAGATGGAAAAACCTTTAACTCAATCTGGCATATTCAAAATGGCAACTTATATATGAGGGATACACAAATGACAAACTCTACACTTTTGTGTAATCCCAAGGGAGTCAATGTTAATGACAGTAAGAAAGTTGCATTTTTAATTGGCAGATATACCTCGAGCTCAGGCGAAGCGGTCGCATCATCATTCAAAGGTCAAAAAAATACGAAATTAATTGGAGAAATAACTTCTGGCTGGTCAAGTACCACCGGCTGGTTTCCAATAAATGACAATGTTTTATTTTCCCCAACCGTGGCTTATTTTATGAGCAAAGATTCTACCCTGCACAAGGATGGAGTTTTGCCTGATATGCTGATTGTAGAAGAATTAGTCTTAGATTCACTCACGACAAACCTAACCATAAGGAAGAGTATCGAGTGGATTCATGAAAAATGAATAAGACGTCATCTACCAGAAAGGATACGTGATAATGCTCCCTAAACGGTCGTACCATTTACACACTAAGCGTTGATTCAAAATACTTGCTGCGCCCTCACTCTGAATAAGCCCAGACTAGCGTATAGGCTGGGTGCTACCGTGTGAGTTCGCCCCCCTTATGTGCCATATGAATAAACAATAATTTTAAATGAAATTAATGATACAAATGACAATTTGGTTTTTACTATTTTTTTGCTTTCAAGCAAATGGGCAGAATATTGACTCAAGATTAGATGGACTGGAAGACGAGGTTAACAGTCTGATGAAAGCGTATCAAACCGTTGGCATGTCTATATCAGTTATAGAAAACGGAGAAATTCTTTATGCTAACGGTTTTGGGTATAGAAATTTGGAAGAAAAACTGCCGGTAACTCCTCATACAATTTTTCCCATAGGTTCGGTTACTAAACCCTTAACCTCTTCATTAGTAGGTGTGTATGTTGGTCAATCAAAATTAAAAGTAACGGATAAGCCTCGCAAATTTATACCCTACTTGCGGTTCTCGACAGATGAAATGAACAATCTTATAACGATTGAAGATTTGTTAGCTCATCGCTCTGGTATCGGAAGTGTGGATGCTGCCCACGTCTTTTTTCCAACGGATGACATACAAAAGCACTTAGCACGATTATCTCATCTGAAACCGAATAGTCAAGTACGGGAGCGCTTTGACTACAGTAATATGGGATATGCCATACTCGGAGAAGTAACCGCACAAATATCAGGGAAAACCTGGGCAGAAAACATTGAAAACGAAATTTTCTCTCCCTTAGAAATGACGCACTCCAACTGTAGTTTAGAAGAACTACAATCCAACGATAATTATTCTTTGGGATACAGTCTGTCCGATGGAAAACCATTAAAGGTAGCCTACGAAGATCAACACGAATCCTGTGCTTCTGGAGCTATCAATAGTTCCTCAGACGATCTTTCCAAATGGGTAATCATGCTGCTGAATGGAGGACTCCATCAAGGGAAACAACTCATACCTCAGGAATATTTGGAAAGTGCCTTTAGTGAGCATAATATCATCAGGGGAAGCTTTGGGTATGAAAGAAAGTATAACTTATTGGCAGATACTTACGGATATGGATGGTTCGTACATCAATATAAAAACCTTTACAGAGTCAACCACGAGGGTAATGTATCTGGATTTACTGCAAGTGTCAATCTATACCCACACAAAAAAATCGGTATTGTTATATTGACCAATCAAGGCTCGTCTAACCTTCTTACCAAAGCAATAAGCGATATAATAATCAATAGATTGTTAGCCAAAGAAAGAAAGCCTTGGCAGGACTATAACGTACAGATTGGTAGTGCCATCATTCCTCAAACAAGCTTTCCCCCCTTAAAAGCTGATAAGCTACCCAGTCGCCCACTAGCAGAATATTGTGGGAAATATTTTGCAGAAAGCTACGGTGAGGTCACGGTTTTTCAAGAAAATCAAAATCTAATGATCCAATTTCCAGCTTTTAAGATGTATTTAGAACATTTTGGATATGATACATTTGTTAACAGGGTTGTAGATGTACATCATCAAAATACCCCCTCATTTTACATCAACTTTTATCAAGATAACGAAGGCGAGATAAGTGAACTGACCATTGAATTTTCTGATGAACCCGAAAAATTTATGAAATTGGATTAAATGAGGATGAATTTCCAGTGAGTGCTTCCGTGTATTTAACACACAAGAACGAACTTGGAATTTATGGAACGGAATGTTAGAGAATGGACATCCGAAAATGGAAATAAGGATAATTTACATATCATACGGGGTGCTTCTTGGAGAGATGCTGGTTCAAAGCACTTCCAATGGGATGATGAAGTAGCCGGAGCAATTTGGGGGAAAGATAATCGTATTGGGTTTAGCGTTGTAATTACAAAAGAAAATAACTCAAATAAGAACGATTAAAATGGATTACAACCAAGAAATAAACCGCCTTTTGGCTAAAAGGCGGTTCTCTACAATTTAAAGCAAAGACTGCATGAAAATGATCATCAAATTTATGTTGATAGGAATATCGCTCACGATGTTCAACGCTTGTACAGATGACGATACGCGCTCAAAACCGATCAGTGCCTCTATCAACAAAATTATGCCTTTGGGAGCCTCGAGAGTGGAAGGAGCGAGACCTGAGTTTGAAAGCTACCGCTATGAGCTATGGAAGGACTTGCAAGAAGAGGATTGGACGTTTGATTTTATCGGAACCCAATCAGATCTTGCCTCTTATCCCTCGTTTTCAGGGATTGATTTTGACCCTGACCATGAAGGTAGAGGCGGATGGACTTCGGGACAAATTTTAAATGGAATAGATGATTGGCTTATGGAGACAGGATCACCCGATATTGTTCTTTTTAGTTCACCGGGCGGCAACGACATTTTAGAAGGTTTGGATTACGATCAAGCCCTTGCAAATATCAACGCCATCATTGATATTTTACAGGACAATAACCCAAGTGTAACGATCATTATTGAACAACCCGCTCAGGGTCGTTCTGATTTTATGACCACCGAACTTACCAATGCTTTCAACCAAATCCAACAAGACGTTTTGAGCATTGCCACAGACCAAACCACCGCTACCTCACAAGTCATAGCAGTGGATATGTTTACGGGGTTCAATGATAGCTATTTGGCTGATGAAGTGCATTATAATGAAGCCGGAGCCGAGTTTATTGCAACTCGATATTATAATGTCCTTGAAAATATTTTGGAAAATTAAAAACCACAGAGTACCATGCGTTTAGGGAATAAATCTGAACGCAGGACTTAGGTTCTCAAAGCAATATTTCGCAAACCAAAGGCAACAGACAAACCCGATCATTAGACTTAGACTCCGAAAAGAAAGTTAGAAACAGATGACAAATAAAATCTTAATCATAAATGGACACCCTGACCAAGCAAGTTTTAACTTCGCCTTGGCAGAAGCCTATAAAAAAGGAGCTGACAAAACGAGTGCTGAAATCAAACAAATTAACATTCGGGATTTGAAGTTTAACCCCAATCTACAATTTGGATACAGAAAACGAACAGAACTTGAACCTGATCTGATAGAAGCCCGAGAAAAACTCAAATGGGCCGACCATCTGGTTTGGGTTTATCCAGTTTGGTGGGGCTCAGTTCCTGCCATCATGAAAGGATTCTTAGATAGAGTGCTCTTGCCGGGTTTTGCATTCAAAAAAAGAGAAGGCTCTTTGTGGTGGGATAAATATTTCACCGGAAAGACTTCAAGAATCATTTGTACCTTAGACCAACCACCTTGGTTTTATAAACTAATCAATGGAAGTCCGAGCCATTACGCCATGAAAAAACTCACCATGAATTTTATTGGCGTTAAATCTGTGAAAATCACTTCTATTGGGCCGATTAGGCTGTCAAAAGTTGAATTTCGAGAAAAATGGTTAAAGAAAATTGAGAAACTGGGTGAACGAAATAAATAGAAAACTGGCTGCAACCCTGTATTTGTATGTATCTGGTATGTATCAAGAAAAAACACTTACAAGGTCTAATTTGTAAGTGCTTGATACTGAGGTGGACCCTGCTGGATTCGAACCAGCGACCCCCTGCTTGTAAGGCAGGTGCTCTGAACCAACTGAGCTAAGAGTCCTTGCTTGTTTCCGAATGGGAATGCAAATATAGACCCTTTTCGGAAAAATAAAAACCTAATCATCAAAAAATGACCAATAAAATGAAAGGTTTATTCTTAAAGTGCTGTTTTTCAGCTATTTGTATTTCAAATTTACAACCCACCTTCAAAGAAAATATCCCAAGTACCCTGTCGGTAATAGCGATGTAAGACGGGATTTTGCAAAGTGTTGACTTCTATCTGCTCAGATTGTACAGGAAGGAGGTCTTTGCCGAAAGAGGTGATCAATTGCATCGCCTCCTGATTAAGCCAACGTAATTGGATGTCGTCCAAGTCGAGGCTCTGTAGAATGGGTTTGAGTTGCTTGCTGGGAATAGCTTTGGCTCCGATCACCCAAGCCCATTCTCCAAAAGTATAAACGTGATTGTGGAGAGGAATCGTCTGAAAACCTGCTTTTTGCATAGTCTTTTCGATAGATTGATAAACTTTGGGGCAAAAATAAGGACTAGCTGCTTGTGTGACAATTACTCCGTGCGCTCGCAACTGGTGCTGACAAAGTTTGTAAAACTCTAAACTGTATAAACGATTCAATTCAATAGTCTGAGGATCAGGGAAATCGGCAATAATTACATCGTACATCTCACGAGTACGCTCCAGATAATTAAAGGCATCTTCATTAATTACCTTTACTTTTGGACTCTGAAAAGCACCCTGATTTAAGCTCCGAAAGATGGGATGCTCCGCCCCGATGCGGGTCATTTCGGGGTCTAGATCAACCAGCGTGATATTTTGGATGTGGTCATATTTGAGTACTTCCCGAATGGCACAGCCATCTCCCGCGCCCAAAACCAATACATCTTTGGCCGCTGGATTTAAACCCATCACGGGATGTACCAAGGGTTCGTGGTAAAGCCATTCGTCAAAAGTACAAAGTTGCTTGCTGGTATTTAAGAAAAGCCAATAGTCGTCTTTCCATTGGGTAATGGTAATTTTTTGATACTTCGTTTGCTCAGAAAAAATGACTTTATCGTTGTAGCGTTTCTGTTCTCCAAAAAAAACGATAGGTTCTGCCAAGAAAATACCTGCTCCTAAAACCAGAAAAATAACTACCGCGAAACCACCCAGAATGGGCCGAAATTTGACTTCCACGGATGATTTTAGCTTAAAATAAAGTACCACCGCCACCAAAAAATTAATGCCTCCTAACACAAAGGGCGTGTAGGTTAAACCCAAATAAGGCAAACCCACGAAAGCAAAGAACACTCCACCCAAGAGGCTACCATAATAATCTTGCTCCATCACTCCCGCGATGTTGGCTTTCAGTTGCTCGTAGCGTTCATTGATCCGTGTAACCAAGGGAATTTCCATACCAATTAACAAACCAATCAAAATACTGAGGCTGTAAATCAAGATGCCAATGTCATCCATATAGGCCATGAGCACGTAGGTAGCCAAGGCACTAAATGAGGTCAGTATGGATAAGACAAACTCTGTAAAAATAAAAACTTCCAGCAGGCGATTTTCAATATAAAGGCTCAACCGACTTCCCAAGCCCATAGAAAAAAGCATGAGCGAAAGAATCATTGTCCACTGAAATACCGAATTACCAATAAAATAAGTAGCCAGGGTAGAAAGGATATACTCGGCCACAATGCCCGATAAGCCCGTGGCAAAGAGCGCGACTTTGAGAATCTGAGATTTGGAAGATGGGTTCATGGGCGGTTTGAAGCGAGCAAGGTGATTTTGTTTTTGTTATATTTTCAAAAAAAAGCGGTAGAATTTGGAACTCCTTCGCTTCGTGGCAATCCGTCTTTTTTACGGAAATATCTGCAAAATTAACTGAAGCAAATAGTAAATCAAAACCTACAAATTCGGACAGGCATTTGACACAAAAAAAAGCTCAGATGTAGATGATCTGAGCCAGAGAATTTTCCAGAAAAATTTGATAAAGAATGTCCTTAATCTCTAAAATTAAAATTGATGAGTGGCATCAGACGGAGTAGGAGTGGATTTTCTTTGACATAATTGAGCAAGCCAATTTGTAAGCCTTTGAGTTTGCGAGCATAGTTGAAAATACCAATGCTCACGCCATTTTGTTGCCCTTGTATATGATTGAAAGCACTGATAGATAAGCCCGTCATCTGCTTACCAGCTTGGAAGTAGGCCGGAGCAATTTGCAAACCCGTGACATTTCTACCACCAATCACAGGAGCGATACTGATGCCGATTACTTCTTCACTTCCCAAAGCGATACCACTGATATTAAGACCTGCTACTTTTTCACCACCTCCCAGTGCGATGCCAGCGACATTGATTCCCTTCAGGCTTTCTCCCGCGCCCATAGCAATTCCAGCGAGGTTGATTCCTGTGATATCATCACCCGCACCCATGCCCGCTCCCGCAATATTAAGACCTACTAAGTCACCGCCTGCTCCCAGGCCTAAACCTCCAAAGTTAATCCCTTTTACGTCTCCACCTGCACCCGTACCTAAGCCCCCGATGTTAAGCCCAACCAGATCGTCGCCAGCTCCTAAGCCGAGCCCGCCAATATTAATTCCTCGTATATCGTCGCCTGCGCCTACACCAAGGCCACCAATGTTGATACCCGCCAGCCGATCTCCGGCTCCCAGCCCCAGCCCACCAATATTGATACCTGCCATATCGTCGCCTGCGCCGAGTCCCAGGCCACTGATGTTAATGCCTGTCATATCTTCGCCAGCTCCCAGCCCGAGACCAGCCAAGTGGATACCCGTCATAGATTTGCTGGCTCCTACACCCAATAAACCTATGGCCACTCCTTTCAATTCTTTGGCTCCACCGACAGGCAATCCAATCGCCAGGCCGTTCACTTCTCCAGTATTAGCATCGTCCTTGGGGTACCAGAGCGTGAGGTTGAGCCCGTTGACTTGTTCTACATCCCTATCGCGATAGTTGAAACGTATCCCGTTGAATCGTTTGGAATTGCCAAAGCCAATGCCTGTGTGCTTTACCGCCACATTAAACCCTCCTCCTGCGTCTTGGGCGGATAAATCGGGATTTGAAAATGTAATAACTAAAAATGTTATTAATAATATTTTTAAACAAATAAATATACTAACTTTTTTCATGGGTGATGATATGGTTTGATGAAATGACTAACTCAGAAGATATTGATAAATACCTATTTGCTAGTTGGACACCAGAGAAGGGATAAAAGGTTGCACGCGAAAAATATTATTATTTTTTTTCGAACTCAGAGGCACGAAACCAAGGAGCAAATCACCATATTGGCTTGGCGTATTTGCCCGAAGCATTCCTATTTACATACAGCATTGACAGGCTCGCTCGGCATTCTTGGAGGCTTTAGAGTTGCCCAGTTCACGCGCCTTGAGCCAATCGACGCAGGCAGCTCTCACTTCATTTTTTTGATAGAGTAGATAACCACGATTCACGAGTGCTTTGGTATAATCAGGGTTGGCTTCAAGAAGCAAATTATAATCCACTAGAGCGGCTTTAAAATCTGCTAACTTTTGCTTGGCCAGGGCACGATTGTAGAGCATCTGAATAGCCTGTGGGTGCTGAGGGTCAATCCGTAAAGCCAAGTTATAGTCCTGAATGGCTTCGGTATAAGCACTGATCTTGAGGTGAGTTTGGGCACGGCCCACGTAGCTATTGGCATGATTCGGATTGATGCGGAGAGCCGTATTATAATCTTGTAAGGCTCGATTCGGGTCGCCCAGAAAGCGGTAGGCGCGGCCTCTTTTTTGGTAAGCTTGGTAATTATTGGCTTCTTCTTCAATCGCTTGGTCGCAGGTTTCTAAAGAGGCTTGAACACGACCCCACTTAAAATGCTGTTCGGCTTCATTGAGTAAAACCTGATAATCTTGAGCCAATAAAAAAAGTGAGGACAGCAAGCACAGGCTCAAGACCAAAAATAAACGTTGGGATTTGTTCATAAAAAAATTAAACTGATTTCTTCTTCTAATTAACAGCTTTTTTAGGATTCTAGGAAGCGATAATTTATTATTTTTGTTCTTTAGTTGGATAAGATTTATTGTGATTAAAAAAGAATGGAAAGAGATTACGAGAGCGTTACGCTGCCCAACGGAATCAGAATTGTACACAAACAAGTTCAAAATACTAAAATCGCCCATTGTGGCTTCGTATTAGACATCGGTAGCCGAGACGAGCAGCCTCATCAATTAGGAATTGCGCATTTTTGGGAACACATGGCTTTCAAAGGCACGCAGAAACGCAAGGCTTTTCACATTATCAATCGTTTGGAGTCGGTAGGAGGGGAGCTGAATGCTTACACCACCAAAGAAAAAATTTGTTTTCACGCTTCTTTTCTAGATCATCATTATGAGAAAGCCGTAGAACTGCTCACAGATATTACCTTTGACTCCGTTTTTCCCGATAATCAAATCGAGCGAGAACGCAATGTGATCTTAGAAGAAATGGCGATGTACATTGATTCGCCCGATGACGCGATTCAGGATGATTTTGACGCAGTTATTTTCAAAGATCACCCCTTGGGCAATAATATTTTAGGTACTACCGAGAGCGTGGCTTCCTTTCGTAGAGAGGATTTCCGTCAATTCATTCGGGAGAATATCAACACGCATCGGATTGTCTTTGCTTCGGTTGGCAATTTACCTCTCAAGAAAGTATTGAAGTGGGCAGATAAATATATTCGCCCCTTGCCAAGTAGCCAAGTATCGAGAGCGCGCATACCGTTTCGGCATTATATTCCACAGCAGCTTGACAAATTTCACCAAGCTAGTCAGGCTTATTGTGCCATTGGTAATGAAGCTTATGCCATCAGCGATGATCAGCGCTTGGCCTTCACGCTGCTTACCAATTTGCTAGGAGGGCCGGGACTTAATTCTCGTCTCAATCGGGCTTTGCGCGAGAAGCTAGGCTATGTTTATTCGGTTGAAGCTAATTATACGCCTTTCACCGATACGGGATTGTTTGCTGTGTATTTCGCTACTGAGCCCAGGCATTTGAAAAAAAGCCTCGCCGTATTCCATCGTGAATTGAAAAGTCTCCGTGAGCAAAAGCTAGGCACGCTTCAGCTTCATCAGACCAAAGAACAAATGTTGGGGCAGTTGGCCATGGCCGAAGAAAGTAATCTGCATTTTATGCTCATGATGGCAAATAGTATCTTAGATACAGGACAAATCGAGGCTTTGGAAGAAGTGTTCCAAGCCGTACGCCGAGTCAGTGCTGAGGAAATCCAAGCCATCGCGCAAGAAGTGTTTGCCGAAGACCGCCTGAGTAGATTGATCTATTGGCCAGAAGAAGGGGCTGACGGATGATATTTTAAAACACAGAGACACAAAGGAAACAGCCAAGTTTCATTTGCTTATTTGCCTTAACAATTCAACAATTCATCAATGCTATCACCTGAACTCATCGCCTATTTGGAAGCTCATTTGGAGTCAGAGTCTGAGATTTTAAGGGAACTCAACAGAGAAACCCACGCCAAAGTTTTGCAACCGCGAATGCTTTCGGGGCATTTGCAAGGAAGGCTTTTGGCCTTATTTTCTAAGCTGATACGCCCTCGAAATATTCTGGAAGTAGGTACTTACACGGGCTACGCGGCTCTATGTTTGGCCGAAGGCTTAGCCGAAGGAGGACAGTTGCATACCATCGAGGTGAACGAAGAACGAGAAAAGATGATCCGAACGTTTATTCAAAAAGCAGGAAAAACGAATGAAATTGTACTTCATTTGGGAGACGCGCGCGAGGTGATTGCACAACTCGATCGGGAGTTTCAACTGGCATTTGTGGATGCGGATAAGATGAATTATTCCACTTATTTTGACTTGATCTTGCCCAAAATGTCATCTAATGGGTTAATCATTGTGGATAATGTGCTGTGGAGTGGGAAAGTCTTAGCGGAACAAGAGAAACTAGACAAGAAAACAGCCTCTTTGCGGGCTTTCAACCAAAAAGTAAAAGAAGATAATCGTGTAGAAAGTTATATCCTTCCGATCCGAGATGGCCTACTCTTGGCACGGGTCTGCTAAACGCCAAATGCTTGGGAACAACTATTTGTCTAGTTTTTCGTTAGAATTATCTAATCATATTACATTTTTAGAAAGGTCTAATCTCATTCTCTAACAGCGTACAGCTCATTCGGTAAGTCTGGTGGGAAGTAATATTTCTCGATAAATCTCGTTTTTTTGGCGTTTATTAAAGATATTGATTCGTCATATAGAAATTCTTTCACCTGAATCGTCGACAAAATAAGTCTAAGTTTGCAAGATAAATGACCAGAAGTTTCTACCTGAATAATCAGATTTAGCTTTGAAATTTGTGAAATACCGAATAGTTTTGTACCAAAGACACAAACAATGACGGCGGGATCACCAAAATTAAAGACATTCTTCCGATTTTTCTTTACATCTATTCTGTGCATTTTGTATGTATTTCCTACATATGCAAGATATGATGTACCAGAGGAAATATATTTTGGGAATATCCGTCTGGTTTTAAGCTCGAGTGTTCGCCGTCAGATCCAAGTACACATCCGCCAACTCAAGGATGATAGGAAAGAAATCCGCCAAAACTTACCTACCCTAAGCCTTTATCTCCAGTTTGTAGAAGACCTCTTGGTGGTCGAGGGGCTTCCCGCCGATTACAAATATTTGGCCTTTATAGAAAGTAACCTGCTCAAAGGTACGCTCACTTCCTCTTCCCGTGGCTTTTGGAAAATCGGTAAGGGTACCATCATCGACTCGGAGATGAGAGTGGACGAACGCATAGACGAACGGCTCAACCTTGTCCTCAGCACCGAGATTGCCATTCATCACCTTAAAAGAAACAATCTGCATTTTAAGAACTGGTTTTTTAATATGCTGACGCTAGAATTAGGCTATGAATCAGCCAAGGATTACGTAGAAAAACGCTATCGCTACGCGGATGTGGTAGGTTCTCAGGTGATACGACTTGACGCGAGTACGCATCCTTTTATCCGTAAATTTCTGGCTTGTAAGCTGTATTTAGAAGAACTGATGGGGAAGAATCAGACTCTCTCTCAGCGGCTGGTAGCTTATCAGGGTGGCGCCAACAAAACCCTGGCTCAGATTGCGCGGCGTCTTCGTGTGAATACCAATGAGTTGAAAAAATACAATCCTTGGCTCAAAAAAAGAAGAATTCCGGCCGATAAGATTTACCCCGTATTGATTCCCCGACCTAGGGAAAGTACGGATAACATGCAGCCTTTCCCTGCAAAAAATTATCCCCGTCCTCACCCTCACTCTGACTACGACTCCTATTCAGATCGCAAAACGCAAAGCTTCTCCGATATGAGCGAAGAGGAATTGTATCAAGAAATCATCCGAGAAGAAGCAAAATATCGTAAAGTTTACCCAGATTATCCCGGAAGGTTGCCCCAGAGCATTTCACGCTTAGTCCCCCCTTCGGAAAGACCCGCTTTTCATCGGGTGATGCCAGGACAGAGCTTGCACGACATCGCGCGACTCTATGGGATTTCTCTCCAAGAGCTAAGAGAATTTAACCAATTGCAAGTTTCTGATCGAGTAGTACCCAATCAAAATTTGAGACTCAAACCGAACCCCTCCTTGAGAACAAACGCTCCCGAAGTGAGCAGTCAGCTACATCTGGTACAAGTCGGGGAGACACTCTTTGAAATTGCCAAAAAGTACCAGGTTTCTTTGGTAGACTTACGGCACTGGAACCAACTGGAAATAGAGGACCAAGTGCAACCCGGCCAGAAAATTATTGTCCTCCACGAAACCAACGAGGCCATCAATCTCAGAACTTCATCACCTCAGTCATCTCTTCCTCCTGAACCCATTTTGCCCGCGCGGTTTTTACAAAGGAGAAAACTCAGACGTTTATCTGAGCATTTTCAAGGATCAAAGAAAATTCTTATCCCACGAGATAAGCAGGCACATCAGCAGCACATACAACAGCAAAATACCCAGCCCGATTTCAAAAGATAAGATAGTAATCCCGCAATAAAGTACGGAAATCGTCAGAATACGCATTCTTTTGATCACGAATGTAAATGGTTTTTTCTAAGCAATCTGAGGGTTTTTGTCGCTGATAAGTGGAAATCACCCGAAATAGCTCCGTTTGGGGGCGATTGTAAACCAAGAGCTTTTCTGTGAGATATAAGCCTTGGACAGAGGCCTTTCGTGAAAATACCTCACTTTGGTAGGCAGGTAAGAGTAGAAAGAACTGCCCCGTCTTATTTAAGAGTTGCAACACGATTTTTAGCAAATCATCAAACTTCAAATCTTCGCTGTGCAAGGCTACATTTTTTGCCTTAGATGGAGATTTGAGATGATCTTCAAAAAAAGGAGGGTTACTAATAATCAAATCATAAGTACGAGCAGGCTTCTGATTCGCAAAAACACGAATATCCTGCTGAATTACTTGTATTTGAGTAGCCCAAGGGCTTCGGTTCACATTCTCTAGGGCTTGCTTAGCGGCCAAGTGGTCAACTTCTACGGCATCTATCTGGGCTTGGCTACGTTGTGCTAACATCAATGCTAATAATCCTGTGCCTGTTCCAATGTCGAGCACACGAGATACCGTTGGTACGGGCGTATATGCTCCCAAGAGGCAAGCATCGGTACAGACCTTCATGGCGCACTGGTCTTGATTGATCAGAAATTGCTTAAATTGAAAATAAGATTTACCCATAAAGGAGGCTTGCTCAACTTACACTTTATCCTTGTAGCAAATTTACTATCTTTGAACTCAGCTAAAAAACAAAAGCCTTGGACAAATCTACTTTTTTTGAAGATGTTTATGCAGTAGTCAAACTGATTCCCCACGGCCGAGCCACGAGCTACGGAGCCATTGCTGCTTACCTGGGTGCTAAGAAAAGTGCCAGAATGGTAGGTTGGGCAATGAATCAAGCGCATCGCCATCCAGATGTACCCGCACATCGGGTAGTGAATCGCAATGGCTTGCTTACTGGTAAACATCATTTTGCTACTCTCACGGCCATGCAAGAAGCCTTGGAGAAAGAAGGAATTCAGGTGGTCGAGGATCAAATCCAGCATTTTTCCAAAGTCTTCTGGGATCCGATGCAGGAATTGGAAATGTAAAAATGAACGATTTATTCCTGCTTTTCTCGAGCGTATCGCTGGATTCCCTCTTTATCTAGCAAGTTTTCAAAAATCAAGGAATCTCGAGTGAGCTTTTGAATAATGTTATAGTTAATAAACGTTTCATATTCGCCGTAGAGAAAAAGGGTATCGGAGTGAATCTGGTAGCTAAAAAAAAAGATGGTATCAATGTGTGTATCGAGTGCCAGATGTGTACTATCCTGAAAATAAATGGTGTGATATAGTCCCGGCTGATTTAGATACCAAGCACCTTCCAATTGACTGTATGCAATCTGTTTTTCGGTTTCCTGAGGAAAATAGCAACCCTGTAAGCCGAGCAGGAAGAGAGAAATACAAAAGCACAGAATCCTAGACATTTGTTTTGGAAGAAAATAACCAAAGTCCCAAGCAAGTAAGCAAGCCATTGATGACCAGATGCTCATAGGCAAAGACATAACCTCCTAGCCAAGCCTCTGAATACGTATTGATAAAATAAGTAATAATCGGAGCCACGATACAAATCAAGGGAACCCAGCGGTCTTGAACCATACGCTGGGTCAATAAGCCAAAAGCAAATAAACCCAACAAAGGGCCGTAGGTGTAGCCGGCCGCACTGAATAGATTCCCGATTACGTTACTTTCTGGATAAGCATCACTGATTTGCTTAAAAACTAGAATGGTCAGCACCAAAATGACCGAAACACTGATATGCACACGACGAACAATCCGCTTTTTTTCTGCTTCTTCCTTGCGCGCTACCCCCAGAAAATCCACACAAAAAGAGGTAGTCAAGGAAGTCAAAGCAGAATCCGCACTAGAATAAGTAGCGGCAATAATGCCCAGCAAAAAGAAAATTCCCGTACCAATACTGAAATGATTCAAAGCCAAAAATGGGTAAATCTTATCGGTACGAATCTGCCCAGCCTGGGTGATGGCAGCCAGATTAATATTTTGGTCAAAAGCATAGACGTAAAGTAATGCGCCCAAGGTCAAGAAGATAAAATTAACGATCACCAGCACGATGCTAAACCAAAACATATTCTTTTGGGCTTCTTCAATATTCCGACAGGTCAAATTCTTTTGCATCATGTCTTGATCCAAGCCTGTCATCACGATGGCAATAAATGCCCCCGAGATGAATTGCTTCCAAAAGTATTGAGGGCTTTGGTAATCTTCCCAAAACCAAGTCTTCACGTAGGGGCTGGTTTCTATTTTCCCCCAGAGTGCTGTCCAGGAGAGACTCAATTCATCTTTGATCAAATAGATACTAAGCACAGCGGCCAACAGCATAAAGGTCGTCTGCAAAGTATCTGTCCAGACAATGGTGCGAATGCCCCCCCGATTGGTATATAACCAAATCAATAAAATACTAATCACCGTGGTGATCCAAAAAGGAACGCCCCAAGCCTGAAAAATTCCCACTTGTAGCACCATAGCCGCCAAAAACAAACGAAAAGAAGCCCCAATCGTGCGCGACAAGAGAAAAAAGAAAGCTCCCGTCTTGTAAGACCAGAAGCCAAAACGCTGCTCCAGATAACCATAGATTGAGATTAGATTCAGCCGGTAATACAAGGGCATGAGCACCGCCCCGATTACCAAATAGCCCAACAGATAGCCCAGCACCATCTGGAAATAAGCAAATTGATTGGTCAATACCGCACCCGGCACGGAGATAAAAGTTACCCCCGAAAGGGAAGCCCCGATCATACCAAAGGCCACCAGATACCAAGGCGACTTTTTGCCAGCTACGAAAAAATCTTCCGTGCTAGAATGGCGCGAAGTCAGATAAGAAATCGCTAACAATACAAAAAAATAGACGGCAATTACCGTGAGAACCAAACTTGGAGTCATAGTGTCTATACCCTGCAGATCAATGTGAAAAGAAATTCCTAGGCTGAGAAATCAAGTTGTGTAATTCTTTGTTTTATCTCAAACAATCGATTCGCAAAATCGTCAATATTCAAGAACCATCTCACAAAACTCCCAAAAATTTTTTAATTTTGCTAAAACAACAAAATCTCTTAGAGAATATGACACAAATAGAAGCACTAGAAATTATAGTAGAGGATGTTGTTTCCATTGAAGAGAAAAATTCTATCATTCTCTCTACGCAAGTAGAAGAATTAGAAATCGTAGAAGAGGATGTTGTTTCTGTTGAAGAAAGACAACTCATTGTTTTCAATGATGATTTCAACACTTTTGACCACGTGATCCAGACCCTCATTGATGTCTGCAATCATACCCCTGAGCAAGCAGAGCAATGTACTTGGATTATCCACTACAAGGGCAAATGTGCCGTCAAGCACGGCTCTTTTGAAGAACTCAAGCCCATGCGTGATGCCATCTGTGACCGAGGCATCTCTGCCGAAGTAGCCTAGCCTCGGCCTTCTCATTCCTTTTTGCTTTATTTTGATTTGATATGAATTTTTCTTCAAAACTAATTGAAAATGCCGTCAAAGAAATCGCCAAGCTTCCCGGTATCGGCCACAAGACAGCATTACGCTTAGTTTTGCACCTCCTCAAAGAAGAAGAACAGGCTACCCTTCAACTCACGGAGGCACTGCGCAAGCTCCGCCAAGAGATTCAATACTGCCAGCAGTGCCATTTTATTTCGGATGATGCCCTCTGTCAAATTTGTAGCAGTGCCAAGCGAGAGGCTCACTTGATTTGCGTGGTAGAAAGCCCCCAAGATATTTTGGCCATCGAGAATACAGCCCAATATCAAGGACTTTATCACGTGTTGGGTGGGGTCATTTCACCTATGGAAGGAGTCGCACCCGGCGATTTAAATATTGATTCACTTTTGGAGCGAGTGAAAAAAGGTGGCGTAGAAGAAATAATCTTTGCCCTCAGCCCCACAATGGAAGGAGACACGACTGTCTTTTACCTGACCAAAAAAATGAAGCCTTTCCCCTTGAAAGTCAGCACTATAGCCCGCGGTATCCCGATCGGTACCGAGCTCGAATACGCCGATGAAATTACCCTTGGGCGCAGTATCCTCACCCGCACCCTCTACGAATAGTCTAATTTATTTCCGATTTAGTCAAAAAATCCTAGAAATATCTAAACTTTTTTTGTGATTTTCGGAAGAAAATTTCGTTACTTTGCTCAATAAAGCAAGAGTATATTTTTTTTGATTTAAATTTTATACTGAATGAAACCAATCAAAATCGACAATACCGACAGGAAGATATTACAGATTTTGCAAACTAATGCCAAAATTACAAACGCCCAGCTTTCCAAAGATATCGGTCTTTCTCCAGCTCCTACCCTCGAGCGAGTCAAGAAGTTGGAGAACATGGGAATCATCCGAAGTTATCACGCGGTCTTAGACACCTCTAAGGTAGGCTTGGGAGTAACCACTTTTGTACAGGTGTTCTTGTCTAGTCATAAAAAATCTTGTTTAGACGCTTTCGTGGAGAAAATCTCAGAAATTGACAACGTGATCGAGTGCCATCACATCACGGGTTCCTGTGATTTTTTACTAAAGGTTATCGCCGCTGATATCCAGTCTTATCAGAAACTGATGTTGGAAGAAATCAGCGAAATCGAGGAGATTAGCAATATGCAATCTATGGTGATCCTTTCTACTTTTAAAGACAAGAAGGTCTTGCCGATTCCTTAATTAAATTGCTTATGCTTAGTTGCTAGTTGCCCGCGGTGTTTAGATATTTTTAAAGTTCAATTAACTGATAGCGAACAACTAGCAACTACTTTAGTATTTCTTGTATTTCCTTAGATATTTTCTGGCTTCTTTGTTGACTTTCGCCTTTCGCTTCGTGTATTTTTTGACCAATTCGTAGAAAGTTTTGGCTTCCTTGATCTCTCCTTTTTGGTGTGAAATACGCGCCATCTCGACCAAGGCTGAACGATAATAACCTGATTGATAATGCTCAGTAGCCTCGGCGAACGCGATCGTCTTGCGATAATATTTCTCTGCTTCTGCTAAATTTCGGTATTTAAATCGCTGTAGATAAGCCATATAGTAGGCGGCATATCTGCCACTCACCCCTTCGTAGCCTGGGTAATCAGCTTCTATCTTTTGCAAAATTTCATGAGAAATTTCTTCCATTTCATCAAACATCCCCAGCGAGAAAACCACACTACCATAATATCTGGCAAAGTAAGCGTTATCTGGAAAGGTTTCATGCAAATATTCCGCGATGGGCAAGGCTTTGAGGGGCGCTTTCTCTTCATTACGATAAATGCGCATTAAAAAATACTGAGCTTCGGTACGGGTATAAAAGGCATTCTCAGCTACTTCTTGAAGTTGTTTTAAGCCTAGCTCTTGGTCTCCTTTCTTAAAAAACAGAAGCACAGGCTTGAGCAGGGGATAGTTTTGAGGAATCCAGACCGAATAATAATTGTACAAAGCCTCTCCAAACATGAGTTCTGGATTGAGTTGATTGATTTCTATGCCGCGCCGGAGGAACTTGAGTGAGCTTTTTCCATTAAAAACTGCCTTAGTCCAGTTTTTTCTTTCCGCATTCAGCCGACTCTTAAAGGCGTAAGCTGCTGCCAAGAAAAAAGAGGCTTCTATGTTTTCCTTATCCTCCTGATACAAATCGCGCGCACGGTCAATACTTGCATCCATGTATTCGAAGAAAGCATCATCGTGTTGTTCTACGTCCATATTGGGCATCATCTGCCACCATTCGTTCAGACCCAATAAGAAGTAAGGAAGCGGATGGTTGGGGTATTTTTCCCTGAACCACTGAAACTGATTAGCAGCCCGCTTGAACTTGAAATTATACATATCATTCACCGCCGAAGTAGCCTCCATCTGTACCAAGGGGCTAAACAGTAGCATCTTCTCGGCGTCAATGAGTTCTTGGTTAATGATTTCTTGGGCGCTTGATAATTGAGGAGGAAAACAGCTAATAACCCACAGACTGAGTATCAATTTCCAATTAAAAAGCTTTCCTATAGCCAGATTCATGATAAAGTTCATATTTTTGCTTAGCATATTCATAAAAGACTTGATACACCCATTCGTGTTTCATTTAAAGATAACAACCAAAATCTGAAAGGAATTGTGCAGGAAGGCTTTAGTTTATCTATTTCTTATCCGAATTTATTCATATTTTTGTGAACTGCAAATACAAAATATGGACAAAATTGTCATCTATCAAGGTCAGAGATAAGAAATTTTCTATTTTAAAAACTCAGGTAGAAATAGAACAGCGGATACAGCATCTAGCGGAGCAAATCAATCGAGATTATGCTCAGAAAAATCCACTTTTGATCGTTGTACTTAAAGGTGCCTTTCGCTTCGCGGCTGGGTTGATAAAGCACTTGGATATTCCCTTGCAGTTTACTTTTATTCGTCTTAAGTCTTACCAAGGTACGCGTACTACCGGAGAAATAGAAGAATTATACTGGGAGCCAGAAGCACTGCAAGCGAGGCATATTATTTTACTGGAAGATATTGTTGATACTGGACAAACCCTTAGGTATTTATGGCAAAAAATACAGGCTCATCAACCTCACTCTATCGCCCTGGCGACACTTTTGTGCAAACCAAACGCATTTTCCTTGCCTTTCCCGATAGACTATACTGGCTTTGAAATTTCTGAGCAGTTTGTCATAGGCTATGGTTTAGACTACCAAGAAGAAGGAAGAGAGCTGAATGCGATTTACCAGCTCGAGCCAGAAGAAAATTAAAAATAGACTCCTGCAACAATCTGATATATTAAAGAGCATTAAATGACGAGGATATGTTAAATATAATATTGTTTGGCCCTCCTGGCGCTGGGAAAGGAACCCAAAGCAAAAAATTGCTGGAAAAGTATAAATTAATTCACCTCGCCACGGGTGAACTACTTTACAAGGAGGTGATTGCCAAGACAGCCTTAGGTGTGAAGATTAAAGAACTTATGTTTGCCGGCAAGCTAGTGCCAGACGATATGGTGATTAGTATGATCGAGAATAAGATCAAAGCGCATATGTCTGGTCAAGGGTTTGTGCTGGATGGCTTTCCTCGTACCCTCACACAAGCCGAGGCACTGGATGAGCTTTTCAAACGGAATGGACTGAAGCTAAACCGCGTCATTGCTATGGAAGTAGAAGAAGCCGAACTGGTGAAGCGAATTCTACAGAGAGGCAAGGAACGAGGTCGCTTTGATGACCAAAATGAAAGTATCGTTCGTAATCGTCTCGAAACTTATTTCCGAGAAACAGCTCCCCTGGCTGACTACTACGCCAAACAGGATAAATTTGTCAAGATTAGTGGCGTGGGAGAAATAGACGAAATCTTTGAAAAAATCTGCCGAGAAATTTCTCACATCTAATCAGATTTTTTGAAATCTGATCTAATTTATTGTGATTTTAAAAGAAAATTCGCATTTTCCCGTCCTGAAATTAATATTCATCTAACTAGATCAACTCCGTTGATAAATCTTCAGCATTATGAAAAATATCGTATTGTTTGGTCCTCCCGGTGCCGGCAAAGGAACCCAAAGCGAAAAAATCATTGACAAATACAATTTTGTTCATCTCTCCACCGGAGACTTACTGCGTGCAGAACGCTCCGAAGGTACAGAACTGGGCAAAAAAGCCCAAGAGTTCATGGACAAAGGAGAGCTAGTGCCAGACGAGGTCGTCATCGGGATGATCGAGAAAAAAATTAAAGCCAATAAGGATTCTAATGGATTTGTCTTTGACGGCTTCCCGCGCACCGTAGAACAAGCCAAAGCACTTGATCAAATGATGGCAGATAATGACCTCTCCATCTCTGGTATGGTAGCACTCGAGGTAGATGAGCAAGAGCTTACACAACGCATTCTCGAGCGAGGCAAAACCTCTGGCCGTGCCGACGACCAAGACGAGGAAAAAATCAAAACGCGTGTCAAAGAATATAATAATAAAACGGCTCCCGTCGCTGACTACTACCAAGCACAAGGGAAATTCGTTTCTATTGCCGGGGTAGGAGAAATTGAAGAAATCTTCCAATCCCTCTGCCAAGAAATTGATAAACTTTAACCATAAGGTAGGATATAAGATGTATGAATGATTGGCTAATTTATAGCATCAAGCCTTTCATCATCCAACTTCTAAGTCATGCTTCAATAACTATTTGAATAGAATTTAAAATACTAATTCTCAAAATTCTTACTCACATCTTATATCCTACAACATACACCTCTAGCCTTGTCTTCTAATTTTATAGATTATGTGAAGATTTACTTTCGTTCGGGAGCGGGCGGCGCGGGAGCCGTCAGCTTCCGAAGGGAAAAAGGTGTACCCAAAGGTGGCCCCGATGGAGGAGATGGTGGGCGAGGAGGCCATATTATCCTCAAAGGAAACGCCCAACTCTGGACTTTACTCCACCTCAAATATCAAAAACACATCCGCGCCGAAGCAGGTCAATCCGGTAGCGGGCAACGCTCCACGGGTGCGCAGGGCCAAGATGTTATCGTGGAAGTACCCATCGGCACCGTGGCTAAAAATGCCGATACCGAGGAAATACTCTTTGAAATTACCCAAGACCGGGAAGAAGAAATCCTGCTGGCCGGAGGGAGAGGAGGACTAGGAAATCATCATTTCAAAACCTCCACGCAGCAAGCTCCCCGCCACGCCCAACCGGGCGAACCTGCCCAAGAAGCAGCCATCATTTTAGAGCTAAAATTATTGGCTGATGTGGGTTTGGTTGGCTTCCCAAACGCGGGCAAATCTACTCTGCTCTCGGTGCTTTCGGCGGCCAAGCCAGAGGTAGCAGACTATCCTTTCACTACGCTCGTGCCTAACTTGGGCGTGGTAGCTTATCGAGATTATCGTTCTTTCGTGATGGCCGATATTCCAGGGATTATCGAGGGAGCAGCCGAGGGCAAAGGCTTGGGCTTGCGTTTCCTAAGGCACATCGAGCGCAACGCAATTTTGCTTTTTATGGTTTCTGCTGAAAACCCTGATATCAAAGAAGCTTACTTCACTTTATTAAAAGAACTAGAACAGTACAATCCCGAGCTTCTGGATAAAAAACGCCTTTTAGCCATCACCAAAGCCGACCTTTTGGATCAAGAACTGAAAGACCTTATTTCCGAAGAAATCCCCTCAGAAATTCCGCATTTATTTATTTCCTCCATTACCCAAGAAGGCTTGGATGCGCTAAAGGATCGTTTGATGGGATTGTTGGAAGAAGAATCTTGAATCACCGAAAAGCGGAGCATTGAGGGTACTGCTGCGAGCACTTACTTCAAGCGTGCATAGCAAATCCAAGTATAAAACGGAGCTTCCTCTCTAAAAATTTTTAAATCTTCATTTTCTAAATTTTCGAAAAGAGGCTCAGGCGTATAATAGTGCTCACAGTCCCAAGGGGTGCCCCAGCGAGTTTTTTCCGCTTGAAAAACAGGCGGAAATTCATAATAGATGTCTAATACTTTTTTTAAATATTCCATGTCTTTCGTGTTTGGAGGGATTGGCTGGGCACGTAAGCTAGGTTGCAGGAGAGATTTGAGGCGAAATTTCCAATTTGTTGGCGTTTCAGGTTGAAATCCAGCCTCGCAGAAAGCTTTTTTCAGCGAATAACAGTCACCCACTCTCGGCGGATAATTATCTTCAAAAATCAAATGCTTGAAGCCCCACTTTTCCGCACTTTTTATTCTGGCGAAAGCATTTTGATGGTCATCAAAAAAGAGTAAAGTCTCTTCTTTGGGTAAATCTTTCCAATCAATTTCGGAAAAATCTTGGGTAAAATACTTCGCATCGGCTACCGTGTATTCTCTCCGTTTGAGATTAGGATCAATGCCATAGATTTTAGTTTGAGGAAGCGTCTGCTCGATCAGCCAAGTCCCTTGTCCTCTCCACACGCCGCTCTCAATCACTACCTGAGGCTGTAATTGCCTGAGCATAAGCCAAGTGGCGAACATATGGGGGATACGCATGCCTCCTTCGTTGTCTTGAATAGGCCGTTTCTGATAAAGCTCCAAAAATTCAGGAATAGCATTTTTAATTTCTTCTCGGCTCCAGGATACATTTCCCAGAGATTTTACCTTTTGCATAGATTGAACACTTTAATGGATGCACAAAGCTGTAAAATCATTTGCAAATTGAGTAGTAGTTGAGCCGATTTCTGTCTGAAGAGCGGTCAGCAGATGGCTTTTAGCTCTCCTCGAAGCTAATTTGGCCTTTTTTCTTCCTACGAAATTTTTCTTTATCGGCCATACGTACGATACGAGGGGTAAATTGAGCGAGCACTTCCACTAAATCACTTTGAAAGCTCATCACCTGATTGATGTCTTTGTAAACCATAGGAGCCTCGTCCAAATCTCCTCCGATGAGCGTGATTCCATATGTTTTCAGCACATTTTTCATGTCTTGTTCCTGCAAAGTTTTGCGAGCTTTGGAGCGTGACATGACCCTTCCGGCCCCGTGAGAGGCGGAGAAAACGGCTTTTCCTTCACCTTTTCCTTTGACAATAAAGCCAGGATGCGTCATAGAGCCGGGAATAATGCCTAATTCTTTTTCGTGGGCGGGCGTGGCTCCTTTGCGATGTACGATCACGGGTCTGCCGTCTTCTAATTGATCTTCCCAGGCAAAGTTGTGGTGGTTCTCGATCATTCTGAGCGGAGAAAGTCCCAAATCGTGAGCTATTTTTTGGTGGATATGATGGTGATTGGCCGAGGCGTATTCGCCGGCCAGATTCATGCCAATCCAATATTCCTGTCCCTCTTCACTTTCTAGATCTAGCCAAGCGAGGTGTTTGGCATGCTCAGGAAGCTGGGTTTTTTCCATAGCAAGTTTCGAGTAATAGCCCGCGATACCTGCTCCAAAGCCACGAGAGCCAGAATGAGAAAGCAATGCCAAATATTTGCCCGTGGGTAAAGTCAGCGTTTCATCTTGTTCGTAAACTTCTACCCAGCCCCATTCTACGAAGTGATTGCCTGTGCCAGAGGAGCCAATCTGCTCGATGGCTTTTTTTTTCAAATCACGGATAACCTTGGTGGCTCGCCAGGTTTCTTTATCAAATAAATCATCGGATTTAGGTTTGTCAAATCCCTTGCCGGCTCCGAAGCAAGTATTTTTAAGGAGTAAATTCTTAAACTTATTTTGATTTTTATCAAGATAATCGGCTGGTAGCTCGAAAATAGACATACACATCCGGCAGGCGATATCTACGCCCACTGCGTAAGGAATGACCCGATGAGCTTCCGTGGCCAATACACCACCAATGGGAAGCCCATAGCCCTGATGCGCGTCAGGCATTAAAGCACCTGCCAGGGAAATGGGTAGTTGCATAGCCGTATCCATTTGTTTTAAGGCGCCTGGCTCGATGTATTCGGCGCCATAGATTGGGTAGGAGGGGGTTTCTTTCCGTAGTTCAAAGGAGGCAGCGATCTCTTTTTGTTGGAGATTTTGGGAAGCTCTTTCCTTGATTTTTTGAGCGAGCAGGCCAAATTCAGCATCTTCTGAAAAATCATCAGGTTGGGCAAGGAGGATTTGTAACTTGCTAAGTAGAGCCTCTTTTGAGTATTTTTGGGTGCGAATGAGTTTTTTGGCGGTTTTGCCAGCTACTTTGATGAGCTCTAAGTCATAATAACCCAAGGCAGATAAATCTTGCTGGCTGATTTTTTCGCTTCTTTTTTTCATGGATTCTAGGTCGTATCTGTGTGTAGTTTTTATTACGAAATACGCAGTGAAAAGATAAAAATCTGGCTCTAGGCGGTGGATCAATGTAGAAAAATGAAATTTCCTTACTTAATTCTACAAATAAGTCTATCTTTGTAAGCAGTTTATTAAAACAAAACAGAAGATTTTAGGGTACATTTAATAGTTTCTTTCTTTAAAATCTTCGCGGATGGATCAAACGATTACCTCTCATTACCAAAGCAAAAGATATCGACAGTTGCTTCTTAAAGCACTTCGACAAAAGCCAAATGGGGCAACCATTGCCGATTTGGTCGTCCTTACTGGGCTACCGACTGACTGGGTCGAGTATACATTGCGTTATTTTCTGGGGGTCTATCCTTGCCGCCTGAAAACCAACCAACAGGATGAGCTAGTATACCTGTTTGACCTTAGACCTGGTAAACAATCTTGGCAAAATCAACTCCTTACTTGGGCAAAAACCACTGCACAATCCAAACGCTTTCGCACCCAGAAAAAAGTCCTCTACCAGACATTAACCTACATCTTCGGAGCAGCGCGTAAGTCTCAGGATCGCCTCTTCACAGAAAAAGTTATTTTAAATTATATCCGACATAATCAAGGAAAAATCGTGGTGGCCGAACTGGTACAAATCACGGGTTGGAGTATTTATGAAGCAGAAACCCAAGCCGCGCAGTTGCTGGCTCGCTATCAAGGAGAGGTAGAAGTAACCGAAGATGGAGTAATTATTTATCACTTTGAAGAGCTAGCCCAAGCTTCTGAACATAGGCAAGAAATTACGGAAAGCTTGAAGATTTGGGAGCGCCCCTTACCCGAACGCCAACTGAATCCTAACGACGAGGCTACCAACCAAAAATTAGAAAAAATCAATAGACAGAATCTGGTCGCCTCCTCCCTGACTTCTTTATTGACAGGGGCTTTGGTTTTGAGCCAGCAGTTTGGAATGGTAGCCAACTTATTACTGCTAGCTTCTACGACGGCACTTTCTTTTTCTTCGGTATTTTTCTTGGTGCCGGCCATACGACAGTTCTATTTATATTTGGAAAATGAGAAAATCCGCATCCAAAACGTGGAAACCTATATTTTGAAAGGTATTTTTCACCGCGTGCACTCCAAGATTTCTCCAGATAAAGACCTCAAGAAAATGATTCAGGAAACCAAACCGCAACGCCAGTATCATTATTGGTGGAATCGCTATTTGCCCTCCTCTGTTTATGAGTATTCTTTAATTTTGACTTCTACCTATCATCGGGAATTGCTCTTGCAGAAAAAAGCCATCGAGCTAGAAGCAGAAATTGATGTCGATCAAAATGGGGATTTGTATTATCACTTCGAGCGTCTCAATCGGGAACTAGCAACCATCAATCGTCTGAGAAAGTTTTTGTCTTGAAGTCCTGCGTGTTGAACTAGTTATTTTCGTGAAAACCTTACTTCATTTTCGCAAATTCAAACAGATTCAAAAAATCTGTTTAGCGCTGTGCTTTACCCTCTTAGGTGTGGGGTGCAAAGTAGTTGAGCCAGAAATCACCTTGTACGATTACTTTCAAGAGGTGGCTTTGGGAGCAGAGTATGCTGACCAGACCGAAGGCCGAATTAGCAAATGGGCGCAGGATATCAAAATTTTTTGGCAGGGCACGCCTCATCCTGCACTTCAAAGGGAGTGCAAGCAGATTCTCTCCGAAATTCGTCCGTTGATTGCTCCCTTACGTATGATAGAAGTAAACAGTCAAGCTCAGGCAAACTTGTTGATCTTCGTCGGCTCCGCCCAAACCTACGTGGAGCAAATAGAGCGAGATGCGCTTCCCTACATCCAACATAATCGCGGTTTGTTTTTTGTATATAAAAATGAAAAGCACGAGATCGAGCGAGGCTCCATTTTGGTTGACATAGCTAAGGTGTCTTCGCCAAAGGCACAAAAGCATTTACTGCGTGAAGAACTCACTCAGGCACTCGGATTGATGAATGATTCACCGAGAATACCACAAAGTATCTTTTACGAAGATTGGACGGAAACGAATCGCTATCATCCTTGGGATCGAGCCCTCATTCGCTTGCTCTATCAAGAAGATTTGGAAGCAGGTTGGAGTCAAGCACAGGTGCAGAAATTTCTGAATTCTATTGAATAAAGCTGGATATTTTGTATCTTTATCTAATCGTATAGACCAAAAAACCATGAAAATTACCTATAACTCCCCCGTCATTCTTACCTATACCTTGATTTGCGTGGCAATCACGACCCTCGATACGACTATCTTTTTCAGTATGGACGGCAGAGGGGTGGGCAATCTTTCCCGATATCTTTTTATGGTATATCCTTTTGGTACGTCTTACATGGACTTGGGGAATCCCTTGGCTTATTTCCGTCTTTTTTCTCACGCCTTTGGCCATGCCAACTGGGAGCATTTGGTAGGTAATTTTTCTTTTATTCTGTTATTAGGGCCTATTTTGGAAGAAAAATATGGTTCTAGGATGCTCATCGTGGTGATGTTCCTGACCGCTTTTATCACAGGAATTTTAAATGCTTTACTTTTTGCCAATTCTTTGTTGGGAGCGAGTGGCATTGTATTTATGATGATTTTGTTGGTGTCTTTTACAAATGTGCGTAAAGGTGCGATCCCGATGACCTTTATTCTGATAGCCTTACTTTTCTTGGGTAAAGAGATTTATTCCGCCTTACTGGTTAATAACCAAATCTCAGAATTTGCCCATATCATCGGAGGAGTCTGCGGAGGTATTTTTGGCTACGCATTACGACCCAATGCCAGCGAACCTAAGCCTAAAAAATCTAAGCCTAAGCAGAATTCAGTAAGCGAACCTCAGGATATTGACGTGACCAATCTTACCAATCTCGGTTAGTTTTTACCGTATTCATCCACAGATGTTTCGTAGCGTTGGATGTCCACTTCCTCGTCGAGTGCCTTTCCATTTTCTAGATGTTCATAAAATTGCAAAGCAAAATAGGGGGAAAGGCTCAAGCCTTTGGTTCCCAGACCATTAAAAATCGCCAATGGAGGATACTTGGGATGCAAACCAAAAAAAGGGCGACGGTGCTTGGTAGCTGCGCGAATGCCTGCGCGCTGGTCTAGGATTTCGTAGGGCAATTTGAGGACTTTATCCAGTTTCTGACTCAATTCTTGGCGAGCCTTTTCGGTAGTTTGGTAGCTCAAATCTCCCTGATGATAAGTGCCGGAAATCAAAAACTCCTCTTCTCCCAAAGGAATAATAAATACATTTTGCTTGATCAAATTCTCTAATGCTGCCCCCGCAATTCTGACTTTCAACCATTCGCCCTTGTCGGGTCGGAAGGGGAGATAGCGAAAATAAGGATTATGAATCGCTTGCGCGCCTTCACAGAAAATAACCTTGGAAGCTTCAATTTCTTGCCAAAGCACTCTTCCGTTTTCTATCCTTAGGTCTTGGTAGGCAAAAGTAGTTCTTTGCAATATTCCTCGCTGGTCTAAGTAGCCCTGATAAGCCTCAAGCATTTTAGCCACATCAATGTGGGCAGCCCCTCGTGTTTCCCAGCCTCCGTGTTGGTTGTCAATGAATTTAGCGTAGGTAGAATGGTCTATTTCCGTGTTCACGTAATATTTCCAGCCTGCTTCTTCGGTTTTGGCAAACCAATCGTTTTGCTCTTTGGTGGAAGAGAAGGTACGGTAAACTTCTTTGGGATGGAAAAAATCTCCTCCAATTTCGGCCTGTAATTGCTTGTAAAAAGTATGTAAAAAAGGAAAAAGTACGTCTGCCTTCCAAGTCTTGACCAATCTGCGCCCCGTGATGGGGTTACAAACGCCCGAAGCCGCTTTGGAAGCATTGTTTTCGGTGTCTTGATCTACCACCAGTACGTGTTTGCCTTTTTGAAGTAAGGTGTAAGAAAGCACCGTGCCGGCGATGCCTTGGCCGACGATGAGATAATCTATTTTTTTCAATTTAGAATTTTTTTCATTAATGTTAAAAGTAGCAATCAAAAAAGCAAGGAAATGGTTTGCTTAAAAAAACGTTATGAAAAAATTTTATGTAACAAACTGGCTCTGCCTAGCAAGTCTACTGATGAGTTGCTACACACCAACATCACACCTAACTTCCAACGAAAACTCTATGCGACTACCTAAGGACACGCTAGATTTGAGCGATTATCAATGGAAAAATCGCTTAATTCTTATTTTTTCGCCCAATCAACAAAATTTTGATTATCAAGAACAAGCACAGGCATTGAACCGACAAACCCAAGGAATCAAAGAACGAGATTTGATTGTCTTCCATTTTTTCTCCGAACAAAAAGGCTTTTATGAAAATCAAATCATAGAGGCACCCACGGCCGCCCGCATCCGCGAAAAGTACGAAATCCCTGCCGATGAATTTAGGATTTTGCTTATCGGTAAGGATGGTGGCGTAAAGCTCCGAGAGCGTGCATTCACCAGCACAGATCATATTTTTGGCCTCATTGATCGTATGCCTATGCGCCAGCGCGAAATGCGAGAGCAGAATCGATAGTTTTTGATGATTGGCTTATCATCTTCAGTTTTGCAATAAAAAGTGATAGCTTAGTGGGTGTATTCCCAAAGCAAATGACCGATGTTCCAAACTGAGATTAACCATTTCTTCCAAGCTTTTGAAACGGTCTGGCTGACGGCCTTCATGCGTCTAATCACTGGCTTGGGCTACGGAGGGTTTTACATTGTGCTGCTTTCCATTTTGATTTTTGGAGTAAATTTTCGCAAAGGTTTTGTGCTGATGCAAATTTTGCTCTGGACAGCAGTATTGACAGTTTTTTTTAAGGACTATTTTGCCCTGCCGCGGCCTTTCCACGTGGATTCTACCCTTGCCTTATTAGATGGACAATTGCCCGATGCTTCTTTGGTGATTTATGAGAAAGGTGGAGCCAAGGGCTTCTTTGATCCTTTGCCCTCAGAAGTGGTGCAATACTACCGGGAAGCCGAAGGCGTGGCCTATGGCTTTCCCTCAGGGCACACCAGCATTACGGTAGCCCTGTGGGGGGCAATTTTTGTTTTGTTTTCCTCGCTTTGGTTAAGGTATTTATCTCTGGCCTTGATCTTATTGATTCCCTTTTCTAGAATATACTTGGGGGTGCATTTCCTAGCCGACGTGCTGGGAGGGTACGTCTTGGGCTTGGTTGTATGGACAGCTTTTCAGGCCGTCATTTTGCGTCCAGCGCGCTGGAAGACCTTTGAAGAACAAGCGAAAATAGCCATTGATCGTTCCAAAATACTTCCTTTTCTGTTTTTATTTTTGGCTCCTTTCGGAATGCTTTTGATACTACCCGCAGAGGCTTATGATTTAGCGGCTTATCTTCTGGGGTTAAATTTGGGCTTCTTAGTAGTAGGGCAGCGTGGCATCCCTGAGGATGAGGCTGTGCTTTGGAAAAGAATCGCTCGGGTGCTGGTGGCGTTTGCCTTATTTGCTTTGCTTAGTTTGACCAGCCGTCAACTATTGTTGCTCTCAGGCCTAGCGGAAAATGCTTTAGCAAATTTTATCCTCACTACTTTGAGTGTGTTTCTTTTTATTTGGGGTGGTGCTACGCTAAATCAGCGATTTGGTTGGTGGGGAAAGCAGGAGAATTAAAAGATGACAGCCCCGAAGATTATGGATTTGAATCTTCGAGTCTGTTACTTTTAAATTTATAATCAATTATTCAAAGACCAATCGTAAGTCAAATGTGTAATTTTGGCACCTGAGCTGAGCTTGGTGTTAGCATATTTATTTAGATAGCTCACGAGGCTTCCGCTTTTGGTAAAATCGCCTTTGTACCAATCAAAAAGTTTAGAAACTTGGGCACTGTTGGCAGAAATCTTATTTTTCGCAGGATTATTAATAAAGTACTTGGCTTGGTTGGTCATTTCTACTCCCAAATTACCAGCCGTGTAAGCCTTGTTCAATAGCTTTGGGCAAGATTTAGCCGCACAGACTAGCACAAAATGTAAGCGAGGATCAAAATAATTTGCTCTGAGAATATCGTGCTCAATATTATTAAGACTATAAGATTTCCCTCCGATATTGACAAACTTCGCGTCCCAGGGTTTGCCTCCTTTGAGGTCTTTGATACTCTTCACGGGGTAATTGTCTACGATAAGCTTCACGGTAAAAGCATTATAGGCATTAATCCAAAAAGCCATTTTTTCACCCTTGGAGGCGCTACTCGAGATACCCTTTTGGAGTGTGGCCAAGTAGGTCTCTAGTTTGGCTTGGCTGGCCTTCATTCCTTGGTAATTAACCTTACCGGCGGAGCTTACATACTGGGTCAACAGGGCATTCCAAGCTGCGTGTGAAACCGTAGTGGGTGGCGTATCTTGTTCTGGAGCCTGAACAAAGCCCGAGCATAATAATAAAAAAATAATAGCGAAGAATGAATATTTCATAATGGGATAATGGTTAGTTTGGTGATACAAACAAAATGAGCTAATAAAATTGGAATTTTTTTCTTTTTTTAATTAATTCCAAGATTATACACTCAATATAAAAAACCACAGCGTAATAAAATTAGTTCAAACTAAGAGCTACGCTGTGGTTTTCAGATTCATAATAGTAGATTACTTAACTTTAGCACCAAGATAGCTGATGGTGGGCGAAGAGAATGTCACTCAAACGACAAGAAGGGGGATTCTTTGGAGAGTTATCTTTGTGTCTCATTGCTTGAGGGTTCTATTGTCGTGGCTTTTGCCCCCAAGAGACACTTTTGGGTACAGGCGCAAAAAAAGAACCTGAGCGATAAGATCAGGTTCTGATTGGTTTGCATTGATTTTTGCTAAAACGCGATTTTCTCAACGATTTTGTCCACGATGCCATACTCTACGGCTTCATCGGCGTCCATCCAGTAATCACGGTCAAAATCTTTGAGGATTTTGTCGTAAGGTTGGTCGCAGTTATCAGCTAAGATTTTGGCACCCAATTCTTTGGTTTTTTTAATCTGACGAGCTTGAATGGCGATGTCAGAAGCGCGTCCTTGCATCGTACCACCAATGCTGGGTTGGTGAATCATGATTTCACCGTGTGGGAAAACAAATCTTTTTCCTTTCTCACCCGCCGAAAGCAGGATAGAACCCATAGAGGCGGCCAATCCCATACAGACGGTGGAAACGGGTGAAGAGATCATATTCATAGTATCATAGATGGCCATTCCGGCGGTAACCATACCACCTGGGCTATTGATGTAGAACACGATTTCTTCGCCTGGCTTTTCGGCCTCGAGAAACATCAGGCGGCTAATTACGTCCTTGGCTGAATCGTCCATCACGGGACCCCAGAGGAATACGCGTCTTTTCTCTAAGAATTTTTTATTGAACATATTCATCCCACTCAGGCTGGCAGCCACTTCTTTGAGGGGATTCTCATTTTCATCGTCATCTTCAAAACGGATCATAGTTTTTTCAGGTTTAGATCATTGGTTAAACACTAACCCTTCAGCTTCGCTCGCGCTTGGTCTTCGGCTTTATAATCAAAGGCCAAGGCTTCGGGGTTATTTTCATAGAAACTAAGTTCAAAGTTAATAGTTTTTTTGATACCTTCCTCCCAAGTATGTTTTTCTTGATAGCCCAGTTCTTTTCTGATTTTCTGACTATCCACGATGAGGTCTTGTCCCCAGTTATAATGCTCCTGTAGGGCAGGGGGGAGTTGGGTTTGCTCGACCTCCACGATTTCGCCCGACCATTGGGTCATCTCGGCTAGTTTTTGGATCAAAATTTTTTCGGGGAATGCCTCAGCTTCTCCCACGTTATAGATTTGAGACTCGGCTTTGGGGTGAGTAGTTGCCAATAAAATGGCTTCTATGATGTCTTCAATGTAGCCACGTGTCCAGTGCCAATTGGCCTTCCGTTGATCGAGCAAAATAAAGGGACGCTGGTCGGCCATTCTTTTGAGATAAGGAGCTAATTTATGCTGTCGGTCGCCTGGGCCGTAGAGCGCGGGTAGGCGCAAGATGGTGGTTTTTAGATCAGGACTTGCCTGCAGAATCTGCTCTATCAGAATTTTATCATAATTGTATAAAAATTCATCAAAACCTTCTTTTACTTCCACGCCACCTCGGTAGGGATAAAGGTAATCCCGCAGGGGCGACTCCTCCGTGATGGGCAGTGTTGCCAGTTCGTGGGTATCTCCCAGCAAAACACCATAGGCTTGATATACATCGGCACTGCTGAGTAGGATGATTCTGGGTTTTAAAGGTTCTAATACTTTTCGCAATAGCCAGGCATCTTCTACCTGATAAGCGATTACATCGATGACTACCTCGGGTTCAAATTGACGCAGGGCTTCTTGATAGTCCAATAAATCTTTGCGATCTCCTTGGATAAAACTTAGGTTCTCGTGGCTAATGACCTGCGCCAGACTCCCTCTATGAAAAACGGCCACATCGTGCTGCTCTTCCAGTAACCTCTTGGTGAGCGGGCCACCGATAAAACCTGTTCCGCCGATCATCAGTATTTTCATGGTTTTGCTTGTTTAGATGTTTGCCTCTGCCAATCAAATAAAGGCTTTTTCAAAGTTACAAAAGAGGTGAGAAATTTGGAATAGTGGGTTCATTTGCTCCAAGTGGCACAACCGAGAACCATCACATTCGCAGCTAAAATCGACGCGTTTGGATGGATGCTAAGTCATTTTATCAATGAGACAAAAATGTTAAGAATTGTCTGTTTTTATTCTAAAATCAATAGATTATTATTGAATTAGGAAAACTCTTTTGCAAGGACTACGTCTTTGATTTAAAACAAATCTTCGTATGTTTTAAAACAGGGGTTCATTTACACTGAGGTTGTTCAAAATTTGCCTCAGTGCGGCAAAATGTCTCCTCAAGAGTCTGATTTTGCTAATTTTTTCGTTCATAGCTCGGACTATTTACTTAAAAATTTGCCTCCTCAGAGTCCAAAATATGCATTGTTCGCCGATAAATCAACGTCCGTAGGCAACTTCAATAGAAAATTTCTTCTTCAATCCATCACTGTTCTCACGCTGATTCAGCATTTCGTTTGCGCAGATTTTATTTGGTAAAAATTCATTGAGTCTTGAGCCAACTGACCATTTATGAACTTAGCTCACTTGATTGACTGATGAAAACAATTTTCCGACACTGGTTTTCTATTAGAATAATTACCTGTTTATGGGTGATGTATTTAGGATTTACCGAAGCCGACGCCCAGAATCACTCCCTTCTTGCTTTAGAAAAAGAATTAAACGAACATAGAAGCGAAGATACAGTTAAGGTAAATTTACTAAATCAACTCAGTAAATCTTACCGTCGGCAAAAGCCCACCCAAGCCCTCAATCACGCACGTGAAGCCTTGGACTTGTCTCGAGCACTACAATTTAAAAAAGGAGAGGCGATTGCCCTGAATAATCTCGGGATTGTGTACACCAATCGGGGCAAATATCAAGAAGCAGAAGTCTATCTCCAAGAAGCTTATCAACTTATGAAGGTGTTGAAAGATTTTGCCCTGCAATCGGGTGCTCTCACCAGTTTGGGTGTGGTTGCCAACAAGCAAGGGGATTATTCCAAAGCCCTTAGATATTACCAAGAAGCACTTTTGATCCAAGAGAATTTGGGAAATACGCTTTATATGGCCATGATTTCAGTAAATATGGGTAATATTTATTTTAATCAAAAATATTTTCGCGACGCTGAACGATTTTATCTCAAAGCACTTCCCATCATCGAGGAATTGAATAATCAGCGGGCATTAGCTGTGATTTACAACAATCTGGGTAATATTTATGGAAGCCTAGAGGGGCAAGCAAAAGATCGCAAAGAAATGGTCAAGAAGGCCATTGAATACTATCAATTGTCTTTTCAGATTAAAGAAAAACTCGACGACAAACTAGGAATTGCCGCCACACAAGTGAGTTTGGCGGGTTTGTACAATAAATTGGATAGTTTAAAACAAGCGGAAACGCTATTTCTCCAATCTGCCAAGATGTACGATGAAGTTGATAACCAAACCGAGAAAACCATTACCCTGACTGGCCTCTCTGCACTGCAAGCTAAAAAGGGCGAACTACACGAAGGGCTCATCAATGCTCATAAGGCGATGAGGGAGGCCAAAAAAGAAAAATCACCCGATAATCTATGGAGGATTCATCTCAATGCTTCTAACCTTTATGAGAAAACGAAGCAATATGATTCCGCCCTTTATCATTATAAACAACAGGCCTTAATCAAAGATAGCCTGTTTGATCGGGAAAATATTATTCAAATATCTCGTTTGGAAGCTAATTATCAGTTGGAGAAAGAAAAAATTAAAATGGAAGCCAAACTCAAAGAAGAAAAAACACAAAGACATATTTACTTGGGTAGTTCTCTGGGTTTATTGTTGATCTTGGCAATTATTATCTATTTTCTTAGAGCCAAGCAAAGAGACAATCGTATTTTGTCGGAACAGCGCAATCGCCTGTACGAACTCAATGCGACCAAAGATAAGCTCTTTGCCATTGTTGCCCACGATCTGAAAAACCCCTTGTCAGCCTTTCGTGCCATCACCCAATCTCTATCCGATAATCTGGGTACAATCAGCCAAGAAGAAATTCACTACTTTCTTTCCAAGATCAATCATTCTTCGGCTCAACTTTATCATTTATTACAAAATCTTTTGCAGTGGGCCGTCACACAGACAGGGCAGTGGGAACTGCGTGTGCTTCCTCTTGAAGTGAAGTCCCTCAGTCAAGAAGTCCTGAGCCAACTACAAACTCCTGCTGAGCTCAAGCGATTGGATATTCATAATGGCATAGATTCAGCACATCGGGTAATGGCTGACCACAAGATGTTTGCGTTGATTTTGCGTAATATACTTTCCAATGCGATCAAATTTACACCTGCGGAGGGCTGTATTACCTTGCGGTCAGAAGAAAAGGAAAACTATATTCAGATCTCCGTTGAGGATTCGGGCATTGGTATAGATGCGGAAGATCAGCAAAAACTCTTTAAAATTTCGGAAAGCACTGCGCAAATCGGCTCTTCTCCCGAGAAGGGGACAGGGCTGGGATTGATTTTATCTCGAGAACTGGTAGAAAAACAAGAAGGGCAAATCTGGGTGGAAAGTGAACCAGAGCAAGGTAGTACTTTTTTCTTCACCTTACCCAAAGTCTAAAAAACATGATTGAGATTATTGAAATTATCATTGTTGATGATCACGAAATCGTGCGAGATGGCCTCCGCGCCCTCTTATTAGGACATCCTAAAATCAAAGTCATCGGAGAGGCTGGGGAAGCCAAAAGTTTGTTTGTCTTACTCAAAAAACACCAGCCTCAAATCGTGGTTTTGGATATTGCCCTGCCGGGCATGTCGGGTATTGAGATTGCCAAAGTACTACAAAAGGATTACCCTCAGATCAAAACGCTCATGCTCAGTGCCAATACTCAGATACCTTATATCGAGGCAGCCGTAAAAGCGGGAGCGCAAGGCTTCCTTCCCAAAAATTGCTCCCGCCAAGAATGGGTAGATGCGCTTCTGACGATCCAACGGGGTGATCTCTTCTTTGGCAAGGATATCACCCATAGCGTTTTCAAAACCTTGGCGCAGAAAGTTAAAATTAAAAAACAGCCTGCTAAGAAAGCATTGAGCGAACGAGAATTACAAGTTTTGAAAGCCTTTGCCGAAGGCTTAAGTTACAAAGAAGTAGCTGACCAGTTGTGTATCAATCCTCGAACGGTAGAATCGCATAAGAAAAATATTTTCGAGAAAATGGATTTCCACAACAATGTGGATTTGATCAAGTACGCTATTAAAGAGGGATTGATTTATTTGGATTGAAAAATGCCGTGAGATCATCATGAAAATTCACCTCACAAACCCCTAATCCTTGCGCTTCTAGGTTCTAAGCTCTTCTTCTGGTTTATGACTCCGCGGTAGAGTTGCGAAGTTGCTTTTTCCACACAAAAAAACACCAGGCAGAAGAAGTCTGATCTCTAAGCAAGCCTCTGATGTCAAATCATATTTTCCATAAACTTTACGGAATTTTACGGATTGATTTCAAACCTGGTTCTCCTTTCTTTAGCGGCAGTTATAGTCCAAACCTTACATTAAAACACTACTCGCAATGAAAAGAAGACTCTGGTTATTCAGCATCGTCGCCTTTACCCTACTTTTGGCGACTCCTCAGGCAAGTCAGGCTCAATTGAAGGGCTTACTGAATAAAGTAAAGAAAAAAGATAAAAATGCTTCTACTAGCTCCAGCGATCCAGTTAAAGCTTTATCTGGAATCCCTAAAGTTACAGAAGAGGACAACAAAAAGGCCGAAGAACTCGCCGAAGCTTTCTACGAGAGAGCCGTGGTGAATTATTCTTTTATCGAGAAGGAACGTTATTTTGAAAACTTCTGGGAGCCTAATACAGCCGCTCAGCATGTGAATAAAGCCAATCAGGAACTCCAACAATTAGCCAGTAAGGATGTATTCAAGTTCTACGAAGAAAATAAAGCGGACATCGAGCGTTACAACAAAATGGCTGCGGCTCTTTCCAAAGGCGATATGAGTGCTCGCAATTCACAGGTCTATAAGATTTGGTATGATGACGGCTATACTGGCTATCAGCACAAAGGAGCCAAAGCTTTGAAAGCTTTTAACGAACTAAAAACAGAAAAATTTCTCGAGCTAACACAAAAATTCTGGGATCGTGAAAATGATACTTCTAGTGGTAACCCCGTAACCGGATTGAAGCAGGCGGCTGATTACTTCATCGAGGTCGCCTATGAATACAAGGAAAAAGATAAGGGTGGAGCCATCCGCTTGATGCAATCTACCATCAAAGCTTTTGATCTTTTCAAGCAAATCCTACCCGAAGGTAGTTCCATTTCTGGTCAAATGACTACTTTGGAAAATGACTTGAAAGCCACTTTGAAAGAATTAGGTGGAAAAGAGTTAGCTAACGCCATGGCTGGCGACTTCCACAAGGCTAACGTGGGCAAAATCCTTTTCTCCAAAAACCCCATTGACGTCAAAAACGCCAAGGACACCGACTTTAGCACGGATTTTAGCATCAACGACAACATCTACGGCGTACTACTGCTGGAAGAAAGTATGGAACTTATGCAGGTCGTAGAACCCAAAGCACAACAAGATTTTTATGAAGGACAGCGTATCTTGGTTCCCGCCAACATCACGCTCCAATTAGAGATCAACGATGATTACATTAAACTGCGTGATTTTAAAAACGTGAGCGAAAAGGCCAACCAAGCTTACCTAACCTTTGCGATCAAGCCTGCTGAGTTGAAACCACTAGAATCTGGTATTTTCCGCGAATTTGTAAAAATGATTGCCGACAAATCTCCCCGAACCCATACTTTTGAGTTTAAATTTACAGATCCTAAAGATCGTTCTTATGGTTCTCCTGTATTGGCTCAGGGTAAAATGTCCCTCAGCCTGAGCGGAATGGACAAAGCTAAGCTACAAGCCGATTCCGAAAAATTACTGGAAGCAAACCTTGCCTCCATGGAAGACGCCCTGATCGAGCAGCGCGGCTTACCCGAAATGTTTAACGATCCTAAGCTGTACGATCACAACTTTCAGCCAGTTTCTATGGCACAAGTAAAACAACTAGCTCTTCAAGTAGCCAAAAACCACGGTGGGGTCAAAGTGGATGGAATCGTAGTACAAGATGGGAATTACAATCAAACTACCTGGGAAGTAAAAGTCAATGCTCTGGGAACTCCTGTGAGCCGCAGCGGCCCAGTTTATTTCTTTGCTTTCACCGATCAGGAGGGCAAGTGCTTTCATTACATTTTTAGTATTTATCAGAAATATCTTGGCAATGGAAAATACAGCGACACGCGTTTTGGCAACAGTTATTCGGCTAATCCTACTCAATATAATTGCGCCAATAAGAAATTTGCCCGATAAATTTCTCGTATAGCTAGTTTCTTTCTTAACAGGCTCGGGCCACGGCCCGGGTCTGTATTTTTGATCTTATCAATTGTATTTTCTGTGCTGTGATTAGGAATGAAGTATCAAAAAGCTTTTTTAGCACCCTCCCAATGGTTTCTAAACAACCCTTAACCCCGCATCACCTCCGCCGGATCAGTAATCGCCCCCCGCCAAGCTGGAATTAGGGTGGCCGAGAGATAAGGGATAACCGACAGCACCACGATTGCCAAGAGGCTGCCTCCGTCTAATACGGGTGTCAAATTGTAATCAGGGTAAAGCACCGACCAGCCAATCAAGAAGGGTTTTAGGAAAGGAGCCTGTAAAATGAACACGTGCAGGTAAGCCACCAAAATACCCGTCAAAGTCGCCGTACCGGAGATGATGATGCCCTCCCAGAATTTTAACCAGAGTACTTCTGAGATTTGCCAGCCAATGGCTTTCAAAATGCCCAACTCCTTGCGCTCCTCGGGGCTTAGCCCACTGGCTCTTTCCCAAGCCAAAATCAAAAAGGAAAATACCGAAATGATCGCCCCGTAGATAAAAATACCACCCCTCCAGCTAAACAAAGTCGCATAAGTCGCCCTGAGTTGATCCAGGGTAACCACCCGCACACCCGCTAACTGACGATCAATCTTGCGCCCGATATTCTCTACCTCCAGTTCGTTGTAAACCTCCAAACCCAAGTCGGTCATTTCATCGGGAGCCAAGCCCAAAACCTTACGGGCGGAAGCAGGGGAGAGGATGATTAAATCTTTACTTAACAAATCAGAAGCGGACTGGAATGTGCCCACGATTTGGAAGCTGTTGATCTCACCCCGATCGTCTAAGAGCGTGATATTTTCACCCAGACGAATCCCCCTGAGCTCTAGAATGCCTGTGCCCACCAAGGCCATATCTTCCTCGAGCCGACCTTGGTGGGTGGTTTTGACCAAATCCAAGCCCCGAAGGAGCGAGTCTGAACCCATCACCGTGAAAACTGCCCCTGTGGGCGCATCAAAATTGTAGCCCCAAATACGAGGAACAAGCCGCTTGATGCCCCGAATGCCTTGGATAGAATCGGCAATGCTTTGATTCATGGGTACTAAGCGTCCGCCCGCCAGCTTCTGTACCCAAAGCTCGGGTAAGTCTTGAAGTACCGTTTGGGTTTCGTAGCGCAAGGCCGTCGTGAAAAAGATAATAGAAGCATAAAAAGCTACTACCAAGGTGTAGACCAGGATCAGCATCAACTGTTTTTGCCAGCGGCGGCTCAGTGATTGTATAGCGTATAGAAGAATAGAGAATATTTTCAAAATCTAAGCGATTGTTTATTAAGAGTTGAATGCTTCTCAGGTAGACTTGGAAAACACAAAGAACAAAACCCCAGAAAAGCAGTGTACAAGCATTCTCAAGGGCAACTGACTTTCCAGAAACGATACAAATTCTATTTGTGATCTAGGAAAATCATCTTATCTTTACTCTACCAAACAAAGTTAGCAACTAATCACGAAAACTATGGGTAGCACTCGCCCCCTTTTAGCCCTGATTCTAAGCTTAGGACTACTACTAAGCACCTGTTCACAAAAAAACTTGGTAGAGATTACCCAGACGAGCTTTCAGGAAGCCATTCCTACCCAAGAAAATCTTACCTTTACCTTCAATCGCTCTTTGGTGCCCGATAGCCTGCTCAATGTTTGGGATACCACGAGTTACATCCAATTTGAGCCAAAGGTAGCGGGTAAATACAAGTGGATATCGCCCTATGAACTGGTTTTTTCACCCGTGAAGGGCTTCCAACCCAGTACTGATTACGAGGCGAAGCCTAATCCTCAGTGGGTGAGCCAAACCAAAGATGGTCTTTCGGTGGGAGAAGCCTCTGCGGTAAAATTTCATACCTATTATCTAAAACTCGAAGATACCGATATTTTCTGGTCACAAGATGATCGCCGTACTAACCAATTAAGGGTCAACCTCAATTTTAATTATAAAGTATTTCCCCTGAGTATGCAAGAACTGGTGAGTCTGAGCGCAGGTGGAGAGTCTATTCCGGCGGTTCGGGTGCTTAACCACGAACCTTCCGAAGTAGTAGAACTGGTGATCGAGGAAGTAGGAAGTCTGGATTTGGGAGATAAATTATTAGAATTCTCGATCGCCCCTGGGGTCAAATGTGCCGAAAGCGATTACACTACTCTCAAGGCCATTGAGTTTAAAGCAGAATCTCCCAACAAAAATCGCTTGGTCATTAAAGAAGTGATTCCTGAGTTTGAGGAATTTAGAGGGCATATCCGGGTCAAAACCAATCAGTCTGTCAATTTGGTGCAAATCCTCAATAACCTCGATATTCAACCCAAAATGGTTTATGAAGTACAACTGCTGGAGGATGGCTTTTTGGTAAAAGGAAATTTCCAACCGGGTGGAGATTACACGCTAAAAATCAATAATGAATTGAGGGGCATATTCGGGGCTACGATGCGAGAGGACTTTACTCGTGAAATCTCTTTTGGAGAAATCAAACCCTCTATCAGTTTTGCTCCCCAAGGTGCGAAATACTTGTCTAGTAAGGGGCAAAAAAATGTTGGCATTCGTATCCACAACGTGCCTCAGGTAGAACTCAAAGTTTATAAGATTTATGAAAATAATTTGATCCATTTTATCCGACAGCATCGCGACTTGTACGATAATATGAATGCTTATCGTCGGCGTTTTCAGGACTATGGGGATTTGATCTTGGAGCGTACTTACGATACCAAAACCCTTCCCTTGGTGAGTGATTTTCGGGTGCTAAATCTAAATTTGGATCAAATCAATAGCGATAAAGGTGTGTATGCCGTGCAGGTCAACTCGAACGAAGAGCAGTGGCTGAACAGTAACCGACTCATTTCTATTTCTGACATTGGCCTCATTGTCAAAGAAACTCAGGAAGATTACCTTGTTTTTGCCAATTCTCTGATGAACGCCCAAGCGATGGGGGGGGTGAATGTAAATCTGGTAAGCCAAAGTAATCAGGTGATTAGCTCTGCTCGTACAGATAACAATGGAGTGGCCGTGTTGGCCGGAGTCAAGAAAAAATATCCTGATGCCAGAGTGGAATTGATTACGGCACAGACCAACCAAGATTTTAACTATCTATACCCTGAGTACTCTCCAGTGAATACTCGTAATTTCGACACCGGAGGGATAAGTCTGAGTGCTTCGGGCTACCAAGCTTTTCTTTACGGCGAAAGAGATCTTTATCGCCCGGGAGAACAGGTGAATCTCAATGTGATTTTGAGAGATCGCCAGTGGAAAACTGTGGGCAAAATTCCCATCAAAGTCAAATTCAAATTGCCCAATGGACGAGATTTGACCCAGTTTAGAGCAACTCTGAACGAACAAGGAGCCTACGCTATTTCTATTGATTTGCCCCCTTCGGCCATCACGGGCACTTATTACGCGGAAGTATACAGTGCCACCGATCAACTACTGACCTCCATGCCCGTGAGCGTGGAAGAATTTATGCCCGATCGGATTCGGGTGGGAATTAATTTGATGGACGCTGATTATAAAAGTCCATTCAAGGGTAGCTATGACGCTGGAGATTCCGTACGAGCAAAAATCAAGGCGGTCAATCTCTTCGGGCCTCCTGCTGCTAATAAAAACTATCAGACTACTTTTACACTCAGGAAAAAAAGTTTCCAACCTGAAGCCTTTACTGATTATAACTTTGATCTGGAGCAAGCTTCTACCCGAAATTACAGCTACGGACAAGTACTGGATACTAAAAATTCGGAGGGAAGTACTAACCAAGACGGCTTGGCTTACGAGGGTTTTTTAATTCCAAAAGAGTATGAAAATTTGGGGTTGCTTCAAGGCGAAGTCTTAGCCACGGTTTTTGACGAAACAGGTCGCTCGGTCAGTCGCCGGACTGATTTTGATATTTTCACCCAAAATGCTTTACTAGGAATCCAAGAAGTAGACGACTATATAAGCACCAATCGGAATTTGTCGGTAGGTCTATTGGCTTTAAATCGTCAGGAAACCCCGATCTCATCCGAAGCATTGCTCCAAGTAATTCGCTACAAATGGCAAACTGTATTGGAGAAAAGCTACAACGGCGAACTACAATACGTGTCTAAAAAACAGGAGGAAATTTTAGAAGAAAAGACTGTTCAAATCAGTGGCACCAATACTGCTTTTAGCTACATTCCTCGTCTTTCGGGGCATTACGAAATACGCTTGTCCTTGCCCGATGCCGAAAACCATGTGAGCCGTCGCTTTTATGCTTATGGCTATGCTTACACGGATAATACCGCTTTTCAGATAGATAGAGACGGTAAAATTAAAATAGAAACGGACAAAGACACTTACCAAGTGGGTGAGCAAGCCAAGCTTTTATTCACGGCACCTTTTGATGGTAAAATGCTGGTTACCGTAGAAAGAGATCAAGTACTCAAGCATTTCTACCTCAACACCCAAAACAAAACGGCCACCACTACGCTCGATATTCAAGGTGTGCATTTGCCGAATACTTACATCTCCGCCACACTTATCAAGCCATTGAGTGATGGCGCAATTCCGCTGACGGTGGCGCACGGCTTCCATCCTATTCAGGTAGAAGACCCCCAAAGCAAGCTGGAATTAAGCATCGAGGCCGTAGAAAAAACCGAATCCAAACAAAAACAAACCATTAAGGTCAGAACCAATCGACCACAGGCGGATGTGCAGGTAACCATTGCCGTGGTGGACGAAGGTATTCTGCAACTTAAAAATTTTCAGACTCCTGATCCACACGCTTATTTCTTCCAAAAAAGAAGTCTGGAGGTAGAAGCTTATGATATTTACCCACAGCTTTTTCCCGAAATCAGTCTGAGCAAATCCAGTACGGGGGGAGGAGCAGATATGTCTTTGAGGGTCAATCCAGTAGTGAACCAAAGGGTAAAATTGGTTCGCTTTTGGAGTGGTATTTTAGCAACCAATGCCGCCGGAGAGGTAGATTATACCATTGATATTCCTTCTTTTTCGGGAAGCCTGAGAATTATGGCCGTGGCGTTCAAGAATGGAGCCTTTGGCTCAGCACAAAAGAGTATGACCGTGGCCGATCCGGTCGTTATTTCCACGGGATTACCTCGTTTTTTGAGTCCTAAAGACCGCGTGAAAATTCCCGTTACTGTTTTCAACACCACCGATCAAGACCTCACGGCTCAGGTCAAGCTCAAGACGACCGATAATTTGAAAATTCTGGGCGACGCTCAAGAAAATATAAAATTAAAAGCTCAGGGAGAAAACCAAGCCCACTTCGAGATTAGAGCCGAAGATGTGATTGACCAGGCTCAACTAGAGGTAAACCTAACTGCCTTGGGACGTACCTTTACCGAAAAATTGGACATCACCATCCGCCCCGTGGTAGGATTGGTCAAACGAGCCGGCGCGGGTAGTATCACGGGTGGGCAACAGGCGCAAATATCATTAGAGAATAATCTGGTGCCCTCGACTACCCAAGCCAGCCTGATGATTAGCAAATCTCCAATGATTCAATTTGCGAATAGTCTAGATTATTTGGTTACATATCCTTATGGCTGTGTAGAACAAGTTACTTCTTCGGTCTTCCCGCAATTATATGCCCAAGCCTTGATGAAAGCCATTTCCCCAGATTTGCAGAATGTTGATCTCTACGAGGCTGAAATTCAGAATAATGTCAAAACAGGTATCTTGCGCCTTTTATCAATGCAGAATTACAGCGGTGGCTTGGGTTATTGGCCGGGGAGCTACGAGGCAAGCTGGTTTGGGACTGCTTATGCCTCACATTTTATGATTGAGGCTCAAAAAACGGGTTATTATGTGCCTAATTCCGCTCTGGAGAGAATGCTGGGCTACCTGAAAGATCAGGTGGTTCAAAAAAATACGCATACTTATTATTACTACAAAGAATTAGCAGGAAATCGCCGTCGCTACAAGAGACAAATTGCCCCCAAAGAAGCAATTTATAGCCTGTATATTCTGGCTTTGGCCAAAAAGCCAGATGTCTCTACGATGAATTATTATAAAGAAAATCAAAAATTACTGGCATTAGACTCTAAATATCTATTGGCTACTTCTTACTTATTATTAGGGGATAAAACCACCTACCAAGCGTTACTTCCCCAGAGTTTCAGTGGAGAGTATGCAGAACAAGCACTTTCGGGGAGCTTTTATTCCTATATCCGAGACGAAGCACTCGCTCTGAATGCCCTGCTAGAAGGAGATGAAAACAACCTGCAAGTGCCTACCATGGCCAAGCATCTTTCGGAGCAACTCAAACAAAAGCGATCCCTCAATACCCAAGAGAGAGCCTTTGCCTTGCTGGCTTTGGGTAAACTCTCTAAAAGAACCAGCCAAAGCCAAATTCAGGCACAGGTATTAGCAGGAGGAAATACTTATGCCTCCTTCGTGAGTGAAGACTTGATTTTAGAAAAGGATTTAGCTGGAAAACAATTACGCATCGCCACTCAAGGCTCAGGGAATCTTTATTATTTTTGGGAAATGAGCGGCCTGAGCCTCAAAGGAGAAGTCAAAGAAGAAGACCGGCAACTAAAAGTGCGTAAAACTTTTTATGATCGAGACGGAAAAGTGATCCGAGATTATACCTTCCGACAAAATGATTTGGTAGTCGTAAAACTCTCCGTAGTTTCTGAACCCTATTTTGGCGATTTAGAAAATGTCGTCATCACCGATATGCTACCCGCTGGGCTAGAAATAGAAAATCCTCGCCTGACCCGAAGTAGCTATCTACCTTGGTTAGAAGCAAAAGATAGACCTGATTATTTTGATATTAGAGATGATCGTATCCATCTTTTTACCACCGTGAAGGGCAAGCCCCAAGCGTTTTATTACCTCGCCCGTGCGGTTACGCAAGGGGAGTTTCAGATGGGGCCCGTAAGTGCCGAAGCCATGTACAATGGGCAGTATTACTCCTATCACGGAGCAGGAACTTTTAAGATCGCCCCTAGATTACCTTCGGGTAACTAAAAAAATTGAGAAACATTGATAGACTGAGCACAGAATTTTGGTTCAAAACCGACAAAAGTTTTTAAATACTAGGTTCTTAGGAGATATATCATTCAAGAAAAACTAATATTTGACCTTCAAGAAGAGGGCTATACGATGTTTGAAAGTCAAAACTTATTTGCAGGCAAGCACTTAGCAAGGGTTGAGCTATTTGCACTGTGTTTAGCGCTGATGCTCCCCGTACTTGGTCAAAAGGCTCAGGGGCAATCTCCCACGGGAATAGAAATAGAGGCCGTGGCTCAGCAAGCTTGTGAATGCTTGGATCAAATTACAGAACAAACCACGGCTTCGCTCCGAGAAGAGATGAATCAATGTCTGGAAGAAGCATTGAGTCAACCCGTAAGTCAACTTTCTCGTAAAGAACTAAAAGACCCTCAAATTAGAAGGGAATGGAGTACAGCCCTTGCTCAATACTTAACACAACGTTGTGAAGCTTTCGAGATTTTAACTATCCAACTTAGCCAAACACCCGAAGTCAATCAAGATCAAGGAATATGGACGGAGCTTCGTGGACACGATCTCGCACATTTGATTCTCAAAAAAGAAGGAACCGAAAAAACGTATCTATGTATTAGCCCATTTCCTGATGCAGAAAAATTTCTTAATAACTGGAAACAGTATCGAGCCAAAGAAATTATAGTTCACTGGAAACCAATTCATTACTATGACTTTCAAAAGAAAAGTTATGTTTGGGGGCGAGAAATCAAAAAAATTGAAATACTAAATTAAATTGTCTCTTTTCCTCCGTCCACCAAAATGGAAGAAAAGAACCTGAAATTTATCAATAAATAACACGTAACGCGACGAGCGAAAACCTATCTTTCTATGAAAAATTTGATGAATTATTTCATCTCACTGGGGCTTTTATTCACCTTTGGCGTAGCTCATGCGCAAATCCCAGATCTGCCCAACAAAACCAATAAAAAAGGGCAAAGAACCGGAGCTTGGGTGCTTCTTTACGATCAAAATAGCAATCCCACGGAAGTACGCGAAGAAGCTGCTTATTATCGAGTTATCAACTATCAACAAGGAATGGTCGTAGGGCCAGTGGAAAGTTATGCCGTTCCCAATACCTTATTAGCGCGCATAGACTCCCTGAGTTCAGAAGACCCCGAAGTGATAGAAGGATTAGTTACTTACTTCTACGATGACGGTCAGGTCAGCGATTATAAATATTACCGTCAAGGGCAATTAGATATCGAAAAGACCATTGCTTACCTCCACAAACACTTGGAAGAACTTGATAAGGATATCAATAGCCCTACTTCGTTTTACGTGAAAACTTTAACTAAAATTTATCAGCTCCATTACCAAGCAGGGCAATATGCAAAAGCAGAAGTAGCTCTGGTGGAAGCGACCGAAAAATTATTAGGAGATGTAGGGGCTGAGCATCCTGTGTATGGTTCTTACCTCACTGCCCAAGCAACTCTCTACCGAACGATGGGCAATTATGATAAAGCCGAAAGACTATATAGAACCTCTTATAAAATCCGCAAAAAAGCCTTTGGAGGCAAAGATCCACGCTGTGCTGCGGTCGTCAGAGACTTGGCTGGAGTCTATTATTTCATGGGCAAATACCAAGAGGCTGAGCAGCTTTATCTTCAAGTAGTGCCCATTTTGAAACCTGAGGGCAATGCCAACAAGACGGCTTACGGCAATTATGCCGTGGCTCTGAATAATTTCGGGGAGCTTTACAGCAGAATGGGCAATTATCAAAAAGCAGAAAAACTCTACCAGCAAGCGATTCAGGTATACGAAGAACACATGGGTAAAGAAGACCTTGACTACTCTAATACGATTAACAACCTAGCTAACCTTTATGCAGACCAAGAGCGGCTGGAGGAGGCTGAGAAAATGTATCTGGAAGCCATCGAGATGGTGCGGGAAACCCTGGGCGAAAACCATCCTAACTATGCTACCAAACTCAACAATTTGGCTTGGCTCTATGAAAATATGGGGCAATATCACCGAGCAGAAGAATTACATCAACGCTCCCTCGAGATTCGCGAAAAAACCTTTGGCAACCAACATCCCCTCTACGCTAATTCACTCAATAACTTAGCACAAATTTACGCGAAGACCGGAAGGGAAAAAGAAGCAGAAGCTACCTACCAGCAGGCACTGACCATCGTGGAAGCAGCTCTGGGACAAAAGCATAGCGTTTATGGAAAATACCTCAGTAATTTGGCCAATGCTTACCTCCTCAACCAAGAACTCGAGAAGGCAGAACCTATTTACCAGCAAGTCAATCAATCTCTCTTTACACAAATTGAAGATTATTTTCCTTTCCTGAGCGAAAGGGAAAAAGAAGACTTCTATAATAATCGTATCCGATTCCATTTTGAAAAGTTTAATACCTTCGCGCTCCGGCGGGCTGAGCAAAACCCAATGGTATTGGAAGATATGTACAATAACCAATTATCCACCAAAGCACTTTTGCTCAATGCCAGCAGTAAATGGAAAAAGCGTATCAGGAACAGCGGAGACATTAAGCTGATTAAAGCCTACGATACTTGGCAAACCCAAAAAGCTTATCTCCATAAAATTTACCAAGAGCCAGCAGAAAATCATACCCAAGCTGAAATCGATAGTATCGAGGCAGAACTCAATCTGATGGAAAAGGAGCTAACGCTGCGATCTAGAAATTTTAGACATATCCAAGAACAGAAAAATCACACCTGGAAGGAGGTGCAAAGCAAACTCAAGCCCGGTGAAGCAGCCTTAGAAATGATCCGCTTTCGCGAATATGGACAGAAAGAGATGATGACCGATCAGAGCGATCCACAGCAAAAACAATATCCACGATACGAGTTTACCGACCAAGTGCATTACGCTGCCTTGGTCGTTACGCCAGAGACCGAAGGCCATCCCAAACTAGTCTTATTGGAAGATGGACAAGATTTGGAAGGTAAATACCTGAAATATTATCGTAATCAAATCAAATATCGCCAGAAAGACCAGCGTAGTTATCAAATGTACTGGCAGCCTTTGAAAGACGCGCTAGAGGGTGTAAAAAAGGTGTACTTTTCTCCAGATGGCGTTTATAATCAGATCAACCTGAACACACTTCAAAATCCAGAGACTGACCAATATGTGGTAGATGAGTTGGATGTTCAGCTTCTGACCAGTTCGCGCGATCTGCTCATTGAACACGAACAGGAGAACTTTAACAAATATGCCCTTCTTTTTGGTGATCCAAATTATGGTTTAGAAAGCGAAATGCGCACCCAACTTGTTCAGCGAGGAGAAGAAAGAAATGCAGATGATTTGCTGGCTACCAATGAGACAGATACTTTTGACCCGAACGTGGAAAGAAGTAGCCTCGCACTCAGCCCTTTGCCCGGAACCGCCGAAGAGGTAAAAAACATTGGTGAGATGCTTCAAAATGAAGGCTTGGAACCACAAGTTTTTATTGGTGATGAGGCTCTCGAGGAGAATATCAAAGATAATTTCAAGCCACGTATTTTGCACATTGCCACGCACGGCTTTTTTCGGCAAGATGTAGAAGGAAAAGATGCTCGCTTTGCAGATCATAACAATCCACTGCTTCGCTCTGGTTTGATGCTCGCCGGAGCAGGGCATAGCCTAAAGCAAGAAGCTGAAGAAGAGGAAGCCGAAGATGACGACCTCTTGGGAGGAGGCTTTGGCGAACCCGTGACCGAAGAAAAAAGTATAGAAGATGGTATCCTAACGGCTTACGAAGCCATGAACCTGAACTTGGACAATACCGACCTCGTGGTACTCTCCGCCTGTGAAACGGGATTAGGTGAAATCAAAAATGGCGAAGGAGTATACGGACTCCAAAGAGCCTTTAAAGTAGCTGGTGCCCGAACCATCGTGATGAGCCTTTGGAATGTAAATGACCAATCTACCCAAGAGCTGATGACTGCTTTCTACAAGAGCTGGCTCAAGGTCAAAGACAAGCACGTGGCCTTTGAAGAGGCGCAAGCATATTTGCGAAAAAAATATCCTGATCCTTATCACTGGGGAGCGTTTGTCATCGTGGGAGAATAGCCCCAAAAAATTTAAGGAATGCTCCTCACGGTCATTCCTTTTTTTGTTGAAAGCAGTGAGAAGTTGAGAAAATTCCTGACTATGACTGGAAATGTATGAAACAAGAAAATATGCTAGATGGGCTAGCTTCGGCTGGTAGAGCCAAGTTAGGGTCTAAGCGGGATTAGAAAAAATGAGGGCTGGTGCTAAAATAACGGACTACTTTAGGTACAAACGAGTCGCCCAATCTATATAGCTATCCGTTTCTTCTCTACGAATGCCTAAATGGTGGGCAATGTCATAGATCACTTCCCGCTCTTGGGGAACAAACTTACCATCGACAAATCCTAATCCGATGAGCTCCATCAGAGCGGATATTTTCGACTTTTTCGTGGAAAACTCTGCACATAGTTGAGAAATATCATCTGGTAAACTATCTATGTCTTCCTCACTGATATCCCCCATGACTTCATCTATGATTTCCATTTCTCGACGCATAGACTTGAACAAGATAACTTCGCTCTGTGCGATGACTTTATCGGAAACAATAACTTTCTTGGCCAGAGCCAGAAAGGCTATTTTTTCCTTCGGATTCAAAAGGCTTAAAAACATATTTGTTGGAGAATTATATTTTGACATCAATGCATCTCTTTTTTTGAATATTTTAACATTTACAATGCCAACCTTATCGTTTTAGAAAGAGTAATTTCCTTGATTTTTCTTAATTCCTTAGAGGATATCAATCCACTAAATATCGCTGTGTGATGGGCGCATAGGTATCTATCCTACGATCACGCAAAAAAGGCCACACTTGGCGATAATGCTCCGTACGTGCTAGATCTAGCTCCACCACGTGGCAGACTTCCTCGTGATGAGGCGCTTGGTAGAGCAATTTACCAAAAGGATTCGCGATAAAAGAACCACCCCAAAATTGAGTGGGGCCTTCTAGACCTACTCGGTTTACTGCCACTACGTGTACACCATTCGCGATCGCATGACTTCTCTGCATCGTTTGCCAGGCTTCAAACTCTTCTTGATGTACTTCTGTGTTTTGCTCTGGTTCCCAACCGATTGCAGTAGGATAAAAAAGTATATCTGCTCCCATCATACTGGTAATACGAGCCGCCTCGGGATACCACTGATCCCAGCAGATCAATACACCAATTTTAGCGTAAGCGGTATCAAAAACTTGATATCCTCTATCTCCGGGCGTAAAATAAAACTTTTCGTAAAATCCTGGGTCGTCGGGAATATGATTTTTGCGATACTTACCCAAATAGCTTCCGTCTGCATCCAATACCGATACGGTATTGTGATAGATACCTGCACTGCGTTTTTCAAACAAAGGAGCCAAGATGACTACTCCCTTTTTGCGGGCTAATGCTTGTAGCACCTCCGTGGTAGGGCCGGGTACAGACTCGGCCAGCTCGAAGCTTTCGTGCTTCTCTTCCAAACAAAAATAAAGGGTATTGAATAACTCTTGCAAGCAAATAATTTGCGCACCTGCATCCGCTAACTGCTCGATGTATCGCAGGGCTTTTTGCAGATTAGCTTCGGGAGAAGCCTGATTTTGCATTTGTACTAGACCTATTTTGACGTTACGTTCTTTCAAAAATTTACGTGTTTAGGAGATTAAGAAAATAAATGGATCGCCTTGATATCAAGCTACTTTTCTGAATAAAAAAACGCTAAGTTAGGAAGAACTCACCTCATTCTCATAAAAGTGATTCCACTCAAATATTAACTAAATGTATTGATGGATTTTTTCTTAGCAAAAACCTCAGACGAGCATATATTTCAAATATATGAGTATTTACTCGAAAAACTGCTAGCCTATCGCCGTGAAATTACAACTATAAATTAATATAAAATTTCTTATAAACCTAAGATGTTGCCCGACTTAACTATTAAAAAATAGAGATAAAAAATTACTTTATCAAAAGTTATAGCCTTCAGCTAAGACCTTCAGACTAGGCTAAGATAAACTAGAGAAGAGAAAATAAGCGTTAGTGAAGGTTATTTTACCCTTCCTGACTGATTACTTTTTGTTTGAAAAGTGCGTTAGGCTGTATTCCTGCTCCGTCTTCAGATAATTCAGGCTGAATTCCTTTAACAAAGTACATATCAATTTCTCCTTTGCCCTTGGCGTTGATTTTGCCGCGATATTCACAATCGAAAAAATCCTTGACCAGTTCGTAAGTATTACCTGAGATATTAACTTTATTGACTAATCCATTGCTTTCTATGCGGCTGGCGGTGTTTACGGTATCCCCCCACAAGTCGTAGGCGTATTTCTTTTTTCCAATTACACCCGCGATTACTTCTCCAGAATTAATGCCTAAGCGCAATTGCCATCCTGTATCCTGTTTAGGAAACTGCTCCTGCATGCATTTCTGTATTTCTAAACCAGCGAGTACGGTGGTAGCTGGGTTACTTCGGTTAGCAATCGGGACACCCCCTGCGCACATGTAAGAATCTCCGATGGTTTTGATTTTTTCCAAATTATATTTTTCAATGATTTCATCGAAGAAAGCAAAATAGCTATTGAGTTGCTCCACAAGCATCTGGGCATCCATATGAGAGGCAATTTGCGTGAAGCCCACGAAATCGGTGAACAAAACCGATACCAGATCGTAGCGTCGGATTTCGGTGCTACCCTTTGTTTTTAGCTCTTCGGCGATCTCACGGGGGAGAATGTTGAGGAGCAAATTGTCCGACTTTTGTTTTTCTTGTTCTAGTTTCTGGTTAGAATTTTTGAGTTCGCGTCGGGCATTGCTCAATTTAAGGGCTAAATTGACTCGAGCGAGTAGCTCTATCTTATCGATAGGTTTCCTGACGTAGTCGATGGCTCCGGCTTCTAAGGCCGTTTGTAGGTCTTTAGCTTGGGTTTTGGCCGTGGCCATGACCACTGGGATTTCTTGGGTAATCGGGTCATTTTGCAAAAAGTGCAGTGCCTCGAGGCCGGTCATAATAGGCATTTCCCAATCAAGAATAATCAAATCAGGGGTAGCCTTCTGGGCAATTTCACAGGCTTTTTTGCCATTGTTGGCCCTCAAAATTTTATAATCACCTTCTGCATCTTCCAAGAAATCTCTCAGGATATTCAGGTTGGTAATATCATCATCAGTAATCAGGATGGTTGCTTTCATAGGGGGTAGCCATTTACATTCAGGTTGAGTATGGGAGAAAGATTCGAGTGAACTGCTCAGACCCTTAGGCCAAATACGAGTATATCATCGGTTTGCTCCTCCTGCCCTTGCCAGTTCTTTAATTCAGCTTGTAAGACCTCTTTTTGAGCGGCCAAATTTTGGTAGCTATGCTTGCTTAAAAAATTTAGTAGGTTCTTTCTCAAATACTTACGACTCGGTTCGCCTCCAAATTGATCTTGGAAACCGTCGGTAAAGATATACAAAGTATCGGCCGCTTCCAACTGGACAGTGTGGCTAGCAAAAATCTTATTAGCGTAAGCATGCCTCGATCCAATGGGATAACGGGAGGCTTTAATTTCTTCAATTTCTTGGTTTTTGGCAATATAGAGGGAAGTTTTAGCGCCAGCGTAGATGATTTGGCGGGTTTTTGAATCTATAGAAAATAAGGCCAACTCCATACCATCCGAATTTTGACGAGAGCCGAAAGTAGCACACAGATTTTTATCCAAGGACTCTAAAATACGATGAGGCTCATAAATACAATTTTCGATCACGATATTGTCCAGTAGGGTACGAGCAATCATGGTCATCAGGGCACCCGGAACACCGTGCCCCGTACAATCAATCACCGCGATGATGTACTGATTTGTCTCTGAGGAAGTAGCGTGGGGGACGCGGGTAGCCCAATAAAAATCCCCACTCACGATCGATTTGGGCTGATAGAAGAGAAAAGATTCTCCCACCTCTGCTATGATTTCTTGAGCTTCTTGGAGGCTGGCCTGTTGAATGCGAGAGGCATAATTGATACTTTGTTGAATATTGTTGTAAGCCCTTTCCAAGGCTCGATTTTTTTGCTGAATTTCGTGTAACGAATCAGCGAGTTGATCCTTGGTGCCTTCCAGTTTTTGATAAGCACGCCGGAGGCGAATGGCCGAACGTACTCGGGCGCGGAGCTCCAGGGAGTGAATGGGTTTGGGGATATAGTCCATGGCTCCCATCTCGAAGGCAGCTTCTAAATCTTCGGCCTTCGTACGGACTGTGACCATAATCACGGGAATATCAGCGGTACGGGTCTGCCCTTTGAGTGCTTTCAAGGTAGAGAGGCCATCCATGACGGGCATTTCCCAGTCCATGAGAATCACATCAGGTAATGCTTTCTGAGCAATTTCGAGGGCTTTTCTCCCGTCGGTTGCCCTTAAAATCGTGAATTCATCGGTAGAAGCTTCTAAATAATTTCTCAACAGATTGAGGTTATCTACTTCATCATCTGTAATCAGAATGGTAGCTTGCATTACAGGTTGTTAAGTTTCATCAATTCATTAAATCGGTCTTCATTCAAGCTATCAATAGCGTCTTGCACAGCAGATTTCCAAAGCGCGATATTTTCTCTCTGTTGGTCATCGATTTTGGTGAGTATTTTTCTTAGTTCAGAATCTTCGTAGAGTTCTAAGCGGCTCAGTTCTTCTACATAGGGAAGGAGCATTTGTTTTTCATCGGCCTGCAGGGTTAAGGCTTGTGCACTGCTCTCATTTCCTTCGTTCATGGAGGTAGTTTGATCTTGATAAGCCGGAGTGGCTTTGGGCAGGTTAAAATAAAAAGTAGTTCCTTGACCCAAGGTTGATTTGACCCGCAGATTTCCTCCGTGACTGGCCACGGCCACCTTGCAAAAAGTCAAGCCTAGCCCTGTCGAGCTCGTATGGGCAAAATCTCTGGCTTCCAATTGGTTGAAGGGTTCAAAGATTTCGCTAAATTTATCGGGAGGAATGCCCTCTCCGGTATCCTGAATAGCGATTTGTATTTGATCTTCGCTATCCTCTTCCGTAATGCTCGTCTCGAACACGATACTGCCGCCACTGGGCGTATATTTGATGGCATTGGTCAATAAATTTTCAAATACTCGTTCTATGATGTTGAAATCAAAACGTGCGTAATGATCTTGGGGAATTTGGTTCTGTACTTTCAAGCCTTTCTGCTCAGCAAAGAGATACAGGTTATCAATAGCGATTTGGGTAGCTTGCCGCAAAGCGTGTATCCCTTTTTCTAGGTGAAGTCCAATACGGGCATATTTTTGGACATCAATCATATTATCAATCAGCACATTGATCCGCTTACTAGCTTGATATATATAACTGGAGCGAAGCATGGCCTTATCATCTGGAGCTTTTTCCAGACTATCTGGATTGCTATAACCAATGATAATATTGAGCGGATTGCGCAAATCGTGGGCGATCATGGCCGTCAGGTCTTCCTTAGATTTTTGTAATTCCTCTAGGCGCTGGTTTTGAACCATCAAAGCATCTCTCTGAGCGGTAATTTCTTCGCTTTGTTGGTTAATTTCTTCATTTTGCTGGCTGACTTTTTCCAGTGTTTCCGCCAGTTGATTTCTCTGTTTACGAAAACGCTTGGCCACGGTAAAGAAAACATAGACCAAGATGGAAAGAGCAAGGATGATTCCCAGAAGTAGTAAAATGACATTCCAGGGGATTGCAAATTCTTTGGCACCAATCAGGGCTTTCATCTGGCTAATTTCTTCCTGAGTGGTTTTTTGCAGACGCTGGTAGGCTAATGTATTTTCTTGCAATTGTTGTTCTAGTTCTTCTAACCTTTGAATCAGGAGACTCCGCTCATCTGGGGTGATCTCTTGATTATCACGGAGTTGCTGGGAGATATAGTCAATCTGTTCTTTGATTTTGGCGGAGCGTTGGATGATAATTTCCTTTTCTTGGGCTAGTCGTGCTTTCAGCTCACTGAGTGCGTTCTCGATACTGGAGATTTTCTCCAAAGATTTTAAAGTATCATTTTTGGGCTTGGAGCGAATAGGGTCGGGGCGTTCACCAGTTTCACTCATGGCTTCTAGCTCTTCGGTAGGAGCTTGGTTTTCGTTGGCTGTTTCTGAATTTTCTGGTTCAGTTAGCTCAGCAGGTTGATTTTCTTCGGAGTTTTCTTCTTCTTCGACAGAGTTAGCCTCGGGTGTCGTGTTTTCTGGAATAAAAATAGGAAAAACGGCCACGGCATTACTGACTCGTACCTGGCGAGGGATACGAATATCCGTGTTAGGGGGAATGATGTATACTTTTACCTGTGCAGACGAGGCAAGCGCTGAGGGAATGCTGAGCGTAAAATTGCCATTCGCATCGGTTCGCGTAGCTTGTGCTTCATACTTATCCAAAAAAACCTTTGCTCCTTGAATAGCTTGCTGGTTTTTCTGGTTAATCACTTGCCCAGCAAGAGAAGAATTCTGAGCGAGTGAAGTCGCGGAAAGTAAAATCAGACAAGAAAAAAACAGCCAAATTCTCATGAGTGATGGCTTGGTTAGATGATGAAACGATGAAGTTACCTAAAATTTTGATTTGTAAGCGAAAAATTTCTATTTCGGGTTTTCAAAGAGGTATTCTGTAGCCCAAAGATAAACCTCAGACGACCTCGATGACAAGTTAAGTATTTTTATTGCTCAGGCAAAAAGCTTTTCCGTTCTTATTGTAAAATAGGATTGATTTCTACACGGCGGTTGAGCTCACGTCCTTCCACCGTTTGATTGCTGGCAATGGGGTCTTCTTCTCCTTTCCCAACCAGACGTACCCGTGCTGGGTCTACTCCTCTTTGAGCAAGAAAATCTCTGACTACTGCCGCTCGTTCCAAAGATAGCTTCAAATTATCCTGATATGATCCCAAGTCACAAGTATATCCAACTACTTCGATCTGAGTACCTGAATATAATAAGAGTAATTCTGCCAATTCTTCCAGCGTTTTTTCGGAGGCTACCGATAGTCCTTGCCTTCCCAGCCGGAAGGCCACTACTTTGGGCGAAAACTCTACCACATCGCCCCCTACGGTAATTGTATCTACACTGGGAATTTGGTTTGGGTTAACCACAAGTGAAGAATCTTGCTGATTCGTGCGATCCCTCACGGCCAGACGTTCTTCGGGCAACTGCTGGTCTAGGGTATCTACTTGGAGAGAATCTTGGGTTAAAGTATCGTTTTCTGCGATGAGCAGATCTAAAGTATCAGCCACTAAGGTATCAGGCAGCAAGGCCAGAGTGTCTACTAAATCCGAGATAGTATCTTGGGGAAGAGGCTTGTCTTTGATCTTCTTGCGAAATTTAAGGCCTAAGGTCAACTCAATGGCTCCATTGCCCAGCCAGTTGGAGGTTTCTGCTCCGGTGGGAATATCATAACTCAGCGTAGCAAAATACTTAGGTTGATCCAGTGAAAAGGCCACGGCTACCGCTTGATTACTGTTATACCAAGCTCCCATTTTCATTAAGCCATCTCGGCTCAGACGGCGACGCGAGAATAGCTCGAACTCGAGCCAAGTTCCCACATGCACATAATTGAAATCCAGGCGATTGATCCAACGGAAATTAGGAGTCAACTGTACATTCCTGTTCTCAAAAAAAGTAATGCCACCTGTAGCGGTCAGATTACGAGGTAAGTGATTATCGCCATCTTGGAGTAAGGAAATATCAGGGCGATTGATATTATTAACATTTAGACCCAAGTAGAACTTTTGATCGCCTCCACGATCGAAATGATGCCACATGAAGCCAGCACTGAAGATGCCATAGCCTTGATTCAAATTCATAAAATCTTCATTGATGGAGGCATTCGGGTCAAATATACCCGTGATAATCTGGTTATCTACAATGATTGCATCAATATCATAGTTTCTCTGGAAATAGCCTCCCTGAAGACCCCAGCTCAGGTAGTCTTTGCCCAAGGGCAGATGATAGGCGAAAGCAAGGACGCCTCCCGTGGTGTTGAGAAAGCCAGATTGATTATCATTCAAGATAGACAGTCCAAAGCCGCCCCATAGCTTTTTACTATCACGATTGTACATCGGATTAACCCAACTGAGGATAGGAGTAGAGAAATTATTGCCCGATTCAGTGGGTTGAAAGCGATAATTCATGAAAAGCTGACTGGATTTGAAATACTCGATATTCTCTCTTTCACCTACTCGCTCCGCGATAGCAAATCCGATGCCGGCGGGGTTGGTCAAAAAAGGTGTATGATAAAACTGTGAAAAAGCTAAATCCTGTGCAGATAACGAATTTAGCAAGCAGAAGCTTCCCCCGAACAAGAGGAGAAAGCTCAGTTTTTGGAATTTTGACAAATATTTCAGAAAGCGTATCATCAGATTTTCATGATTATATTTTAGTCTTTATCGGAGAAGATTTACTTTGCCCGTGGCCGCTTGTACATCTCCATCTACAAAAGTTACTCGAGCCGACCATACGTAGGTTCCATTGGGAGATTCACCACCATCCCAGCCTAATTCCGTGGCTTCGCTGGCTTGGTTGGTTTCATAGACGATATTACCAAAGCGATCAAACACTTTGATAAAAGCGGCACTCACGTTTCGGGAGCGCAGGATAAAACGATCATTGTTGCCATCTTGGTTGGGGGTGAAAAGATTGGGAAGTAAAATGACATTCGCCACGGGAGTGGCACAGGCCACGTTACTATAGCCCGAAGCACCAAAGTCATTGAAGGCTCTGACTCGGTAGCAGTATTCTATATTGGAAATCAATTCGGTATCCAGATAACTCAAGGTGTCAAAATCCGTGGTGGCAATTTCTGTAAATACCCCATTAATTTCTCGCTCTACGCGATAACGCACCGAGAAAGCTATGGGCTCGCTGAGCTCCCAGTCTAATCTCACGGTAGAAGAGGAAGTAGCCGTGGCCGTGAGGGAAATGCCAAAGCTGGGTGGTCCTACCAGCACACAAACTTCATTAGAAGGGTCAGAATCGCCAGCTTCATTCCGCGCTCGGATACGATAGCAAATCAACTGGCTGGGTGGCACCTGCAGGCCAATGAGACGGTCGGTAAAACTGGTGGTATTAAAATCAATATCGGTATCTTCTAGTGAAACAAAGGGAGCATTGTTGATAGAGCGTTCTAAAACAAAGCGTTGTTCGGTATCGGAGTTATCTTCCCAGTCTAAAATCACGGTAATGGGATTGCCCGGGATCACTTCAACGCGTGCTTCCAAATCTGAGGGTGACACTGGCACTACGACCGCTTTGATCGTATCACAGGCTACATTGCTAAAATCTGAGGAACTAAAGGCATTCACCGCCCGCACTCGGTAGCAATATTCTACATCAGTCGTAACCCCGGGGTCGCGGAAGGTGGTAACATTCTGAGAGACTGTATCCAGAAAGACAAACTCGCCTCCATCGATAGAGCGTTGAATCTCATAAAAATTTTCATCGTTGGCATTGTCCTCCCATTCCAAATCTATTTGCTCATTAGAGACCACGGTTAGCTCTAAGATGCCCGGTAAGGCCAGCGCAGAACCGTCATTTCTAAACCAAGCAATTTTATTTTCGCTGGGAGCAGCGGTGATAATTTCCAAATCGCCATCCCCGTCCAAATCAGCGGTACGCATCTTGGTTACACCTTGTGCTATTTCGGAGACGATATTTTCAGCTCCAAAATTACCAGTATTGTCTAATCCCAGCCAAGAGACTTTACGGTTGTTGACAGCCGTGAGAATCAGCTCCAGAATGCCATCCCCATTTACATCCGCACTGGTGATATCAGCAATTCCGTCAGAGTTGAAGCTGCTTCGAGCCGGAGAAAAACTACCACTCCCCAAGTTTTCATACCAAACCACTCGATCGTTACCAGCAGAAGCGTAGCTCACATCTAAATCTAAATCCCCATCTAGGTCTGTGGCCAAAATGCTAGAAGCAGCCAGTGCGTCATCAGCAATAATTTGAGCTGGGGAAAAATTACCAAAGTTATCATTCTCGAACCAAACCACCTGGTCGGCGTTGCTAAACACCGCTAATACATCTTGATGCAAATCTCCATCCAAATCGGCGGCTAGTATTTCCGAAACCCCGTTGGCGGTTTGGCTGATGATTCTGGCAGGCGCAAAATTTCCTGAACCTCCGTTGGCATACCAGACGATCTGGTCTTGATTAAAAGAAGCTGCCAAAATATCTAAGTTAATATCTCCGTCTAAATCGGTAATATAAAGACTAGAAATATCGGATAGATCACTACTGATAGGAATCGCGGTAAAATCCGTGCCTGACTCATTACGATACCAGCGAATTTGTCCCGTATTGCTCGAGGCTGCTACTAAATCCAAATCTCCATCATTATCCAAATCTCCAGCATAGATAGAGGAGACACCATTAAAATTATCATCAATACTTTGTTCCGTAAAATTTCCTTGCCCATCATTCTTGTACACAAGCACAGCATTGCCTGTCGACAGCACCGCGAATATATCTAGATCTCCATCTCCGTCCAGATCTCCCAGGAAGATATCGGTTACTCCGGCGGCTTCTTCGGATATAATATTTTCTATGGTAAAACGTCCTGCGCCTCGGTCGCTCACCCCAGCATTGAAAGTATACACCTTAGGGCTGATGATATTCACACCATCTTCACTGCTGGCCTGTTGGTTCATCATGACCGTGACCAGCTCACCAGGCTGTAAATCCAGAGGAGGATTAAAACCCAGATTGGGGGTATTAGCTCCATTAAAGTTGTTTTGTGTGCTCAACATCCCCGTAAAGCCACCGTGTATACGAATTACTTGATCGCTGGCCGTGAGGGCGGTCATATTTTGAGAAAAGTTAAAGCTCAAATCACCTAATGTATCGGCTTGACTTTCATTCGGGCTGGGCAGTGTATTAATCAAAAAGGGAGCCGCAAAACCAATGATGTATTCCGTGGTATTTTGGTCAGGGGTGAGGTTATCAGCAATTAGTGTATTAGTATTGATGTTTAGGGTAGCATTTTCATTGAGCCAATCTAAGCTGGCGTTGCCAGAGCGGCTGATTAAGCTGGTAGCAGGTTCTTTAATATCGCCATCCAAACTGCTCCCTCCGTAGCTGTAGCTAAGGCGGTAATTCGGGGTGTTACCGCCAGACACAAAAGTACCCCAATAACGGAGTGTATCGAGCAAAACCGACTCGTTAGAAAATTCTTTCACGTTGGGTGCCTCGTTTACTCGGTACAAATGTATACCGGCTGGATTGCCCTGTACTTGATCTATGGTTACACTTTCAGAATTAGCGGGATCATCTAGTGTTAACGAGAGGGGGGTATTGTAATCAAATATACTCACATCGCCGATCGGAGCACCAGAAGTAAGCCATCCAGATGAGGTTGTAAAGTCAAAATTACTTAGAAAAGCATCAAAAATGCCCACTTGACTTTGGGAAATATCTCCTTGCCCCTCATCAAAACGCCAATAAGCAACCAGACCGTTTTCATCACAAGCTAGCTTACTACACATGATATTCCTCACTTCGTCAGCCGTGAGCTGCTTGTTCCAAAGGGCTAATTCGTCCATTTGACCCTGAAAATGTGCATCGTCAGAAGTGAAACGACGATTGGCAATACGAAACTGGGTAGCCGCTGGCAAATCTGTGAAGCCAGGGGTTTCATTATTTCCAGTTTGGAAAAAAATACTCTGTGGCACGCCGTCTATGAGGATGCCATTATTACCATTACCACCCATGACTACGGCAAAGTGATGCCATTCTCCATCCGCGTAAGCACCATCTCCATTGAGAACGAACATGTTGAGTAGGTTTACCCCATCTCTAGATAGAGAAACAGCAAAGCTCTCGTCGGTGATAAAACCATTGCTATTGTTTAAAATGATTTCCAGGCGATCTACAATAGATGCACTCTCTGTCGTAATAGTCAATAAAGCTTGAGTATTGGTACTGCTGGTATTGAACCATCCCGTGAAAGTCCCTTCACTGAAATTTGTCAATTCTTCCAAGTAAGGGGTTAGATTAAGATGATCGTTATTACCATCAAAAAGGAGTGCTTGCCCAGAGCCAGGGGGTAGATAAGTCCCGGCCATTTTCTCATTAGAAAATCGGGATTGTTCATTATTATTGATGGCCTGTACACGATAAAAGTAGGTGGTATTTGGAAGCACGGTTTGATCAAGGAAGGTACGCTGGGTAGCCTCTACCTCAGTCAGTAGCATAAAATTGCTATTATCTCCCTCGGAGCGTTCCAGTACATAGTTGCGAGTACTATCATTTTGATCATCCCAAGCGAGTTGAATTTCGTTCTTGGAGATTGTACACGCGCTGAGGGCAGGAGGTTCTAAGGTATTCAGAAAGATAGCAATTTTATCGTCTCCTCCGGCGGCTCCAGCGAGCACATCTATGTCCCCATCTCGGTCTATATCCATAAAGTGGACGATTTCTACGTTGAGGGTATTGTCGCTAATCAACTGCTCCTTGAAATTTTGATTTCCATCATTTTCGAACCAAGCTACTCGAAAGCGAGAAAAAGAAGCTGCTAAAATATCTATATCGCCATCGCCATCTATATCTACCATAGAAGCCGCTTGGGCGTTATCAAAATCGGTACTCAATTGGTTTTCACTGAAATTCTGATTTCCATCATTCTCGAACCAAGCGATTTTACCATCAATCAGAGAGGAGGTGCTGATATCTACATCCCCATCGCCGTCTAGGTCGCCGGTGTAGATAGAAATAGGAGAGAGTGCCGTGGTGATAATAACCCGGCGGGTAAAATTTTGATTTCCATCATTTTCATACCAAGCAATGGTATTATTACTGCCTCCAACAGAAAGTAGATCAATATCACCGTCTAAATCCATGTCTGTAGCATGGACTTGCCGAGCTTGACTAACGGTATTATCTACGATGATCTCGGTAAAGTTTTGGGCACCATCATTTTCATACCAAGCAATTTTATTGTCTATACGGGAGGCAGAAAGGACGTCCAAATCACCATCACCATCCACATCGTAGGCAAGTACAAAAAGAGCTCCTTGGGCATTGGTAGAGATTTCCCGATCGGTAAAGTTTTGATTCCCATCGTTTTCGTGCCAAGCCACGGAGTTATCGGCTTGGGAGGCAGAGAGGACGTCCAAATCACCGTCACCATCCATATCTGCGACGTAGACACTACGGGGCTGTTGTCTTTGATCGCTGACAATGCGCTTGGTGTAGTTTAGGTTTCCATCATTTTCATACCAAGCCACGGTATTGTCAGCTGGGGAAGCTGTGAATATATCTATATCGCCATCTTCGTCTAGGTCAGCGGCGTGAATCGCGAAAGGATCTTCGATATCTTCGGTCACGGGAGTGATCTCATTAAAAGCACCCAAGTTGGGGCTAACGGCCGTGGTAAACTCATAACTAAAAGACCTTAACAGCGTTGAGCCATTCATGCTGGAGATGGTATTACGAATATTGACCCGAATGACTTCTCCGGCTTCAAAAGGTTGATTGGGAGTAAAGGTAACTTGATTCGCATTCACTTGGTAGCTTCCGTCTACAGTACCAGTAATCAGGCTCATTACCTGAATATTGTCTGCATTCACGGTGCTGGGATCGATTTCACCTGTAAAGGTGATCTCTAAGGAACTGTCTACTGCCACGTCAAAAGCGTGGGTATTTGGATTGAGAAGTGCGATTCCAAAAAGGGATTCATTTTTATACCAAGTAACTTTATCATCATTGCGAGAAGCAGAAAGCAGGTCTAGATCTCCATCGGTGTCTACATCGGCTGCATAAACGGCTTGTGCCAAGGTCGCGTTGGTACTAATTTCGCGGTCAACAAATTGCTGTTCACCGAGATTCTCGTGCCAAGCAATCTTATTTTGAAAATCTGAGGCAGAAAGCACGTCCATATCGCCATCTCCATCTATATCGGCGGCATAGACATAGCGTGCCCGGACGGTTTGGTCGCTGATGATTTGCTCGGAGCCGAAATTACCTTGACCTTGATTTTCATACCAAGCCACTTTACCCATATCGAAAGAAGATTCTGGCTGACTAGCTACGGTAATATCCAAGTCGCCGTCTGCATCTACATCCACCGCATAAACCGATATAGCTTCAAAAGAGCCATTATCTTGGTTAATGATTCTATTTGTAAAGTTCTGAGTCCCGTCATTTTCAAACCAGACGATGCGCTCTCCATCTCGGCCTCCCGCGACCACATCTAAGTCGCCGTCTGCATCTAAATCAGCAGCATATACACTTTGAGGTCTGATGGTTTGATTACTAATGAGATTTTCGGTGAAATTCTGGAAGCCATCATTCATGTACCAAGAGATCGCATCGCCAAACTCAGAAGGAGCTATAATATCCATATCGCCATCTCCATCCAAATCTATACTGACAAACTGCCGAATACCAGTTGCTTGATTGCTTATATCTTGTGCGATACCGAAGACTTGCCCTCCCTGATTCTCAAACCAGACTAAACGGTCGGTAGCGGGCGAAACAGCCACCACATCTAGATCGAGATCATTATCTAGGTCCACGGCTCTGACTTCTTGTGGCCTAGAGATGGTATCGGAGATGACATTCTCGAGAAAGTTCTCATTTCCATCATTTTCATACCAAGAAACCCGATTACCATCTTTGGAGGCAGCTAATAAATCCAGATCTCCATCCTTGTCCAAATCCGCCGCCCCCACGAAGGTAGGGCCATCCGTGGGTGCAGGCAAAGGAGGTTGCTCTACAAAGGAAGTAACTCCAGCATTCGCCCCAACTTGCAATTGGTAGCTGTAGGGGCCAGAGGGGGAGGTGCCTTCATTGCTACGAATGCTGGTACGGAGGGTTACTTGGAGAATTTCACCGGCTCGAAAATTTTCGTCTGGGTCAAAAACCAGTACATTACCACCGGATAAGGTCAAATTGCCAGCAATCAAGCCTCGCTGCTCACTCCTCACTTGGAGGCTACCATTGATAGTGCTAGGATCGATGGTCGCACTGAAGGTGATTTCTATATTTGATAAGGGAGAAACATCAAAAGCATTGGGAAGAGGAGAAACACGGTTGATAATACTCCCAGTGTTTTCAAACCAAAGCACTTTATTAGCCTGAGTAGAAGTCGTCAATATGTCCAAGTCTTGGTCGCTATCCACGTCCGCCATATGCACCCAACGTGTTGCATTATTATTAGTAGGAATAAACCTCTCGGTGAAGAGTTGAGTGCCGTCATTTTCAAACCAAAGTACTTGGTTTGCATCAGCACTAGCAATGACGATATCAGCGTCGCCATCACCGTCAAGATCATTGACCGAAAGAGCAGTGGGGTCAGGTAAATTATCTCGGATGATGCGTTCCGTAAAATTACCGCCACCATCATTCTCGTGCCAAGCCAAGATGTTATTTTCTAAGGCAACCGAAACTATATCCATATCACCGTCTTGATCCATGTCCAGAGTTTCCACCCCGTAAGCTCGTACGGCATTGTTGGTGACCAATCTTTGGGTAAAAGAGGTCTGATTTTGATTTTCATACCAGAAAACAGCATTATCTCTTTCGGCTGCAGCTACCACGTCTAAATCTCCATCGCCGTCTAGGTCTGCGGCAGCCAATTGTTGAGTAGATTGAATGCCACTTGCTACTACAATATCTGTAAAATTACCTCCGCCCTCGTTTCTATGCCAAGTGATTTGCTCCGCTGTGCCGTTGATCGTAGCAGAGAGGACATCTTCTCGACCATCTCCATCCAAATCTACCGCATAAGCTACAAAGACTTGATCCAAGCCCTCCCGAATAGCCCTTTCTACAAAGTTTTGATTTCCATCGTTTTCATACCAGACCAAGCGATCTTCTAAAAAGAAAGTGGCAATAATGTCCAGATTCCCGTCGCCATTGAGGTCGGCAGTACGGACGGTACCTGCTCCTGCGCCCGCAGCGATTTGGTTTTCAGTGAAGTTTTGCGAGCCATCATTTTCATACCAAATAATCTGACCGTCTTGGAAAGAAGAAGTGTAAAAATCAGTATCTCCGTCCTGATCTAAATCGGAGGCAAAGATATGATTGGGGCGGTTGGCACTGCTTCCTAAATTATTCTCAGAGAAAACAGGAAAGGCTTGTGCAGATGCCACGTGAAATTCATAATTGAAAGTCTGTGGGAGTGCTTCTCCGATAGCACTTTCTACCCGATTGCTGATACTAACCCGAATGACTTCACCCGCCCTTAGGGCTTGATTGGGAACAAACACGAAAGTGTTGCCCGTAGGATTATTAAAACCCCCTTGAACGATTCCCGTAGCACTTCCGTAGATGTAGATATTCTGTGCATTGATCGTAGTGACGTTCATTGCTTCGCTAAACTCGATGCTAATGCTAGCAGAGCGCGGCACATTGCGAGCAGCGGCGGCAGGATTCAGTGTGATGACGGATGGAGCCAAGACAGGGCTTGCCTTCCAAGTGGGTGGAAGAGAGTCGCTCGGTATTTTCTTAGGAAGTGCTTGAACTAATGAAGGAAAAAGAATGAACCACAGCCAACAAACGAATTTATAGCTATTCTTTGGGCTGGCGTTAAGGGAGAAAAGGCCAAACATGGTTTTGCTAAATTAGATAGTAATTGTAGGCGAAATCAGCTTTTGATGTGGCTGAGAAATCAGACCAAACAAAAATAAGAGGATTGTTGGTATCATCCCAATACTTGTCTAATTTTTGCGCAAATTTGATACCTGAGATTCCTTTTATCACGCTAAAAGAAGTTTTTAGCCATAAAAACAAGCATATTTACTAAGAAAATAGGATAAAAAAATTACCATAAGAAAACAGTTACTCTCTAAAGACACAAGCTTATGAACCTGAGCCTCAAATCGAAAATTTTACTCGTATTAATTTTTTTCCTCTTGATGTTGGCCTTATTGAGTTTGCTAGGCTATCAATCTATTGACTCTTTCACCAGTAAGTCTCGCACCATTATGGAAGACAACTACGTGTCGGTAGGCTATGCTGCCGCCATGCAGGAACAATTGAATACCATCCACGAATTCCAGATTAGAAGCATCTTTATCAGTAATCAAGGCAAGAACAGCGCTTTTCGCCCCAGCACCGATTACAAGCAAGCACTATTGGCCTTCGAGGCACAGTTGATGGCAGCCGAAAAAAACGTGACCGAAACCTTTGAAGAAGATTTACTGGACTCATTAGAAACGGATTACCGTAAATATCTAGCTTCGTTCCGAGATACTTACAATGCCACCACACTTAACAATAGTGCCGAAGAGAATATTGCCCTGACTAATCAAGCGTTTATTCCCTTATACAATCGACTTAAAGAACTGATTGGTCGCCTGCATCAACTCAATATGCAGGCCATCGTAGATAAAAGTCGCTCGATCCGGCAGACGGGCGAGAAGGTCAGCTTGCTCTTGAGCATCCTCGGGATTATTTCTTTCACCATTACCTTGGCCATGGTGTTCTTTCTGCCCGGTTATTTGGCGAACCCTCTGGTGGAATTGAAGGAAAAAATTCAAGAAATCATCCACCAGAACTTTGACCAAAAGCTTGAGCTTCGTTACCACGCCAAAGACGAAGTAGGAGAATTGGCGGCTTCTTTCAATCACATGGCTTCTCAACTCAAGCACTACGAAGAAAGTAACCTATCGCAAGTCTGGTTCGAGAAGCGACGTACCGAAGCTGTATTGCAGATTCTCAAAAAAGCCATCATTGTACTTGACCAAGAAAAACGCTTCCTGCACGTGAACAAACAAGCCGAAGAGCTCATTGGGCTTTCTGAGAAAAAGCTAAGAGGGCAACATATTTCTCAAATCAGCGATCAAAATCAAGTAGTGAGAGACGTGACCAACCCGCTGATGATTTCTCAGGTTGAGCATCCCGTACTCGAGAAAGATACTCACGAAGAAGTAGTGCGTATCCAAGTAGAAGATAAGGAAAGAGTGTTCAAGCGAGACATGATGAATATCTTTACCAAAGCCAAGGCTGACCAAAAGCAAACCTTGGTTGGTTATGTAATCGTACTGGAGAAAGTTTTTGGATAAATTTGGCCTCAGGTTATAACCGCGAGCCTAGCCCCAAGTCCTATTCTTCCGTGATTTTCTCATTACTCAACTTCATTTCCACGCGGCGGTTCTTAGCGCGACCTTCGGCGGTTTCGTTGCTGTCTACGGGGCGCATCTCGCCGTATCCTGTGCTCGTGATGCGATCTTCAGAAATCCCCTTCTCGATGAGATAATTTTTTACGGCTTGGGCGCGATTCTTAGATAGCATCAAATTATCAGATTCAGAACCTTCGCTATCCGTATGCCCAGCCAGAGAAATATAGGAGCGAGGATACTCTTGCAGTAAGGCTACTAATTCGTCCAAAATTGAATAAGATTCGGATTTGATAATGGCTTTTCCCGTTTCAAACAACACTCGGCTGGCTTTTTCCAAAATCTCGGGGCAGCCCTTGTTTTCTACCGTTCCGGGCACATCGGGGCATTCGTCTTCCATATCAATTACAGTATCTTTGTCACGGTCGGGGCAACCTTGAGTTTCCTTAGGGCCGGGAATTTCAGGACATTGGTCATCTTGATCTCGAATGCCATCTTGATCTTGGTCAGGACAGCCCTTGAGCTCGACTACCCCCGGGGTATCTGGACAATCATCTTGGGGATCGCCTACGCCGTCTTTGTCTCGGTCAGGGCAGCCTTTAAGCTCCACGGCTCCTGGAGTGTCTGGGCAATCGTCTTCTCGATCAGGAACGGTATCCTCATCTCGGTCGGGGCAGCCACTAGACTCCATGGAGCCTTTTTCGTCGGGACAAAGGTCAACCATATTGGGGGAACCATCTTGGTCGTCGTCTTTTAGGCAGCCAAAGGCATCCACCCGAATACGGATTTTGACTTTGACATTTTCTTTGAGTACATTTTCATTTTGGTCGATAATATTTCCCACAAATTCTACATAAGAATCTGGATCAAGGTTGCGAATGGCCAAACGCATAGAATCGATCTGCTCCTGATAATCAATAATCACTGAGTCCAGCCCTTCAGATTTTTCCTTGCGGTCTTTACCCTTCATGTCGGCGTACTTACCGTATTTTTCATCGACTCTTCTTTTTTCCCTTTTGTATTCTGCTTGCGTGTTGAGTAATTCTTTGAGCTTGGCATCCAGCGGGATTTTGTCTTGAAACACATAATCTTCTAGATTTTGGGGAAGACGGATGGTAATTTCTTGACCGCTAATTTCATCCACAGTCGTGGCTTTCCGTCCTTTGATTTTGGATAAGGTGGTGGGGCATTTGTCTTGACCTCCAATATCTGGGATACCATCTCCATCTCGGTCGCCAGCGGCCGTCTGAGCCTGAGTCAAGAGTGGACTTGAGCAAGCCAAGAACACCAGACAAGAATAAAGAATTGCGCTCAGGGAAATGCTCTTTTTCATAAAATTGGTCTGCATTTTTCGCGAAAATAAATCTATGGTAAAAATATATTATTCAAAATCGTGCCTTTTTAGCATTCAAATCGTGTGTAGAAAAGCTAATCTCTCTCGTATCCGAGCACACAACGAAAAGTTCTTCCCTTTCGTACAGGAAAGCGCTTGGATTGTACGTTTCTTGTAGAAGTGAACGGTTGATAAACTCATTTATAAAACAAACTTATGAAAAAAATTCAGCTAACTTTTTGGATATTCCTGATCTTTTTTGCTTTTGCCTCACCAAGTTACGGGCAGTTGCGGGTAGGGACAGGGCCATCTCTGGCGATTCCTCTGGGAGATTTTGGTACAATTAGTAAAAATGGCTACGGAGCAAGCGTCGGAGGAAAGTTCTGGTTATCAGAACGTTTCGCCTTGACAGCCAATGTCAGTTACTTTGCCTTTGGTCGCGCGGGAGATGATATCAATGAATTGGGAGAAGCTTTTGGGATTAGCCAAAGCTCCTTGAATTTGCTCAATGCCATCAATGCTGATACCTTGCTGGAGATACCCAATGTGGACTTTTTCCCGATTAATGTGGGTTTTGAATATTATATTTTGACAGGCAAAGCTAAGCCCTACGTGGGAATGGATTTGAGCCTTTATGCTACTCACACTGAAAATATCACGATTGATTTAGACGATTTGGTGGACGCTATTTTCGAGCAAACAGGTACTCCGTCCTTACCAGCCAACTTCGGAACGATTGACCTCGCAGCCAGTGATGTCAATGGAGGTATCTCAGCGGTAGCTGGTTTCGCTTATCATTTCGACGAGCGATGGAGCCTGGACTTGAACATGAAAGCCAACTCGATCTTTGTGCCCGATAGAAGAGCCGCACCAGTGGTGTTAAGCTTTCATTTAGGTGTTTTTGTGCAGATTTTTTCCGAGAAGGAAAAACAGAATTACCCAGCAAATCAATGATCAATCATAGGTAGGATTCTTGCTAAGATTCCTATCTTTGATCTACCAGAGAGGAACATTCACTGAAATAGACCAAAGGAAAGCTGAAAGCTCCCTACTGGTACAACAGATATTTCTCTCGCATTTTCATATACTTCACCAGATCTGCTTCCCAAGTCTTGCGAATCTGTTGCTCACTCATACCAGCTTGGATTTGTTTGCGAAGTTGATCTGTACCTGCTAAGGTATCAAAGTAGCCCGTGAAGAAATTTTTCTTATCTTGATATTTCTTATAAAAATCAATCAAATACTTGAGCGTGAAACCACCCTGAAAATCTTGATCCCGAAAATCGATGCCATAGCAAAGGCGATCTTGATATTTAGGATTCTTGGACATACCCACGATGCTCCGTGGGCGGAAAACGAAATTACCTAAATTCTTTTGGGGTGCCCCGATCGCCTGAAATGGAAATTCTGTGCCACGCGCCACACTAATTTGGGTGCCTTCAAAGAGGCAGAGAGAGGGATATAACTGGATGGAAAGATCATTGGGTAGATTAGGAGAAGGCTTGATGGGGAGAGAATAAAAGAGATTATGGCGATAATCCCGATTTTTAATTACTTTCAAATCACATTTTCTACCTCCTTTGAGCCAGCCTTCACCGTTGATCATCAATGCCAACTCACCCACGGTCAATCCGTGCACGATAGGAATAGGATGCATTCCCACGAAAGACTGATATTGCGGCTTACGCACGGGGCCATCTACATAAGCACCATTGGGGTTGGGACGATCTAAGATTACCAGCTTTTTGTTGTTTTCTGCGCATGCCTCCATCACGTAATGCATAGTGCTGATATAGGTATAAAAGCGTGTACCTACATCCTGAATATCAAAAATCAGAACATCGAGGCTGTCCAAGTCTTTGGTAGAGGGCTTTTTCTTTTTTCCATACAAAGAAATGATAGGAACGCCTGTTTGGAGATCAATACTATTTTGGACTTTTTCACCCGCATCAGCTTGTCCTCGGAAACCATGCTCAGGGGCAAATACTTTCCTGACTCGAACCCCTAAATTGATAAGCGTATCTACCAGATGCACATCGCCTAGGAGGGAGGTATGGTTGACCACGAGGCCAACCCGTTTGTTTTGCATTTCGGGAAAATATTCCTGAATTTGGAAAGCACCAAGACTTAAATTTGTGCTTTCATCTGGGAAGATTCTCTTCAGCCTTTCGTACCTTAGAGTGTCGTTTTTGGCCGAAAGCACAGGTACTTTGGAGCGACAGGTGAGACAAAGCCAGGAAAATGCTTGAATACAAGCTAAACTTAGAAAAAAACGCCAAGTTGATAGTCTAAAAAAAGGAATATGCATAATAATTCGTGTGCGGAAAGAGGTTGATTGTCAAGTCCTTCTAAAAACAGAGCGCGATTGGGCTGACGAAAAATATAACGTTAGGAACTATTTCATAGACAAGCTCTTCCCTAGGCCAAACATGATTTTAATTTAGGTTGCTTTACTTATCTAAAATTATAACAAAGATTGAATCTATATTATTTCATAGCACAAAGATTGGGCAAAACTAGAGAGAAATCTTTTTCCTCTATCGTCACCCGCATTGCTGTGGCTAGTATTGCCATGGGGTTAGCGGCTATTTTAATTGCTTTCGGGATTTTATTGGGCTTCCAAGAAAAAATTCGGGAAAAATTATTTAGCCTCAGCGGGCATATGCTCGTGACCAAGCGTAGTCTCAATCAATCTTATGAAGATACTCCTATTTCTATTCATACTTATCTCTATCAGAATCATACCAAAATTCCCAGTATTGAGCATTTACATGTGTACGGGCAAAAAGCAGGCATTCTCAAGGCAGATGAAGAAGTTTTAGGCGTGATTCTCAAAGGAATTGGTCGAGACTACGATCCCCAAATTTTTACGCCCAATTTGGTAGCAGGAGCATTTTTGGAAATTCCCCAGCAAGGCTATTCTAGTGATATTTTAATCAGCCAAGAGATTGCCAACAAGCTTCGGCTCTCGCTCCACGATACTATTTTGATGTGTTTCGTGCAAGATCCGCCTCGTTTTCGTAAGCTACACGTACAAGGTATCTACCAAACGGGTATGGAAGAGTTTGATAAACAACTGATTATCGGAGATATTAACTTAATTCGTCGTCTAAACCAGTGGCCGGATTCCTTGGCGGGAGGCTACGAAATTTTTGTGAAAAACTTTGCAGAGTTAGATTCGGTAGCGGTGCCACAGGTACTCGACGCCATGAACTATGACATGGGCTTACTCACCACCACCGATCGCCATATGGATATCTTTGATTGGCTCAATTTGCTCAACAAAAATGTAGCGATTTTTCTAGGACTGATTCTGATCGTGGCTAGTTTTAATATGATTTCTATCCTGCTGATTATGATCATGGAAAGAATTCAAATGATCGGGATACTCAAGGCCATGGGTGCTACGAATTGGCAGATTCGTAGCGTATTCATTTACAAAGGCATTTTATTAGTTGCTCAGGGAATGACTTTAGGAAACTTGATTGGTTTGGGTTTCTGTGCGGCACAGTATTATTTTGAGTTAATTCCCTTAGATCCCGTCAATTATTATATGAATACCGTCCCTATCGAGTGGGATTGGAGTATTATCATCGGGATGAATCTGCTAACCCTGTTGGTAGTGGCGGTAGTACTTTTATTACCCACCGCGATCATTTCTCGAGTACGCCCCGTGAAGGCCTTGCGTTTTGATTAATTGTGAACGAAGTTGGAGAAAATATCCGAAAACTTAAAAAGGAGCCTTGAAACCTAGAGTCAAAATTTGCTGTATCAGTAGCTTAGCCGAAGCCAAAATGGCTATCGAAGCTGGAGCCTCTGCCTTGGGCTTGGTAGGGCAGATGCCGAGTGGCCCAGGGGTGATTGCTGACGAACTGATTCACGAAATTGCCCGATCGGTTCCACCTCCCATCGCTACTTTTTTGCTAACGAGTGAAACGGATGCAGACCGGATCATTGCCCATTACCAAAAAGTACAAACCAGCACAATTCAGATCGTAGACACTTTGCAAAGAGGTAGTTATCAACAAATTAGGGAGGCACTGCCCCATGTGAAACTAGTACAAGTGATCCATGTACAAGACGAAAACTCGGTAGCAGAGGCGATCCGTATATCCGGAGAAGTAGATGCTATTTTGCTCGATAGTGGCAATCCCAACTTAAAAGTCAAGGAACTAGGAGGGACAGGCAGAACTCACAACTGGAGCCTGAGCAGGGAAATTAGAGAAAGTATTGACATACCCTTGTTCCTAGCAGGAGGACTTCGGACTGAGAACGTCAGGCAAGCCATAGAGCAAGTGCAACCCTTTGGTCTAGATCTCTGTAGTGGAGTCAGAAGCCAAGGTCATTTAGATGAAGTGAAGCTCAAAGCGTTTTTCGCTACTGTTGATAAGTAGGAATCGTAATTATTTAGTGAGAAGTATCTAGATTTGTTGTTTGTTTTTGCTGAGATAAGCGCAAAAGCATCTAGGCCTCTATTTTAGCATAGAAGAAAAGGGTACCACAAACCATCTAGACCATCTAATCTAAGAAGAACGATCGTGGAGATGGTATAAAAACACCTGAGAGGATTTTCTTTACAGAATAGACTCAGGTGTTTTGGGTTAAGTTACTTAATATAGATTTCTGATGTTAGGAGCTAACTCCTTTGCTATCAGTGAACTAGTCAACTACTCTCACATTAATCGCATTGAGACCTTTTGGGCCTTGCTCAACTTCGAATTCTACTTCGTCGTTTTCTCTGATTTCATCAATCAATCCACTAGCGTGAACGAAAATGTCTCTTCCAGAATCATCTGGGGTAATAAAACCATAACCTTTGGTTTCATTAAAAAATTTAACTGTTCCTTTTTGCATTATATTCAATTAATTGTTGGTATTCTCTTTATTCTTATCTTCTGAAGTTTCCTCTTCCTCGGGAGGGGTAGAGGAGATGTTACCGAACTCATCCACGTATGCGATCATATCTTCTAACGCTCCACTAGTCGGTTTCTTGTTATTCTCTAGTTTTTTCTCGAATTTTTCTTTCTTTTTTTTCCGCTTTTTTTCCGCTTTTTGTTTTTTGATAAAACTATTCTGTGATCTTGCCATATCTAACATTTAGTCAATAAAAGTAATCGCTTTACCAGTCTTACCGGCTCGACCCGTTCGGCCGATGCGATGTATATAATCATTATAGTTACTAGGGACTTCGTAGTTGATTACCAGAGAAACATCATCTACATCAATACCTCTGGCTAACACATCAGTGGCCACTAGTACTTTAACTCTTCCTTTCTTAAACTTACCCAAGGCGTTTTCCCGAGCTTTCTGGGTTTTGTCGCCGTGGATCATATCAGCTGGAATATCTACTTTTTTGAGATTTTTGCAGAGATCATTGACTAGCCTTTTCGTTTCACAGAAAAGGATTACTTTCGGGTTTTTTTCCTGAGAAATGACATCCACTAGTATCTCAAATTTCTTCTGATCTTTGGGGATATGTCTTACCTCTTGCTCAATAGCCGTACTATTTTGTGTGCCATTGCCAGCTTTTACTTCAATAGCATCTGATGTAATTTTCTGGATGATGGATTTTTGAGAATGATCCAAGGTAGCAGAGAAAAGCAAGGTTTGCTCTCTTGCATCCATCTTACCGATAATATTCATCATATCCTGCTGAAAGCCCATATCGAGCATTCGGTCAAATTCATCAAGCACCAGTGTTTCAAAATTAGCCAGAGGTAGCAGGCGTCTTTGAGCCATGTCCATCAAGCGACCGGGGGTACCGATAATTACGTGATTGGTGCGGCGTAAAGCCTTGACAGAGCGCTCTACACTAGAACCCCCAATGAGAGAGGTTGCGTAAAGGTTAAGACCTTTGGTGATTTTTCTGAACTCATCAAAAATTTGAGAGGCCAACTCACGGGTAGGGGTAATGATCAAAGCCCGGTGATTGCCTGGATTTTCTATCAATCCTTGGATAATGGGGATCAGAAAGGCAGCTGTTTTGCCCGTACCTGTACCCGCCACTCCGATTACGTCCCGCTTAGATAAGGTATGCGGAATGGTTTTGTCTTGGATTTCAGTAGGTTTGGTATAACCTATCTGCTTGATCTGGCGGAGTAAATCCGTGTGTAATCGGAAATCTTCAAACGTATGCAAATGCGTGTAGGGTTCTTGGGCAGGTAAATCCTTCCTTTTATTCACGTATTTACTAATATCAATTCGATTCCTGTTCTGGAAAGTATTTCTTTTGAAGTTTCCTCTTTTGGGAGAATATTTTCTATTTCTTGTTTTTTTCACGTTGAATACAAAAGTTTAAAAATCATACATTGGCCAAGGTCGCTCCTTGGGTGGTAGTTAAGGTATCATAACGACCTAGATTTCTGAGCATTCGAAAATGACTCAAAATAGCTCCTCCAAAGCTTTTTTGTGCGTAGTAGGGGAGGTTGAACTCGGTTGTAGTTTGTTGAACAATTTTGGCAATATGAGGATAATGTACGTGGCAAATATTAGGGAATAAATGATGTTCCACTTGAAAATTAAGCCCACCAAAGAGCCACGAAATCAGCTTGTTATCCATCGCGTAATTGGTGGTAGTGAAAATTTGATGGACTTCCCAATTCTCATCGATTTGTTGATCTTCTTGCATAATAAAATCCGAGGTGGGCATTACGTGTGCCGTCTGGAAGATCAGGCTTAATAAAATGCCCGTAGTAAAATGCATACTGATGAACATCAATACGGTCAGACCTGCCGGAATATCTAACATATAAATGGGAATGAGCAGGAAAAAGAAATGATAAAGCAATTTGCGAATTCCTAGCTCTAAAAGGAACCAATAAAATAAATTGTCATCTTTGATTAATTTCTTTTGACGGTATTGGTACAATTTGATAAAGTCTTTGATGGTTACCCACACCAGAGTAGATAGGCTATACAAAAAAATAGCATATATATGTTGGTAATAGTGGAACCAACGTCGGGGTTGATGAGGACTGAAACGGAGCATGTAGCTCGGGGCAATATCCTCATCCGCGTGTTCAATATTGGTAAAGGTGTGGTGGAGTACATTGTGTTGTATTTTCCAAATTTTGGCATCTACTCCAATCACCCAAGCCGAAAAACCCACTAATGAATTCACCGACTTCCTTCGAGAATAAGAACCGTGCAGAGCATCGTGCATCACCGAAGTGCCAATGAGCGCTTTGCTTAGCCCCAAACAAATCCAGAGGAAAAAGAGTAGTGGGATGGAATCAATTCCAGCTAAAATAATGATCAGATAGGCACCCAAGTAGAGGGAAAGTGCAAAGATAGTCTTTCTGACCATCTGCGAATTGGCCTTCTGTCCAATCTGATTATCTTTAAAATAAGTGCGTACTCTTTCTTTAAGGGTTCTAGAAAATTCTTGATTAATATTTCTAGAAAATTTGTATTGAATCATATAAAGTGTTTTACCAGTATTATACTGTTCATTCCATAAACAGTACATCGTTGGCCAAAACACTTGCCGGAGATACTGATCAGGAGGTAAATAAAGCTTGATGTGTAATTTTTTAGTAGCCGCTGTTAAGCGTTTTCAAGCTTGGGCCAGGATGGGACAATTGGAAAAACTACGGGAGGTATTTCTTCAAATGGAGCATCTTAGCTTAATTGCGTTACAAAGCTAGGTATAATTTATTTACCAACCTAATTAATTCAAGAGGATTGGAAAATAACCTTGGCTTATCATCTAAAATTGGACTATTATGGGCAAGAAATTGAACATTTTTGGTTAACACTTCGGGAAGAATTTGTAACTCGAGTCTTAAAATTCTTACATTCTTTCTGGCACTTCAATGCCTAGCAAGCCCATGGCTTTTTTAAGCGTGCGGGCATTTTGCTCCGTCAGAGCCACCCGAAAACTTTGGGCTTCCTTGGTATCTGCTTGAAAGATAGAGCATTCCGTGTAGAATTTACTATAAGTTTTCGCCAAATCATAGGCATATTGCGCGATCAGAGAAGGAGCATAGTTTTCGCCAGCCTCTTCAATTTTCTTAGGAAAACTCAGAATCATCTGAATTAGGGCATTCTCAGCAGGGTGCAAATGCTGGTAAGTTTGATAATCTGAAACTTCCCAAGCAATATTTTTTTCCTGAGCCGTTCTGAGGATTGCCGAGCAACGGGCATAATTAAATTGAATAAAAGGCCCCGCATCTCCCTCGAAGTCCACCGACTCTTCGGGGTTGAAGAGCATGCGCTTCTTGGGATCAACCTTGAGGAGGAAGTACTTCAGGGCACCCACGGCGATGGTGTGGTAAAGTTTTTCCAATTCTTCTAATTTAAAACCCTCGGTTTTTCCTAATTCATTGGTTTTCTGGCGGGCAATTTCAAGCATTTGGGCGATTAAGTCATCGGCATCTACCACGGTTCCTTCGCGAGATTTCATCTTACCCGTGGGTAGGTCTACCATGCCGTAGGAAAGATGATAAAGCCCCTCGGCATAAGGTCGGCCTAGTTTTTCTAGGATTTTAAAGAGGACTTTGAAGTGATAATCCTGCTCATTACCAACGACGTAGACGGATTTATCTATTTTGAAATCCTCATATTTCAAATCAGCCGTACCCAAATCTTGGGTCATATATACCGAAGTGCCGTCTGAACGGAGAAGTAATTTTTTATCTAATTTTTCATCACTTAAATCAATCCAAACCGAGCCGTCTGCTTCTTGGTAGAAAATTCCCTGCTTGAGTCCTTCCTCAATGATATTTTTGCCAAGCAGATAGGTTTGAGATTCGTAGTAAATTTTATCGAACTCAATGCCGATCTTTTGATAAGTTTGATGAAAGCCCTCGTAGACCCAGCCGTTCATTTTTTTCCAGAGAGCCAGGGTTTCGGTTTCACCCGCCTCCCATTTCTGGAGCAAATCCTGAGCTTCGCGCATGAGGTAGGTTTGATTTTGGATGATCTGTTTGAGGTCGCCTCTGAGTTCTTTTTTCTTTTTTCCATCTTCGGTGGTAGCTATATTTTTGAGAATGGCGTCAATTTTTTTCTGAACATCTGCATTGAAGATAATTTTGTAAGGAGCCTGTGCTTCTTGCTTTTGAGCTTGCAGAATGTGCTCTAATACGGAGGTTTCTTGCTTGAGCTCCTTGTCAAAGGCTACATAATATTTACCTACCAGATGATCTCCTTTGATTTGCGCTGAATCGGGCGTTTCGTCTTCGCCTTTGCGTTGGTAAGCCACCATAGATTTACAAATATGAATCCCTCGGTCGTTGACCAAATTAGTTTTAAATACCTCGTAGCCATTGGCTTTGAAAATGCGGGCGATGGCATCTCCCAAGAAATTATTCCGTAAATGCCCCAAATGCAATGGTTTGTTCGTATTGGGTGATGAAAATTCTACCATAACCTTTTGCCCATTGGGGGCTGATTGTCCAAAATCTTGGGCTTGGCGAGCCTGGTCAAAGGCATTTATCCACACTTGATCTTCTAGTATGATGTTCAAAAAGCCCTTAACCACGTTAAAATCGCGTACGATGGCTGTTTTTTCTTTGAGATATTGCCCAATGAGTTGGGCGGTTTCTTCGGGCTTTTTCTTGGTGGTTTTAGCATAAGGAAAAGTAACCAAGGTGTGAGAACCTTCGAAATCTTTACGAGTGGGCTGTAAGCTAATATCCTGAACTTGTATCTGGAATAGAGCTTGAAAGGCTTCTTGAATGGATTGGATCAGTGTGGCTTCAATATTCATAAATGCCAAATTTTTTGTGATTGGATTGCAAATTTAGAAAAATTATGGGTTTCAATAAACTTCTCCCGCGGAAAGCATCATCCATGTGGGCAGATTTAATAGAGCACCTTGGCTCGAAGCGGATGAGTTTCTAATTGCTCAACGAACCTCTCAGACAATGGGTTTTGATAAAGTGCGATCGTTTCTAACGTTGGAATCTCCAAGAGCGTAAATGAACATTGCTCGATTAGATTATAAGTCAGATTTAATTCTTTCAAATATTTGAATTGATCCAAAGCTTGGGGTAAAGTATAAATTTGATTGGCTTGCAGATACAAATGGGTCAAATGACTGGACGCCCGGCCGGGCATGGGTAGCTGTTGTAATTGATTGTAGGCTAAATTAAGTTTTCTAAGTTCGGGCCAAGTCCAGAGATAGGCGGGAAAGTGGGCGATTTGATTATGGCTCAGGTTGAGGTGCTTTAGTTTTGGAGGTTTTGAGGTGAGTAAGGGGAGTTTTTCCAGCGTGCATGAATCCAGAATTAGGTCTTGCAAGGCGGGTAATTGGATCAAAAGGGGTAGCACAGTTTGGGCATTCAGCAAGGGGTTATTTCCTAGATCAACCAAAGAAAGTTGCTTAAGCTGGGTTATCTCTTCGGGAATATCACGGAGAGAATTATGCCTAAGCTCGAGTTTTTCTAAATTTTTCAGTTGGTTAATTTCATTGGGAAGAAAACGAAGCGTTTGCCCGCTGAGATCCAGATGATAGACTTCTAGGGGGCGGAGCAGTGCCTCATCTAAGGAAGTGAAGACTGGTTGGGTCAAGGCAGGGGAACCCAATACCACATCAATGGTTTTTTGATATTCCTGTGCGTGCAGGGGGGCAAATAAATGAGCGAGCCATAGCAGAAAGGCCAGGCTCCGTAGATTAGTACTCGAACTTTGAGTTCTTGGACGAATGTTGGCCATTTTCATCCAGTTTTCTTCTTAATTCTTTTTCCTGAGTTTGATTATCTTCTACGGCTTTATCCAGTAGTTCTTTTTGTCTTTTGATGACGGCGAGCACTCTTTTTTCTAGTTCATTTTGAGGCAGGTCATTTTCTAGTTCTTCTTCAAGGAGTTCGCCTTCTTGTGCTCTGGTTTGGATAAATTCCTCCAGAGTCATTCTGCCACTGACTAGCATATCAATCTGCCTTTGTCGCTTACGAACTTCTTCTTGGGAGCGCATGAGTTCTTCAAAATTGTGGCGCATTTCTTCTTCTTGCTTACGGAGTTGCTCGGTTACTTTTTGGGATTCTTCTAAGAGCTTTCGGGTTTCATTATTAACTTTAATCGCCGAGATGGTTGTGGCAATATCTTCGGAAACAATTTCTAAGAAAGTAATCTCGTAGGGCTTTAATTGCTCGAAAGAAGCTAATTCAATCACGCCATAAATTTCTTGATTTACCTGAATAGGAATGACAATCAAAGATTTAGGGCTGGCCTGACCTAAACCAGAGCTAATATCAGCATAGTCGGAGGGAATTTCGGTTAGATAGATCTTGCTTTTTTCTAAGTAAGCTTGACCAACGAGTCCTTCTCCGGCCTGAATCTGTTTATCTACATATTTGTATTTATTGTAAGCATAGGCACTGACTAGCCTAAGGGCTTGGGTTTCTTCTTCCCAGATGAAGAAAGCACCCTGATTGGCTTTGAGATACTTGACCAACTCCGCGATAGTGGCTTCGGCCAGCTTTTGAATATCATCACTGTGGTTGCGTAGAATTTCTCCAAACAGAGAGGTTCCTGTGTTGATCCAACTGCGCTCGCTTTCTTCGATAGAGACTTTTTTGAGGTTATCCCGCATTTGCAGGAGGGCATTTCCTAATATATCTTGCTCGCCCTTGGAGTTAAAATTATAATCAAAATTACCTCTACCAATATCCTTGGCAAAGCCGGCCACATTTTGCATATTGTCAATGAGTGAATTGAGTGCTGCATCGATCTTGCCCAGCTCGTCTTTGTAAATCTTTTGGCTGGGCTTGGGGAAGCGCCCTTCCGAAAGCATAGTAATCTCTGTTTGAATTTTCCCCATGGGTCGAGAGAGGGTTCTAGCTAAGAAAAATCCTAAGACCGTAATCGATAAAAAGAGAATACCTGCGATAAACAGCAGTTGCCTACCGAGAATGACCACTGAATTAAAAATCTCCGAAGCATTGACCTCCGTGATGAGAGCCCATCTGGTTCCTAATATATCAATGGGTTTGTACACATCCAGCACGGGATTGCCCAAAAAGTCCTCAACTTGATCTGTCCCTTCTTTGCCATTGAGTGCCAAGATCACGGCTTGGGTCTTTTTCTTGCGCATCAGGATAGTGGTATTCAGGCGGAATATTTTCTTGGCCAATGCGCTATCCTGCTCGTACCTGATGATGTTTTGCTGATAAGCTAGGGGGTCAGTGAGTAAGCTCCGCGTGTTGCTTCTCAGGAGATAGTCAGGACCAATCAAAGCCGTTTCGCCAGAGGTTCCTAAACCATCTTTTTCCCATTGTTGATCGTTGGTAATAATTTTTGTGATCTTATCATTAGAAATTTGAAAGATCAATACCCCGATTTTTTCTAGTCTACCCACCTGATTTTCCTGAAAGATAGGCGTAGCTACCAAACATACTGGCTGGTAATAGTTGGGTTCATAAAATTCATAGTCTTCAAAAGCCACGTAATCAAGATCTCCAGACTCGAGCACTTTTCGGAAAAGGCGAGCGATGTGGCGGTTCTTCAGGGGGCCGCTGACCAAATTGGTGGCAAAATCTACTTGCTTAGCTACTGAGTACACGACATCGCCTTTCAGGTTGACTAGCATCAGGTCTTTATACTCGAATTTTTTCACAAAATTCAAAAAAGAGGGATGGTAACGCTCGTGCATTTGGTCATAGGGTTTAGGATGATCCACCTGAGAGAGCATGTACTTATAACCCACGGGTTTGGGATTGTGGGCGATGTATTTATACTGTAGGATACGACGGAATTTATTTTGTGGTATAAATTCAGTATCCAGTTCTTCATCTACCAGATTATGCTGCAAAGCCTTGATGAAATCCAAGCGATAAAATTTAGCCAATTCTAAATTTAAATTCGCATCCTCGGGAAGGGTCTGGTCTCGGAAGTGTTGGTTAAATTGAACTAAGGCATCGCGGGTGCTAGGATTTTTAGACAGGGTCAGTACTTGGTTTTTGACCTGTTCAAAATAAGACTCGATGGCCTGTTTTTTATGGTCGGCAATATTGTTTAATAATTCAAAGGATTTCTCGCTCAGCAAAGCTCGCCCTTCGTAATAGCTAAAGAAACCCATAACGGATAAGGATACGGTGTATACCACGAACAGGGCAATCTGAAACTTCCAACGAAGATTTAGATTTTTAAAAAAATCTTTAATGTTCTCTAGTATCCTCATGCGTATTTAATGTTGTATCCAATTTACAAACAATTTCGTGCCAGAGAAAGAAAGTAGCAGGTCGTAAGCTCGAGATTATCTCGAATCAAGGCCGGAGGGCAAAAGCGAAACGAGCATTCTCACCTCCACTATCTGCAATTTATAAGCGCTCAACAGAAGCCCCCAAGGCATTTAGGCGTTGGTCTATATACTGGTAGCCTCTATCTATCTGCTCTACATTATCAATAATACTGGTGCCTTGGGCAGATAAAGCCGCGATCAAGAGGGCTACTCCCGCCCGTATGTCGGGAGAAGTCATGCGAATTCCCCTCAAAGAAATAGCTTTGTCTAGCCCGATTACCGTAGCCCGATGTGGATCACAAAGAATAATTTGCGCTCCCATATCAATTAATTTATCCACGAAAAACAGGCGACTCTCGAACATTTTTTGGTGAATCAGCACTGTACCTTTGGCCTGAATAGCCGTTACTAAGACAATACTCAATAAGTCAGGCGTAAAACCCGGCCAAGGCGCATCTGAAACGGTGAGAATCGAGCCGTCAATAAAGGTTTGAATCTCATAATGATCTTGGGCAGGAATGTAAATATCATCTTCTCGGAAATCCATTTGGATGCCTAATCGCTGGAATACCATCGGAATCTGACCTAATTGCTGAATACCTGCGCGCTTGATCGTAATTTCAGAGCCAGTCATGGCGGCCATACCAATGAAACTCCCCACCTCGATCATATCTGGAAGCAGGGTATGCTCGGTGCCATGTAGGACTTCTACGCCTTCAATTTCTAATAAATTGGAACCTACTCCTCGGATACGCGCTCCCATTTGATTGAGCATCTGACATAATTGTTGGATGTAAGGCTCACAAGCCGCGTGATAAATGGTTGTGGTGCCTTTGGCCAAAACGGCTGCCATGATAATATTGGCTGTGCCCGTAACCGAAGCCTCGTCTAGTAAAAGGTAGGTTCCTTTCAAATTAGAAGCATCTATATCGTAGAAAGTATCTTGCGCATCGTAGCGAAATTGTGCCCCTAGCTTTTCAAAACCGAGAAAGTGTGTATCCAAGCGCCTTCTCCCGATTTTATCGCCTCCCGGCTTGGGAGTTTTAGCTCTGCCGAAGCGGGCGAGCAAAGGACCCAAAATCATCACGGAGCCTCGGAGTGCCCCCCCTTTCTGACGAAAATCAGGAGTTTCCAGATAATCTATATTTACCTCATTTGCTTGAAAACGATAGGAATTTTCTCCCAACTCCTGGACAGATACACCCAAGGCGGCTATCAATTCTCGAAGTTTGTTTACATCGCGAATATGGGGTAGATTATGAATAATAACAGGTTCGGCGGTCAGCAAGGTTGCGCAGATCACCTGAAGGGCTTCGTTTTTAGCTCCTTGGGGGATAATTTCGCCTTGAAGAGGCTTACCACCTTCTACTTGAAATGAGGCCATAAACTTCCGTATGTTTTAGGTTGATGAAGGTTCCAATGGATAGATAAATGCTTAGCTGAGCGTGCTTAGGATTTCTTCTTTTTCTTGCTCTTTTTACCGCTACTCTTATTACTATTGTTACTTTTTTCTTTGGGCGAGTTGGTATCGAAAGGATTTTCTTTCATTAAGCGATCCTTGAGATTTTGCTCGATCGTTTTTCCAGAAATGCGCTCCATGTGATCCACAATCAGTGAATCTTGAATATTATCCTTGTTCCAACTGAGATAAAAAGATTTCATAAGACGGCCAATATGCACCAAAGCACTGTATTGATCTTCGGAATCTTCTATCTCGAGGGCTTTTTCCAAAAGTAGCTCCACATTGCGGCCATAGTGCTTATAAGTAATTTTATGCGTACTATACTCGAGTCTTTTGGGCTTCTTGCCCAACATGGTCTTTTCGGGCAAAGGATAGGGGCTATCTACCTCAAGGTTGAAACGCGACATGATGTAAAGATCATCCCAGAGTTTATTTTGATAATCCTGAGAATCACGCGTGTTGGGGTTGATTTGTCGCATCAGCTCGATCAGGTTGTGAGCATATCGGTTGCGCTCCTCGTCATCTTCTATTTTTACGATATAATCCACGATTTTCTGGATATTTCGTCCGTATTCTTTGAGAATGACGTCGGGTTTTTGGGTGTTGTAACTGTCCATATCTTGGGCATTTACCTTCACGACTCTGGGTTTGTTGTTTGCACTCATAAGTTGTTGTCTGTTGTGGGTTGTTAATTTAGTTTTTTTCAAAGTTTCAACCCAAGACTTTGATCATGACAGAAATCAGCTATTGGTGAATTTTCAATTTAGCAAAACTCAGTAGGAGGGTTTTTTCTCCGTATTCTTCAAAATCTATGCAAGCTTTTCGGTCTTGATTGTAATCTTGAACTTCTTTGACGACCCCAAAGCCAAACTTCATGTGCTCTACTTGCATACCTACGGCTAAATCTTTGGTATCACTGGGCTTGAAATCGCTAGGGGGCTGATAATTACTATGTATGGGTTTAATCTGTCGGGGCTTGGATTTTAAGCTTCTGACAAAAGAATTGTTGTACTCAGTTTTCTGTGAGCTTCGGTTCCAGATTTGTTTTTGATCCAGATACATCTCATCAATTTCTGCCAAAAAGCGGCTGGGTTCACAAGTTTTGAGCCTTCCGTATTGATAGCGAGTAGTGGCATAAGTCAGGGTAAGCTTTCGCTGAGCTCTGGTTACGGCTACATAAAATAATCTTCTCTCTTCTTCCAATTCGGCACGGCTGGAGATCATCATTTGCGAGGGAAACAAATCTTCTTCCATACCAACTACAAATACTTGTTTGAACTCCAAACCCTTGGCCGAGTGAATCGTCATGAGCGTCACTTTTTCTTCCTGCTCATCTCCTGCTTCATCAATACTAGTCAGCAGAGATACTTCCTGCAAAAAAGCCGAGAGCGATTTATCTTCATTTTCGGGGTTATCTACAAATTCTTTAATGGCACTTAGCAGTTCTTGTACGTTTTCATAACGAGAAAGCCCCTCGATGGTCTTATCTTCATACAGTTCTTTGAGCAAACCGGACTCTTTGGCCACGTAAGCCGCGATGGTATAGGCATCGGTTTGCTGATTTTTTTGCTCGAAATCTTGGATTAATTCCACGAAACCAGCCACGGCCGAGGCCACTCTCCCTCTGATGTATTGCTCCATCTGAGAGAGCACCTCCCAGAGAGTCAGGCGATGGTCTGAGGCAGCCTGAAGAATCTTCGCGAAAGAGGTATCACCAATTCCTCGTTTGGGATAGTTGATAATCCGTTTGAGGGCTTCTTCGTCTTGATGATTGACTACATAGCGCAGGTAAGCGATCAGGTCTTTGATTTCTTTGCGTTGGTAGAAAGAAAGCCCACCAATGATCCGATATTTGATATTTTTTTTGCGAAGGGCTTCCTCCATAGACCGGGATTGTGCGTTCGTGCGATAGAGGATGGCAAAATCGTCATTGGTGAGATTTAGATTAACCTTATCTTCAAAAATGGAATCAGCCACCAATCGGCCTTCCTCACTATCCGAGACCGCACGAATCAACTGGATCGAGGTGCCGTCCTCATTTTCAGTCCAGACGTTTTTTTGAAGTTGTGATTGATTCTTGGCGATCAGCGAATTGGCTGCTTCTACAATCGTTTTGGTAGAACGATAATTTTGCTCCAAGCGAATGACCTTAGTGTTTGGGTAATCTCGCTCGAAGTTGAGAATGTTCTGAATATCAGCTCCTCGAAAGGCATAAATACTCTGGGCATCATCACCTACTACACAGATGTTGCGATGTTGCTCAGCTAATCGCTTGACGATGAGGTACTGAGAATAATTGGTATCTTGAAACTCGTCAATCAATACGTAGCGAAACTTTTGCTGATACTTGCGCAGAGCCTCCTCGTGATCTCGGAAGAGAATATTGGTATTAAAAAGTAAATCGTCGAAATCCATGGCATTGGCTCTAAAGCAACGACGCTGGTAAGTTTCGTAGAGCCGGCCAATTTCGGGCCTTTGGTGGGCTCGATCATCTTCGTAGTAAGTCGGATTATCTAAATACTCACGGTAGGAAATCAGCCGGTTTTTGGCCGAAGAAATACGACTCAATACTAGATTGGGCTTGTAAAGCTTATCATCTAAGTTTTTTTCCTTGATGAGGCTCCTGAGCAGTGATTTAGAATCATCGGTATCGTAGATTGAGAAATTGCTATCATAGCCCAAACGAGCGGCCTCGAAACGCAGAATACGAGCAAAAATGGAGTGAAAAGTCCCCATCCACAGGTTCCGCGCGTCTGACCCCACAAGCTTTTCAATGCGTTCACGCATTTCACCAGCGGCTTTATTCGTGAAGGTGAGGGCTAAAATCTGGAAAGCATCCACGCCCTGATGAATCAGGTGGGCGATCCGGTGGGTAAGTACACGGGTTTTGCCCGAGCCTGCCCCGGCAATAATCATCAGTGGTCCTTCTTGGTGAACGACCGCTTCTTTCTGAGGAGGATTTAAACCTTTTAAATAATCCATAATAAAACATCAGGGGATTAGATGGGTCGGTGCTTACTTACCTTTGGTTTTGCTATTTAAAATTGCAAGTTATAAAATTATGAGCAAAGGAAGGAAAAATATGTCTGAATTGTTGGGCTAGTAGGACGATCTTCCTATTTAAGGATTTTTCTCCAAAAGCCCCATGTAATCTCTAAATTTCTTTCTGTAGAATAGAGCCGATTCCCGGATATATTGGACCTTTTCGCTATGAAAAATAGTACTGGAATTAATAATAACGTTGTCTTCTGAAAGCTGGAGCAACTCTTCATCCTGAAAATATACACGGAGCTTGCGGTAAGTAAACTGTGGGTCATCCTGCTGCTCGATGCAGTGAATCAGCTTACCTTCAGGATTGTATAAATACTCTATTTGATAACGAGCCCGCGCCGAATCTATAGTAACCTTCACGAGTTGTAGGCGAGCCTCTCCTTGTACGTTGCGCTGAAAGAAAAATTCTTCTACTTGCTTGTAAAATAGCGCATTGTTCCAGTCAAGTTCATTACCATTGAGTTGAAAGGTATTACTGTACAGATCATTCCTCAAAATCTGTTCTTGTACGCGAACGTAGCGATCTATGATTCCACCAATCTCTGCTTTTTGTGCTTGTAGCATTGGATTGACGGAAAAAGTGAGCAAAAAAACAAGTAATAGCCAGCAACGCTCCATGGAAAGGCTTCTATTTCAGGTTGGGTGCCCAGGGTTTTGAAAAATAACTCTGAACAAAGCCGCAATATTATATAAAATATCCCGATTGCTAAAAACAAATCAAGGAATCGCACTTTCTCAAACTAAGCTATTTGCCCCAAAGCGTTTGTTCGTTGGCATTCTCCAGCGCCTTGGGGAACCCTCCGGTTTGTACGGTACAGCGCACGCAATACACGTGCTCCCAAGCTAATAACTCGATGTAGCGTCGGGCGGCTACAAGTAGTAGTACTAAAACCCCGTAGACAACAA
>CAZKBP010000025.1:0-87705 GCA_964551015.1 uncultured Cytophagaceae bacterium | reverse complement strand
ATCAGATGAGATTAAGACTCAATGCATAGCTGGTTGAAGAATGTTCCCAAAAAGGCTCGTTTCCTAGTAGAAGCGAGCTTTTTTTATGGGCTAGGCAGTGGTTTTGCTCAAATCCCTCATAGGCCTTTATTTGACCCACCAAGCCTTGATGATCATTAATAAAAGATGAAAAGACTCGCTTTGCTGTAAAATGTGTTCCCAAAAAGGCTGCGTTCCGACGATTTCCCAGATTTAGGCTCTTTTTCCCAAATCAGGAAATAAATGAGTAATTAAAAATGCAATGTAGTTGATTATCAGTGGCTTGTTCCCTTGGCACTGATTTCGTTATATATCAATCAGATGAGATTAAGACTCAATGCATAGCTGGTTGAAGAATGTTCCCAAAAAGGCTCGTTTCCTAGAAGAAGCGAGCTTTTTTTTGTGACGCTACACAATATAGATTAAGTACTGAGTAAGTCTTAATTGTATAAAAAGCTCAATATGATATGAATGAAGAACGATGTTAGGGCGGAAGAACTTAGAATTACTGGTTTGAAAAAGAGATCAATCCTCAATTAGGTAATCAACTTACTGATTTAACAAATTGTTCCAGATGAAATTAAAACTCAACGTAGCTCTGTAATGTCGAAGAAGTTTCCAGAAAGGCTCGATTTCCCAGAAGAAGATTGATCTATGACCTTGAGGTCAATGCTAATTAGGCACAAGTTAGCTAAATATTGCATACTTGCAAAACTTCCATAGAATTTAATTCCCAAATTAATGGTTATTTGTCTCTAAATAGGAAACTGATTGAAAGTAAATTTTATCTAAATACCTGATTTATAAGTCTTTAATGTCTTGGCATAGCTTTGGTAATAATTTAGTCAGATGAGATTAAGACTCAATGCATAGCTGGTTGAAGAATGTTCCCAAAAAGGCTCGTTTCCTAGTAGAAGCGAGCTTTTTTTATATACTTACACTTACGATGATGAGTAAAATTTGGATGAGTTATGCAAGAATATTTTCCATTTTTGACACAAATTTACCCAAAATGAATAAGACGAGACCTTCCTACGTGTACAAGAGGTTGGTTATCAATATATTGGCTCTACTGGCACGAGATTGGCGAATAATCTTGCAGATGAGATTAAGACTCAATGCATAGCTGGTTGAAGAATGTTCCCAAAAAGGCTCGTTTCCTAGTAGAAGCGAGCTTTTTTTATTCGAGCAAATCAACCAATCTCCCTGGATGCTACACTGAGCACCCGAGGAGACTAGCTATTTACTATGAAAATGATGAGAGAAAAATCGTGTGGTCTAAAGAGTGTTCCCAAAAAAGCCGCGTTCCGACGATTTCCCAGATTTAGGCTTCTTTTCCCAAATCAGGAAACAAATAATTAATTAAAAATGAGATGTAGTTGATTATCAGTGGTTTGTTCCCTTGGCACTGATTTCGTTATATATTAATCAGATGAGATTAAGACTCAATGCATAGCTGGTTGAAGAATGTTCCCAAAAAGGCTCGTTTCCAAGAGAAGCGAGCTTTTTTTATGTGTCGTGTGTGTAACATAAAAAAAGACACTAAAATATATGATATTAGTTGATTGCTTCGTTTAGAGAAAAATACAGAGTCCTCCCATCCGGAAAGACTCTGTAATGACAGAAAACAAATACTCCAATTCAGACAGCTTTTGAAGTTTTAATGATTGCTTATTCAAAGATACGGGAATAAATAAGGGATGGCTAACGAATTTTGTCAGTCCCTCCGATTCGCTTGTGAAGTAGGGAATTTTATATGTGAGTAGATTGTCATTCCCAAATAGAGAAGCCTTTTAAAAAGACAGATGCAAATACTTTTTTTCTAGACCGCAATCGGTTTTTCCTCTGCTACTTTGGCCATAGCCTCGCTCCAGGTAGGGATTTTAGTAGCTGGATAGCGGGTGGCCTTCATTTCTTTTGCCAAGCTTCTGGATCTTTTCATGGCCTGGAGGTGTGCTCCTTGTCGGATATAAGTAAGCATGGCTTCTTCACTCTCCCAAGCGGTTAGCGTCCAGAAACGTAATTTCCAAAAATCTGCTTTAATATCTTGGTGTAGAATCCCTGAGGCAATTTTGGCTTGGGCAGAAGATCGGCTCGCATAGCGAAGAAAAGTAGGAAGCTTCCAAAGATTTTTCACTTGAAAATAAGTAATCGAGATTAGTAAGTTTTTCATGATTATAATGGTTTGTAGTAAGTGAATCGTTTTCCTCGATACACTGATACGACAAAACAAACTAATCTAGGCTCAAAAAACAGCTCGAATCAGATGAAGCTGAACCATTCGAGGATCAAACGGAAAATAAAGGGCAAGGATAGTGACGATGCTAATTGAAAGCTCAGAGCCTAATACTTATTACTCACTCAAAACCGCTCCAACCAATGAACGCCAGATTCTAAAGAAGAGAAGGTTTTCCAGGGATAATTTCTCTTAAGAGCATCTCCCAAGCGATGATACCACCGACTCCACCAAGGAGCTTTGCTGACCACAGCTACCGCCACAATAGGCTGGCTGCGGGCTAAGAATAGCTCCGCATCTTGTGATAGAAAATAAAGATTGCTGGTCTGCATCAGTAAGCGGATTTTGGTCTGTCCTTGGTTTAGCTGATAAACCGTGCAAAGGATGTCTAGTATCTCCGAAGAACCGAGTATCTTTTTATCATCTACCTGAATATAAGTAATTTCATTATTTTGCTTCCAAACCTTAGCACCTTCTCTCGAGAAGGATTGCTGATGAGGGGGAGTAACCCATATATTCTCTAGAGGTGAATTCATTGATTTTCTGTATTTGCTCTGTCTCTCTTATTTTATTAATCTAGTTCACAGACGATGGAAGAATAGAGACCCAAGATACATAAATACTCAACAATGAATCCAAGAGATAGTATTCTGAAAATCAATTACTTATACTTAATTCAATTCTCTAAATAGGAGATAATAATTCAAAACGGGAATGATTGGTCAAAAAAGGAATCGATGCTTAAACCAAGACTAAGTTTGCGCAGGTATTACTTGACCAGAGAAATTTTGGCTATCCATAATTCATGATCTTAATATTCTAAAAAAGAAGCCAGCAGGGCGGCCACTGTTATGAAGAGCAAGTTGAGCAAAAATCAATTTTTAACACTTCCTACACGGCAAACACTAGTTTATTTAGATCGAGTAAATGCTCAATGTAATAAGTATAAGGATATAACACGGTAACCGTACAGATGAGCAAACAAGCGGGTAAATCAAACCTAAGTGATGTATAATTTTTCATTTTTTTAGTTTTTAAGGAAGCATTGTTCGGTTTTATCCGTATTCACTATATCAATAGAGTTTTTCTTCAGCATCTCATCTTTCAAATACTTTGTGGCTTCTCTAGTCACAAAACCGCAAAATTTTAAATGCTTTTGTGCATAAAGCAAAGTAAAAATTTTTGCCAAAAACCAATCATCAGGAATCAACCTGTGGTTTTTAAGCACGAGTCGGCCTATGTCAGGACTAATCAATCCTCAGGCTGCGCCCAGAAGACTCGCTTATCTTTTTGAAAAGAAATTGAGCGTATCGCTCAAACAAAAAATGAATGAGCCCTCATGAAAAAAATGTTGACAGAGTTACTCGACCAGATCAAACATCAAATATTGGAAAGGGAAGAGGAGGCGTGGACTGAAGCATTACAAAATCGCTGGCAATGTTTGGGATTAAAGCATTTTCAAGAATATCAGGCTTATTTACAGCAACATCCGGAGGAGTGGAAAGAAGCACTGCTCTGTCTAGAACCTAGCTTGTCTAGTTCTGTCCCACGATCTCGTTCGCGTGCTGCCCAACTGAGTAATCATTTCTTGCCTCAGGCCATTCCTGCTTTTTCATCGAAGTGGTTGGCGACTGCCTTTGACCAACTCGACCCTAAGGAGCCTCGTTTTTACCAAGAATTAATAGAAAATACCCAAGAAGGCGTATGGGTCATTGATGCGCGCAATCGCACGCTCTATGTCAATCAGATTATGGCACAAATCTTAGGCTACACACCCGAAGAAATGCAGGGGAGAGACTTTTTTGATTTTATGGATGAAGAAACGCGTTATTACGCCAAAACCAATATAGAACGAAGAAAAAAGGGCATCTCGGAGCAATACGACTTTTGTTTTTTGAGTAAAAATCAAGAGGCCATCTGGACTTTGGTTTCTTCCAGCCCCATTCAGCGAGGAGATGGATATGCAGGTGCCTTGATGCTTGTCAACGACATTACCGAACGCAAAGCTATTGAAGAAGAATTACTCCGTTCTAAATACTTTATCGAGCGAATAACGGAGAACATTCCGGGAATTATCACCTTGTATCATCCTCAAAGAGAGGCTTACTTCTACGTGAGTAGTGCGATAGAGAGCATTTTAGGCTTCACCGCACAAGAATTATCCGAAAAAGGCCGCACGTGGATCAAACAGAGAATCCATCCCGAAGATCGCTCTCTCGTGGGAGAAAAAAACCAACAAATGCGTGAAAACTGGCAAAAAGATGGTACACGCCAAACCGTGGCCTATGAGTATCGCGTTCGGAATCATCGTTTGGAATGGGTTTGGGTCAAAACCTACAGTGCCGTTTTTAGCGAAGACGCCCAAGGAAATATCGAGTATATCATCAATATCACGATGGATATCAGCGAGCAGAAGAAGGCACAAATCCAGATGGAAAAGCTCTTTTCGGTGAGTGCTGATTTGCTTTGTTTGATTGATTTCAAAGGCAATTTTATTAAAATCAACCAAAATTGGAACCGTGTATTAGGCTATGAAGAGAAGGATTTAATCGGAAAATCTTTCCTAAGTATGGTTCATCCCCAAGATCAACTTTTGACGGAGAAAGAATCCTTGGAAATCATGGAAGGCAAAACCGCCATTCTTTTTAATAACCGCTATCAAGGTGCAGACGGAAAATATCACTGGCTCAACTGGACAGCGCAGTCGGTACCCGAAGAACGAATCATTTTTGCCGCTGCCCGAAACATTACCGAACAGAAACACTCCGAACAATTACTGGCCGATAACCTACATTTTATTCAGAAGATTACGGATGCCAACCCAGGTATTATCTTTATTCACGATCTTCCCTCCCGCCAAAATATTTATACCAACCGCAGTATCGAGAAAATTCTAGGCTATACCATCGAGGAGTTTAAGCAGATGGATCGTACGCAGGTCATCCAGCGTGTACATCCAGATGATCTGACGGACGTGATTCGCCATTATGATCGTCTTTCCAGAGCCGAAGAGGATGATATTTGGGAAATAGAGTACCGAGTGCAGCACCAAGCCGGACACTGGGTGTGGCTCCTGACCCGTGAAATGATTTTTAACCGAGATGCAGACGGTAATCCTCTACAGATTATTGGCACTTCCAGCGATATCAGCCACAAAAAAGAAATCGAGCAAGCCCTCAAAGAAAGTGAGAAAAAACACCGTCTGTTGGTGGAGCTCTCACCGGTAGGGATTCTAGTTTCAGATGGAAAATCTATTCTCTTTGCCAATCCCGAAGCCGCCGAAATCTTAGGAACTTCTCAGCTCCAAGACTTAATCGGCAAAAATTTGTATGACTTCATCCATCCCGATTTTAGTAAAATTAATCAAGAAAGAAATCAACGCATTTTAGAAGATTACCTTACAACCGAAAAAGAAGAAGAAAAATTTATCCGCTTGGATCAACAAATAATCGATGTGGAAATCGTGGGCTCCCCCATCATCTACGATGGCACCAAAGCCGTACAGATGCTTTTCCAAGATATTACTGAGCGTAATCAGCAACAACAAAACTTAAATCTGCTCAATGAAGAGCTAATGATCCGCAATCAAGAATTAGAAGTGCAGGAAGAAGAACTCGCTTCTACCAACGAAGAGCTACTCGCCCAGCAAGAAGAACTCAAACGCGCCCTCGATGAACTCTCTGACCGAAATTTCGAGCTGGACCAATTGGTTTATAAAACCTCGCACGATTTACGCTCTCCCCTCACCACTATCTTGGGGTTGATTAGTGTTATCAAAATTGAAGAGCAGCCCGCCCAACAGATGGAATATATTCGCTTGATCGAAAATCGGGTACTGAAGTTAGACGAGTTTATTCGCTCGATGCTCAATTATGCCAAAGCCAATCGCTCCGAACTGCAATCGGAGGTGATTGATTTTGAAGAAATTATCAAAAGCTGTCAAGCCGATCTAGAGTATTTGGAGAATTTTAGTCGGATTAAGTTAAATATTGAAATTCTGCCTGAAGACGCCATTTTTCAGAGTGATTATCTGCGGCTCCGAATTATTTTTAGCAATATCATCTCCAATGCCTACAAATACGCCAATCCACACGCCAAACGAAATTATGTAAATGTTCAGATTCAACTCTATCCGATGGAAGCGATCATTACCTTCAAGGATAATGGCATTGGCATCGAGCAAGAGCATCTGGACAAAATCTTTGATATGTTTTACCGAGCCACCAGCAAATCAGACGGCTCTGGCTTGGGCATGTACATCGTCAAGCAAACCGTAGATAAGCTCCACGGGCAAATCCAAATCAGTAGTACTTTCGGAAAAGGAACACGCATTCAGATCGTGATTCCTAATCAGATTTAGTGTGTTATTGTTGTATTATCACTGCAGCTAACCACTAGCAATAAAAAACTAAGAACTGCTGTACTTCTCGCTCCAATCACTTCGAGTGACATGAACATGATTAGCTGCTTGGCTCGATTTCTTTGCATTTTCTGACAAAAATCTGCTGTTTTCTGCCAAATCTAATCGGATTTGATAGCCCAGATGCTCCATATAATTTTTGATTTCTTTTTCGGAGAAGCCAAATTCAGCCAAGACATCCGGCAAGTATTTTCGTTGGGCGATTTGCACCAGTACTTTTTCCTGATATTGGGTTTTCCCCGATTGATCGGCTTGCAAGACAGCTCTTTTGGAAGTTTTTAATTCGTAGAGCGAGCTGAGTAAGCGCAGATTAGCCCGAGCACCTTGCCAATCAGCCCGGTGGGTTCGGAGTTGGTTCATTTGCTTGGAGAGTGCTTCTACTTCAAAGCCTCGAATTTGACTATGTTCATGCTTTTGTTTTGCTTTCTGGATTCGGGATTGAGTTTTTTGAATTTTCCGGTTCATTGTTCTGAGCTTTCGGCGGATGCTTCTGAGTTGAGATTTTAGTTTTTGTCCTGTCTGGATTTTTAGAAGCAAATCCAGCCATCTTGCCAAAAGATTTCCTTGCTCGTACTCGAGCATTTTGAGGTCATAGGTCAGGCTTTGCCACTGGGCTTTGAGCTTGGTGCTTTTCTTTTGCTGATACTGGCTCGGGGAGAAATCTGGAACTTGGTCTAAGAGTAATTCTAACCATTGGATATCTTCTAATTTGCGAAAATCCCGAATCAAATTGCTGGCTTGTTTGCCCGCTTGCTGTTTCGCAAAGAGATTGATATGATTGACCAGAGTTTTGGTGAGATAGCCGTAATTTACTTCACTCGCGTGAGTTTGGAGCAAATCGGGAATCTTGCCGGGTGGAATGAGTAATTCTTTCAAATAAAAATAGCGATGACTCAGTGTGATAATTTCTTCGTCGTACTGCTGAATGGCTACACTGGCTTCTTTATCCTTTAATTCTTCCGTTTTTTCAGGCTCTAATTCTTTCATCAAATCTTCGAGCTTGGGAGCTAAGCGGCTGGGATTGACGCTGAAGTTTTGCTTGATTTTTTCCCGCAGGGCTACGTCCCGATACTCTGCGTGAACGGCATCGAAGAAGGCTTCAGGTTTTTGCTGGATCAGCGTGCATATTTGTTCAATACGGCTTTGTTTCTGATCCTTGGCCGTTTGGATCATTTCCTTGAGTACCCGATGGTTTTGGTCTTTTTTATCGGCCAAAAGTTTTTCACGATTCACCAGTACGAGATTGGGCAACTCCCGATGCAAATCTGTGTAAAAACGGTGGCTATTAAGATTTTTACGCTCGTATTCTTTGAGAGAGAAGCGAACGTAGTTGTAATTAATCTGGTATTGATCTGTTTGCTGGTTTTTTAGCAGCAGCTTGTAAGTGGCCGAAATATCCCGATTTGCTTTGATGTATTTGGGCGTACGCGGCGTATAAAGGCCAAAACGATCTATATCTTGTACTTGTTGGTCAATCTTTTGGCAATAATGCGGATCATTGTAAGCCAGCAGATCTAGCTTATTCTGGGCATCTCTTACCAGCCTTTGGTACAGATCAAATTTAGATTTGAGGTGGGGCAATTCCTGATAACGGGCTGGCTTGCAAACCCACACTTGAACTTTTTTCAGGGAGCGAAAACGCGCGATCAGTTGCTTGAAAGTATCCTTGCAATTATCCGTATAGCGGGTTTCAAAACTAATAATTCGCCCAATTTGGCTATTTTGGATATTGATTCCGCAGTCAAAGCAAGAAGTTACAAAGAGCAATTTCACCTGAGTTGGAATCAAGGATTCTTGCACAATGCTTTCCTTAGCAGGGGTACTAAAGCCTTTGCGCTTTTCGCTAAATACAAAATCAATTTCTTCGGGTTGGTAAAGCTTCTTTTGGATGAGTAAGTTAGCCGCAACTTTTGCCAGCGTTTTGTTATTTAGCCGAATGATCGTCGTATCTGAGGTATTTTTTTGTTGGGAAATATGATCCAAAAGCAGCCTTAGTAAAGCCTTTTTAGGTTCGCCTTGGTAATCAAAGGCCGTCAACTGAATTTCAGGATTGATCTTTCGCTGAAAACGAATCAAGCGAAAACCCGAGAATTGGCAGAGGCTATAATCAGGTGTGGCCGAGAGATAAACGACTCGCTCGGCTCTTTGGCAAACGGATAGCACATCGTGAATGGCACGGGTTCGGTAGGCGTATTCACTTGTCAAAAGGTGGCTTTCATCAACCACCACGAGTATTTCTCGTGCTGGTTCTTTCTCCAAGCGTTCATAGACTTGCTGAATTCGATCATAAGTACAGACATTGACCTGACCGACGGGCTGACCGTAGAAAGCTTCTTCTTCGGCATCGATTTGTCTTAAACTGGCATTATGAAAGCAAACCAAATCTTCTGTTTGGTCTTGGTATTCTTTCTCAATTTGCTCTACCTGCAGGGCAAAGGGTACGGCAAAAAGAATGGTTTTCTTCAAACGCTTGGGCATTTCCACGAGCATGGTGTGGGTTTTGCCAATTCCTGCGTCGGCATCGGCCTGTACGCGTGGATGCTGGCGAATAAATTCAGCTAATAATTCGCTTTTTTCAGATAAATATTTTTTTACTTGGAAATGGGGTATTTGTTTTAAGCGATAATCTTGAATCGCATAGATTTGCTGGCTGAGCAGGAGCTTTAACTCCGTATCCCACCCGTAGAGATTTAGATAATCACAAATATCATTTTGCTGGGGCTTGGGAGCTTCTTTACTTTTTTGCTGGAAAAGCTTGGGCAAAAGTAATCGTTGGCAACCATAAGTATCGGCTAGTTGCTGAGCCGCTTTCAAGCCTGTGTAATCCGTGTCATAAACCACCGAAAGAAAGGGATGATTGCCCTCCTTGCCCTTGAATCCTCTGGCTTTGAGTTGCTCCATCACAAAATCTGGAATTTTGCCTCGTTCATCTCCCAGCGTGAAGGCATTATAGCCGGCACTCTTCAGAGCTAGGCAATCCGGCTCCCCTGCGCAGAGAATTAAGGGCTTTTGAGCGCAGATCGTATCCAGACCAAAGCAATAGCTATATGCTTGCCCGAAAGCCTCGCGGGCAGGCTCCAAGCTAGGCAGAAAGACCGTTTTGGCGGGGGCATAGACCCGATAAGCAGGCTTAGGCATATACAGTTTGTAGGCTTGCCCGGGCACAATCTCATAAGCAAAAACAAAGGAGAGATTGACAAACTCTCTGCTACGATTTTCTTCGGTCTGTACTTGGAAGGCTCGGACAGAGAATACTCGGTTGCTTTGGAGGGTGTTTAGATCAATTTGGCCTTTTTGTTTCCAAAACTCGAGTTCTTCCTCGCTAAAATCTTTGAACTCGATGTGTAGTAGTTTTTTGGAAAAATGAGGTTCTGAAGGCTTAGTCTTTTTAGGAGATTTTTTCTTGACAGGAGCTGGCCGAGCCTCGATCTGAAAATCGGCCAGACCATAAATCTGGCAGAGAATGCGAAAAGCTTGGGCATAATCTACATGCTCATAGAGTTCTACGAATTTGCGACAATCTCCCTTGATGCTGTCGTCGCCAAAGTCTTTGAAGATGACTTTCCCAAACTTGGCCGTGATGTAAAAAGAAGAGGTGCGCTCTTCCCGAAAAGGGTTTATTCGCTGAGGACGGCGGCTGGGAGTGAAACCATAATGCCGAAAAACGGCCTCTCCACCATCCTGAAGGATGGCTGTTTGTAATGCTTGGTTTAGCGTGCTAATTTGCTTGGACACGATCAAAAAATTGAAATTGTGCCAAGTGTATTTGGAAACACAAAAAGAATCGCCGGAGAAATTCTCCTCGAGGAGTCGCCAATAAGTTGCCAGCTTATTGACAATCAGGACTTAGAAATGACTTCTACGCCCTAATATCACTGCCAAATACTTTTTTAATCCAAAACTTTTTATTAGTTTTGCGATATAGTAAAACAGAAACGAAGGTATTTGATAGTGATAGCGCAGAAACTCGTTATCCTCCTCAATGCGACTTTTTATGAAGTAAGTAAGACACTTGACAATAACCTACTTGCTTTTTAACCTTCGGAGAGTGCAGTGCTGCCAACACTGCACTTTTTTTATTCTACGCTTTTGCAATAATACTAATTTTTTCGGGTAATCTGTAGTCTTTTCGATGATTTCTAGACATGATAGTTGGCATCAGATTCTAAATGCGTCCCTCCTTTTCTAGCAAAAATTTCAATAAACAAACAAAGGATAGTAAATCTGTTTTGATAAGATAGCACGAGATGCTGACCTTGTTTGGTAAAGCTGTGGGCTTGTTGGCTACGCTAGGATGCTTCGTCCAAGAATTCCCTAAAAATACAGGACTAGACTATTAAATTTTTGTTAAGTTTTACTAAGATTTCATAGAAAAGAAAAATACAGTTGACACAAGCCTGATTTTTTTTGATTATCTTTAAACAAAAGCAGCTAAACAGCTACTTTATCAGAAAATCACATTCTTCTCAACGCCCAAAATCATATACTATGAGAGCTTTCTTGAGCCTAATCTTATTGTGTCTTTGCTCGAGTCTAGGCTGGTCACAACAATTCAAATTAATGGGAACTGCCGAGACCATGCCTAACGATTGTATTCGCCTTACTCCCGACCTACAGTACATGGAAGGTTTGGCCTATCATACCACGAAATTGAACCTGAGTAATTTCTTCGAAATTGAGTTTGATATTTTCTTAGGCAATAAGGACGAAGGAGCCGATGGGATTACCTTTGTCATTCATAATGACCCACGGGGTTTTGATGCTTACGGTACTTGGGGCGAATGCATGGGTTATGGCCGTTGGAGCAAAAATTATGTGGCTGGCAATTTTATCTCCCCTTCTGTGGCGATTGAGTTTGATACTTATCAAAACTATCGTCAGAATGATCCCACTTGTGACCACGTGGCTTATCTGGAAAACGGAACTAATTTTCACGAAACCTACTGGAATAACCAAGACGAGGAGTTTAATATGGAAGACGATTATCTCCATAATTTTCGCTTTCGCTGGGAGCCTGAACTCAAGAAAATCACGGTCTACCTAGATGGTGAAGTGGTTTATCAGGGCAAGCGAGACTTGGTGAATGATATTTTTGAAGGGCAGACCCAGGCTATTTGGGGTTTTACGGCTTCTACGGGGCGCAAACACAATCTGCAGTACTTTTGCCTGAAACGCTGGGCGGATAATGGGGAGCTAGAGCCAGCTTCGGAAGAGCAAATGGCTTCGGTGGGGAAGGAATATTAGAGTTAGGCCCTTTAAATTTTTCGCTTCCATCAATATTTTTCAAAAAAATCTCTTAAAATTGATATTTTAAAATCAATTCGCACTAATTCTAAAACAGATTTTTTATGGAAGTAAAAGGTTTAACCGCACTTATCACGGGAGGTGCTTCAGGATTGGGAGAAGCTTGCGCCCGACGATTGGTAGCCCAAGGCGCTCAGGTCTTGTTGCTTGATCTCAACGAAGAAAAAGGCAATGCGTTATCACAAGAATTAGGGGAAGCCGCCCAGTTCCTCAAAGTTAATGTAGCTGATGAATCCGCGGTACAGAATGCTGTGGAGACAGCTCTCGGCAATTTCGGAGCGATCCACGTGGCCATTAACTGCGCGGGAGTAGCCGCCGCCATCAAGACCGTGGGTAAGGAAGGCCCCCACCCTTTGGACACTTTCAATAAGGTGATTCAAGTGAATCTGATTGGTACTTTTAATGTCATTCGCCTGGCTGCCCACGCCATGGAACGCAACGAACCCAATTCACAAGGAGAAAGAGGAGTCATCATCAATACGGCTTCGGTAGCTGCCTTTGACGGTCAGGTGGGGCAAGCCGCTTACGCTGCTTCCAAGGGAGGCATCGTGGGAATGACTCTACCCATTGCCAGAGATTTAGCCCGCAGTGGCATTCGTGTGGTTACGATTGCTCCGGGTTTGTTCAATACACCTCTTCTAGCAGCTCTACCAGAAGAGGCCAAAGAGTCATTGGGCAAGCAAGTGCCTTTTCCTTCTCGCTTAGGAGAACCGGCCGAATACGCGCAATTAGCCCAACAAATTGTAGAAAATTCCATGCTCAATGGTGAGACGATCCGCTTGGATGGTGCCATTCGGATGGCTCCCAGATAATAGAATGATTGAAAACCCTTAGTGCTAAGCCAACTAAGGGATTCTCTTGGCTTGCGATCGGCATTTACTTTTGGATATTTCTAGAGAGAAAAATTAGCATGTCGAAAGATGAGAATGACACGGTCAACATCCTAGTGATATGCTTAGGGCACAGTAGATGATATATCCGCAGACAAATTCACGAGGAAGGCTAGTATTTTGTTAAAAGTGGATTTTTTCTAAACAATATCAGCCAGCTTATATTTTATATTATAAATTTGTGGACTTATAAGAATAACTGATTTAAAGTTTTGATCTGTGGATATTTTTTAGTTCATTAATAAGAGCGAGTTAAGTATCTTGATGCCTATTTATTTTTTAATACTTTATTTTTATCTGTCAAAATTACACATCTAGCCTACTCAGTGATGAAAAACCTATTTAGAGTTTTGATTGTCGATGACGACCAAGACGAAATTCTTCTCTTCAAGGATAGTCTTCAAGATTTATATCCTTCTGTAGAAGTGATTTATGAGAATGATGGGCACCGGATCTTACCACTTTTGGAGGCTTCTTCTCAACATAAACTACCTGATTTAATTCTTTTGGATTTGAATATGCCCAGAATACATGGTTTCGAAGTATTGAGCTGGATAAAATCTCAGAAAGAATATCAGCGCATTCCTACCGTGATCTTTTCTTCTTCTTCTTCCAGAGAAGATCAAAAGAAAAGCAGACAACTAGGTGCAGACGATTTTATGTCTAAGCCCAATTCTGTCACAGGTTACAACGAGTGTATTGAGGCATTGCACAGTAAGTGGCTATCTTAGAATCAACTCGGAAATTTTCAAATTATCTGAATAAAAAAATAGCCTCTATCATCTGTTAGAGGCTATTTGATTTAGCATAGGACACTTGACAAAAATTAAAAAGCTTGCTGCTAAAATCGATTCCATAAAATCTGCGTAATCCCTCTCATCTGTGTTCTTGTTTTTGTTTCCAAGCCTTATGGCGACAGGTATCGGAGCAGTACTTAGCGGGGCGTTTTTTGATCTTTTCTTGGCCGCAGTGGGCGCAGATTACAGGAAAACCATCGGCACGCGTGATTTCTTTTTCTATAAATACTTCTTTGATTATGGGAACCTCTACTTCTTTGACAATGACCTCAGGTTGAGGCTTTTCATACCATTTGTCAAAGCCAATGGCTCGAGCTTGCGCGTATGGTGTATGTTGGTTATCGCTCACGTAGGGGTGAATGGATTGCCCGTTGATAGGAAGTTTTTTGGCATTAGCGGTGGCTTTTACTTCTTGATGAGTAAGGGGAGCATTTGGACTTTGCTTTCCTCTATCTTCTAAGATTTCCAGAAGTTTTTCTCGCTTGGAGTGATAGAGATAGACCCAACGATAAGATAGCATAAATACCAACAAAACTTCGAAGCCCAACCAAATTCCTGCACTGGTTCCGGCGTAAATTTCTTTATTTAGATGATTTAGATGGGTAATTTCAGCGTTTTCGGCTTGGGTTTGGCTTTCTTTCTCGGTGAGTTTTTCTTCATAGCGACGAATCAATTGTTGGTGCTGTTGTCGCTGGGTGTTCATGGCCTGAATTTGTCGGTCGTATTGTGCATGGCGAGTTTTGACCTCGGGCAGGAGGTATTCTTGGCCTTTCCACAGGGCATAGCTCCGTTGGTCGGCGAGTTCTTTCTTTTTAGCTTGGAGGAGATTTTGAATATCCTGATCTAAGCGATTGATCCGACTTTGCTCATTACTAATTTTTTGCTCAGTGGGCGAAACGACGGTTTTCACATCCAAAGTAGCTACTTCAGGGCTATTGTGCTTGATGTATTGATATACGCCGATCGTACCTGTACTGACCAAAATCGAGGAGATCAAAATCAATATATAGAGATTACTGCGGATCCACTCTCCTTTTTTGAGGCCGTGATTAGAGATTTTTAGCGTGGCAAAGTAGTTGTAACCCGTAGTATTGACCAGCCAACGCCTGAGTGCCTCGATACCCAGAAATACGCCCACACAGAGACTAAAAACTCCCAATCCTTGGAAAGTAGCCAAGTCTAGCTGCCAGACAAAGCGCAAAATATCAAACAAAAGATAAGAACCCGCCAGGATGGAAATCGCTTGCAAAGGATAACTGAGCAGATTGCTGATGGATTGATAAAAATGATTCCGTTCTTGATAATCTTTGGGGCGAGCCTGAAGCAAATCTTCAACAAAAGCTTCTTTGCTCAAAGAGAGCCACTTGTCTTTTTGCTCTTTTCGAGTTAGATTTGTATTCATAATGGATTTATTTAGACGAATAATTCATGAATTGCCCTGAAGCTTGGCCGGCAGCAGGGCTTTTTTTATAGCGTTTCTGTTTTAAATATATTTACTTTATAAATTATCTTGTTTTCTCAAATGTAACATGATTTAATTTAAAAATGAAAGCTTTTTAAATTTATTTATGTTAAAATTTAAACAAGCTACATTTTTTTAATTGATTTAATGTTAAATGTATGGAAGATTCCACCGAAGATTTTCTTGAAGATGTAGACAAGAAAATCATAGAAAAGATCAAAAAAGTAAGAAAAGAAAAAGGAATCAACCAACAGCAAATGGCTGAAATGCTCGGCATTAGTCAAGTTACTTATAGTAGCATTGAGCTTGGTCGTATTGAGATTGGAGTCAAACGCTTGATAAAAGTTGTTCATTTTCTGGGGATTCAAGATATCTTTGAAAACAATACCGAAAATCACGCGATTAAAGACTTAACTGTTATCGATGATTTTGAAAGTTTCTTGAAGAAATTTCTGGAGCAATCAAAGATAATTGACGATCTCAAACAGCAAAGCATTCAGCAAACTACAGACAATCAAGAAATTGTTGAGCGTTTGAAGAATATTGAGCAAGAAAACACCGAAATCAAAGCCCTCCTCCATTTGGTTCTACAAAAGCTCTCTGAGTAGCCGTTCTGCAACAAAACCCCAGTTTCGTTGCAACCCTGGGTTGTCTTTCTACTCCCTTTGTATTAGATTTGTATTCATAATGGATTTATTCAGACGAATAATTCATGAATTGCCCTGAAGCTTGGCCGGCAGCAGGGCTTTTTTTATAGCGTTTCTGTTTTAAGCGTATTTACGTTATTATTTCTGTATCCGATTCAAATTTAAGGAATTTAAAATTAAAAATCCAAGAATTTTAAGGAAAATAAAACTAGATATTTTCTTATGGAAAAACTTGACGATGATTATAGCGAAAATCTCCATAAGAAGATCATTGCAAAGATCAAAGAGGTTCGCAGAGAGAAAAAGATCAGCCAAACTAAAATGGCCGAAGCTCTTGGAATTACTCAGACCACTTACAGCGACATAGAACTGGGACGCGTAGAAATGGGTATTCGCCGAATGATCATTGCTCTCAAGTATCTCAATATTGATAACATCTTTCAAGACGACCCTGACCCCAAGGAAATCAAAGACTTAACTGTTATCAATGATTTTGAAAGTTTCTTGAAGAAATTTTTGGAGCAATCTCAAGCTATTTCTCGTCTGGAAGAACAGAACTCAGTACAAAGTACCGAGCTGAAGAAACAGAGCCAAGAACTTTCAGAACTTCGCAAAGAAAACACCGAAATCAAAGCCCTCCTCCATTTAGTTCTGCAAAAGCTCTCCGAGTAGCCGCTCTAATATGAAACCCCAGTTTCGTTGCTACCTTGGCTTGTCTTTCTACTCCCTTTGTACTAGATTTGTATTCATAATGGATTTATTTAGACGAATAATTCATGAATTGCCCTGAAGCTTGGCCGGCAGCAGGGCTTTTTTTATTTTCTGTATATGTGCTTATTACCTTCTCAGGAGTTAGTGCTTTATCCTTCCGTTTGGTGCTTCGCAAAAAGTTCCTTTCAGGATGACATGTGCTCCATTTTGTCATGCTGTAAGCATCTTGTTAATCCTCTCAGGAGTTAGTGCTTTATCCTTCCCTTTGGTGCTTCGCAAAAAGTTCCTTTCAGGATGACATGTTTTTTATTTTGTCATGCTGTAAGCATCTTGTTAGTCTTCTCAGGAGTTAGTGTTTTATCCTTCCCTTTGGTGCTTCGCAAAAAGTTCCTTTCAGGATGACAAGCTTATATTCATACAATCAAAAAATTCAATTGAGGATTCAATTCCTTGATCATTTCTAATTTATCATCTCGACTCATCAATTTAATCTCTTTATCTCGTTCAATCGCATATTCTACATAGTGATATCTTTCATAATAAAATAGCTTGTAGCAATAGTATTTCCCAGCAAAAGTTTTAGGATTGCCACGATTCTCGTAATGCTGTTGAAGCCGAGTTTGCAGATCATTAGTCATACCCGTGTAGAGTACACGCTTACCGGGATTAGTGGTGATGTACACAAAATAATTGTGGTCGTTCATAGAATTGCATCTGTGACCAAGACAAAACCCCAGTTTCACCCCTACTCTTCCATCGGAAATAAATCCTCGAACTTGACTTCCTTGCCCGTCTTGCCTCGGTAATAATCCACGATCTTTTTCATTTCTTCCAAAGTCACGTCCTTTCCCTCTGACTTGACAATATTCGCCATGCGATTATGATGAATCCCTGTTTTTTCCTTGAAATCACTCGGATAGACAAATTTGGTAATGGTCTCGACACTTTTGTCATCTATTCGAGCTAGTTTGGACAAAAAGTTATTTTCTTCCATACTATATTTATTTGATGCAATGATAATAATTAGATTTTATATCTAAAAGTAAAATTTACTTTTTATTATAAATTTATAAAGCTAGTTAACCCTACTTCCCCAAAATAAGTCTTATCTTTGTGAAAAGAAACACATCATTTTGATAACCTTCTGGCTGATGTACAAAGATTTAGCTCTAGGTTATCAAAAAATTTGATAACCTCTCTCCTATGGTACTAGAGCAAAAAGTAAAGCAGAGAATTTTAGAAATCAGAAATACCCCTGGGCTGCTAGACGCCGACTTGGCCGACATCTACGGGGTCAAAACCGCGGAAATCAACCAAGCAGTTAAGAACAATCCCAAGAAGTTGATCGAGGATTTGTATTATTTCGAGCTAGACAAAACCGAAAAAAAGCATTTAATAGAGACTCAAGAGCGACTCGAGAAGCTCAAATTCTCTCCACATTTGCCCAAGTTTTTTAATCGTTTTGGAATCATTATGCTCTCTACGATTCTTACTTCAGACGTGGCGGTTGAGGTTTGTCACGTGGTAGTGCGTTCTTTTGTAGAAAAACATACTCCAGAGCAGATTGAGGAGTTGCTTCAAAAAATTAAGGAGCAAGGAGAAGTGATCCATTTTCAACAAGAAAAAATCACGAAGCAAGAGGAAAGAATCAACCAGCACGACCTTCATATTCAGGTACTTGCTGAGGAGATTTATAAAATCAAAGCCCAAACCGAAACCAGAAATACGGTAGGCTTCCAACTTAAAAATAAAGAAGATAAAGAAGAGCAATAGGCTATTTTTTTAAACAAGCTTGGCCTTGATTTTTAGGCACATAAGCTCCTCTAGCTCGCGTACAAAAAGCCTGGTTGCGAAAGATCTGTTACACTGCCATCCTGATAGAGCATATAATGCGCTGTGGTAATGTCTAATACCTGAGCTGAACTATGATCCACGTGATTGACTACAATGATCTTTCCTTCCAAATCTTGTACTTCCAGTACGATGAAACTGGCGGATTCCCAACGTTGATCTTGACCTGATTGGGGGCTAGAAGTAGTCCAAAACCAAAAGCTGGACTCTTGGGGTTTTGCTTGTTCTGTGATATAATTGAGGACAAGGGATTTTTCGTGGTCGGTGGCGATTCGGGTGGTTTTGATCATGATTTTTAGTTTAATAGCGGTGTAATAAAAATTTTATTCCAAAAAATGGGCTGAACCTATTATAATATACGTAGGTTTGACACAAAAAGTAAAAAATCGTTTAATCATCTATTTCAAAACCTTTGCCAAGTGGAGTGATTAAACTTTAGTACCTCAGGCGAGCCTCTTAATTTGATCAAGTCGATTTCCATGGGAAAGATTTTCTACGGTTGGTGGGTTTTGTTGAGCATGTTTCTAATCACCACGGCGACGAGTATCAGCGTATCCACGCTTCCGATCTTTTACACATCGCTCAAAGCTGATTTTGGCTGGACGCATCAACAGGTGACCTCTCCCTCCTCGCTTATGTATTTTGTAGCGGCTTTCTCTGCTCCCGTTGTGGGGTGGCTGCTGGATCGTACTCGCCCCAAACGCTTGGTGATTGGTGGAGTGTTCGGAACCATTCTAGGCTTGTTCCTTTACACTCGAGTGCAATCCCTTTGGCAATTACAGGCCGTGTATTTTTTGCTCTCTATTTCATTAGCTACCTCCAGTATTATCCCGGGGATGTATATGCTCACGCATTGGTTTGACCGTTATCGGGGGGTAGCCGTGGGTTTGTTTTTGGTCGGGTCGAGTTTTGGAGGCATTATTTTTCCCCAGATTAGCAAGGTTCTACTGGAAAATTATCCTTGGCGAGAAGCTGCTCTCTATTTGACGATCGTGGCGAGCTTTTTTCTGGTCCCTTCCCTTTTGATTTTACGAAACAAACCCGCAGACCTAGGGCTGTTTCCAGATGGGCTACACCCAGATACAAGATATGGAGAAGAATCTCAATCTAAAATATTGAAAGTGTCTCATCTGAATCTAGGGCAGGCTCTCAAACAGCGGTCTTTCCATTTGATTTTCTGGGCCACGGCTTTTCTATATTTCGGATTGACGGGAGTTTTTCAGAACCTCTCGCTTTATTTGGAAGATTTATCGGTAAGTCAGAGCCTTACGGCTAATCTAATTAGTCTCTATTTCACCTTCAGTATTCTTGGTAAAATCAGTTTCGGAACGCTCAGTGATTATTTTCCTAAAAAGAATATTTTCTTACTCTCCATTCTAAGTATGGCCTTGGGTCTGATGCTGTTACGGCTATCTGCTTATCGGGTGGATATTTTTTTATTTCCTTTCGCAATTGGTTATGGTTTTGGCTATAGTGGCGTCTACGCGATGGTGCAATTGATCGTGGCGGAGTATTATCAGGGCAAATCTTACGGAAGCATCCTGGGCATTATTACCACGGCAGATATGCTCTCGGGGGGTTTGGGCATTACCCTGCTCAGCAGCATCAGAGGGAGTGAAGGTAGCTATTTGCCTGCTTTTGATCTTTGTATACTGCTCTGTGTACTGGCTTTTATCTTTGTTTTTTTACTTCCCCGAAAAAAATTCATACAGTACCCCTGACTTTTTGAAGTGCTTCTTTTACAAAAAGGGTCTGCGAAGTATAATTTTCTATGATGTTTTATTATCTTGCCAATAGTTAACTAGATTAACTAAATTTCTAATTGAAAATCTGAGCAAGCATGGAATTAAAAGTATTTCCAAAACACACGGGGGTGTGGGAAGGAACTTATACGCGTATCAATCCCCGAGGTCAAGTCATTGACCACCACAAAAGTCGATTAACACTTCGCCTCAACGGGAGAGAATGGAGCCAAAAGAATGAATACATTTGGGAGCAGGGTAAAAGGGAAGTACACGATTTTGGTGTATCTACTTTCAACGATCAAGGTCAGCTCATTTTTGATAATCCCCGCATCCAAGGTGTTTCTTGGGAAAGCGATGAATTGATCAATCTTTGGTGGTCTTACCTAGAAGAGCCAGGCACCAAGCTCTATGAAATTATTACCCTGATTGAAGACGGCCACCGCATGCGGACTTGGCAACACAGTAAGGATGGAACTTTCCAAGGGATCACGATGATCGAGGAAAGACAAATGGCGAAGCAAGAAGAAATAGAAAATTATTTGGAAAAAATTGCACAAAAGGCTTAATTTTCCCGATATTTAAGAAAAAGATACTATAAGAGAATATGGCAGGAATGACCATTACCGAAAAAATCATGGCGCAAAACAGTGGCCGTGACCAAGTAAAACCCGGCGAACTCGTGTGGGTAGATGTGTACACTGTGATGACAATGGATTACTTGGGTAAATCCTGCTTCAACGCCTTCCGTTCTTTGGGTAAAACCGAAGTTTTTGATAAAAATCGGGTGATTTGTGTCTCTGACCACCTCGTGCCTCCGCCCAATCAGCAATTTGCCAATATGCTCAACGAATGGCGAGAAATTGTCAAAGCTCATGACATTACTTATTTCTATGATCTGGGTCGCCAAGGCATTGCCCACCAAGTCATGGTAGAAGAAGGGCATGTCTTGCCCGGACGCGTGAGCATCGGCACGGATTCACACGCAAATACTTACGGAGCCGTGGGAGCCGTGGGCAATGCCATCAGCGTAACGGATGCCGCTGTGGCCATGGCCACGGGCAAATGCTGGTTCAGAGTACCCGAAAGCGTCAAATTTCATGTCTATGGTGAATGGCAGCCTTGGGTCATGGCCAAGGACTTGAGCCTCCACGTCATGGGCATGATGCACTGGAATGGGCACTTGATCTATAAAGCCTTAGAATACGCTGGCCCTGCCATTGAAGCGCTCGACATGGCTGGCCGCATGACTCTCTGCAACATGACCGTAGATCTAGGAGCCAAAAACGGGATTATTGCCCCAGATGCCGTCACCCAAGCTTATCTGAACAATCGCGCCAAAGACGACTGGGATACGATTGCCAGTGATGCCGATGCCCACTACGAAGCTATCTATGAGATTGATGTTTCTAAAATTGGCCCCACCATTTCTCAGCCCGGCAAATTAGACGATACCCAACCCGTAGAAGCCTTGATTGGTACTAAGTTTAACAAAGCTTTTGTGGGAACCTGTACCAATGGAAGATTAGAAGATATCAAAGTATTGGTAGATATTCTCAGAGGAAAACAAGTACACCGCGATGTCAATATGATTTTGGTTCCAGCCAGTCAACGAGTGTATCGAGATGCGCTCAAAGCTGGGTACATTGAGCCACTCATCGAGGCAGGTGTGGCCGTAGATACGCCCAGTTGTGCTTCTTGCGCCGGTATTCACACGGGCGTAGCCGGAGATAGCGATATTATTCTCAGTGCAGGCAATCGCAACATGACGGGCAGAATGGGAAGTAAAAAAGCCCAAATTTACCTAACCTCTCCAGCAGTGGTCGCGGCTTCGGCTCTCAGGGGAGAAATTGCCGATCCGAGGGAGTTTGTCATGGTAGAAGCGTGAGACAGTGATCAGCACCTTTTCAATCCGATTATTATATTTATCAAAATTCTTGTGAGTCGTATCCTCACGAACTACTCTTCAAACTAACCAACAATGATCAAAGGAAAAGCCTGGGTTGCTCAAGATTATGTAATGGCCTACGAAATGGTTTTACAAAAATTCTGGACTTCCCCTATCGATAAAGAAGAAAATAGCAAATGGATCATGGCTGGCGTAGAGGAAGCCTTTAATCAAGAAAATGGCTTCAAAGACCAAGGCTATACCTTCATCGTAGCTCGGCACAATTTTGCGGGAGGAGGCAAAAGCATCGAGCACGTGGTAACTGGCCTGATGGGCGCAGGCATTAAAGCAGTGTTCGCAGATTCTTTTGCACGTTTGCAGTTTCGTAACGCTACCAATTACGGCTTGCCTTTTATCACTTGTGAAAATATTGCCGATATCGTCAATACCGGAGACGAACTAGAATTTTATCCCGAAACAGGTTTGATTAAAAATCTAAGCCAAGGCAAAGAAAAACAAGCACTGCCTGTGGCTCCTTTCGTGGCCGAAGTAGCCGAAGCAGGTGGTCTTTTAGCCTTCATGAGACAAAAAATTGCCGAGGGAACTGTAGAGGAGTTGAAATAAAATGAAATTAAGGAATCTGCAATTTGTCATTTTCAATCAATGGATATGAAAAAGAATTTAGCCAAGCAAAAACTTCAAGCCGGAGAAACCATCTACGGGGTGATCTCTCCCACCACTGATCCCATCATCGCTGAATACTGTGGATTTTTAGGTTTTGATTATTATATGATTGACGGTGAGCACGGAGCTATTTCACCCAATGATATTCCAAATATCGTCAGAGCTTGTGAGGTTACGGGTATAACTCCCTTAGCGCGTATCCGAAATATTGATGCAAAATTGATTTTACAATTTTTTGACGCCGGAATCATGGGCGTCATGATGCCTAGTATTCGCACCGTAGAAGATGTAAAAAATCTAGTCGAGGCAGTAAAATACCCTCCCTTGGGCGAAAGAGGATTAGGGCCAGTTCGCTCGGCTGATTACCTGATGAGCGGGATGAGTCAAGCCGAATACGTGGAAATGGCTAATGCAGAAACCCTAATTTTACCTCAGGTAGAAGATCTACACTGCGTGAATCATCTCGAAGAAATGACCCAAATACCAGGCGTGGATGGCTTTATCGTTGGCCCTCGCGATTTGGCCATGTCTATGGGCTATTACGACGGTCCGGGGCACGAAGCCGTCAAAGAAACCATTGATCAAATCTTTGAAACGGTCAAAAAATCTAATTTGTACATTGGAACCGTGGCTGGTACAGGCGAACAAGCCCAAGCCATTCGTGCCAAGGGAGCCAATATTGTCTTGAATTCCGTAGCAGGCTTACTCAAGCAATCTGCTCAACAATTTCTAGCAGAAGCAAAAAAGTAAACACGGCAGTTTGTATTTAGGGCAACCCGAGATCTAGAACCTGAAACTTATCACAACCCATGAAAACACTGATTGTATTTTTTAACCTTAAAGCAGGTATTTCTGCTGAGGAGTATGAAGCTTGGGCCAAAAGTACCGATCTACCTACGGTTAAGGGCTTGAAGTCCGTAGAAGATTTTCAGCTTTATCGCTCAGATAGCGTTTTTGGCTCAGATGCTCAACCACCTTACCAATATTTTGAGATGATTCACATCGCCGACATGGAAAAATTTGGAGAAGAAGTCGGAGACGACACGATGCAAAAAGTAGCCGGAGAATTTCAAAGCTTTGCCGATCAACCGATGTTTATTCTCACGGATTCCGTGGCCTGAGCAAGACTTTTTACTTGAATCCTCGCCTGAAAATTGTATTTTTATAGAATTCATGCAATTTATTTCAGAATTCTAATACTCAACGCTCAGGCAAATGACAGAAAACAAGGATTATGAAGTAATCTACGACGGAAATACGATGCAATTTCTCTATCATAAACTCCACAACAGCATCGAACTTACTTTTAAAGGAGGGGTAACTCGCTCCGAAGAATATCGAGCCGCCAGCCAAGCCGCTTTGAAGTACGCAACTCAGTATCAAGTGAAAATCTGGCTCCTTGATCAAAAAGAAATGAATGTACATCCTAATGACTTGCAATGGCTCTTTCAAGAATGGCAACCCGAGCTTAGCCGTAAAGTAGGAGGAGGACGTCGTAGTGCTGTCATTGTCGCCAAAAATCTTTATGGCGAATATGCTACCAAATGGGAAAATCAACGCATAGATGCTGAATCTGACGAAAGCATCCGGATTGTTAAATTTTTCGAGACTCGTGAAGAGGCAAAAGAGTGGCTTTATGACTAAGGATTAGTTGTTAAAAGTTGACTGTCAAACAGAATCAAAATTAAAGGCCTATGTACCAACTCCAAGGAAAAACCGCTATCGTCACGGGTTCTGGGCGAGCCCAAGGCATCGGCGGTGCCATCGTTCTACGTCTAGCCGAAGAAGGCTGTAATGTCGTGATCTCTGACTTAGGGCAAGCCAAAGGCGATAACTTCTCCGAAGAGGCTATCGGTACTACCGACGAGATGGAAAGCATTGCCGAAGCCGCCCGTCAAACCGGAGCCAAAGCGATTACGGTGGCTTGTGATGTGCGTCAGAGTGCCCGGGTAGAAAATCTGATCAAAACTGCCGTGCAAGAATTTGGGCAACTAGATATTTATGTCAATAATGCGGGCGTGGGTTACTTGATGCAACTCGTTACCGAAATGGAAGAAGATAAATGGGATGCCGTCTTGGACGTGAATTTGAAAGGAGCTTTCTTGGGGACAAAATTTGCCGCCCAACAGATGATCCAACAAGGAAAAGGGGGGCGGATTATCAACATTGCTTCCCAAGCCGCCAAATCGGGCTTCCCTTATGCCTCCGCTTATACTTCTTCTAAGCACGGGTTAGTAGGTTTGACCCGCTCCACGGCCGTAGAACTAGGCCAGTACGGTATTACCGTCAATGCCATCTGCCCCAATCATATCACCACAGGTTTGGGTGATTGGCAAAACCGTTTTTTCTCCGAAAAGCTCGGCCTCACTTACGATGAATATATGGAGCAAATGCGGAATCGCATCCCGATGGGTCGCTCTGGTCTGGTGGAAGATATTGCCAAAGCCTGCGCTTTTCTCGCTTCTGACCAAGCGGACTATATCACCGGAGAAGCGATGAATGTAAGCGGTGGCGAAGAGTATCATTAGGCAATAGATGATATTTATGATTGAAAATTTAATGAAAGATACAGGAATAGAAGTTCTCTAAGGTTTTGATTTGTTGGCGAAAGTTTCCATCAACATGGTTTGTACCCTCACGAACTACCCTCTGGAGAAAGAAAAATGACTGCTATTAACTGCTCACTGAGATATGAAACTAGGCATCGACATTGGTGGCACCTTCACCGACCTCGTATTACTTAATCAGGCTACCGAAGAATTGCACTTTGGTAAAACCCTTACTACCTACCCCAATCCGGCCGATGGCATTCTCACGGGGATTCAGGAATTATTAGCAAAAACTGGCTTTCAAGCCAATCAGTTACAGGGAATTGTCCATGGTACTACCCTCGTGACCAATGCCGTGATTGAGCGCAAAGGTGCTAAAACAGGCTTATTGACCACCCAAGGCTTTGAAGATGTACTGGAAATTGGTCGCGAACTTCGCTACGATATTTATGATCTCTTCCTCACCGTACCCGAACCCCTTGTACCTCGTAATCTCCGATTAGGTATTAGCGAGCGCTTAGATAAGCGAGGTCATATTCTCAGTCCTCTGGCGATTAATGAATTAGAAAAAAAAGTAGCCAAGCTCATTGAGCAAGGCGTACAAGCGATTGGTATCTGTTTTCTCCATTCTTTTGCCAATCCCGCTCACGAACGAATGGTTGGAAGTTTTTTGAAAGAAAATTATCCCGATATCTACTTTAGCCTCTCCACCGAAGTAATGCCCGAAATTCGTGAGTACGAACGCACTTCTGCCACGGTCATGAATGCTTATGTTCAACCTCTCACAACTCATTATTTGAATGAATTAGAAGCACGACTCAATGAACTTGGCTTCAAAGGCTCCATCAACATTATGATTTCCAGTGGTAAATTAACTACTCTGGAAGGAGCTGCTAAATTTCCCATCCAACTCTTAGAATCCGGCCCGGCGGGAGGCTCTATGGCGGGGGTTTTCTTTGGAAAGCTTACGCGAAACGAGGATTTATTTGTGTTTGACATGGGTGGCACCACGGCCAAAGCCTCTCTTATTCAAAAGGGGCAGCCTGAAATTACCAACCAATTCGAGGCCGCTCGGGTGAGGCGCTTCAAAAAAGGCAGTGGCTTGCCCGTACGCATTCCTGTGATTGATATGATCGAGATCGGAGCCGGAGGAGGTTCTATTGCGCAGGTCAATAGCCTGGGTTTACTCACGGTTGGCCCCGAAAGTGCCGGTTCTCAACCTGGGCCAGCTTGTTATGGTCAGGGAGGAATCCAACCTACCGTGACGGATGCAGATTTGATTTTGGGTTATTTGAATGAAAATTATTTTTTAGGTGGAACCATGACGCTGGACAAAGCCGCCGCCCGCAGAGCCCTCCAAGAAAAAATTGCCCAACCCCTCAATCTTAGTGTAGAAGAAGCCGCCCTGGGCATTCACCGTATTGTCAACGAAAATATGGCCAACGCTGCTCGAGTACACATTTTGGAAAAAGGCTACGATCCGCGTTCTTTTAGCATGATTGCCTTCGGGGGAGCTGGCCCCGTGCATGCTTTCCAAGTAGCACGACTGATGGGCGTTCGGCAGATGATTATTCCAGTGGGTGCGGGTGTAACTTCAGCTTTGGGTTTCTTAGTTTCTCCCATAGCCAGTGAGCAAATTCAGAGTCATGTGGCCATTCTAGAGGAAATGAATTGGGAAAAAGTAAATACTTTTTTGGAGAAAATGGAAGAAGAAGGCTTTGATTTTCTCCAAAGAGCGAATATTTCCCAAGCAGATGCTCAAATCACGCGCGTAGCCGATATGCGTTACCAAGGGCAAGGCCACGAAATCACTGTCCGTATTCCTAACGGAAAATTAACCGAAGAAACCTTTTTAAAAATAGTACAAAATTTCCAAGAAGAATACCAACTCCGCTATGGTCGGTTGATCGAGGATGTTCCTATGGAAACGGTCACTTGGCGTGTCATCGTGAGTGGCTTATCTCCGGAACTAGACCCTCGCCAAGTACTTCATCCTGAAGATACTCAGGCTTCGCAAGGTACACGTTCGGTCTATTTTATGGGAGATCAAGCACCCAGAGAATGTCCAGTTTATCGTCGTTATGCCCTCTCTTCTGGTGAGACTTTGGAAGGGCCAGCTATTATCGAGGAAAAAGAATCTACCACCGTCATCGGCCCAGAAGCCAGTATTCGAGTAGATCAGTACCAAAATCTCGTCGTGGATTTGAGGTATTGATGTTATCTAAATTAAGCTATAAAATGTACCCAAAGCAAATCATATTAGAAGAACAAGGACTCCGAGATGGCCTTCAGGTTGAGTCCAAGATTGTCCCTATTGAAAAAAAAGTTGAATACGTCAATCGCTTAGTAGAAGCAGGGGTCAAACGCATCCAAGTGGCTTCCTTTGTGCATCCTAAGCTAGTTCCCCAAATGGCCGATGCCGAGGCACTTTGTGGTCAATTAAAGCCCAAGGAAGATGTTATATACAGTGGCCTAGTCTTGAACATGAAGGGGCTGAATCGTGCCGTTATTGCGGGTCTGTCCCACGTGGCGGTTTCTATCTCGGCCAGTGATACCCACAGCCAGAAAAATGCTCGCCAAACGCTCTCGGAAGCCCGGGCTAATTTCAAAGAAATGCTTCGATCTGGTAAGGAAGCCCACCTGACTATCCGTGGCGGCATTCAATGCGCCTTTGGCTGTCGCTACGAAGGCGTTGTTCTACAAAATCACGTATTAGATATGATCAAAGAGCAGCTAGATACGGGCGTTGATGAATTATCTTTGGCGGATTCCACGGGCATGGGTAATCCTCGTTCTATGGGGACTTTACTCCAAAAAGCCCTGGAACTGACCGGAGATGTTCCCTTGATTTTACACCTACACGATACCGAAGGCAAAGGTATGGCCAATCTACTCACGGCACTGCAATGCGGCGTTAGGCACTTTGACACGGCTTTTGGAGGCTTGGGAGGATGCCCCTTCATCACGGGAGCCAGTGGCAATATTGCCACCGAGGATGTCATTCATATGTCCGAACAAATGGGCATCGATACGGGAATTGACTTGCAAAAAATCGCGGCAATTAGCCAAGAACTCAGTGATTTCCTCGAGAAGCCACTTCCCGCCAAAATGCTCAACGTACTTGGAAAGCCTGATTTACAGGTAATCTAAACCCACAACTCGCAACTCACAACTCGCAACCCACAACTTGAAACTCGACATGAAACCCCAAACCATTGCTGAGAAAATACTATCCAATCACGCCGGAAAAGCCATTTATGCGGCTCAACTGACCGTAGTGCCCGTGGATGGAATTTTAGCCACCGATACCACCGCTCCCTATGCTATCAAGACCTTTCGAGAAATGGAAGGCAAAAAAGTTTGGAATCCCCAGAAATGCGCACTCATCATTGACCATGCCGCCCCCGCTCCGAATGAGCGCATTGCCAATTTGCATAAAATGATGCGTGAATTTGCCCGTGAACAAGAAATTCCGCTTTTTGATATTGGGGAAGGCATTTGCCATCAAGTAGTCATGGAGAATCGCTACGCCCAGCCGGGTGATATTTTTGTGGGGGCAGATTCGCATACTTGTACCTATGGGGCTTTGAATGTTTTTGCCACGGGCGTGGGTTCTACCGACTTGGCGGCGATTATGCTCACGGGTAAAATGTGGATGAAAGTCCCTAAATCCATTAAGATTGAACTCAAAGGCAAGCCCCGCCCCGGTACAAGTGCCAAAGATATGATTCTCCATATTGTGGGCAAACTAAGTATCTCGGGAGCTACTTATCAAGCCATTGAATACTGCGGAGAAGCGATTAAAAACCTGAGTGTAGCCAGTCGTATGACCCTCGCCAATATGTCTGCGGAGATGGGAGCCAAAACGGGCATTATTCACCCGATTGGACTGGAAAAGCATTATCCTTACGAATTCACCCCCATTTTCCCCGATGAAGGAGCCGAGTATGTACAGACTTTCACCATTGACGTGAGTGATTTGGGTTCGCAGGTGAGTAAGCCCAGTTTGCCCGACCATGTCAATGATATTCAGGCAGTATTAGGGACTAAAATCGATTATGCTTTCATTGGCACTTGCACCAACGGGCGATTGGAAGACCTGCACGCGGCGGCTCAAATCTTGAAAGGCAAAAAAATTCATCCAAATGTACGCTTCCTGATTGTACCTGCTTCCAAGAGTGTTTTTATGGAGGCTATGAAAGACGGTACGGCGCAAATCCTCAGTGAAGCGGGCGTTACCTTTGGGACTTCCAGCTGCGGGCCTTGTGTGGGAGCGCACGCGGGCGTACCGGGCAATGAGGAAGTAGTTATCTCCGCTGCCAATCGCAACTTTCGAGGCCGAATGGGCAATCCGCACTCTCAAATTTATTTGGCATCTCCGGCAACGGTAGCCGCTGCCGCCTTGAAGGGAGAAATTTGTGATCCAGAAGAGTTTTTGTGAAATTAGGAGTTAGGATGGAGGAGTTAGGAATTAGGAGTTAGGAGCTAGAATCTAAGAGTTAGGAGATAGGAGTTAGTATCTAGGAGTCAGGAGCTAGAATCTAAGAGTTAGGAGGAATCTTATTTTTGTTTTAAAACTCTATCTCTTATATTCCAAGAAATCTCCTATCTCGTAAAATGCAAAAAGCAAAAAAATTTCAGGACTTGGTTGTCTGGCAAAAGGCACACGAATTTGTCCTAAAGATTTACAAAATGACGGAATCATTTCCTAAATCTGAATTATTTGGCCTTACCTCTCAAATCAGGAGAAGTTCGGTTTCTATTCCGGCCAACATCGTAGAAGGTTTCAAACGAGCTGGACTTAAAGAAAAAGCCAGATTCTTCAATATCGCCCAAAGCTCCTTGGATGAAACTTATTATTATTTGATTTTAATTCAGGATTTAGAATACTTCAATACCCGAGATATGAAAAATGACTTGGATGAAATCGCAAAAATTCTTAATGCCTATTGCAAAACCTTAAGACAGAAAGAAAAATCTCCTAACTCCTAGCTCCTAACTCCTAAGTTCTAGCTCCTAACTCCTAGATACTAACTCCTCAAAATATGCAAATCTTCGTCTACGGCCACGATATTGATACGGATCGCATTATCCCGGGCAAATACACCAAAACACTGGATATTCAATCTTTAGCTGAACACGTTTTGGAAGACCTTGATCCTGAATTTAGCCAAAAAGTACAAACCGGTGATGTGATCGTGGCCGGGGCAAATTTTGGCTGTGGCTCTTCCCGCGAGCAGGCTCCCATCGCTATCAAAACGGCGGGCGTGGCCGTGGTGGTTGCCGATTATTTTGCCCGAATTTTCTACCGAAACGCGATTAATATTGGCCTGCCTCTCATGGAAATCGGCTCACACAGCATTCAGCCTGGCCATCAGATTGAATTTAGCTTGGAAGAAGGCTGGGTCAAAGATTTGACCGAGGGCAAAACCTACCCAGCCGCCCCCATGCCCCAAGTCATGATTGATATTCTGAACGAAGGAGGACTTGTTCCCTACTTAAAAAAACACGGAGATTATCAATTGTAAAAGTGAGTATATAAGAATGGCTAAAAATAATTTACATAATAACTTAATAGAAATTCTTCTTGAAAATTGGCAAAGCCCTCTGCCCTTTTATAGATTTATAGAAATTTAAGTTGAACTGAACATAAGAAAACATCCATTATGCTTATACAAGATTTTGTTGAGGTTGAAGGAGCTAAGTTATATTACGAAATGGATGGGGAAGGATTTCCAGTCGTATTAATCCACGGATTAGCCCTCGATTGTCGGATGTGGGATGCCCAATTTGCTGACTTTGCCGATGATTTTAAGGCCATTCGTTATGATGTGAGAGGTTTTGGAAAATCTTCTTTCGCTGGTGAGCCTAAGCCACACATCGCTGCTGCTGATCTTAAAGCTTTATTAGATCATTTAGAAATTGAAAAAGCGCACCTCGTGGGACTCTCCATGGGAGGGAATATCGCCCTGAGCTTTGCCCAAACTTATCCCGAGCGAGTGGCCAAGCTTGTCTCTGTAGATGCGGACGTGCATGGCTTTGACAATTACACGGAGGCTTTAAAAGAGCTTTTTGGAGAAGTATACCAGATCGGAGCTTCCAAGGGAGCTTTAAAAGCAAAACTGACCTGGGCACGGAGTTCATTGCTACAACCCGCACACGAGAATCCTTATACCAAGGCGCTAGAAACCATGATTAAAGATTATTCTGGGCTACACTTTACCAATCCCAAGCTTTTACCCGGCAGTAAACCACCTACCGTGGAGGGCTTGCATCAAATACAGGCCGAAACCATGATTATCGTGGGTGAAAGAGACACGGAGGATTTTCACCGAATTGCCGACCTGTTAGTAGAAAAAATTCCTAACGTCAAAGAAAAAATCGTGATCATGAACGCCGGGCATATGCCTAACTTGGAACATCCCGAAGGCTTTAACCGCACGGTGAAGGATTTTTTGCTAGACTAGAAATTTCCACGGGATCAAATATGCATCCTTCAATGCTATAAACTATGAATTCACTCCCCCTCGAAGGTATCCGAGTTCTCGAATTTACTCACGCCGTGATGGGCCCTACCACGGGGTTGCTCTTGGCGGATATGGGTGCCGAGGTCATTCACATCGAACCTCCTCAGGGCGATAGTACCCGTTACTTGAAAGGCTTTGGAACGGGTTATTTCCCGTTTTATAGTCGGAATAAAAAAAGCCTGGCGATTGATCTAAAATCTGAAAAAGGTCAAGAAATCATTTACCAACTCACGAAAACGGCAGACGTACTCGTGGAAAATTTTGGCCCCGGCACGATGGAACGCTTGGGTTTTGCTTATGAAAAATTAAAGCCTTTAAACGAAGGCCTGATTTATTGCTCCTTGAAAGGCTTTCTCAGTGGTCCTTACGAAAAACGCCACGCCATGGACGAAGTAGTACAAATGATGGGCGGCTTAGCTTACATGACCGGAAGGCCGGGCGATCCACTGCGGGCAGGCACTTCCATCGTGGATATCACGGGCGGAATGTTTGGCTATATCGGAATTTTGCAAGCCTTGTACGAGCGAGAAAAAACGGGCAGGGGCAAATTTGTCAAAGCGGCTCTCTTCGAGACCACGGCCTTCCTGATGGGGCAACACATGGCTTATGCTGCCCTGAGTGAGCATCCCGTGCCGCCCATGCCCGCCCGCGTGAGTGCTTGGTCTGTTTACCGGGTTTTTGATAGCAAAGACGGGGAAAAAGTATTCGTGGGCATTATCAGTGAAAAGCATTGGGAGCGATTTTGTCAAGCTTTTGGCAGGGAAGACTGGCGGAAGGACAAACGCCTCAGCACCAACAACGACCGCATTGACCAACGTGATTGGTTTCAGCCCGAGCTGGAGAAGATGATGGCTCAATTCACCAAAGCAGAAATTATCGCTAAATGTGAAGAGGCTTCCATTCCTTTCGCGCCCATCGCCCAACCCGAGGATTTATTTGATGATCCTCAACTCAATGAAGGAAATGGTTTATTAGAAACCCGAATCTCGGCGGAGGTTCAAGCGAAATTGCCTAAATTTCCCTTGGAATATGAGGGAGCAGAAGTAAGCTTAAGAAACCATCCGCCCCAAATCGGTGCACACAGCCAAGAGATTCTCAGTAAACTTGGCTTATCCGAAAGCGAAATTCAAGCTTTAAAAGATAAAGGAATCATTGTTTTTTAGGAAAATATAGGAGCTAGAATACAGAATTTAGAATACATTGATCCATATAAAAGCGGAGACAAAGGAAATCATGGATCTCGTGTATAGATAGCTCCTAACTCCTATATTCTAGCTCCTAATTTCTAACTCCTAACTTCTCAAAACTATGTCAGACAAAAATCTAGACCTTATTATCAAAGACGTACGTGTAGTGCGCCCGAACAAAAACTCAGTGGATTTGCTTGATTTGGGCATTAAAGACGGGAAGTTTTTCAAAATCCAACCCGAAATTCCTGCCGAAGAAGCGCAAACCGTGTTTGATGGAAAAAACCTGCTCGCCTTTCCTGGCCTCGTGGATGCCCATATGCACACGGGGATTTATGCACCATTGGATAAAGATGCCGTTACCGAGAGTAAAGCAGCGGCGATGGGAGGCGTTACAAGTAGTATCAATTATATCCGCACTGGAAAATATTACCTGAACAAGGGCGGTGCTTACGCAAAATTTTTCCCCGAGGTACTGGAGCTTTCCCAAGATAATTTTTTCGTGGATTACGCCTATCACTTGGCTCCCATGGATAAGCAACATATCAGCGAGATTGATATGCTGATTAGCGAACAAGGGGTGAGTTCTTTTAAAATCTTCATGTTTTACGGCAGTCATGGCCTCCACGGCAAGTCCAGCAAAGAGAGCCAAAACGACTTCCTGATGATTGACAAAGAGGAGAAATACGATTTTGCACACTTCGAGTTCGTGATGCGAGGCATTAAAGAAGCCATGGACAAGCACCCCGACAAAAAAGAGCAAATCAGCCTCAGCCTGCACTGCGAAACGGCTGAAATCATGGCCGCTTACACCAAAATCGTGGAAGAAGAAGGCAAACTCAGTGGCTTACCTGCTTACAGTGCCTCTCGCCCGCAACATTCCGAGGGCTTGGCGATTTGTATTGCCTCCTACTTGGCACACGAAACGGAATGCGTGAATATTAATTTGCTCCATCTTTCCTCTTACAAAGCCGTGGATGCGGCCTTGCGGATGGCTTTGGCTTTCCCGCATATCAATTTTCGTCGGGAAGTAACGATCGGGCACCTGCTCTTGGATACAGATGCACCCACGCAAGGCTACGCCAAGGTCAATCCTCCCATTCGTCCGAGAGAAGATGTGGAAGCGCTTTGGCAATACGTTTTAGATCGGAAGATTGATTGGGTGGTAAGTGACCATGCTTGTTGTTCGGACGAATTCAAGCTAGACAATCAAAACCCTGATAATATTTTCTTGGCTAAATCCGGCTTTGGAGGGACGGAATACTTACTTTCGGGCTTGTTCAGCGAAGGTAGCAAACGAGGTATGTCTTACAATCACATGGCCGAACTAGTAAGCTGGAATCCCGCCCAACGCTACGGCTTGAACCAGAAAGGCGATATTGCTTTAGGCTACGATGCGGATTTGGTATTGCTGGATCCTCAGGAGAGCTTCGTGGTCAGAGCCGCCGAGTCGGAATCAGCGCAGGGCTACACGCCCTTCGAGGGTGTAGAGTTGAATGGAAAAGTCAAGTCTACATTTTTAAGAGGTAGCCTGATCTATGACCAGGGCAGCATCATTGGCGAAGCTAAGGGTAAATATTTAAGAAGACCGAGTAGTTTGGCGGATTGAAAGACTCGAGAATTTCTCTTTCATATCTTTTTGAGATATTACCAAGAAAGATAAAAGCTTTAAAACAAAAAAACCCACCTCTGAAAGGCGGGCTTTTTTTTTCTTCAACCAGCTATGCGTTGAGCTGTGAACTATTCTCTCTTGTACTGAAATTATACCAGTTACGTAAAGCTCTGATTATCAGTAATTTTCAATTAATCAATGTAGCAACATTTTCCCTTTTTGAGAATATCTATCTAATTATGATAAAAGTTAGAATATGATTACTTTGTAATAAAAAAGGAGATTCTTTTATTTCAAGATGAAAATTTTAAATTGGGAAAACTTTCTGAGTTTTATTCGTATCTAATAGGTTGGTCTTGCTCAAAATCATAGAGCGTTAGCCGCCGAATTTCGTAATAGGCACGCCAAAAGTTGCGCATAGCACTGAGAAATTCTCGCTTAGCAATGTCTTTTTCCTGCAAAGCAATATTCAAGTCTGTAATAGAAATCTTGGCAATCAGATAGCGTTGCTGGGCTATAAAGTATCTTCTCTGGGCAATCCCATCAGATTCTTTGGCGATTTGAAGTCGCTGTCGAAGGATATCTAGCTGCCTGACTTTCAGATAAATTTCCTGTTCAAAGTTCAACCTTAAGTTACCTGCTGAGAAGAATTCATAATGTTAGGTTTGAGTTGGAGGAGATCGTTTTCTGCAATTTTTCCCAAATTGAAACGCCCCTCTCCGATCTTAAATATAGTGTCATTATTAGCTAAATTTTTTGAAGCAATTTCGTAAGCAATCTGTGCATCGAGCAGATTAAAGAATAAATCAGTCGGTTGGTCGCACTGGCCTTCCAAGCAATACTTAGGTTAGAAAAGTAACGATTCCACATGGAGGTTTACTTTTTACTTTGTAAGGTGGATGCTGGTTTACTCTTTTCTGGTAAAGTTACCAATTGATAACTCTCTGGTTCGGCGAGGCGAGAGATGAGCACTTGCTCTCTTGGCTTCACCCCAGCTAAAATCTGTGCCTCGTTTGCTCGCCGACATTGGCTACATTAATGACTTTGCCTATGAGTTCTTTTTCTGGGAAAGCATCCAAACCGATTTTGACCGATTGTCCCCTTTTGATTTTACGAATATCTACTTCATTGATATAAGTTCGAGAAACCATCACGGACATATCGGGCAAGGTCGCCACCACGGGATCCCAACCCGACACTGTGGAGCCTTCTCTTCTCTTGCTGGGCAAATTTGAGATTGACCAACTCATCGCGGGCTTCTCGCAATTCCAGGGTGGTATCGAGCCTGGTTTGTGTATATTGAGAAGTGGCCTTATCTAGCTCAGATTGTTTGTTGCGGAGCTTATCGATGAGCTCAGAGCGGTTCAGAGCGGCTATGAATTCTTTTTTGACTTGGGTAAAGATTCTTTCTTCGCCGGGAGAATTTCCTTGCCAAAACAAGAAGGCGATGACAACCGCCACTACGGTCAGAGAGGAGGACAGTAAAATTCGCTTCTTCGTAGTTTTGTGATTGAGTGAATAGTCGAATACCCAAATGAAGCACTTTTCTCCTAAAAGACCAAACACTTCTAAGAGAGTTGCAACTTTCTACCATACTATACCTGCCCGGAGGTAGTGATTGAAGTTTATTTCTGACAATCTCTAACCATGAGATGATTTTTCTAACCAATTAGTTTTAAAGAAAATCCAATGGAAGTGGTTTGGAGTAAAATACCTGTATTTGAAAATGCGCTGGTTGACTGGATGAGGGTAATTCGTGTGTAAAAATTGTCTTGAATCCCGTGTTTTCGCTTATCCTCAGGAAGCCATCACGATCCAAACGCCTAGGATCGGGTTGATTTTCCGTTCGGCTTCTTCCTCCTCCTTTTCTTCCTGTTCTGCGTCTTCGGATTTAAGCTCCGGTTGGTTGCGCTTTGCTAAGTGTACATTAATGAGTTCCTCTAGACTGATGTCAAAATAGAGGGCGATCTTGTTCAATACAGCCAGCCGCGGTTCGGCTCGGCCGCTTTCATAGGCCATGATGGTAGCTCGGGTCAATCCCAAGCTTTCTGCTAAATTCTCCTGACTTTGGCCGCCATTTTTGTGCTTTCGGAGGTATTTGAGGTTTTCGCTAAAAAACATATCAAAATTTTGGTTTAATCATTTGGCAAATATGAAAATAATGCCTTATATTTGTTTACAAATTTAGCAAAAGCTCAGATATTAAGCAATTTAAATTTGAAATATCCCTGAAAAGACAGAAGGGAAAGATTTGTGAAGAACTTAAAAACTCAAAATATTAAAACTAAAATTATGGTCAGCACCACCCTAACTTTTCCTCGTACGATGCTATTGCGTTTGGCAGATATGTTCCACGAGCGTATGGCTTTGGCGCCTCAGAGTAGCCAAAAAGAGCGCGAAACTTCCTCAGCTGAAGATTCACACTTAAGAGCAAATCAGCCTGTACGCTCTAAGCTCAACATTAGTTTAGAAGACCTGAAAATCATTTCTACCGCCTTACTTTATTACAAGAGAAACCTAGCGAAAATGGGCGAGATGGAAAGGGCGAGTGATGTAGCCCGCATTGACGAAAAATTTTACCAGCTGATCTCCCTACTAGAAGCCCAGCAGGAGGAAGAGGAAGGAAAGCAAGATTTAAATGCAGCCGCTTGAATCAGTAGGCAGTTAGCTAATTAGTAGACAGTTTTCGGGGTAGAGTTTTGAAAATACCAAATAAAAAAAACTCAAGCCAACTTGAATTTCATATTTGGTTAACTGCTACCTGAATTTCTGCCTAGTCTTTTGTTTTTTTGAATCCCGTATGAAAAACCAGCCTGAGCTTTCGGGTTGGTTTTTTTCTTAAATAAAGATTTGATCTTTTTTGAAGCCTTGTTGAAAATTCACGATCAAAAATTTCTCGATATTCAGAAAAAGATTACTCAAAATCAGCTGCTTTCATGCTAAATCCAGGAAGCAAATCGGAGCTAGCGACCTCATCAGCCTCGAAGTGAGCTTCTTTATTTTTCCTGAGCAAAATGATTTTTACGCTTGGATCAATGCACCATACTTCTTTCACACCATTGGCGAGCCATTTTTTACATTTCTCGTAAGTGTTTTGAAAACGATCACTTTCCGAGCAAACTTCGCCTACCAAATCGGGAACAATCCGGGCGTATTTCTTTTTTTCACTTTTTTCCAAAGCAGCATAGCGAGATTTCTCAATCCAAGCCGCATCTGGTGATTTCACGGAAGTATCAGGCAAGGTAAATCCCGTGGAGGAGTCGAATAGCTCACCCGGTTCTCCGTTTTGATAATCCCAGATAGCCAATTTAGTATAAAATTTTCCAGAAGCACGTCCAGATTCAGTACTCGTTGGGCTCATAAGGATCAGGTTTCCGTTTTCGTCTAGTTCGGCTTGGATGTTTGGGTTTAAGTTTGAAAAAATGAGCAAGGATTCACGCGTGAATTTTCCCTTGTGATCCAAAGGAATTGATTCAGTATGGGCAATAGTGATGCTTGATTCCATGATACTTATAGTGTTTTTTTGATAACAAAAAAAATGAGGAAAAAGTCTAAGCGCATAATTAACCTTATTTATCTCAGTTCTATAATTTTTGTTATGTTAAGTAATCCTTTTTTAGGCAATACCATCTCTATATTTTTCTTGGTCTGATCTTCTAAATCAGAGAGATCAAAGATAGATGGAATGAATAAAGATTAGCCTAAGATTTCTCTGGTTTCTTCCAAATCGTAAGTAACCTCTCGAGATCGCTTCCCTCCTGCTATCGTACGCATACGCACAGTAGGTGCGTGCTTGTCTAATAGAAAGTATTTTTATGATTAGCTTGAGATCATAGGCTGTTCCCTTTATTTAAATAAAGATCAGAAAAATTGCCAGATGAGCGGAAATTTGCCCCTCGTCTAAGGTGAGCGATTTACCGAAAACAAAAAATAAATGCCCGAAGCCAGTTGAAGGATAATAGGAGGGCGAGAACTGACTTGGGCATTTATTGAGTACCAATAACTGCTATGAAAGAAAAGCTTAAATTGCTTGTTTCAAAGAAAAGCAAGTCTGCTCTCACAAACAAATTAATGTGACGAACAACGCTTTTTTGTTACGAACGACAGATCAGAGGTATCTATGCTGCCTTTGAAGCCAAAAATGGCTTCTTAAGAACTTTTGGAGGTGGACTGGTTTTGATAATTTTGGTAGCGACTCCCTAAGATTTTTTTGAAATGTTCCTGGGCTTCTTGTCTCAGTTTTTGAGAGTTTTCTATGATCTCTCTGGCACTGGTTAAAGTTTTTTCTATTTCTTCTCGATTTTTCATATTGGTCAATTTAGCTGTGCTTAATAGCGTAATTTCTCGTGGTTTGGTTTCTTGGTTTAGAATCCTTTTCTAAGCAGAAATTACTTGAGTAAGCATTCAATTACTGCCACAAGTATAGCGCAATATTAGACCGAGAAGAGCGATTTGAAAATAGGGTTCGCTCCCCTTTTACAAGAGGGGAAGCCCCTATCCTACGCTCAGAGTGATAAATGTGGAATGAAAATCGTGAAGGATTTGATGAAGATTAAGATTCGACTAACTCTATAATTTCGCCCAGAGGGCCTACTACTACCACGGCTGGAGTTTCTCTTTTGGATCTCAGGGGCAATGCTACCCGACTGATGATCTGATAGCCATTTTCCTGAAAACGTTTTTCGGCCTCTCCCAGATCAGGACAACGCCAGGCGGCCGAGGCCAGACCCGTTTTCTCGAAAGTACAAGGAAAAATTTCATAGCTGTAATCAGGATGATAAGTGCCGTAGACATGCTGTTCTAAACCAATGCGCTCCGTACCGTGCCCCATCAGGAGCATGTCAAAGCCCATGTCTGCGGGCCCTCCCATGATCATCGCTGCTTCGGGCTGGCGCAGTGGTAAGTCATTGACCGGATGTATGCCCAAGATTTTCTCCCAGAATTGCTCGATAGGCTCGCGATTTTTCATAGAAATGACCACATTCAAGGGCGTATTAATGCCTTTTACGGAGGATTCTTGGAGTAAACTCTGGCCACCTTTTCTGTGTAGAATTTGTGTGACAAACACCTGCTCCCCTACTGGGCCGATAAAACCCGTACTTTTCATGGCTACCTTGCCCAATGGCTCTGGCCCTTCTGCCTCAAACTCCACTGGAACCGTAGTAGCTCCAAAACGCGTTCGAAGTACTTTCCAGTAAGCCCGCTCTATGTCGGGTGTTCCTGCCTCGAAGACCGCCAAACCATTGTCCCAGGGGCGGGCTAAGAAGCGATTGGGCAAAGCCCTTTTGTCCTCGAGTTCTAAGAGGCGAACCACTGATCCTTCTTCATAACCCAGAATAGCATAATGCCCCAGATGATTTCCAAATGCTTTTTTCTGGGCTAAACTCAACCAACCTTCGTCTAACAATTGATAGCCCAATGCCTCTCGATAAAAGCGCATACTTTGCTCCCAATGATTACTAACAATGCTAATCGCTTGTAAATTACCTTGGATTAAGGCGGAATAATGAGTTGAGGTCATGACAGATTTTGATTTAGGTAAGAGCTTGTTTAAAAATTATCTTCGGGCTGCAAAAGCCCACTTTTGGAACCTGATTTCATAAAATTTTTCAGCCATAATGCCATTATGACTTCAAAATTTTATATTATCAGAACCCAAAATTGAACTTTTTCGCTCTCGAACCTAAAATTTAAACAAGCTTTAAGGAATAAAATCATTATCCCTAGAAATAACAAGCTTTCTGATGGATACTTCGTCATCTGAAATGACCTCAAAGAAAAAACCCTCTTCAGACGGCGGGCTGGTGCCATATGAAAAGGGTTAGTAACTAATTAGGGCTGATTCGGTTGTCTATCTCACATAAGGTGAGTCGAGTTGCTTTCTACGGTAGGCCAGTATTCCATGTTTTTATCAAACAGGTCTAGCTTTCTTTTCAATTCGGACATTTGCTTAGTAAAGTCAAATATCAATTCCTGAACTCGGATCACTTGATCCTTCAGTTGGTTAGGGTTGGGGTTTAAGTCTTCTTTCAAGCTCATCGCAATAAGGTTTTTGTGTTTACCTGTAATAGTATCAAAAATGTGCCACCCAGCTAAATATTTGAAAATCAGGATATTAATCTTAATGAAAAATGAAATGTTTTTATTAAGTAGAATATATTCCATTTTTGAGATTTAATCTTATTTTGAAATTAAAGTTGCTTTTATTGTAGAAATGTACTGGATGGAGAATCTTGACAGCCTAAAAAACTGAATCAGCAAAGGAAAAAGTACTGTTGGCAAATTTCAGTAGCTTCTTTTCCTTGTAATTCGTACTTTAGATGAGATATTGGTCAATGTATATTTCCCTGATACAAACCGTTAAGACTAGGAGGTTCTGCGATATTTTACGTGAAAACAGGACAAGGAATGAAAACAAGTACCTCCTTGTTTCTCTAAAATCTTACGAAGCTTGGTTATCCCTTTATTTTCAATCGCCAAACTGGTCCGCTCATACACGAGTACCAGTCTTTCAAAAACCAAAACAAACACCCCTATGCAAGCGACTAATATTCTTATCTTGGAGCAGGATAAAAAATCCCTCAGAAATATTCAGGAAGCCTTATACGGCCTGGCTCAACTGAACCTCATGATTGCTAGCACAGAAGACACAGCCATGCGCTCTGCTCGTAGCCAAAAACTAGACTTAATCATTGCCGAAACCAAACTTAAAGGAAAAAAAGACGGAATAGACATCGTCAAACAGATTAATCAGTATTATCCTGTGCCGGTTATTTATATCTCTTCCGAAGCTGATGCCAACGTCTTCGAGAGAGCCAAGCAAACGCCACTGGTCAATTATATCATCAAGCCCTTCAAAACCTGTGAGCTAGAGTTTGCCGTAGAACTGGCTCTGTCGACCACCTTCCAATTAAATAGGTAAGGTATTCTTTTCGTGTCGCAATCGCGTTATTCTCTCATTGGGAAAGGTTTTACCCTTTAAAATCCCTCCTATTATGCCCATAGGGCTTAGCTGGGGTCATCCGATCCGAGTAAAACCTGTATTTCATCCCTGATTTTTTTTGGTTGGTCTCCGGTAAGTTGTATTTCATACCAAATACTCAAAATGAGCTATTTAAACCCTCTAAAATCCTATTTTCTTATTTGTATTCCAAGTTCTCTAATTGAGAAAATAAATCCACAGTTCATTTGTAAATAATTGATATACAGATGCTTAAAAATCTGGTATTGCTTTGGTCATAGTGATAGTAAATCAGCAATCACTTATTTACATCCACTATGGTTAGAAATATCACCCTATTTTGGTTTTTTTTATTGGTTTATCAATCCGTGTCTGCGCAGGCAATCCTCGAGTCTACTGGCGATGGCGATTGGGAAGATGCCAGCACTTGGTCTGCGGGGAGGATTCCACGAGGAGGAGATATCGTGATCCTTAGAGCAAGCGATGCAGTACGTGTAACGGCTTCTGCTGGAAACCCTACTACACTTACCGGTGATCCTGTTCGTGTTGAAGTAAGAGGGACTTTATTTTTTCAAACTGGCAAAAAGATTGCCTTCCCCGAAGGATCACGAATTGACATGTTCAACGGGGGAAGCATCCTCAAAGGTACAGGAGGCGGTAATAGCAATAACATCCAAATTGGTGAAACCACAGTATGGAGAGCAGCCGATGGAGATGTAATCTGCCCCGATGATTGTGATGGTTTTGGCACTTTTGCAACGCTCCCTGTGGAGTTGTTTGACTTTTCAGTAGAGCCAAAGAACCAAACAGTACTCGTGAGCTGGTCTACACGTAGTGAGCGAGACAATGATTTTTTTGCTGTGGAGCGAAGCCAAGACGGAATCACATGGCAAACGATTGGGATTGTCTCAGGAGCAGGCACAACCAATCAATCTCAATATTATTCTTACCTAGACTTCAATCCGGCAACTGGCATCAACTATTATCGTTTGAGACAGCAAGACCAGGATGGTACGCAGCATTATTCACGCATTGAGTCTGTGTTTCTTGATGAAGCTGTATCTCTGGAAATCTACCCTAATCCTACCACACGAGGCAAAACGCAATTGAAAGTTTCGGAGTTATTCGTGATAACTCGTCTTCAGATCTTAAACTATCAAGGTAAATTGATCTGGCAGAAAGACATTCCATCAGCTGAGGGTGCTCATCTGATTGACCTCGATCTCTCTGCACAACCCAAAGGACTCTACACGCTCGTTGTGCAAAGCCCTAGCGGACAGCATTTTAAGCGGATTATTTATCAATAGATATTCTTTGATGAATCTTATCCCAAATGTGTTTTATCTTCCTAAAAATGGAAGAATTATTTATATGAAATATGATAATTTATTAAAAATCAGCAACTTATAAAAACAGCATATATTTTTCTTACAAAAGAAGAAAAGTCAAGAAAATCAATGGTATGTATAAGCGATAATTATTCAAAAAATGAAACTTAGAAATCTAACCATGTTGGGCTTGTTCGTATTAGGGCTTGGTGCTTGTAGCCAAGACAGCGACCCCAACGGAGAATCAGCCCTGGATCGTAATTTATCAGAAGTCCTTCTGCAAGCTTCTAATGGTGTGGGCAAGAGCCACTTCATTCTACCAGATAGCGATGACTTCGCTAATATCCCTCAAGACCCTAAGAACCCCATTACTGCTGAAAAAGTAGCCTTGGGAAAAATGCTTTTCCACGAGACAGGTTTAGCCCTTAATCCTGAAAACAATATCAGTCTGGGTTCCTATTCTTGCGCGAGCTGCCACCACGCAGCGGCAGGCTTCCAAGCAGGTATTCCTCAGGGTATTGGCGAAGGAGGTTGGGGATTTGGCCTCATCGGCGAGGGTCGGCAGGTGAATCCTGATTACACAGATATGAATCAATTGGATGTGCAGGATGTCAAGAGTCCTTCTTCACTCAATATCGCTTATCAGACCAATGTTCTTTGGAATGGCCAATTCGGAGCCACGGGCGTAAACGTGGGTACGGAAGCCGCCTGGACACCCGGCACACCCAAGGAAGTAAATAACCTCGGCTATGAAGGAACGGAAATCCAAGCAATTGCCGCTCAGGATGTGCACCGTCAACAAGTAGTAGGTTCTCTCCTAGAAACCAATCAAGAGTATGTTAATCTATTCAATGCTGCTTTCCCCAATTGGCCCACTGACGAGCGTATCAGCCAAGAAACCGCAGGCTTAGCCATGGCTGCTTTTGAAAGAACTACACTGGCAAACGAAGCTCCTTTCCAACGCTGGCTCAAAGGCGAAAACAACGCGATGACAGAACTGCAAAAAGAAGGTGCCATTCTTTTCTTCGGAAAAGCGGAGTGCGGTTCCTGCCACAGCGGCCCTGCCCTTAACTCTATGGCTTTCTATGGCCTGGGTATGAAAGATCTATACGAGCGAGGCGATGTGCATAAGGCCGATATTAACTCTGTGGGTAATAAAGGTCGTGGAGGTTTTACGGGTCGTACCGAAGATATGTACAAATTCAAAGTTCCTCAATTGTATAATCTCAAAGATTCGCCTTTCTATGGACACGGTTCTTCTTTTACTTCTATTGAAGAAGTGATTCGCTACAAAAATGAAGGTGTACCCGAAAATATGAATGTGCCCACGAGTCAGCTAGCCTCTCAATTCAAGCCCCTTAAATTGACAGAATCAGAGGTAATGGCTCTAAAAGAATTTATAGAAAATGGCTTGTATGATGCCAATCTGCAGCGCTACGTGCCTTCTACTTTGCCTTCTGGGCAATGCTTCCCCAACGCGGACGAGCAATCCAAAACAGATATGGGTTGTGATTAAGTGGCGGCTTGTAAGCTCGAGATTACCTAAAAAGATTTTCATAAAAAAGGCTCTTCCATCTACGGAGAGCCTTTTTTTGAAACTTAGTAAAACAGAAAAAAAAATGTCGTTTGTTTTGAAAGCTCAATTGGAGCTTTTGTCATTTTAAGTCAGCAACCTATTACAAGCCAGATTCAATTTTTCGGATCAGTCCACTGCGATAAAGAATTTTGATCAGATCACGATTTTCTTCTTCTCGTTTTTTTAAGCTATCTAGCAGGCTTTGCACTGTTTTCTCGTGTGCTTCACTCAAGAGCCGGATTTCTTCTTTGTAATGCTCGCGAATCTCTGCCTCTTCGGTTTGGAAATCCTGATGCATCTTATCCAATTTACGACTCAATGCATAGGCGACATAGATGAGCAAAGCAATCGTGCCGATCTTATCAGCAATGGCCAAAACGCCTGTTTCTTGGCTCATCAAAGCGCTGGAAGCATCTAGCAAAAAACTACAGCAGAAAACAAGCTGTAGACGATCTAAACTTCCTAAAAAATCTTCATTCATCATTTCAAGGTAAAAGAACATATAAATAATTGTTTTTAATTTTAGCAAAAATACAAGATTAGGATTATAATTGCTAATTAAATGAGCGATCTACGTAAAGAATTCACGTTGCATACGGGAAAAATATACGCAAGTTGCGAACGTTATTTATTTGTAAATCTGATCTTTACTAATAAATGATTGACAAACAGAATTTAAATGAGAATAATGGTTTGAAAGTAAAGGAAGGGTATTATATTTGTTAAAAATATTAGCAGTTACTGAAATTTACCGATTTCAGACATGATCATTATGTCCTCCTAAAAGATAACATTCATCTGAATTAGAGCCAGAAAATACCAAGCATAAAAGAAGTCTGATCAACATTTAATCTACAAACGAGGAACGAACTATGCCCAGACACGGACATCTCATCGCGAAACGAAATCAAAAAATCTTGGAGCGTTTCCAGGAATTATATCATCAACAAGGACTGCGTCTAGACCAGTGCCTCGAGAAGCTGGAGCAGGAGTTTTGGCTTTCTCGGCGTACTATTTATGATATTATCTCTGCTTATCGAGGCCGAGAAGAGAATGAGTAAGGAGCCCCTTAGAAGTGCAAGATCGAGATGGTTTGCATCTACCTCTCGAGTGTTGGCTACTCGAGAGGCAGATAGAAAATTTTGATTAAATCAGTGCTAGGTCAAGAAAGTTGTAAAATTTTTTGCTAGTGAACCTTGTGCCATCAGTATCTCTTTTTCTGTCTTATTCAGTTGAGTACTAAACACTTTCTGTTCCCAGTGAAGTACTTTTTTGCAAAATGCCTCGAGGTCAGCTTGATTAGGACTTCCACTCAACTCGTTGATGAAACCATTGAGTTCTGTTTCTAGCCTTCGAAAATTCTGTTCTCGAGCTACTGCACGCGGGTGTGTGCTATTTCCTGTATTTGTGATTTGCCCGTTTGGGGAGGTTTGTGCCAGTAATTTATCTAACTCCGAGTCCAAATATTTTTGAGTTTGAGGAGACGCTTGGTTTTGATGCTTCAAACTCCTCAGAATATTTGAAGCCAAGGCATCATAAGGATTCTTTTTTTGCATAATTTTCATGTCGTTTTTGTAGTTCACAGTCAATTTCTAGATGGAAGATAGGTAAAAAAATCTCAAAACTGATGTGAATTTTGATCATAAAAATTAAAGTGTATGAAAATTTCACTGATACAAACAGGTGGGACGATTGATAAAGATTATCCCAAGGTACAAGGAGGATGGGCTTTTGAGATCGGTGAGCCCGCTGTTCGGCGGTTGCTTATGCGCCTAAATCCTGTTTTTGAGTACGAAATTCTTTCTATTTTCCGAAAGGATAGCCAAGAAATTACCACTCAAGATCGGGAGGAACTGCGTCAGTATTGTGCTCAATTAGCCAATCATCGAGTCGTGATTACCCACGGCACAGATACGATGATCGAGACAGGACATTCGCTCTTAGGCATTCCCCAAAAAATCATCGTACTCACAGGAGCCATGCGCCCCGAAAAATTTAGCGACTCGGATGCTCCTTTGAATCTCGGACTGGCCTTGGCGGCGGTACAATTACTAGAGGCTGGTGTTTATATAGCGATGCATGGCGGAATTTATCCAGTTCAGCGTGTTACTCGGAATGTTCAGACAGGTCAATTTATCCTAAAAAAATAAAAAACGACTCTTACACCCGGTAGAGCCGTTTTTTAGAGAGATTTCCAGCTTCAGAATCTTTATTCGTTTTTCAGAAGGCGTCCTTGATGTGTCTCATCTCCAATATGAATGATATAGACATACAGGCCGGGTTTGAGTCCCTGGGCATCAAAGGAAATTTCTTCCTCTTCTCCACCATTGGCCATCTGTTCTATCTCAGCGATTTTATTACCCTGACGGTCATAGATGCCCACTACAACCAGTTGACCAGCAGGAGCTTGATAGTGAATGTGCAATTCTTCTTTAAAAGGATTGGGGTGAATATTCACCGAGCTTGCTTGACTGGTTTTGGCTGCCAATGGATCTACTTGCAAAGATTGCTCACCATTAAAGCCAAAGTTAGACGGCATTTTCCTGACCTCTGCTAACACTTGGTCTATTTTGGCCTGTTCGGCAGAATCAGGTGCGATGATAACTTGCTCTTCCGTTTCAGCCAAGAGTACGGTATCCAGGCTTTGGCGAGCACTGCCCGCTCCGATATTAACCACACCTGCTCGGGTAGCCCGAATACTCAGTCGCTTGTTGATGGTCAAATTTTCAGGGTAAGTTCCTGGTTTAACTACGAGTACGTCGCCTGCTTTGGCCGCATTAACTCCATTGGCGACGCTGATATAGGGAAATGCACTGGTACCCAATTGCAGAAGCGCGAAATTAACCTTCCTGACCATGTGTACGTTCCTATCCAGAACCCCTAAACGGAACAATTTGGCGGCGTCTGTCCAGCGGTCCATCTGCCCCTCGGTCATTCGGTCGGTATTACCGTGATAGGACATAATGTTGAGAAAAACGTTGTCCACTTGATTTTTACCAAAGTTATTCAGATTGTTGTAGGTAGTACCGTAGGCATTCTGAGCGATATTATTCCGCCCCCAGCATTGTAGATCTCCGATGGTGTCGTCTACTCCGTCGTTGCCAGGAGTAGTGTGGCAGGTTCCAGTTTTGGTGTTATCGCAACTTCCGCAGGGGCAACCTTGGGTATGGCAGAGATTGAAATAATGCCCAAACTCGTGCAACTGCAGTGGCCCATCTCCATCCGAGCAAGCACCAATCAGAACGATATTATCTTCGGAAGGGAAAGAGCATTTTCCTCCACAAATTCCATTGACGATGTAGATATTGATGGCATTGTTACGCCAGCCGTATTGGGCAGGATTGGCGATCGCCGCTGCTTCCATTTGGTCTTTGAGGGCTCCTCCGTTACTGGCAAAAAAATCTGTATTGTAGTATCGGCTAGGGCCTGTGGTAAATTGATTCAGACCTCCTACGTTTTGGATCGTTCCGACTCGGCGGAAGCGGTAACCTCTCCAGTAGGTTTCCAGCAAGGTATTCATCTGGTCAATAGCGTTATCGATGTCGGCGTTATTCACGCCTGGAGGGCGGCTGCCGTTGGCCGGATTGAGCACTACTTTGTAAGAAAGATCAATGGTGATGATTCCTCCTTGGGCAAAAGCAGACGAAAATCCGATGAAACTTATTAAAATAATAATGAAATATTTCATAATTCTAGTAGGGTCTTGCTTATTGTAGAGAAACAAATACGAGTACGTAACCTTTTTCATTAATGGGACTCATGGCTTTCCCGATGATGGCACCACGAGCTTGCTCTAAGTCGCTTACTTTCATAGCTTCTCCGGCGGTTTCGGAGGTGGTTAAAAAATCTCCAGGTTGGATGGTTCCATTGCTGGCGTTGGCTTTCACGTAGACACGGCCACTGATGGCTACATTTTCACCACTGCCTAGGGCTTCTTCTTGGCTGAGTACCATACCGGGGTTCACGCCGTTGGCTCCGCTGATGATGCCGATTACTTTTTTGTCATGGGCTTGCTGGCTCAGTTTTAATTTGCCTGGGTTTATTTCATCAATGACCACGATGGCACCTGCTTCTACTACTTGCTCATTTTCTGCGGTGATTTCAAAAGGCTCGGCGATATCGGCTCCACCGGTGATGGTGAGTACATTGGTAGTAGTCGTTCCGGCCACTTGGAGGGCACTGGTAGGAGTCGAGGTACCGATTCCCATGCGGCCTGTATTCACATTGATAAAGATTTTGGATTCCTTAGTATCGCTATCGGAGAAAGAAATCGTCTGATCGGAGAAAATAGACATATGAAGATTGTTGACTCGCTCTAAGCCCATTCCATCGTCTACATCATCATTGTTATTGCTGGTAGAGAGATAGATTTTACCAGGAGAGACCAGCAAGCTACCATTGATGTGCATTTTGGAGCGTGAGTTTGGAAATTCTTGGCCAATCCCTACCCTTCCAGAAGAAGTAACTACGATACGATTATCTCCACCGTTATATAGCTTCCAGCTAGAAACATCATTATCAAAATAATGCCAAGCTTTTACACTTCCATTGACACCGTAGCTGTAGAAGGGTCTTAGATCATCGCCTGAACCGTCAATTTGCACGGCCATTCCGCCGTAGCCCGAAGTTCTGGGAGATTTGACCACAAAATTGGCCGAACCGATCATACTGGTGGTATTGATGCCCACGTTGCCATTTGCATAGGCAGACAAGACGTTGTCGCGCCGCCCCATATACAGTTTCCATCCGTTATCTGAGTCGATGTAATGATAGCCTAGAATGCTGTTATCGCGCTTGTAGCCAAAGAAGGGCTTTCCTCCATTCATGTAGGCTCCCGCAAAAGAGGTACCCCCAGGGCCATCATATTGAATTCCCGTGGTAGCACTTCCTTTTACACCCAAGGGGAGTGTGCTCGAGGCTCCGACTACTTCAAGTTGTGCGTTAGGATTAATACTGTTGATTCCTATACGACCAACATTATCAATCACGAAACGGGCATCACTAAGGCCACTGGTTTTGTCATGCCAGTCAGCGATGATAAATTTACCTTGATCCACCCCAGTACCTTCTACATAAAAAGTATAGCTTTTCCAGACATCTTGAAAACCTGTACTGTAGCGCGTGATACCAAAGCCAGGGTCTTTGCGATCTCTATCTACTTGGAAGATCATCTTTTCACCTCTGAGGTGGAAAGGGCGAATGGAGTTATTGACCCCGATCCAGACATTACCAGGACGCCAGATGTTGTCATTAGGATTGTTGCCACCGTTCCATTGTTGTGCAAACACTGAACTATTGAAAAACAGACAAAATAGTCCAATACATAATAGAGTAAAGTTTTTGAAAGTATTCATTGTTGTTTTTTTTGGTAAAAATGATTGGAAAAAACTACCCGATTAAAGGCTGTCAGGTAGTAGCCTCCTCTGATTAGGGTGTAGAGGTTCCCTGCACTTGGAAGAGTCAGGTGCTTTAACTTGTGCGAGACAGATCGCTTGATAAGTAGGTTTGAAACTATTTGAGATTCTGAGTAAAAAGCTTTTCTGTCTAAGTTGGTATTCAATCTTACGCCATAAATAGCAACTAGTTAGTAGGGGTTGGGTCTTATTTTACTAGGGGTTTACCCCTAATTGTTTGCTAAAATCCTCAAAATAAGCATATTGCAAAAAATCATACTTGATGATTTCACTTGGTTATTTTAGTTTTTATGAAGATTTCCTTACACGAAGGAATTTTTTTTAATAAAAGGAGGAATAAATTTGCTCGTTTTTGAGATACATCTGGTGCAATTCCGTATTAGGACTAAAGCATTGATAAGATACAACAACGTTCTTATACCAGGTTTATTAATAGAATTTAGATTTATCAACTATGAAAGTGACTGTATCCGAAGATAATCAACACAGTACCTACTTACATATTACTGGTACAGGTCAGGAGCAGGAAGCCATTCAGAATGAAAAGACACGTCTGGAAAAACAAGGTTTTAGAGTAGTGGGAGACCTGATGTTAGACTTAGATATACAAGAAATCACGATTTTTTTGGAAAAGAAAAAATGAGTTGATAGCTGATTTGATTAGTTATCGAGCATATCAAAACCCTAAGTAAAGCTAGAAGTTATTGTGGCTATTTCTATGGATTATAGTTTTAGTTTTCTATTAAAAACAAAATTATCACGCGATTTCCAAAAAAACTAGCTGCCAATCCCTGCTTATTAATCTATGTTTTTTCTTAAAGTTTCCTGGCGTAATCTATGGCGTAACCCCACAAGAACAGGAATCAATATTTTCTCTATATTCTTAGCTGTCTCTTTGAGCCTTTTAATGCGCTCTCAGCAAAAGGGTTCCTATCAACACATGGTGGAGCATACCATCGTCCGTTTTTGGGGGCATCTCCAAATAGCTCAGGCAGATGCCCCCTTCCCTCCGGGTGCAAATCACACTTGGCCTTATCATCAAGAACTAGCAGAGGAGATCAGGAAAGAACCTTTGATCCAAACGCTAGTTCCTCGCCTCATGTCTTACCTTCAAGTGAAAGGGAAGAAAGATTATGCCGTGGCTTGGCTAGTGGGCACTTTGCCTGATGCTGAAAGAAAAATGACTCAACTGCCCAAGCAACTGGTCGCAGGGAAGTACCTCTCCACAAACGGTACCAACCAAATGCTGGTAGCGGAGGGTTTGGCAGAAAAATTAGAGCTCGAGGTGGGTGATTCTGTTCCTGTGGTGGCGCAATTTTCTTGGCAGGGGCCAGTTTTGCAGTTTTTTTTCGTGCAGGGAATATTTCGTTCTTCTCGCCCTGACTTGAATGATTTTCTTGTCTATACTTCATTAAAAAGCGCACAAAAATTATGGGATAAACCCGAGCAAATCAACAGTTTATCGATTGAAATAAAAGAATACCAAACTCCTGAGCAAGTTCGCGACCAACTAACCCATCGTTTTTCGGGCAAAGGCTGGAAAATACACACTTGGAAAGAATCTCTTCCTGAATTCCAACAACTCATGTACGCCCAAGAAATAAGTGGGCAGTTGATGATCGCCGTGCTGTATCTTTTGGTGAGCTTTGGTATTTTTGCCAGTATTCTGATGATGACCAAAGAACGATATCAGGAATTTGCTTTATTTTTGGCTCTTGGCATGAGGCGATTAGATTTAAGTATGGTACTCTGGTTTGAGATCAGTCTGTGTGGTCTGATTGGTGTTTTGTTGGCCTCTGCATTGATGGCTCCTGTGTTATTTTATCTTCACACCTATCCGATTTATTTGCAAGGAAGCGTAGCGCAAGCCGTGGCCGAAATGGGATTAGAACCTATGATTGTATATACTTATGCCCCTTCCCTATTCTTACAACAAGGGATTATCATTTTTATGATTACTGCCACCATGGCTATTTACCCGATTAGTGCGATTTATCGTATCCAGATTGCTGATTCGCTTCACGCCTAATTTGGAGAATTGATGAAATTAATCATACAAATAGCGTGGCGTAATTTGTGGCGATATCCCACGCGGAGTGCAACGATTATTTGCGGGATTACGCTGGGAATTTGGGCAAGTACTTTCATGATGGCTTTTAACAATGGCCTGCAAGACCAGAGAATTCAAGATTTTTTGGAAAATAGTATTGCCCATATCAAAATTCAGCATCCTAATTACGACCGGGAGAAGCTGGTCTATCATTACCTAAATCACAGCGACTCTCTTAGCTCTCGATTGCAATCCCATCCTGAGATTCGAGCTGTTTCCCCCCGCCTCAATACCTATGGATTAGCCACGGGTAAAAACGCGAATTACCGAGTGGATATCTATGGTATCACGCCTCAAGCCGAGAAAAATGTCTTTAGCCTTTATCAAAAAATCAAAGTAGGAACTTATCTAGACCAAGCTTCCGATTCGTCGGCGGTAATTGGTCAAAAACTAGCACAGCGATTAGAATTAAAACTGAATGACCGCTTAAAACTGAGTTTTTCAGATCAAAATGGTGAAAACCAATCGGCTCATTTTCGGGTCGCAGGCATTTATCAAACTTCTAATACTAGCTTCGAGCAAAGCCACGTTTTTATCCATAGAGAAGTATTTGCTGAACTGCTCAACCTAGAAACGGCAGCCGTGCACCAGTTAGCTTGTCGTTTGAGAAATCTTAGAAAAGCTCATCAAGTAGAAAAAGATTTAACCAAAAAATGGCCTGACCTCCGGGTAAAAAGCTGGATCAAAACGGCACCCGAGCTAGCCTACCTCCACGAAATCATGACTTATTTTTACTTGATTTTCTTGGGAATTATCATCTTGGCGATGTCTCTGGTCATTATGAATGTGATGTTGATGGCCATTTTGGAGCGAAAGCAGGAATTGGCACTCCTGAGCGCTTTGGGAATGCCAAAACAAGCTTTGGGTTGGATGGTATCTATGGAAACGTTTTTGCTGTCCGTAATCGGCTCATTATTAGGTTTGGGGCTTTCAAGTCTTACCATCAGGGGGAGTGCTGCTTATGGCATTCATCTGTCTCATCTACGAGCGGGAGTAGCGTCGGCGGGCTTTGATAGTGTGGTCAAACCTTATTTGAGTGGGGAAGTATTTTTGATGGTAATTGGATTCGTAATGGTTGCCACGCTCATTTTGTCTATTTACTTAGTACGGAAAGTACTAGCAACACGATTAGTAAAAGTCATTTCATAATTCTGTGAAAGAACCTAAATTCATTATTTACGATATTTCTCCTAAAAAAAAGATCATCCGCTCTGAAGCCTTAACCAAGATTTATGATCCCAAAGGTGTCCCTGTGAAGGCATTAGATGGAGTTAGCTTAACTCTAGAAGCAGGAGAATTCACGGCCATTGTGGGGCCTTCGGGCTGTGGCAAAACGAGTCTGTTGAATCTGATCGGCGGACTAGATCAACCTAATTCAGGCAAAATCTGGATTGCCGGGAAGGAGATTACACAATTGAAAGAAAAGAAACTAAGCCAATTTCGCTTGCATCACATTGGTTTGGTTTTTCAGGCGCATAATCTGGTTCCTGTGCTGACGGTTTGGGAAAATATCGCCCTCACGATGCAATTGCAAGGCCGCCCTAAGGCAGAAATCAAAGAGCGTGTAGATGAACTCTTGCAACAAATTCAATTAGAAAAATATGCGAAAAGAAAGCCCCACGAGCTTTCCGGTGGTCAGCAACAACGCGTGGCGATTGCCCGTGCCCTGGCTCCTAAGCCTCATTTCGTGCTGGCGGATGAACCCTCCTCCAGTTTAGATTCTCAAAATACCACTCACTTGCTAGATTTAATGTACGAACTCAATCAAAAAGAAAAAACCACCTTCCTGTTCTCTACCCACGATGAACTGGTCATGCGCAGGGCCAAAAGGGTGATTTATCTGGAAGATGGAAAAATTGTCAAAGATGAAAGTCGCTCGTTGTGAGTCGAGCAACCAGCAACTTAATAAAGAGCCATATCAAAGCGTTTGCGATATTTTTGGGTCAGTTCGTGCTGATCTCCTAACCTATGGAAAATAGCAATAATCGCCTTGCGAGGCAGTTCTTCGGCAAAAGATTTATCAACCATCACTACTTCAATCAATTGCTGCAAAGTAGCCTCAAAATTTCTCTCTTTGAGCGTTGCCTGAGCGCTCTGTACTTTTTTTGCTAAATTATGGGTGGAGTCTGTTTCTGTTTGTAAAAATTGGATGAGATTTCTGGTGTCCTCGATAGAGTCTATGAGCTTACCATCTAGCTTGATTCCTTCCAAAAGTGATGCTGCTTGAACGAGATTTTCATAAATCTTTTCACTAGCAAGGCAAATCTTGGCCTCGTCCAAATCAGGATTTTCTTCTACAAAAGCTTCCAAATCTTTGAGTGCTTGGGCGTATGCTTCTCCTTGCAAACGCTCTTTGATTTGAGCTAGCGTTTCCTGCCGTGGATCGGGAATATTTTCATCCAACCATCTTTGAATCTGTGTTTTGGGCAATGCGCCTGTAAATTCTCCTACTACTTCACCCTGATAAAACATTTTGACAGCAGGGATTCCCTTGATACGAAATTTTTGAGATAACTCAGGATTTTCATCTGTATTTACTTTGACCAATTCCCACCGACCCGCTGCCTCATTGGCTAATTCTTCAATCACGGGGCCTAAAAATTTGCAAGGGCCACACCAGGGAGCCCAAAAATCTACCACCACAGGTACTTCTTGGCTACGTGCCAATACTTTTTCTTCAAAGCTAGCTTGATTTGCCTCCATTTTGACGTTTTAGTTTAGCATTTTGAACAGATAACCACAAAATTAAAACATTACAAATGACAAATTGATTCTAGAACAAAAACCATTAATGACATTTTGGCATTACAAATTTTCGATAAATTTCTCTTTTCAAGACATTTTGGCATATATTTTCACCACTATACGTGTTTTTTAGGCTTGGTATCGATCTTGCAATAATATCAGCGAAAGCAATTTTGAAATAAACGTTCAACTTTAAAAAGGAGAATTAAAGATATGACACTCGTAAGATTCAACAAACCGACTTTTAACACCATGTTAGACAGATTTTTCAACGATGATTTTGGTCCTTTTTTCGGACGCGATAACATCAATAACGTACCATCTGTCAACATCAAGGAAGATGAAAACGGATTTCATCTAGAATTAGCCGCTCCTGGCCTCAACAAAGAGGATTTCAAGGTAAATGTAGACAACGACGTGTTGACTATCTCTGCTGAGAACAAAGTAGAAAACGAAGACAAGAAAGACAATTATACCCGTCGTGAGTTTAGCTACACCAGCTTCAAACGTTCTTTCACCCTCCCTGCCACTGCCGAAGGTGAGAAGATCGAGGCAAACTATAAAGACGGAGTATTGAATATTACCGTACCCAAAAAAGAAGATGCGAAACCGAAGCGTCGTGAGATTGCAATTTCGTAGTGATTTAATTAGTAGAAGTGAATGCAGAATAGAGGCAACCCTTTGGGTTGCCTTTATTTTTTGGGGAAAGATAGCTCGACTGTTTTCCAGATAAACCTTGAAAGTTTGAGAAAAACCCCACTTTGGTTTAATAAAAAAACAGGCTTTAAGCGGAACTTTTTAGCCCAAAAATTTTCTCGCTAAGCCTCAAAGGTTTAGCCAACGCCTCCTCAAAAAAGCCCTCTGAGACTCGTAAAAAGCCCTTTTTTTGCTTATCTTTAACATATCTCGAACGCTAAAACCCTGGTATCCTCATGTCAAAAATTGCTTATATCTCCGTACGTAAATTATTCAAAAATATCGTGGCTGCTTTTCAGGAATATGCTCCCGAGCCTTCTACTTCCGGAGCAGATGCTTCCCCAGAAAGCTCAGAGGAATCAGATCGGGCTAAATTCAAAGTCTCAGTCAATGATCTCAAAATCATTTCTAGTGCGCTGCTTTATTACAAAAAGTTTTTGCTGAAAAGAAAAGATTATAGCAAAGCCGAAACGGTAGCCATCGTGGATGATCGTATTTACCAACTTATTCTAGAGCTAGAAAAACAAAAACAAGTACTCGAGCAAGAACTCTCTGCCCAAGAAGAACAGGTAGCCGCCTAAGATTTTCTAATTCCCCTCCTCCCACCCGTGGCCAAAGTCACGGGTTTTTTTATCACAAAAAAATTCTCTCAGATAATTGAGAGAATGGAAATGATTACATTAGAATTTTTTTAATTTGCAAAAAACGCAAACTAGAGTGCATTTATGAGTGTAAGCATCATCGCAGTCGTTAATCATAAAGGAGGCGTAGGAAAAACAACCACTACCCTTAATTTAGGAAAGGCTCTTTCGCTCCAAAAAAAGAAGGTATTAGTCATCGATATCGACCCTCAGGCGAATCTTTCGCAATCACTGGGTGTAGAGGATCCTGAGCGAAGTATCTACCATTCGATTACCGAGCGGAGCGCATTGCCTATTCTACCTATAGGCAAAAGTTTTGATCTGGTTCCTTCTAGTTTGGACTTATCGGGTGCGGAAGTCAAGTTGATTTCCGAGGTGAATGGCTACTTCCGATTACGGGAAGCCTTAGAGCCGATCAAAGATAATTATGACTTTATCTTGATTGATTGCCCACCTTCTTTGGGCGTGTTGACCATCAATGCTTTGATTGCTTCTTTGGAGGTGATTGTAGTCATTCAGTCTCAATATCTGGCCATCAAAGGTCTGAATACGATTATGGATTTAATTGATGAGCTACGCCGTAATCTGAATAGCAACTTGAAAATAAAAGGAATGCTCTTGACTCAAGTAAATCGCACGGTAGTGAGTCGTACCATCGTGGAGACAGTGGAAGGAGCGCACCAGGAAAAAGTATTCCAAACACAAATTCGACAGAATGTATCGCTCATTGAGGCCTCTACGGTGGGTGAAGATATTTTTACCTATGATGCAAACTCCAATGGTGCAAAAGACTATCAAAAATTAGCAAAAGAAATTCTAAGCTAAATTTTCACGAAATTTTTAACGTACAAGCCCTGTAAATACTTATGGCTAAGAAGAATATAAGGATGCAAAATGCTTTGCAGCATGTAGTCAAACAAAAGCAAGACGTAGACACAACTATCAAAAAAAGCATCATCATTAAAGACGAACTAAAAGATTATATCCCGCCCCTTTCTGCCGAAGAGTTTGCCAAACTAGAAGACAATATCCTACTCGAAGGCTGCCGCGATGCCCTGATTCTTTGGAAAGATAATCAAGATTACGTGCTCGTCGATGGACATAACCGCTATAAGATATGTTCGCATCATAAGATAGACTTTAACTTTGTCTTGGCAGATTTCAAAAACATAGATGAAGTCAAAGACTGGATGATTAATAATCAACTAGGAAAACGAAACCTGACCGAAGAGGCAAAAAGCTATTTACGTGGTCAACAATACAGTCAAGAAAAGAAACAAGGAAAGCGTTCTGACTTAACTTCTGGTCAAAATGTCCAGAAGTCGGAAACTCGTGAGAAGTTAGCACAGCAACACAAAGTATCCGCTAAAACCATCCAAAGAGACGAAAAATACGCGCAAGCCATTGATAAGCTGGTACAGGGTGATAATAGTTTACGCTGGAGCATTCTGAACAGAGAACTTGATCTTCCCAAAAGAGTCGCGGTTGAGCTTTTGGAGAAAACAGCAGAAGATGTAAAGGCTTTTAAAGAATTGTTTGTTACTAAAAAAGATGCTCAACTCGCGTTAAGCTCGATAAAAAACGTCAAAACGGCTCCCGTTCCTCCACCTGCCCAAAAAAAGAATAAAGATGAGCAACTCTTAGAAACTTACAAATCAGCCATTTTGAAAGCCTTTAAGAAACTTTCGCAACAACCAGATAAAAACACCTTTGCCGAGTTTAAAACACTAGTAGAACGGTTAGAAACGGAGCTTTTTGGTAAATAGCGAATCGTTAGGAAACTCTGTTTCATAGAGCAACCATCTCAGACTGGCGGTGAGCATGGGTTCCTTGATCTTTGCCCTTACCCTTAATGATAAAGATTGATTCTTGGAAGTATCACTTTTCGGGGAAGAGACATTTTGAAAATACAAGGCATAAAAAAACCTACCCTCATAGAGAGCAGGCTTTTACACGGGATTCAAAAACAAAAACGAAATATCTTAGGCTTAGGCGGCAGAGGGCACATCCTCTTGAGAGCTATCGGCTGCCTGTGCTTCCATCACTTGGATCAGGTCAAAAAATTTCTGGTCAATCGTACCCACCGTTTCGGCTCTTTGCATTTCACCCATACGAGCTAAATTTCTTTTGTAATGCAAGAGCGCAGTCGAGATGGTTTTTAGATCATCCAGACTCACGTTCATTTTAGATTTGAGGCCGTTGGGTTTTTCAGAGGTAGACGAAGGGGCCGTAGAAATATTGCGTACGGTAGTTTCTTGTTCTTGGGGTGCTTCTGCTTCGGTTGTTCGTCCTTGAAAGACATCCGCTAATTTAACCAGAAGAGATTTAGGAGAAGTAAAAGGGATCGCTGCCATAGTTTTATTTTTTTTGAGTTTAGAGACTTATTTTAAATATTTTACAGAGAAGTAGTTTCTAGATTGAGATTCAATTTGCTTTTTAGCTCGTCATTTTCGGCTTTCATTTGTGCCAATTCTTGCTCCAATTGGTTTACCTTGTCTAGAAGCTGAGCGGAGAGACGATGAAAGGTCTTCTCGATTAATTCCTTCACATGGACAGGTTCTTTGACCGCTGTGGAGGTCGTATTTTTAGAAGTTTTTTTCTTCTTCTTATCCATCGCTGGATTCGTGTTAATTTTCCAGACGATTTCTCTTTTTTGCGTAGGATCGAGGGCGAGTGAGTTCATTGTTCAGATTTTTATAAAGTTTGACCTTCTTTTGATTTTTTTATCGTTTGAGCATAATGACCATAATAAACATCCCCATCACGGGCATCAAAATCATAAGTCCGCTCATCAACCAAAGGGAAAGCCAGCCACCAATGAGCCAATCAAACCATTTGGTGTAAAGAATTAGGATGAGTGTATCCAGATATAGAGTAATCGCACCAGGGCAAAAGGCATTGTGCCATTGCTCTTCGTGAAACAGTACAATGACCATCAGTACTGAAATCGCCAAACCATAGAGGAGCGCATCTATTTTAGCATCTCCTGAAAAGGAACTTTGAGGTACGGCGAGTAAAAAGCTATTCTTGAGTACTACCACATTAAAAGCCACAATTAATAAAAGTACTAATCCTTTCATGGCCGAAGAGGTGAATACATCAGAGAAGTGAGCCACTTCGCTACTGCTGCTTGCTTTGCTGGAGCTTGTCTTTTTTCGGGTTCTCTTTTGTGATGTAACCATGATTTACCAATTCTTAAATTCCGAGTTTTCGTTGATTAATTAATTTCTATTCAAATTTTTGTTCTATGATTTTCTTAAAAATGCTCAGACTTTGAGCAAAGAAGCAATCTAAACTTGGGGCTCAGGTTTGCTCACTTGATTAGCATTCTTATGGGAATCATCCCAAAATATTGCTAATTTTACCTTATACTTAATTTTTAGCTCCGGAGGTGGTGTCTTTTGTGTTTATATTGTTAATGATATAACCACTTGCTAATTACATAAGCAAATATACATGATTAATTTTCAAATTGTCAAGTATATCATCGAAAAATTGTTATCTTTTTTAACAATTGCTCAGAAATACAGAATAAGCAAGCTGAATCCTCTCCGATTCGTCTATCTTAGACTTTGGAAAAGGTTCATCTAGCAATCTTTCCGCTTCAGTCCTCTCATCTTCCGTTCCTTCTGATTAGGATAGTTTGCTAATACGCTCCCTCCTACTTTTGGAGCATACAACAAAATTTGCCTTAATCATGAAAAGCTACTTACTCACTACTATCTCTATCTTGATGCTGGGTTGGGCTGGACTCTACGCCCAGAATCAGACCGTGCGAGGGCGCATTGTGGATCAACAGTCGCAATACCCACTCATTGGGGCGAGTGTATATATTCCAGACACAGATCCTTTGATTGGTGCCACCACCGATACGGAAGGTTATTATGAATTGAAAAATGTTCCCCTAGGCAGAATCACCTTGAAGATTACCTACACAGGCTACCAAGAACAAGTCATTCCGAATGTCTTAGTCACTTCTGGTAAAGAAGTCATGCTGAATGTTTCTCTGGAAGAACAAATCTTTGCTGGGGAAGAAATTGTCATCCGGGCCGATGCCGACAAAACCCAGCTCAATAACGAACTTGCTACGGTCAGCGCGCGCGGCTTCACCATTGAAGAAACCTCTCGCTACGCGGGAAGCCGGAATGACCCCGCACGGATGGCCACCAACTTTGCTGGGGTTAGTGGAGCCAATGACGCACGTAACGACATCATCATTCGGGGCAACTCCCCTACGGGTCTGCTCTGGCGCTTAGAAGGCATTGATATTCCCAGTCCAAACCACTTCGGAACCTTGGGCAGTACGGGTGGCCCAGTGGGGATGCTCAACAATAACGTGTTAGCCAATTCAGATTTTTTCACGGGTGCTTTCCCTGCCGAATACGGCAATGCCAACGCTGGCGTGTTTGACTTACAAATGCGCAACGGCAACAATTCCAAACGAGAATATCTCTTTCAGATTGGTTTTGCGGGTGTAGAGGCGGGTATTGAAGGGCCTTTCTCCAAAAAATCCAAAGCGTCTTATCTAGTGAACTATCGCTACTCAACGCTTGCCGTTTTTAATGCTTTAGGGATTCCGTTTGGCACAGGAGAGGCCGTTCCGCAGTTTCAAGACTTATCTTTTAAGATCAATATACCAACAGAGAAAGCCGGACGCTTCACACTCTTTGGCCTGGGCGGCATTAGTAATATTGATCTCTTTGGTAGCGAAGAAGATGCGCCTGACCCTGAGGATGCTTTTGGAGATATCAACAATGATCTGGCCTTTGAGTCTGGTGCTGGTGTAATCGGCTTGAGTCATACTTATTACTACAACCCCACGCTCTACTCTGAGGTCAGGTTGGCTGTCTCAGGAAACTACGAGCGAGGCGAGAACGATTCCTTATCCCGCAATGACGATGGAAATGTGATTGACCGAGTCTTCGAGAGTGCCAATGAGTTTAGACAGACCCGTTACAGCTTACACGCCCAACTAAACAAAAAATTTAATGCTCGCAATAGCCTTCGTGTCGGTTTTATGAGCGATTTGTTTCAAATCAGTCTGGTAGATAGCTCTCTGCTACACGAAACGGGTGATTTTAGAATCAACCAAGATTTTGATGGAAGCAGCACTCTCCTCCGTGCTTATGCGCAATGGCAGCATCGCTTCAACGAGCAGTTGACTTTGAATACCGGAGTGCATTATCAAAATTTTCTTCTGAATGATGCCCAAAGCATCGAGCCACGCCTGGGCTTGAAATACGCATTCCGACCTAATCAATCCATCAACTTTGGTTTTGGCCTGCACAGTCAGTTGCAACCTCTGCAAACCTATTTTCAGCTAACTCGTACCGCCGACGGCAATCAAGTCCGTACCAATGAAGATTTAGATTTTACCCGAAGCATTCATTATGTATTGGGCTATGACCGCCGTCTGGGCAATGATCTGAGGTTAAAAGTAGAAACTTATTATCAAAAAATTTACGATGCGCCCGTGGAGCAAAGACCGACCTCTTTTTCTCTGCTCAATACCGGGGCTGATTTTATAATTGATGATGAGGATTCTTTGGTCAATCAAGGTACAGGCTATAACTATGGCTTAGAATTGACTTTGGAGAAGTTCTACAGCAACAATTATTACTTTTTGGTAACGGGTTCCGTGTTTAATTCGCGTTATGAAGGGAGCGACGGCATTGAACGGAATACAGCTTTTAATGGAAATTACGTAGCCAATGCACTTTTTGGCAAAGAATTTAAAATCAGAGGCAAAAACGCTCTCTTCTTTGATACTAAAATTACCGTGGCAGGCGGCAGACGCTACACACCCATTGACTTGGAGGCTTCCATAGAGCGAGGCTTTCAGGTAGATACGGATGAGCGGGCTTTTGATGAGCAATTTCAGGATTACTTCCGTTGGGATTTGAAGGTGGGCTACCGCATCAATGCCAAGCGGATGACGCACGAGTTTTTTGTAGATATTCAAAATGTAACCAACCGAGAGAATGCTTTGGCGCGGAGCTTCAATCGCACAACCGAAACGATCAATAACGTGAATCAATTGGGTTTATTCCCCGTGATTCAATATAAATTGCAGTTTTAGAAAAGCTCAGATTTTGAAAATAACCTTTGATTCCTAAGAATTAGGGGTTATTTTTCCTAATCAAAGCAATGCTTATGAAGATCAAAGAAAAATATGTCCGTTGGCTGGGCATTCCCTTGATGGGTCTGCTCTTACCCGTGACACTCAAACTGGGCTCGGGCAAGGAACCTTATTTGTACCACGCGCTGATGTCTACAGTGCATACTTTTACTTTTTGGCAGGGCAATGTGCTGATTATGTTTTATCTGCGTCGTAAATTTCCGAGCTACCAGGAGACAGAGACACGGATCATCTACACGCTTTTATCCTGTTCTTTTTATACTTTACTGGTAGGCATAGCTTTGGACTTTGCGCTTTATAAACTAGGTTTTGTAGAACAATCCTGCACGATGGGCTCTACCTCTGATTTTGTCAAGGAAATGGCGCGTAATTTTGGACTTACTTTTATGGTGGGGATTGTGTACGAAACCACTTATTTTTTTAGGAAATGGCGCGAGACGGTTCTGGAAGCCGAGAAGCTCAAAAGCCAGCATATTCGCTCCCAATTTGAAGTTTTGAAAAATCAGGTCAGTCCTCATTTTCTCTTCAATAGTCTGAATACGCTTATTACGATCATTCCTGAGAATGCCAACTTGGCCGTAGAATTTACCGAAAAACTTTCACAAGTCTATCGCTATATTTTACAGAATAAAGATAAGGAATTAGTCAAACTGAGCACCGAACTGGATTTTATAAAATCCTATATCTTCTTACTCAAGATTCGCTTTGGCAATAATCTCAAGGTAAACTATGACATTCAAGACACATACCTAGACAGCCACGTGGCTCCCCTCACCTTACAAATGCTCGTGGAGAATGCCATCAAACACAACATTATTTCGCAGTCCAAACCCCTGACCATTGATATTTATATAGATCAAGGTCGCTCCATCGTGGTGAGAAATAATTTACAGAAAAAAAATGCGACGATACAATCTACAAGAATAGGTTTAGAAAACATTGTCAAACGCTACAAATACCTCAGTAACCAAGCCGTGGATATCATCAGTACGGCGACTAATTTTATTGTAGCTCTTCCCTTAATCCAAGTTCAAGAACCCGCATGAAAGCACTTCTCATTGAAGACGAAGCTCCCGCAGCACGCCGCCTCCAGCAGTTATTAGCAAGTACGGCTCCTGATTTGGAGGTACTTGCCGTGATGGATAGTATAGAATCAGCTTGTAATTGGTTTGCCCAAAACGCCATGCCTGAGTTGATTTTTATGGATATTCAATTGGCAGATGGTTTGAGTTTTGAAATTTTTGACCAAGTCAAGATACAAGCACCCGTGATTTTCACGACCGCTTACGATGAATATACACTGCGGGCTTTCAAGGTCAATAGCATTGATTACCTGCTCAAGCCGATTAGTCAGGAGGAGCTAAGCCAGAGCTTGGCTAAACTCCGCCAATGGAAAAGTCAATTTCAGGGAAACACGACTCCTGATATCGAAGGACTTTTAAAGTCTTTACAGATTGACAAAAAAGAATACAAATCTCGTTTTTTGGTGAAATTGGGCGATCGCTTGATTTCTGTTTGCGAAGATCAGATTGCGTATTTCTATGCCGAGCAAAAAATCGTGATTCTAGTCACCCAAGATCAAAAAAAATACGCTGTAGATTATTCTTTGGATGAATTAGAAAACTTGCTCAATCCTGGTCATTTCTTTCGTCTGAACCGCCAGTTTATCGCTCGTATTCAATCTATTCAGAGCATTCATCAGTATTTTAAGAGTAAATTAAAAGTGATTTTAGCACCCGAAGCACCGCAAGAGGTAATCGTGAGCCGGGAGCGTAGCCCGATTTTTAAGAAGTGGCTGGATCAATAGAGGTTGGAGTTATCTGTTATCGAGTGATGGGCATTTGTTACCCGCTGAGAATATTCCATTAGATTTGCCAGTGAGTAATTGTGTCAGAAGTCTCAACTTCCTGATTGAATACTGTAAAATTTAACAAAGTAGCTACTATCAAAAACTTCATCTTTCAAATAATTTTATATGAAATATAATCTTTGAGTCTCGATTCTACCACTAAATCCCAAAAAACTCCATCCATACTCCATCCGGGCTTTGTACAGCAAAGAAGGAAACAGTTCCATAGGGATTGACTTCCACCTCTGTCAGCGGGCAAACGGGTTGCACACCTTTCGCCTGAATATGCTCGTAATAGGCTTCAATATTTTGCACGGGAAAGCGGTACATCAAAATACCTCGATTCGGTGGATAGGCACGGTGGCTGTGGTCGGCTCCACTCAGGCCCTCGAACTGGAGGATATCCAGCATGCCCTCTCGTGTGCCATCGGGCGAGATTAGCTCAAGCTTGGCCGGAGCTTGGTGAGAGAGGTTGTAAGGTAGGCCAAACATATTGGGGCCGGGTGCTTGATTGACTATCTCCAATTCGTTCATCACCCGGAAGCCCAGCTGGTCTATATAGAAATGATGAGCTGCTTTCAAATCTTTTACGATCATGGCCGAGAGATAAATATTGCTGGCCAAAGGCTTATCTCGAGGTAGCTCCAAAGGTGGCTGTGTGCGGTTCACGAGGGCGATGATTACGCCGTCGTGGCCTTTCATCAATACTTCTTTGAGTACAAAAGGCCCCATGGCTTGTTCCACGGGTTCGCTGATGCCCTGCCAGCCTTGGTCTTGCATGGCTCGGTAGGCTTGCTCAATGTCATTTACTCGGATATCAATATCCAGAATACCGCCCGTATCCCAGACGGGCGCACCCGAGCGGATTTGTTCTTGGGCTACATTTCTAAATTGGATCAAGCGCAGTTGGCCTTTGGGGTTGCCCATAAATTGCAAGAGCATCTCTTGGGCTTCACAATTATCGGGTAATTGCCAGAAGCTTAATTGAGTACGAGAGACTTGACCTTCATAAGCAATTTCCCAACCACCATAGACTGTGTAAAATTGGCTCACTTCGGCCAAATCACCAACGCTAAAGACAAACTCGGCAGTACTTTGGATTTGAAACATATTTAGTTATCAGTTATAGGTAAGACAGGATGAACTCGGGTTGGTTTTCTTAGAAAGAGTACACCAATAGCAGAAACAACGCAAACGCCCAACATAAGCATAAAGCTGGATGCATAAGAACCATAAGCCGTACGCATAGCTCCCAAGACATAGACTCCCAGGCTTCCTGCCAAAGTATCCAAAGTAATGACCACGCCTAGAATCCGCCCGTAAGAAGCGCCTTGATAATACTCGGCTACCATCAATTGAATCATCGTCAGCGTGCCACTGTAACCAATACCATAGGCTACAACGGTAGGAAAGAGAAAAGTTTTGGGATGATCTATGCTCAGCAACAAAAGCAGTGAGCCTAAGCACATATTGACTCCCGCCAATAGCATTATATTTTTTTTGCTAAAACGATCACTCAGATAACCAAAAGAAATTTTCCCCACAATACTCAAAGCGAAAAACCAGCTCAGAATACTCCCTACCATATCGGGCGCGATTTCCAAATCTTTAAAAAAGTATCCTAAATGTTGAATGAGTGAGTAAATACAAAAACTCAACGCAGCAGTAATGAGCAATAGCAAATAAAAAGTAAAGCTGCGGAGCACTTCTGCCAAACTAAAATTTTCAGAAATTTCAGAATAAATATGATCTGTTGCTTGATCTATTTTACCTAAACCATCCACTGTAGAGCCGACGTCTTCGGGCTTATCGCGGATCGTCAAAAAAGCCAAAATACCAACTGAAGCTCCAATACCACCCAAACCTAAAGCCGCGATTTGCCAATTGTAATCAGCGATTAAATTTCCAGCAATCATGGGGAAGACAATTCCCCCAAAACTCGAGCCCACCATATACCAGCCAATGGCTCGGCCTCGATACCGCCGAAACCATTTTGTAAGAATGAAAACACCAGGAATCTGCCCCGCCGAAGTTAGAGCCAAAGCATATACAATATAAACCAAGCTTAATTCTACTAAGCTATCAACGAAGTAATAGTAAAACAAAGAAAAAAGTACACCCAAATAGCCCCATAGCATCACCATTCGGGTAGAATAACGATCAAGCAGGATACCAATGAGAGGCGCAGCCAGAGCCGTGATCAGATAAAGCAAAGAGGGTGGTCGGGATACTTCTTCGTGCGTCCAGTCAAAAGCAATTTTCAATTCAGCATTTAATAATGGGAAAGTATTCACTACGATATTAACCACCGAGAAGACCAAGAAAACGGCTAAAAGCACCCACCAACCATAAAATGTTTTTTTCATCTCTTTGGTTTAACAGCAAATAATTCTAATCACTTTTCTAAATTAGGTGAAAATAAACTGATTTGTAGTAACCAATCTCTTAGCAAATCTCACACACAAATCCGCCATTATTCTGTACAGACCCCTTTATCTAATTTCGATAAACAGTTTATATTGCAGGGAAAATATCAGGTTTTTACCTATTAATTACTCGATTCATCTCGTTTATATTTGCGACAAATCTTACTTACTTACGGTCAATAAGTAACTCCTAAGAGGGGAAAAACTAGACTATTAGGATAGGTTTATTCATTTTTTTTCTAAAATTTGAGCAAAATTTAGCTAAAAACCTGAGTATTTAAGATAAAAAATAATTAACAAGATTAATTAATCTGATTCTCAATTAAAACTTTAGCTTTCCTGAATGTCTTTTTTTTAAGATTTATTGCCATCTCAAACCTAAACTCTATGAAAGGACAACTATCTCAATTACTCATCGCCTGTTTACTTTTTCTGAGCTTTACCTTACTCAGCTCACAAGCAGCTCAGGCACAAAATGGAACCGTACAAGGAACCGTGACCGACGAAGAGGGCGACCCTGTCATCGGTGCTAACGTGGCAGTATCGGGTACAACCCGTGGAACAGCCACCAATATCAATGGAAATTATACCCTAAGTGTACCCAGTGGTATAGTCAAGCTCCAGTTTAGTGCCATTGGCTACAAAGCTGTGATTGAGGAAATACAGGTACAAGCTGGCCAGACCACCGACCTCAACATAACGATGGCCGAAGGAGCTGAGGTTTTGAACAATATCATCGTATCGGCTACTCGCCAACCGATTCGTAAGATCGAGGCCACTACCGCCGTAGATGTACTCCAGATCAAGGACTTACCCAGTCCTACGCCTCCGAGTATCTCCGAAAATATTCGCCAAGTACCCGGTGTATTTGTAGAAAACTACACGGGGCGTATTCGTACCAACATCATGATGCGAGGCTTCCCCGACGGTACAGCCAACAGCGTCAAATACTCGGGGCTGCTCATTGATGGATTACCTGCCTATGCCTCTGCCGCTGAACCCGTGGACGCTCATATCAAATTTGATCAAAACATAGAACGCATTGAGGTGGTTAGAGGAACCGCTGCTACCCTATTTGGAAAATCTACCGCCGCTGGGGTAGTCAACCTGATTTCCAAAACTGGAGGCAAACAACTCTCTGGAACCTTCCAACAAACCATCGGTAATAATGTAACTGACTCGCAAGACGGAGTCATGTCACAAACAGATTTTAATCTCAACGGACCTATTTATAAAAATCTACGCTTCAATGTAGGAGGTTTTTATGTGAATGACCCTGGCTACCGCGACTCTGGCTTCCCTGATCAAGGTTATCAATTAAGAGGAAATTTAGATTACTTATTAGGTCCAGACGGGCAAAATGGAAGCATCCGCGTCTATGGTTCCCGTTTGGATATGGATATTCAAAATCACGTTTATATTCCTTACAATTTTGAAACCTTAGAACCTTTTGAGGGCTACGATAATGCTAGCTCCGTGTGGGCACCCAGCCATAATGACATCACCTATCAAACCGTAAATAATGACAGTCAGGAAATTGTTACAAGAAGTCTTAAGAATGATCTCGAGCGTGGTAACTACAACGATGGCTATCACTTCGGCTTTAGAGTTAATGTGAATTTTGCAGGTTGGACGTTCCAAAACCACTTCCGAAGACAAGAAATTGAACTTGGGAATAACTTTAATATCAGCAGTGGCTTCAACGCTCCAAGCGAAACAATCCCTGTAATTACAGGGAATCTCTTCCAATTTGTTGGAAATACTGACAATGAAGATATTATTAATGAGTTTCAAGTCAGAAAAGATATCGTTGGAGCTAGTGTGAAGAATTCTATCACGGCTGGAGTTTATTATTCTAAAAATATCAACCGCCCTCGTGGACAGGCTTTTATCACTATCCCCGGTCTGACTCCTTATGTCTATACCATTGAGCCTTTTACAAATGCCTCTGGGCAGGAAATCGGCAGAAATGAAATTATCAATAGTTTTACTGGCGAGAGAGTCAACTCAGTAACATCTATCGTACCCGTAGATAGGAAGGAAGAAGCTAAAAACCTGGCAATCTTTGTAGGAGATGAAATCACGATTAATGATAAACTTCGCATCAATGCAGGTTTCCGTTATGACAGGGTAGACTTAGACATTCTTTTCTACAATAGTGTGCCTTTTGATGCTATTGTCATTGTACCTGGGGTGGTAGAAATTCCCTCTAGCCCCTATTTGTTCACCACTTCGGTCAACCAAGATCGCTCTGTGTCGCTTCCAACTTATGATGAGTTTAGTTACTCGCTGGGAGCCAATTACTTGCTCAATGAAAACTCTGCTATTTACGGGAATTTCCTGAGAGCTTTCCGACTGCCGGATGAAGATAATTTTACAGGGCAAGAACCTGTGCCTAATCCCGAAGAAGTGGTAGAAGATATCATTAACTTAGAACTAGGCTACCGAGGAGCCGTTTATGATGGTGATCTTAATTATACGGCTACTTTCTTCTATACCAATATCGATAATGTGATTAACAGCGTATTTGACGCAACTACCTCTACCTTTGAAGTCCGTCCAGAGGGTAGTATTCGCATCATTGGTGGTGAACTTGCCTTAAATTATACACCTCCTTTCTTGAAAGGACTATCCTTGAACGCCAATTTAACCTATCAAGGCTCTGAATATGACGATTTTCCTGATTTCTTAGAGCGTCCGAGTGATTCTACCTTCGTAGATGTGAGTGGCAATCGTGTACAACGCATTGCTCCTTTCTTGTTCAACTTTGGAGCCGCTTACAACCACGATTATTTTGGAATTAACGTAAATGTAAACCATACCGGAGGCGAACGCTTTTACTCTCCCGCTAATTTAATTCCAGTAGACCCGATTACGCTGGTTACCTTGGGAGCACACGTGAAGTATCCACTTCCTTATGGTACTGTCCAACTAGGAGCCACGGTTACAAACTTATTTGATGTGGATCGACCTGTAATTTTTGCCGCAGGTGACGTAACCCGAGCAGCCGAAGGAACTTTGGACGGAGGAGCTAATCTAATTTCTGGTGCGCCTACCCTCCCTCGTAGATTGTTGTTTACATTGAGTTATACTTTTTAAGGATAAAACAAACAAACCTCCTGAGGCTTCTAGCTCAGGAGGTTTTTCCTACTAGATATGCAAGGCTGGTTTCTCTTTTTTCTTAGCACGATTTTATTCGTGAGTGGCTGTAATTCTGCTCCTTCTTCTTCCAAAACAGAGGGACAAGCAACACCATCTGACTCAACCACGCTCGCTACGCCCACTCCTTTGATACTCGATAATATGCATTATTATGTACAAGATCGAGTAGCCACGCGCCGTTTTTTCCAGGAAAACTTCCAAGCCCAAGTCGCTCAACAACAAGCTCCCGCTTTGAAGTTCATGGATTTCCTAATTTTGAATCCTGAGCAGGGTACGATTAATATCTCTGGTAGAGGCCCCTTTGAAGGGATTGCCGTGGGTGATCTCAGCAAATGGGAGAAAGAAATCGTAAAACCTGCTCCTGACTTACCGCCCACCTACGGCGTCTACTGGATCGCGCTAAAAACAAGAGACTTGGACAAAGCAATTCAAAGCTTGAAAGCCCACCAAGTAGAATTTATCTCCGAAGATTTCCCACTTCCTTCCGAGCCAAATGTTCCCGCCGCGATGCTTTGGACACCTGATTACGAGCGTATTGTCATGATAGAAAGGTCAGCGTACGAGGGCAAAACGCCTTACGCTTTGGATCATCTGCTCTTGCTGGTGAGTGATTTGAATCTCCATCAGTCATTCTTCCAGGATATTTTTCAGGCAGAGGTCATTTCCCAAAAAAATCAATTCACCCATTTAAAAATTGCGGATTTTGATTTACATTTAGCCGAGCCAAATGGAATTGGCTTAGATGAGCAGACAGTAAAATTCAGAGAAAAGGATAAATTTTATTTTGGCATTGATCGCTTCGTTTTCTTGTATGAAGACATCAAGCCTGCCTACGAGGCGGCTCAGGCGAAAGGATACAAATTTTTATTTCCGCCCATGGGGATGGAGTATTTTGAAGAATCTACCCCCTATGAGTTCACGATTTTTTATACACCCGATCAATTCCAATTAGAAATGACCAGTGAGCAAGGTCGCTCTGGACCTCGTGCCGTAGCCGTCGATTAATCCACCAAATTATAGATTATGGATCGCTTCCTTTTATCTTTATTATTTATTTTTCTGGTAAATGCCTGTGTTGATTCTTCTGAGCAAGACAATAAGGAAAACCCAACGGCAGATAGTACAGCTACTAATCAAAGCCCAACCGAGACAGACAGCCTCCAGCCCATTATGCTGGATGACATTCATTATTACACGCTGGATCGGCAGAAAACCAATCAATTTTTTATTCAAAATTTTGGTGCCAAGCCGATGCAAGGGAGTGGCGAAAATCCTCTGTCTTTTATAGATTTCCTGCAAATCCATCCCGAGCAATCTACCATCAATGTGTCTGCTCAAGGACCCTTCCCGGGAATTGCGGTGGTAGATTCTTCACGCTGGGAGCGAGAAGTTGTGAAGCCTTCACCCAATTTACCTCCGATGTACGGCGTGCATTGGTTAGCACTCAGCACGTCTGATTTAGCCAAAACGACCGAGCAACTCAAAGCAAACGGCGTAGAGTTTATCTCCGAAGATTTTAACTTACCCAATGATTCCAAAGCCAAAGCCATCGCCGTGTGGGGGCCAGACTATAATCGAGTGATTGTATTAGAAAAACCTGCGCAAGACACTCCCTACCGCATTGATCACCTGATGATTTTAGTAGAAAACTTGGATGAGAACGTGAAGTTTTATGAGGAAGTCTACCAAGGAGAAGTTACCCAAGAAAATGGTAGTTCTGTTGAAATGGAAATGGGTAAACATCGCTTCATCCTGGCCGAACCCGAAGTATTAGGATTGAGCAAAGACAAAGTCCTCGCCCGAGATGCCCGTAAATTTCGTCCCAACATCGACCACATTGGTTTTCATTACCTAGATACACGACCACCTTTCGAGGCGGCGCAGCGTAAAGGTTACCAATTCGTCCTCACCCCCACGCGCTTGAATTATTATGAGAAGCCGAGTGCTTATACTTTTGCCATTACCTTTAGCCCAGATAGCTTACAATGCGAGATGTATTCAGATGAATTCCGCACTGGACCAAGGACAGAAGTGAAATAGCTACTGATTGCAAATTATAAGTTGCAGGTTTTTTTTAAAGTCAATGATGTTTATGAAAAGATATTTTCTATTTCTCGTTTTCTATCTATTCCTCCTCGAGTTATCACTGGCTCAAAAAGACCTTCCCGATACAGGCATCAGCGGTGTTTACGAAGTGATGGTCGCCACGGATGATCCAGCTTGGTATATTCGTTATTTTGAGCAATTTGGCTTCCAAGTCGTGGATAGTGCCCAATGGAGTGCCGATCAGGTCAAGGAGCTCTATGGTATCAATACCGATTTGCGCTCTTATCGAATGCAAAATGGTGAGGTGGATAGTCATGGTTTACTCCGCATTTTAGCTTGGGAAGATCCGCTCGGAATCGGTGTAGGTTATTCAGAGCCAGAAACGATTGGCTCTCGCATGGCCGTGATGCGCACCCAAGATATTATTCGTTTGGTAGATATTTACCAAATGGAAAGGGCTAATGGAAAAGCTTGGTATCCGATTGAACCGATTTTTGATGATCTCTACGATATGAGCGATCAACAAATAGATTTTTTTAACCGCCCGATTGGCGTTCGAGAGACGGCTATCTACGGGGAAAAATTTAATCATGTTTTCTTCCAACGCTACGGCTACCAAATCCCGGGCTACGGTACAATTGGCAAGGATTCTCCTTTGCAGTGCAGCGAATTTACCCACCATGATTTTATTGTAAAAGGCGATATGGACGAAATTACCCGTTATTACTCCGAAGCATTAGGCTTCAAACCCGAGCAAGAAAAAACGACCATCGCCGGCGATTGGCTCAAAGGGCCTAAACGCGTGTTTGATATGCCCGAGGGCTACTCACATTTTTATCGGGGTTTTGTCTCACCCAATAATGTCTGCGGGAAATTAAAATTCTTCATCCCTCGCAATCCCAAGCCCGACCGCAGTGAACATCAACGCATCGGCGAACTGGGCATTACCCTACACTCGCTCTATACGCCTAAGCTCCAAATGGTTTATGATTTAATCAAGGAACAAAATATCAATCCCACGGAGATCCAAGCGAACGAATTCGGCGAACGCTGTTTTCTTTTTACAGGTCCCGATGGAGCAAGTTGGCAAATTATTGAAAAAACCGGAGCTCCTCGATTTAATATTATCAAAGAATTTAAATTAGAAAAAGTGAATAATTAGTGGGGTTTAGGTTGTGGGTTTTGGGAATACAAAAAATTTACAACCTGAAACTTGCAAACTAAACACGCTATTAAGGTTAAGTAATTCATAATCAAGTAGTTAGATTGGTAGATTGTTCAAACATATTTTTCACAACAGATTGATTATCAATAGTTTGCTAGTCATAGCGCGTTTAGTTTGCCATAACTCGCAACTCACAACCCACAACCCTTATGCCCACTCGCCTCGCTCCTACTCCTCATTCTCGGCTGCTCATCACAGGTGGCGCAGGAGGAATCGGTCGCCATCTGGTACAATTGGCTCTAGAAAATGAGCTAAAAGTAGCCATCATTGATTTGCCTCAGGTCATTGAAAAATATCCCCCTCCCGAAGGCGTGCTGAGCTATGGCTTGGATGCAACGGACGAAGTGGCTCTGCAAGCAGCTTTTTCGGATTTAAAACAAAAATGGGATGGCATGGAAGGATTGGTAAACTTAGCAGGTTTTCTGACTACTTTTGAGCCTATTGAGCAATTCCAATCAAAAGATTGGCAAACGATTTTGGATGGCAGTCTGAACTCTACTTTTTTGACATGTCGAGAAGCTCTGCCGATGATGAAGCAAAGAGGCTCCATTGTTAATATGTCCTCGGGCTTAGCCTACCTTGGTCGCCCGGGCTATGGGCCTTACTCGGCGGCCAAGGCAGCCATCGTCTCCCTGACTAAAACGCTGGCCGTAGAAAATGCTCCCGCCATCCGCGCGAATGTAGTTGCCCCCGGAGCAGTGAATACCGCTTTTCTCTCAGGAGGAACGGGACACGGAGGCGAAGACGGCGAGCAAGCCAAGCGAGTAGATTTAGAAGCTTTCCAAAAGCTCGTCCCCTTGGGCAGAATTGCCGAACCCTCGGACATTACCGAGCCGATCATGTTTCTCTTAGGAGAAGCCTCACGCTATATCACGGGGCAGGTATTGCATATCAATGGCGGTTCTCTGATGGTATAAAAATTATGAATTGGGAAATGGTAGATTGAAAATTTGGCTATCTTGCCGATGCTCGAGTCCAAAAGAAATCCATAATTTGCAAGCTGAAACTGCTAATCTCTAATTTGCAACACTATGTACGATCCCATCACTCTCAGCATTCTCTGGTCCCGCTTGCTCGCCATTGTAGACGAGGCTGGTACTACTTTACAGCGCACGGCCTTCTCCACGGTTACCCGTGAGTCTAATGACTTTGCGGTAGTCTTGATGGACGCGAAAGGCTTATCCATTGCTCAATCGAGCATTAGCGTGCCTTCTTTTCTGGGAGTATTACCCATGCTGACCCAAGCTCTGTTGAAAGATTATTTCCCGCCCGAAAGTTGGCAAGAGGGCGATGCCGTGATTACCAACGATCCTTGGCTCTGCGCAGGACACAAGCCAGACATTGGCCTCGTTTCGCCCATTTTTTATCAAGGCAAATTGATTGGCTTTATCGGAACAATTGCCCACTCACCCGATATGGGAGGCACACTTTGGGGAGCGGGAGCCCGAGATTTGTACGAAGAAGGCCTCATGCTCCCTCCTACCAAACTCGTAGATGCAGGAAAACCCAACCAAACCCTTTTCCAAATCATTCAGGCCAATGTACGGGCACCCCGGCAAACCATCGGTGATATTCGCGCCCAACTCGCCTCTAACGAACAAGGCATTCGCTCCCTCCACCGCCTGATGGAAGAAATGCAAATGAATGATTTGGAAATGGTTTCTCAACAAATCATCGAGGCCACCGAAAAAGCCATGCGCGAAGCCATTCAAAAAGCACCCAACGGCAGTTACACCTACGACTATACCGCAGACGGCGACGGGCAAGGCCATGGCGTCCATCTTAAAATTACCATCACCATCCAGGATGATGAAATCATTGCCGATTATACCGGAAGCTCCGAGGCGCATCCTCTGGCGATCAATGCCGTACTCAATTATGCCTATGCTTACACGGCTTATCCCATCAAATGTACCTTCAGCCCCGAAGTGCCCAATAACGAGGGAGCTTTTCGCCCTATCAAAGTCACGGCTCCCGAGGGTTCTTTGCTAAATGCCCAAAAGCCTTCTCCCTTAGGTGCTCGGAATATTACGGGGAATATTCTGCACGCGCCCGTGTTCGGAGCTTTGGCGCAGGCCGTACCCGAGCAAGTACAGGCCGATTGTGGGAGTGCTTGTTGGATTATCGTGCTCAATGGCGAAGACCCCGAGCGGAAAGGTGATACCACTTTCGTGGAATATTTTTTCTTGAATGGTGGCTACGGCGCACGCCCCAGTATGGACGGCGTTAACGTGTTAAGCTTCCCCACTAATGTCGCCAATGTGCCCATCGAGGTACTGGAAAATGATGCGCCCATTCTCGTGACCGAAAAATCGCTGATCCCCAATTCGGGTGGTGCGGGTAAATTTAGAGGGGGCTTAGGGCAAAGATTTAGCTTCAAAATGGTAGGTAAGACGCCTATTAACATTTCTATCCTTACCGAAAAGCTCCAGACCGAACCCCACGGCTTCTGTGGCGGAGCCAATGGAGCCAAGGGGCAAATGCGAATCAAGCCCGAGCGCTTTCTGCCTCCCAAGGGACTGAGCAAACTTCACCCGGGCGAAGAAATCACTTTAGAGTTGCCCGGTGGTGGGGGCTATGGCAATCCTGAAGACAGAGAGGACAAGTTAAAAAAGAGGGATCAAGAATTGGGTTATGTACAATAGCCTGTATTTCCGAAGCTCTTATCTTGGTGATTCCTATTTTAAGAAGCCAGACTTAGGTTCATATTCAATCAAGAATGCCCATTCTTAGGTGGATTTTTGACAGCTTCCTGTATTTGCTTAACCATGTTCTCTATGGCGTCAAGTCTCGCGTTGATTTGTGCCTGTCCTCGTTCTATTTGCTCCTGACCTTTTTCTAATTTACCAGCATTATTCATAGAAATTCTCGCAAAATTCATTAGCTCTTCCATTAGCACAGTTTGGCGTTGGCTATCTACAACTAGTTTGTTCAGTTGAATCTCGAGAGCGTCTAGACGGCTCTCATTCTTCTCGATTCTTGCTTTATTTTCCTCAGCTAGTCCCATAGATGTTTTAGATTAAAAGTTTTGATTTGTAATTTAAACAAAAAAATGGGCTGATCATAACATGGCAGTTTGCAGTCGTTTAGGCGTATTCTGAGACTGAGAGATTTGAAAAAGTGAAAGTTTTAGCTATTTTCATCCTATGAATATCAAAAAAATCATTATAACAGAGGTTGAAGGCATTACGAATGCCACCATATTGGTCAGAATTTTCGATTTTTTGCAATTAGTCAAGTTCAACACTAAGGCCAAAGATGCCCACCATCATCCAGTCTCTCGTTTCGCGGATTGTATGAATGACGCGGATGTTAAAGAGATGCGAGAAACGATAGATTGGGAGTTTTCTTCTTAAAACAATTTCATATGCTTGAGGTAAAATTCCAAAAATTAATTTGCTCGAGTTTCAAAGCTGAATACGTTGCTTCTCCTGCCGATTTTAAAGTTGGCATTGCTTTAAATACCAAGTCCAATTTACGACCTATCCATGGTTTAAGACATTCCATCCAAGGAGATACTACGGGTTGGTACATTTGGGCTGGTGAAGAATTGTCAGCTGATCCTAATTTTTTCGTGCCCCTTTGTGTAAAGCATCTGCAAGAATGGTGTCCTGACGTGATAAAATATCTCGGTTTAGCTCCAGGTTGGCGTTTTTTGATAGATGATGAAGGCTATCAAGATGTGTGGTATGATGCCTCCTTACTAGATATCTAAACATAGCCGTTCTCTCTAAAATTTCGTGTTTTTTGAAGAAAATTTCCAAAAAAATATTTCTAGATGATAATAGCCAAGTTCAGAGCACGTATCCGAGAAGCTAGGGAAGCACAGAATCTGCCGCTGAGAGAGGGACTGAAAGAAAATATAGAAATGGATAAAAACTTGATTTATGAGTGAGAAACCCTTAAACCAAACGCTCCAAATTCAAACTTAACCCCTCCCAAAGTTCAATTTCTTGATTCCAATCCTTGATTACCCAATCTATGTGGGGGGTAGCCACATTTGTTTTCCTGCTTTCGGTGATCAGCCAAATGACTTTTTCTACTCCAAAGTCCAGTAATTCTTGAGTTTTTTGGTAGTAGTAATCCATTGCGGTGGTATAGTCTTCCGTATCGGCTTTGGTATCCACCTCGAGCACGATTTTGGGCGGAAGGTGCATGTATTTATCATCGAACTCTACCTTCTCTAAAGTAGTTTTTTCATAAATAGCAATATCACAGGCGCGGTTGTAGCCTTTTTTGAGATGCAAACCAAATTCATTGGTGAAGATTTCATACTGATCCTGAGGAACAGCCTGAAAGAAAAATCTCATAATACGGCTGATAATCAGGCTTTGAATTTTGCTTGACCCCATAATTTCTTCGGGTTTTTGGAGTCCTTGTAGCACTTGTTGATAGCCACGATAGTAGATAGGTTTGCTGGCTACTTCCTCATAAATTAGCACTTTGGGAATTTCTTGAACAATCATAGGTAAGTGTTTAGCTAAAAATACAAAATTTTGGAAAAAGAACCCACATCTTCCGCCCCACTCAAAACATCTCTATATTCCCTAAAGTTAAGCATGTTAACTAAACTTATGCAATCACAAATTTTTTGCGTAAATTTTGGTGTTTTTCAAGTAGAAACTTTCACTTCACAAAAAGCAAAAATATTTTTTGGATCATGACGCAGATCAATTTACCTCCGGTATATGATAAGATTGGCAGACACGAAATTTTTCCCGAAGTCAACCACGACGAAAAGGCTCGCTATAATTTCCTAGCCAATTTTAATAAGTATCTTTCCAGCGTAATTTCCCCGGGCAATCGCCTCGCCTACGACAAACGGGTCAAGCCAGGCTTTTTAGCTGAACACGGACGGGAAATCGAAACTCGAGAGGATATCCGAGAGGCTATGAAAAAAGATCCACTCTACCAAATGTGGAGTGCCTTCCGTCGCTGCTCGATGGAAATGCGCCAACAAGCTGGACGCTCTATCGTAATTCGCCAAGCCGAAGAACTTGCCCAAAAAGCCCAGAAATTTAACGAAGGCAAAGATTCCTTGCAACTTAACCCTGATTTGGAAGTTCCTCACTATCTCCAGACGATGGACAACCACTGTATGCCTGGGAGCTATCACACCGAACTATTTGAGGGCGATGTTTCGGCAGCAGCCAATTATGATACAGGCCTGTTTGTTACCACGGCCGGAGGCTTAGGAAAGCTCAACGACGGAGGAGGCAAAGCACTCGTGAAGTGGCTCAAAACCAATTATCCTGATTTCCAACCCAAACGAATCCTGGATATGGGTTGTGGTTTGGGTCATAATGTACTCCCTATGGCGCAAGCTTACCCTGAGGCTGAGGTAATTGCAATTGATACGGGTGCTCCTATGCTACGATATGGTCATGCGCGCGCGCAATCTTTGGGAATTGACAATGTGAAATTTATCCAAATGGATGCCGAGCGTACCGGTTTTGAAGATGAATCCTTTGACTGGATTCAGACTACCATGTTTTTGCACGAGACTTCCGGAAAATCTATCTACGGCATTAGCCAAGAAATTTATAGAATGCTCAAGTCTGGCGGATTGACACTGCACATTGAGCAGCCTCAGTATACAGAAGATATGGATTTGTTTGAGCAGTTTATTCGTGATTGGGACGCTTTTTATAATAATGAGCCTTTTTGGTCAAAAATGCACGATATAGATGTGAAGGAGCTTTTGACTACCTCTGGTTTTGATCGAGAAAACATCTTAGAATTTCGCGCCGAAGCAGTCAATGATAATGAAGACTTCACCAAACCCAAAGTAGAAGAAGCCGAAGACCACGGACGCGCTGCCATTTGGAATGTATTCGGAGCGTGGAAATAGATTTTGAATTTTTCTAAAACTCTCGAACCCCGAGAACTACTTCCAAATCTCGGGGTGATTCATCACACCTAATCTCAGAAAAAATGCAAGATTTTAGCGATATCATTCTCGCCAATGCCAAAGCCAAAGGCAAAAGACCTTATTTTTTTGATGACCCTGCCGTAGAACGTATGCTCAATATCACAATGGCTCTAGCTGGTGAACTGGCCGTTACGCACGAACGCCTCGATACGATTGAGCGCATTCTGGAGCAGAAAGGCATTATGCAAAGAGACGAAATCGAGAGCTATGTGCCCGACGTGAAATCTCAAGAAGAACGCCAGCAATGGCACGCCACTTTTATCGCTCGTATCATGCGAATCGTGCAACAAGAACTGGAAGCCTTAGAGCAAGACCCAAAAAACAATCGTAGCATGGAAGAAATTGCCGATGAACTCGCTAATTCTTAATCATGAATGCCATTGAATTTGTGAAAAATTTTCATCAGGCAGTAACAAACAAAGAAATCGATGCCATTTGTGATGCTTACATGCCCTCTCCCGAGACTTACGTAGTCTTGGAAGGGCCTCGCTATACTACTTTGGGGTATGAACAAATTGCCAAGGGCTGGAAAGATTTCTGCAAATCTTCTATTAGCTTGAAATCGGTAAACTGGACAGAAGGCCCCTTCTCCGAAGAAACCTCAGAAATGGCTTGGATGGCTGGAGTTCTCGACCTGACCGTGATGGTCAAAGAAAAAGAATTTACCGTCAAGTTTCGGGGTACTTTCATCCTCACCAAAGACTCACAGGGAAATTGGAAGATCAAGCACGAGCATGTTTCCGCACCCCTAGAAGACCCTTATGGCATTGGTGATTGGCTCCAAAAATAATCCTCCTCGCATCCCTCTGCGTCGACTTTCTAAAATCGGCGGGGTTTCTTCAATTAAAACAAAAACTTTGTAGCTTGGAGGCATCAAAGAATTATTACCCATGAAAAAAACATTCTACGGCTGGTGGCTTTTATTAGGACTTTTCCTCATTTATGCCGCTTCCAATGGCATTGGCTTGAATACGCTGCCTCTTTTTTATCCTTCCCTTCGGGCTGATTTTAATTGGACTGAGGCACAAGTAACCGGGCCAGCTACTTTGATGTTTCTGATGGTATCCCTCATCTCTCCTTTTGTAGGGTTCCTATTGGATCGCTTCCGCACCAAAACTTTGATGATCGTGGGTGGAATTGGGCTCGTAGGAGGCTTAGCTTTTTATGCTACTATCAACAGTTTGGGGCAACTTACCACCATCTACATAGTCTATGCTTTTTCACTCACTTTGGCTGGCATTATCCCGAGTATGTACTTGATTACCAAGTGGTTTAATAAATATAGAGGCTTAGCCATTGGTATTTTTTTGATGGCTTCCAGCGTGGGTGGCAGCATTTTTCCTCCTATTGCTGGGGCGATCATTGAGGACGATGGCTGGCGTAGTGCCGCCTTTGTGCTGACGGTCATTGCTGGGGTTTTGATTTTGATCCCGGTGGTATTTCTGGTGAGAAGTCGCCCTGAAGACTTAGGGCTTTATCCAGATGGAGCTGACCATCCACCCCGCGATGCCGACGAAAAAGAAATCGTAGGCGTTACACTTTTAGAAGCTTTGAGTAGCCCCATTTTTTATCTGTTACTTCTGATTACTGCTTCTATGTGGTTTTGCATCACGGGGGTGATTAACAATCAAACTCTCTATTTCGATGATCTGAAGATTGATGCAAAACTCTCTGGATTGATTCTGGGTGTTTTTTTCGTAAGTAGCCTTACGGGTAAATTTCTTTTCGGCTATTTGAGCGACCGATACAGCAAAAAAAATATCATGCTGTTAGCAACACTTAATCTTACCCTAGGATCTATCCTGCTTCCACTTTTAAACGAGCAAAGTAGTTTCTTACTCTATCTTTATGCAATCGTATATGGAATCGGGTTTAGTGGCGCTTTCACGATGATTCAAGTGTTAGTAGCAGAATATTATCAAGGCCCTTCTTATGGGAGCATTCTAGGACTGATAACGGGCGTAGATACTTTTGCGGGTAGCATGGGCATTATCATTTTGAGTAGTATGCGTACGGCACAAGGCAATTATTATCAAGCATTTAACCTCTTGATTGGAATCTGTGTTGTGGCTTCCGTTTGTGTATTGATAATCAGGAAGCCCAAGCCTAGCTACCAAGCTTCGTAACCTTTCTATTGCAATTGGAGTTTGATAAAGTTAGGTCACAATCTTTAAGCTTAAAAAATGTCTGAAAATCAGGGAGAAAAAACTGAACTCAGAATCAAGAAATCCCTAGAGGATTCTCTAGTCTTAGGCGTATTAGAATTAGCCGCCCAACTTACCAAAAATGGCAACAAAATTACCGAACCCGTGGGCATTACTACTCAACAGTGGTTGATTATGCTCTATGTCGGCAAAGATCCTAATATCCCCCGTTTTGAGCAGGAACAAAATCACGAGGAAGTTTTTGCCTCAGATATTGCCGAAGCCCTGAATGTATCTAAACCCAATATTACGAATCTTGTTAATTCGCTCACAAGCAAAGGCTTAATCGAGCAAAGCAAAAATCCTCAGGATCGCCGCCGGAAAATATTAGAAATAACACCTAAGGGAAAAGAAGTTCTGGAAGCTATTGAGACCAAACGAACTCAGGCTAATGAAAAATTGCTGGCTGATCTTTCCTATCGAGAAAGACAAAATTTACTTCATTACCTACTAGCCTGTTTAGAAAAATTAAAATAATGCTAGATTTAGAAATATAAATCTATCTAAGAAATTAAGCGGAAGGTAGGCGAAAAATTTTTCAACCCGATCCTTGGCTTCTATGAAAAAAGAATGCTTTCAATAAAGTCCAGTCGAATCTCCTGAGAAATTACCAGAACTCTCCATCAAATAACCTCAAAAATATCAATTATTCCCATTTTGTAATAGTTTTCGAGTCAATCCAAACGATCATAAATAATGGGCTCAGCGTAAGGCGTGAGTCGTTTTCCGTTTTTTTCTACCAATTCCATCACGATCAGCTGCTCAGGGCCAATCGTTTCTTCTAAGGTAAAATGCATTCCTCCAGGCAAATCATTGGGCGCGTGGAGATAAAAACCTGCTTCGGTCTGTTGGTAAATGGCTGGTTTAAAACTAGGAGAAGATTTTAGGGTTTGATAATCAAAGCTCAGGGTATCATTATCATTTCGTACAGCAGCTAGCTCTATTCCTTCGGGAAGTTGCATATTGGTTAGGCGAACTTTACCGTCTTTAGTTTCTTCAAAGAGAAATAGATAGGGTTTAAGAATGGTATCTTTATCAGGATACTTATAGTAGCTTTCTTCCAAAAGAAAAAAGCCATTCAAATCGGCAGGAAGATTTTTGATCTTGGTATCAGCTACACGATTCACGTGTTTGGCGTAGGGATGTACTTGTTTGCCATCCTCCTTTTCCTGGGTGATTTGACGAGTATTATCAAAATCTCCCGTGATATAAGTTTTGAATAAATCAATCGCTTTCATAGCTTCTTGAGCTTTTACTTCAGAAGATTCTTGGGCATAGACACTATTCAAGCAAAAATAAAATAGTATATAGAAAAAGTAGATTCTAGGCATGATTTCTATAATTATGTTCTATTTGGGTAGTCAGGGTAGCTATAATTCAAAATAAATAATTATATTTGACAGGTCAAGTGTAAGCTCCAAGATTAAATTCCATCTTCCTTAAGAAAAAATCGACTGGGGTCATTTTCTAATGTCCAAAGATGCACCATTCCTACAATACATATCAAGCCCTGGCATTACAGACGACTTGCCATGCGGTCAATGCTTGCAAAAGCCCCGCTGAAAGTCGTGAAAAAATGGAAAGGAATATAGGAATCATTGCCCAGCAAATCGCCGCCTCGAAGCGTTTTATTGGCGAGGATTTACGCTTAGTCGTGCTCCCAGAGTATTTTATGACAGGATTTCCCACCAAAGAAGGAATTAGCGAATGGAGAGAGAAAGCAGCTATCCACGAAAAAGGACGTGAGTATGATTTGCTCTCCGAAATTGCTCAAAATCAATCTATTTATCTCTGTGGCAATGCTTATGAAGTGGATCAGCATTTTCCTGAAATCTACTTCCAAACAAACTTTATCATCGCTCCCAACGGCAATACGATCTTGCGCTACCGCCGTCTCAACTCGATGTACGCCCCTACTCCCCACGATTATTGGGATCGCTATTTAGAAATTTATGGGCTAGAAGGCGTGTTTCCCGTAGCGGATACCGAGCTTGGTAAATTAGCCACGATCGCCTCTGAGGAAATCTTATATCCAGAGATTGCCCGATGCCTGGCCGTTCGCGGGGCTGAAATCTTCTTGCATCCTACCTCAGAAGTGAGCAGCCCCCAGCTGACCCCTAAGGATATCTGTAAGCGAGCACGAGCCATTGAAAATATGGCCTACGTGATTTCAGCCAATTCGGCGGGAATTATGGACAATGCCGTTCCAGCGGCTTCTACGGATGGGAAATCCAAGATTATAGATTTTCAAGGAAGAATACTCGCCGAAGCAGATACGGGTGAGAGTATGGTGGCTTACACTGAAATCTATCTGGACTCCCTGAGGCAAGCACGAACCCGACCCGGGATGAATAACCTATTAGCACGCCAAAGATTTGAACTATACCAACAAACTTATCAGGATTATAGCTTTTACCCAGCCAATTCTTTCTCGAAGCAAGATCCTGTTGATAAGAAAGTCTTTACAGAAATTCAGCAAGAAGCTATAAAAAAGCTAAAAAACTAGACCTTATCTAGAAATACGACCTAAATACCTGTTAATCAAAAAAACACACACTCGAGACTATTAACATTTAAGATTTAATACACAAGCACTTTATAGGATTTCAAACAAGCATGCCATGTATTTATCGAACATTAAATGTAAAATAGATTTGCGATGTTATTTAAGTTAAACCTAAAAAATGCCAATAAATCTGTCATCATTGATGACTTTGTTTACGATTACCTGAGCAATAATCCTTACCTCAATAGCCTGAGTTTTGATAAAAATCTCCGTCTGCACTCCAGTGGATACGCAGTTTTTCAAAAAGCTTGGCGACAAAAATCAGGAGGCTACAAAACAGAGACAATCTACCTCCACAAACGAATCGCTGAGCAGTTTATTCCCAAGCCAGACTCCGACCAGAAATTGATCGTCCGAGTGGTGAATGGCAATAAATTAGACTGCCGTGTGAAAAATCTGGAATGGGCTACCATGTCCAAAGCTTCTCGCAAAGGACGGAATTATGGTAGCACGGGTTATCGTGGCGTACGAAAGGATGGAAACCGCTACCGAGCTACTATCTACGTGAATCGCAAAGCCGTACACATCGGTATGTTTGCCACCGCCGAAGAAGCCGCGCTAGCCTATAATGCAAAATCCAAGGAAATCTTTGGAGAAGAAGGAAAAATCAATAGCGTAAGTAATTCTAGAAGCAAACAGGATTCTTAAATTAGATGTGGATTCATAAAGAAAAATCTAAGTGCTTGAACTAGCTTTACCTCACAAATAGTATTTTTCTTTGGAATACTTAGCTAAACCCTTTATCTTCGAGATAGTTAATGAAGCTAACTATTTGTAAAATTCAGACAGAAATGCGAAAGTTTTTTAAATCGCTATTCCGCAAAAGTTAATCCGAAGTAAACCCAATTCAAATGTGCGTAAGCTTGATTAAGCACCCCTAACCTATGGCCAAAAAACTGGATGTCAGGAATCCACGCAGTGGTAAATTTGATTATCAAATCATACTGCCCTCTAAAAAGAAACTCGAGAAAATTACCCAAAACCTTCGCCAGCATCAAGAGCATTGGGCGGAAATGGGCGTAGAAGGTAGAATACAGGTCTTACAAAGATGGAAACAAGCCCTAATCCAGCACGAGCAAGAAATTGCCGAAGCACTCGCCCATGATACAGGCCGTATGCAGGAATCCGTATTAGAAGCTGAGCTCTTGGTCAAGAGCATTGACCGCTGGTGCGATATTGCCTCAGAATTTCTAAACCAAGAAGTTCGCAAGACCGCCTCTATTCCCTTTATAGAAATAGAACAAGGGCTAGATCCCTATGCTTTGGTGGGAGTCATCAGCCCTTGGAATTTTCCCTTGTTATTATCTATCATCGATACTTTGCCTGCCTTATTAGCAGGCTGTAGTGTAATTGTCAAACCCAGCGAAATAACCCCTCGTTTTGTAGAACCCATTCTTAAAACCATCGAGCAAGTGCCAGAACTAGCTCCGATTTTTACTTACATCCAAGGAGATGGAGAAACCGGAGCCCGTCTAGTTAAGATGGTAGATTTGCTTTGCTTTACAGGTAGTGTAGCTACTGGCCGTAAGGTCTATGATAGTGCTGCTCGTCATTTTATTCCTGTTTTTCTAGAATTAGGGGGTAAGGATCCTGCTGTTGTATTGGCTTCTGCCGATTTGGATGATGCCAGTTCTTCGTTGCTATGGGGTTCAGTGGTCAATGCGGGTCAGTCTTGTTTATCCATTGAGCGAGCTTACGTGGAAGAAAGTGTTTATGAAGATTTTTTAAATTTGCTGATCCCCAAAGCCAAGGCTTTACAGTTGGCTTATCCAGCTTATGATAGTGGCCAGATCGGCCCAATTATCTCTGAAAGACAAGTACACATTATCCAAAAACATCTGGAAGATGCACTGAAAAAAGGTGCTCGTATCTTAGCTGGCTCTGGCAAGATTGAAACCCACGGAGGTGGAAGCTGGCTGGCTCCCGTAGTACTCACAGAAGTGAATCACGACATGAAAATCATGACCGAAGAAACTTTCGGCCCCATTCTCCCCGTCATGCCGGTCAAAAATAAGCAAGAAGCCATTCAATGGGCCAATAGTACCATTTATGGACTGAGTGGCTCTGTATTTGCAGGTACAAATGAAGAGGCCTTGGAAGTAGCTAAACAATTGCAAGCAGGTGGTATTAGCATCAATGAAGCAGCCCTGACTTCTATGGTGCACGAAGGAGAAAAAAATTCATTCAAAGCCTCTGGCATTGGTGGAACCCGAATGGGTCCTTCTGCCATCAAACGCTTTATGCGACAAAAAGCCTATTTAATCAAAAAAGAAAAACTAAAATCTCCTTGGTGGTTCAATTAAATCGACGCTCCGGAGTCTGAAAAATCAGCACATCTTTTTTAAAATCCATCCTTTTTAGCCATCAGGTTGTTTTAAAACATAAGTATCTCTGTTACTTTTGGTGGTAGACAGCTAGATGCTTACTACAAATGTTTATGAAGCAGGAAAGAATACTTATACTCGAAGATGATGTCATTGCGCAACTCACGCTCAAAAAATATCTACAAAAGCTTGGTTACCTGAATGTTACCGTAGTTGATAATGGCCTAGATGCGCTCAAAGAGGTAGCAAAACATAAATATGACCTATGCTTTGTAGATATCATTGTGGAAGGCGATATGGACGGCATTGACACTGCCCACGCCATTAACCAAACCTCAGAAACACCTGTGATCTACGTGACCGCTAGCTCTGACCGAGAAAATTTCAACCGGGCTACCGAAACCCGTCATTATGGATTTATTATCAAGCCCTATGACCAAGCAGTACTCAAAGAGAATATAGAACGTGCGCTCCAAGCAAAATCTGAATTTGCCAAAATCCAGAAAACCGAAGCGGAACATATGCTGGATCTCATCTATGATTCGGCTGATATTGGCATGTGTGTGACCGATAAGAATCGTAAATTTGTCAAAGTAAATCGTGCTTATTGTCGTACTTATGGCTATTCTGAGAGCGAGCTTATCGGCTATGAATTTACCAAGGTACTCCCCGAAGAAATCAAAGAATACGCAGGCGATTTGCACGATCGCTTCATTGCCGAAGAAACCGATGAAAGTGCGGGCGAATGGAAGGTGAAGTGTAAGGATGGAACCATCAAAGATATTTACGTAACCGCTGCACGCATGAAAACCCGTGATAAAAAAGTATTTAAAGTAACCACGGTCACCGATATTACCGAAAAGAAACGCTACACCATTAAGCTCGAAAAAACCCTGGAAGAAAAAGAGCAGTTCGTACGAGAAGTACATCACCGCGTGAAAAATAACCTCAATATCATTTCTGGACTCCTCTTCATGCAAGCCGAAAAAGTTGAGCATATGCCTGAGGTTTACAAGCTTTTCCTGGAGAGCATGAACCGCATTCGTACCCTCTCTTTTATCCACGAAAGACTGTACAAACGAGATAATCTCGCCTATATTGACTTTAAAGATTATGCTCAGAACCTAGCCGAGAATGTGTTTAATACTTTCAAGGATAAACACAATAATCTACAACTAGAAATAGACTTAGACCCCATCGAGATGGATATTGATAAATCTATTTCCTGTGGCCTCATTATCAATGAGGTGTTGTCTAATAGCTTTAAATATGCTTTCCCTAACCAGAAAGAAGGAAAAATTTTCCTGTCTATGAAAAAAGTTAAGGGTCAAAAAGGTAAAGCAGAAATAAAAATGAAAATTAGCGATAACGGTATCGGCCTCCCCCCCGATTTCAATATCGAGAAGTCTAATACGCTAGGTATGCAGCTGATCCACAATCTTGCTCGCCAGCTTAGGGGCCAACTCACCATAGATCGGAATGGTGGTACTACTTTTTTATTGACTTTGTCTTTGGACTCTTGATTAGAGCTTACCAAGAGATGAAAACTCATCCAAAACTCAGATAGGCTACCTAAGAGCCTACCAAAGTTTGGTGATCATAAAAAATGAAGATGAAAAGACTCGCTTTGCTGTAGAATGTATTCCCAAAAAGGCCGCGTTCCGACGATTTCCCAGATCTAGGCTCTTTTTCCCAAATCAGGAAATAAATGAGTAATTAAAAATGCGATGTAGTTGATTATCAGTGGCTTGTTCCCTTGGCACTGATTTCGTTATATATTGATCAGATGAGATTAAGACTCAATGCATAGCTGGTTGAAGAATGTTCCCAAAAAGG
>CAZKBP010000024.1:0-92139 GCA_964551015.1 uncultured Cytophagaceae bacterium | reverse complement strand
GGATACGTCTGGGACGTGTCTGGATACGTCTGGGACGTGTCTGGATACGTCTGAGACGTGTCTGCTATACGTCTAGGACGTGTCGGGATGGATTATAGCAGCTATGAACACGATAAGATTAGTATTAAAAGCAACATGTGTCACCTGAAATCACACCGTGCGATATGCAAAAATTCAAGCTACGTGTAAGAATTGATGAGCAAGTTCAAGATTTGGAAGTAGAAAAAGGGGCAAATCTACGGAAAACCCTCTTGGCAAAGGGGCTTTCACCCTACACACGCTTCACGCGGCGATTGAACTGCGGAGGAAGGGGCATCTGCGCGACCTGCGGAGTGTGGATACTTGAAAACGCGCCTTCCCCACGACACTGGCACGACCGCTTGGCCCAGCGATTTGGCTACGCACGCTTATCCTGCCAGATTGATATTCAGCAAGATATGGAAATTGCTTTGGATACTAAAAAATGGATCTGGGGGAAACCTCAAAAGCAAAAACAAACTTGACCAATCCATCAGCCAAAACTTAGAATCAAAGCCCAAAGAGAGCTTAGGCGACTACTCGCTACTGATTCCTGCAAAACCAAAAAATCATCTTGTAAGATTATCTCAAAATTGATTTTATTTGTTAAGTGATCTGATTTACCTTCTAAAAATACTTACAAAGTAAACCTGCAATTTTACAAAGCGAAAGCCTAGGCTGACAAAAATTGCTTGGAAAGCTTGTATGAATATATTTTCTTTGATTAAACGAAAAAAAAAGGCTTTGGTATAACAGCAAATTGTATTCACTTATGGACTCTATCAGCATTCAACCTTCTGCTCACACTAAGACGAAAGCAACCAAATGGCAAGTCATTCCTACTCCTTCTGCTCAGAAAAAGATTCGCCATCGCTTTCAAAAGAAATTGATCGCCATTATTTTCGCGGGATTGACCTTGCTCTTAACACTCTATCAAATTTGGGCACTTGGCACGATCTAAACCAAGTTTTTGGCTCTTTTGGTCAAGACTTTTTTAATTTTTTTAGCTTTAAGCTAATAATTTCAAAAAAATATCTAGATTGGAGCCTCTAATTAAATAAAAATACACTGGGACTATATGAACTCTCATTTTTAAGACCTATTTCTCAAAATGAGAGAGAAGATTACACATAAATTTGTTTTTGGGTTATTGATGAAGTAGAAAGGAGCTGACTTGCAAAAGTTGCTCCTTTTTTTTTATGTTTAGAACATCTTTAATTTTACCTCAATATGCCTACTGCCCTCATCGCCATTTTTATATTCCTCTGTGCCCTGCCAGCGATGGCTCAGCGCGACTATGGCCCTTGGACTTTTGAAGAATGTACGCGCGTGGAGGCTCGTTGGCAAAAATGCTACATTACCACGCCTCGCTTCATGGGGCCGAATGCCTTGCCCGTGCCTCCCCTCAAAAAAGGATTTGTGAAAGAAAAAGCGGAATTAGAAATCCTTTCGGAAAATCATTTTAGCCCAGGAGATCAAACCTATGGCCTGAATTTTCGCATCTATTTGCCGCTTTTGCCCCGTTGGGTGGCGGTAGAAGCTTATGGTGTGGCACTGGAATATTTCAAGGTGAGCCAACCACAAGCCGAGCAGAGAGCCATTGTCCCTTGGAACTATCAGGCGCAGGGAACTTCGGTGGGCGATCTTTATTTAGGAACCATTGTACAAGTACTTCGCCACGAAAAGCGAAAAATAAATCTCGCCCTAAGCTTCAACTTAAAAACTGCTTCGGGTTCTAATCTGGAGAATGCCCGCTTCACCGACTCACCGGGTTATTTTCTGGATGCTTCCTTGGGCAAAACCTATGCCTGGAAAGGCTCTATCTTCTCCCAACTCCGCCTTTCGGGCATGCTCGGCTTCTATGCTTGGCAGACTTATTCGGATTCTTTCCCTCAGGACGATGCAGGTGTTTATGGCTTCGGCTTAGACTTAATGGGTGGAAATTTCCAAATTCAACAAGCAATCCGTGGCTATGTGGGTTATTTACAAGGAGATAGCCCTTTACTTTATCAGTTAGATCTACTCTGGACTCGCCCTAAACTGGACTATCGCCTCGGCTACCAACGGGGCAATCGAGATTTTCCTTTTCATACGCTGCGCTTTTCCTTGATTTATCGTTTCGCTTTTAATCTGACCGGAAAAAAGGGCTAAGCAACTTGCGACTCACCCGCTGCCTTGACACGGAAGCCATGTTTCGTGGCTACGACGCTATTTCGGTTGGTTCAGATTCGGAAATACGCATGGGAAAAGCTGCTTGTGCCGCTTCCATTTTTTGGATGAGGGCAGGATTGGCTTTTTTCTCATCAAAATTCAAATAGTCTTCTAGCGTAATTCCCATTTGCTCGGCACGGAGTTCGTGATAAGCCGCTTTGACTTCATTGAGTACCTGAATATAAGCTGCGTAGCTCGTACCTCGGTCGGTTTTGAGGGCAATCACCGCTTTTTGAGGGCTATCCGACAGACGAGGGTCTTGACCCTGGTTGGTCAAAAATGCTTTGGCTTCTGCTCTTAACTCAGATAATGGCATGGGTTCATCTTCTACCAATAGCGCATCTCGAGAATTAACCAATACTTGGAAGACATTATTTGCGTTCACCTGAGCTTCGCTTCGTTCATCGGGCGGGAGCAAAATTTGTAGGCCTTGGTCCGAGGCGATGGTGGTGGTGACCAAGAAAAAGATCAACAACAAAAAGGCAATGTCGGCCATAGAGCCTGCATTGATGGCTTCTAGCGAGTTTCTTTTATTATGCATAAGGAAATTTATTAAGTGGAATAATTGGACAAGCAATATAACTAAAACCATAGTTATTACCAACTAAAATCTTAGTTTTATAAAGTTTAGAATTTGTGTAATATTCTTAGCAATTTGCCTACTGATGAAATGATCGTCGCGGCAAGATACTTTTTCAATTTTTCTAAAAATTGACAAAAAATTATGGACTATATATTAGAAGTAAAAAATATCAATAAGACTTACGCCAATCATCAGGCTTTGGATGATGTGAGTCTGAGCATTCCGAGAGGCTCTATTTTTGGGCTTTTGGGGCCTAACGGAGCGGGTAAAACCTCCTTAATCCGGATTATTACCCAGATTATTGCCAAGGACGGCGGAGAAATCCTCTTCAATGGCGAACCATTGGCAGATAAACACATTGCCCGCATTGGCTACCTTCCCGAAGAGAGAGGGCTTTATAAAAAAATGAAAGTAGGGGAACAACTCATCTACTTGGCGAGGCTCAAAGGTCTTTCTAAGAGTGAGACAATGCAAAAGCTCAAGATTTGGTTCGAGAAATTTGACATCAAATCTTGGTGGAACAAAAACATCGCGGATCTTTCCAAGGGAATGCAGCAGAAAATCCAATTCGTGGCTACGGTTTTGCACGAGCCAGAATTACTCATTTTGGATGAACCTTTTAGCGGTTTTGACCCCGTGAATGCCAATTTGATTAAAGATGAAATCTTAGAATTGAGAAATAATGGCACCACCATTATCTTCTCTACTCACCGCATGGAATCTGTAGAAGAGCTTTGCGACCACATCGCACTGATTAACAAATCTAAAAAAATCTTGGATGGTCCTAAGAAAAAAATCAAAGAGCAATTCAAAACCAATACTTTTTTAGTGGATTATATTGGGCATCTGAATGGTCAATTGTCTCAGGCATATGAACTGATCTCTCAAGATGAGATAGAAACGCAACGCTACCAAGCTTTGATCCAGATGCAAAAGGATCAATCTCCTAATCAATTGCTCAAAGAATTGATCCAAGAGGTAGAAGTACATAGCTTCCAAGAGAAGATTCCGAGTATGAATGATATTTTCATCCGTTTAGTTACCGAAAAAACTGATTCTTATGAATAAAATATTCCTTGTATTACAAAGAGAATACCTCGTGCGTGTTCGTAAACGCTCTTTTATCATCATGACCATCTTGACGCCGATTTTATTGGCGGCTTTGTTTGTGGTGCCGATTCTGTTGACCTTTGGCTTGGAAGAAGAAAAGGTAGTGGAAGTGATTGACCAAACCGAGCAAATCCGAGAACGCCTCAAAGATGAATCTAAGGTCAAATTTGTCAAATCAGAATTTACCGATTTAGAAAAAGCGAGAGACAATCTCAAGGCAAGCGGGCGTTATGCGCTTCTCTATATCCCTGAAATGGATTTCCAAAACCCCAAAGAAGTCAAATTGCTGGCCGAAAAGAGCATTAGCCTCAATCTAGAGCTAGACATCCGCGACCAAGTAGAGCAAGCCATTGAGAATATTAAACTAGAAAAATCAGGCATTGATAAGAATGTGTTAGATGAGATTAAAACCAAAGTCAGTATCCAGTCTGAGAAGCTGAGCGGGGAAGAAAGTAGCTCGGCGGCGGCTTATTTTATTGGTTTGTTGGTGGCTTTTATTATTTATATGTCCGTTTTACTTTATTCTCAGCAAGTGATGCGGGGCGTGGTGGAGGAAAAAACCAGTCGCATCATCGAGGTCATCATTTCCTCGGTGCGTCCTTTCCAATTGATGATGGGTAAAATCTTGGGTGTAGCGGCGATTGGTTTAACGCAATTTGTACTCTGGATTGTGTTGACTTTTGCCTTGGTTACAGGGGCTTCTTATGCTTTTAACCTGAATGACTATGCTCAGGAGAGAGTAGAACAGCAAGCCGGAAGCCAAGAGGTCAAAGAAGCCCAACAAGCAGAACAAAAGCATTTGGTAGAGAAGATGATGAACGAAGTTTCTACTGTGCCCATTACTTTGCTTTTGGCTTGTTTTCTGTTTTATTTCGTGGGCGGTTACTTGATCTACAGTGCTTTGTTCGCGGCGGTAGGCTCGGCGGCGGACAGCGAAACAGATACCCAGCAGTTTGTCTTACCCGTTTCAGCTCCCTTGATTATTGCTTTCGTGGCTTTTCAGGCGGTCTTACAAGACCCGGACGGCCCTGTAGCTTTTTGGATGTCTATGATTCCTTTTACTTCGCCTATTATTATGATGGTGCGTTTGCCTTTTGGGGGCGTGATGACTTGGGAGTTGATTCTTTCTATGGTGCTTTTGATTTTGGGTTTTATCGGCATTACTTGGATAGCGGCACGCATTTACCGCATTGGTATTCTGATGTACGGCAAGAAAGTCAACTTAAAAGAAATAGGAAAGTGGGTTTTTTACAAGCCCTAAATGGGGTTTAGAGCTTAGTTGTCATAGAAGTCCTCAGTTTTTTTGTAAATGGAAAATCTGGGGACTTTTTCTTGTTTGGTTAAAAGCTTATAAACCAGCAGTGCCTTTAGGCAAAATGATACTTCAATTAAAAGTCTATAAACCTTTCAATCTGCTGCTCCAGTAATTCATTAAAAAGAGGATGCGTGACTCGATTATTTTTAAAATGCTCATGAATTTGGTGTAACCTCACCCGAAGCCCCAATACGTCGGTTCCTAGATAGCTCAAAATATCACTCAGATGGCTCAGCGCCAAGGCTCCTCCTTGTATTCCCGAAGAAAGTCCTACCAAGGCGGCCTTTTTATCCGCCAAAGAATCTGGATAGCGAAGGCCATCGATGAAGGTTTTCAAAATTCCGGGAAAGGAACCATTGTACTCCGGCACGATAAAAACAAATTTATCTTGTTCATCAATCACCTGTTGAAATTGATTAAAGCGTTCGTTCTTACCACTATTTTGATACAAGGCGGAGAAGCTAAAATCGTGGGGAAGTTCTTGTAAGTCAAGGAGCTTGCTTTTTACTTGATGTTTATCCAATAGGCTTTGGTAGTAGTGGGCCAGGTGGCGAGTCAGTGCGTTTTCACGATTAGTACTAGAAATAACAGTGATCATATTGGATAAATTGGATCATAAAATCGAGTTTTGCTGGCAGGATGCCAGTCGCTATTCCACTTCGATTCTGATGGGTTTTAGGGTGTATCCTTTTTCTCTTAGTAAATGAATAACACCGTAAGTTCCGGGCAAGTGGCCTGCTCCTACGGCAATAAAAGTACTTTTTCCCTCCTGTAAATTACGGTCAATCACGGGTATCCAACTGTTGTTTCGGTTGATCAAGAGCGTGGCTAGTTCGTCTTGGGTAGTGCTTTCTTCCATCAGCTTGAGCAGTTCACTGAGGTTTTGCTGGTTGTAAAGATTACTGAGGCGGAGCAGTTCATTGGTAGAGTCTCCTTCTTGATCGTCCACCATTTCCATCAGCATTTCTACCTGTCGCTCGAGAGAATAGCCACCGATCAACACTTTCAACTGATCGTCTACGGTTTCTAGGCCAATCACTTCTTTCTCCAATTCTTTGGCTCTATTCTGAAAGTAAGTATCCATAGAATTTCCGGTAGCCATGGGGCTTTCCATAGGATTAGGGGCACTTTCAGGTTGGCTTTCTTCTTGGGTTTGCATGTACTTGGCTACCATAATCAACTGATAGACGAAAATAGGCTTAAAGTTATTAAACATAGCCACGCCGATTCCCAAATATTCTCGCATGCATTCGTCAGTAGCCTTGAATTGTTCTTCGGTAAGGAGCTTGTCGAGGGTAGTATCAGTCATCATCATATAAGAAGTATATTTCAATCCCAAGCTAAGCATATTCTGCTCGATGACAATTTCACCAGCTACCTGATCTACTGACTGCAAGGAGCGGTCAATCACTTCGTTTTTCTCGATAAATTTATAATCGTGCAAATGGTGAGTGCCGAAAAGATAGCTGGGTTTTGCTAAATCATTTCCAGAAATTTCCCAAAAAATAGAGTTGACTTGGGTCGGCTCCTGCGCCCAGAGTGAGGTAGAGCAGAAAACCAATAAGTAGATGAGTTTGTTCTTAAAGCTTTTCTGTTTTTTCCAAGTGAAAATATTCTTCATAATTATAAATTCGGCGTAAATTTAGTCTCAGAAGGTTTGAAATCCCAGAAAGGTTCCCTACCGTGCTACTTCCTAGAATATCATTCTTAAAATGATAACGACCAAACAGATCAAAAACATCACAATCGAGATGCGATTAATCCCGTGCATCATTTTCAGGTTAAAATTAGTAGGGCGTTCGGGATCGTGCTTTTTGAATACACGCAAAAAATATTGAAATACTTCACCGAATTTGAAAAAATGTTTAATTCTATCTTTCATAACTTATTATTTTTTTTGAAACTAGAACTCAGGTCAAAAAACAGTACTAGTTTGAAATAGTTCGTTTATTTAAAAAGTGTTTGTAGAGGGGATATGTTTCGTCTAATCTTCTATCAAATGGGGTTCAATCCATTTGCCGTCTTCGCGAATCAACTCGATCAGCTCATCTACAGCCTGTGCAGAAGGCACGGAGCGTTTTACAACTTCCTTGCCTCGATAAAGCGTAATTTTCCCTTTACCCGAGCCCACGTAGCCATAATCGGCGTCTGCCATCTCACCGGGACCGTTTACGATACAGCCCATAATGCCTATTTTGACTCCTTTGAGGTGGTCGGTGCGCTTGCGAATCATGGCTGTGGTTTCTTGGAGGTCAAAGAGTGTTCTCCCACAGGAAGGGCAGGAAATGTATTCGGTTTTGGTCATTCGGGTGCGCGCCGCCTGCAAAATACCGAAAGCAATGTCATTGTATCTTTTCGTGGCCTGATTTCTTTGTTGATGGTCAGCAAACTGAACCTCAGGCTGATGAGTCAACCAGACGCCATCTCCTAGCCCCTCGATGAGTAGCCCTCCCATATCGGTGGCGGCGTGAAGTTGGAGCGTTTCTTCATCCAAAGAATCGTAAGCTCTTTGAATTAAGGTAGGAAGCGAAATTCCTTGCTGGATCAGCTCAAAAAACGCCCGACGGATTTCGGGCATAGCGTGTTCATTTTCAGTATGGAAAATGAGAATAGTCTGTGCTTGGTTTTTTAATTTTTCCAAAAGAGCTTCTTGCAAATCACGCCATGCCAAGCGCAGGAAATGAGGCTTGGCTAGTATTTCATTCTCAACTTCTAAAAATTCAGCAGGAGAGAAAAGTGGAAAAGAGTGTTGATCTTCTTTTTGCCAAACTTGATAATTTTGGATTGCCTTCAAACCATTGGGAAACATGAAAGGCACGGGGCGATCTCCTAGATAAATATAATCTGCTCCGAGATCATTCATTCCCCATTTATCCAAGGCTGGCAGGTAAGTATGACCAACGGCTTTAAAATCAGCCACTTCCATATTTTCATACTGGCTAAAATCAGCCATCACACGGGGTACATTGTCTTTACCAAAGTTGAGGATTTCTTTGGTTTCTCTTCTATTGTATTCAAAAGGATTTACTGGTGACTCCTCGATCGGAGGAATGGGCTGATGTGTTATACGGTGCAAATAGCGATTCACTAATTTTTGCCCCACGGGCATCTCAAATTCTGGTTCTTCGGTCAAGGATACTCGTACCGTATCGCCCAAGCCATCTTCTAATAAGGTTCCGATGCCCACGGCTGACTTGATGCGCCCATCTTCGCCATCTCCCGCTTCGGTCACACCCAAATGTAGCGGATAGGGTTTCAGTCCTTCCTCATCTAGCTTTTGCACCAATAAGCGATAAGCCTGCACCATCACCTGTGTATTGCTGGCCTTCATGGAGATCACGATGTCGTAATAATTCAAATCCTCACAAATGCGCAAAAACTCCAAGGCGGACTCCACCATTCCCAAAGGCGTATCTCCGTAGCGGCTCATAATACGATCAGAAAGCGAGCCGTGATTGGTACCAATGCGCATGGCTGTACCGTATTCTTTACAAATTTTGACAAGGGGGGTGAATCGCTCTCGAATACGATCAATTTCTTCTTGGTAAGTGGCGTCGGTGTATTCAATGACCTCGAAGCGTTTCTTATCAGCGTAGTTACCAGGATTGACCCTGACTTTTTCCACGATACGGGCGGCTAGTTCGGCTGCGTTGGGAGTAAAATGTATATCGGCCACCAAGGGCGTATGATATCCTCGCCGTCTCAACTCTTGCTTGATCGCCTCTAGATTTTGAGCCTCTTTCAGACTGGGAGCCGTGATTCTGACATATTCACAACCTGCCTCAATCATACGAATAGATTGCTCCACGCTACCAAGGGTATCCATGGTATCTACCGTAGTCATGGACTGCACGCGAATCGGATGATGTGCGCCTAAGGGAACATCTCCAATCTTTACTTCGATGCTTTTTCGTCTTTGGTATTGAGTTAGAGAAGCACAATATTTGAACTGGTTGATTCTCTCGGCTAGCGAAACACTATCTAGGGAATTGCTTGACATATGCAGGTAAAGCCTTTAAAATTTGTTAATTGTACTATGCTAACTACAAAGTTAGCAAAATGTTAGCGATATTTGTAGAGTACTTTTTCAGTGTTTGTGTACTTACGGCCTGAGGCACAGGAGCTAATCTTCTGATCCGTTTTTTTGTTGTAGAAGCTAATTGGTTTGAATCTACTGATTCGCTTTCGTCAAGTATTCCAAAATCGCCATAACCTTAAAACCTAAATTCAACGTATGGAAAGGTTTCAACTCATCACCGAGCAATCTCCTTGGCTCGTATTATTATGTTTTTTGATTGGGGCACTTTATGCCTGGGCTTTGTACCAAAAAAAAGCACCTTGGTCTCCGTGGCTCAATCGTGGCTTAGCGGTTTTACGCTTTGTGCTGGTCACGGTCATCTGTTTGCTCCTATTGCTAGACCCGCTGATTCGTCAGGTGATTAATACGGAGGAAAAACCAACCATCGTGCTTGCCCTAGACAACTCCCAGTCGATTCCGAATGTGAATGACAGCAGCCAAATCAAGAAACTTTTGGGTGAATTAGCATCCGTCTCTAAAGAACTCACTTCTAATGACATTAATGTAGAAATTCAATCTCTTGACCAGACAGGTTTCAATAAGAGCCTGCCAGACTTGAATTACGACCGCCCAAGCACTAATCTTAGTGCCATCCTCAAGACAATTCAAAATAATTTTGAGAATCGTAATCTGGATAAAGTCGTGTTGGTTTCGGACGGAATTCATAATCAAGGGATTTCTCCAAATTTTGTCAATTACACTTTCCCCATTCATACCGTGGCACTCGGCGACACCACCCCTCAGCGAGACTTGAGAGTGCAGTCCGTGCTAGCCAATAAAGTAGCTTATTTAGGAAATGAATTCCCCGTAGTGGCCGAACTCAATCACGTGGGCTACTCCAATCGGGTGGTCAATGCTTATTTGAGTCAAAATGGGCGGGTGATAGACCAAAAATCGGTGAGATTTCAAGGAGATAATGATATTCAGCAGGTTACCTTTTATGCCAATGCCAAGCAGAAAGGCGTGCAGCATTACGTGGTGAGCGTGGAAGTATTAGAGGGAGAATTTACCGAAAAAAATAACTCCCGAGATGTGTATGTGGAAGTCATTGATGGGAAAGAAAAGATTTTGATGATTGCCGCGGCTCCTCATCCGGATATCAAGGCCATTCGTAGTGTAGTGGAGCAAAATGAAAACTACAGTTTCGTGGTTCATATCCCGGGTATTAACCCATTAAAAGAGGATAAGTATGACTTGGTCATTTTTCATCAAATTCCGAGCTTGTACCGCACCGGAGATGAGCTGATTAACCGCTTTCGTAATGTCTCGCGTTGGTTTATTCTGGGAGCACAGAGTAATCTGAATCGTTTCAATCAAATTAGCAAAAACTTAAAGGTTTCTGGCCGAGCCGGAAGAATGGACAAAGTGACGCCCGTTTACGCTAAGAATTTCAATAAATTCACTTTTGAGGGAGATAAAAAAACCATGATTGAGAAGCTTCCACCCGTTTCGGTTCACTTTGCTGATTATAATGTGAGTAATAATGCCGAAGTGATTCTCTCCCAAAGAGTTGGAAATATAGAAACCGAAAAGCCTTTGCTCGTCGTCTCTCAGGATGGAAATCTAAAAAATGCGGTCATGACCGGAGAAGGTTTCTGGCAATGGCGCTTAGAAGAATATGCGCTCTCGGATAGCCACGAATCTTTTGATGACTTGATGGCCAAATTGATTCAATACCTTTCCACCAAAGAAGATAAGCGCCGTCTTCGGGTCTATCCGATTAATAATGAGTTTTATGATTTTGAGAAAGTCGTCTTCGAGTCTGAGGTTTACAACAATATTTACGAGCGGGTGTATGGCCAAAAAATCAACCTCACCCTGACCAACGAAGAAGGCAAAACCTCTAACTACACTTTTACCTCCAATGAGGGCAATACCCGCTATGAGATTAGTGGCTTGCCCAAAGGGGTTTATTCCTATCAGGCTACTGCCCAACTTCAAGGTGGAGCCGAAAGTGTGAGTGGAGAATTTACCATCAAAGATTTACAGCTAGAATCCCTCAATTACACCGCCGATCATAATCTTTTGCGCCAACTCTCCGAGAATAGCGGAGGCGATTTCTACTACCCCACGCAGGTAGAAAATCTACGCAAGGATTTGCTCGACAACCGCAAGCCTAATATCATCCACAGCACCGAAGAACTCGCTGAACTGATTAACCTAAAGTGGATTTTCTTTATTCTGCTCGCTTTGGTAGGCGTAGAATGGGCCACGCGGAAGTATCAGGGAGGGTATTAAACTCAGAGTGATTTAATTTGATATTGTTTAGCAATGGCAGCATTCATGATGTCGTCAGCTACCTTGTCTATGAGTTCTATCACCAATAAATAATATTCTTTGTAATCGCTTTCTGTAATAGGAAGCTCTTTTCCATGGGCGATATGGTTTCGTTTTTCTACCAAAAGGTCAAGCAGTTTTCGTTTCTTTTCGTGCTGTTTCCACTCTAGACCAATGCTATCATAATATTTTGCAAACTCGCTAAAATTAAGATTGGAGGTTGATACGGAAGAGGTAGGGATTTTAAAGGTTTGTGTTGACTCGTGAATGAGTTTCTCAAATTTTAGGATTTGAGCTTGCAAGGGAGTCTTTTCTTTTCCTAGATTGTGTAATGCTTTCGCTACAAAGCTGGGATGCAACTCTCCTAATTTGAGTTTTTGATTCGCTACATATTCAATGTAGTACTGGCAGGTGATTTTGACAAAACCTTCCCAATGAGCATACAGTATGGCGACGCCTGCTCTCAATAAGGCTTTCTTAGTTTTTGGCACGGCGAAGTAGATTGTGTTGTCTATACTGATGAGTTCGTCCTTACGCCAAGCTTGATCAGCTTCAATTTTGTCTAGCAGATCTTCTAGCGTTCTGAGTTTTTTACTCATTTTTTGAAATACTGGCGACCAAACTCTACCAATCGGGGGACACGCTGAGCGGCGTTAGAGCCTGACCCCATGTTAGACACGAACTCTGGATGATTCCAAATTTCTTTTACTTTGTCAGCTAACAGATTCACATCTTTGTGTTGATCATATTCATCAACATTCAAACTAAGGCCAATCGCGATGGCCTCAAAAGCAGATACTAGAAATTGTCCTCCAAAAGAATCTCCTTTAAACTTTCTAAAAGCATTTTCACCAAGAGACTGATTGAGTAGAGCAAAGACTTTTTCAAATTTAGCTTTTTCGTTCTTGTAATTGAAATCTTGATCTTTAGCCCTAGCGAGTCTTTCTGCCGATTGGGTCAGAAAATCGCTTACCTCAGCACCATGATATTCAAAGTGAGAGTAAGCTAAATACCTTAATACTAATTCTGTATCATATTCTGATTGTAAGGCTCTTTCACTCAGATTGACACTGTTCTGAAAATTCTCATTTTGTGCCAGCTCTTTGAGCCAGATATAAAATGGTTTGTTCATCAAGATGAGCAGAGCATTACGTATTTCTTGCTCCGTCAAAAACGAACCGCCTGTATTGAGCCTCTGAAAGACTTCAAACTTGGCGTCCTTATCAGAGTCATTTAAAATAATTTCTACTTTGATTTTTGTTCTTTTGATTTCAAGTCTTAAACTCTGAGGGAGTGTATTCCAAGTAACACCTTCTAGTTGAGGCAATGCTTTGGTAGCTTTTAATGATGAGGGAGGAGCCTGTTCACCATTTTTGTCTTTGAGAAGTCCCATAAACTCTAATATGGTCGAGACACGTTGTAATCCATCTACCAGTTCCCAAAGTCCAGCTTCATTTTGATATACAAAAATGGAAGGAATCGGAATACCCAACAGAATAGACTCAATGAGTCTACTTTTTTGAGCAATATTCCAGCGGAACAGCCTTTGGAAGTCGGGGTTAATGACGATCTCTCCATCACGGTACAGATTAGTAATCTCACCCACTGACATTGAATAGCTATCTGTTTTATATTCTTTGCGGATTTCTTTGACTTGCTCAATCAACTGTTCTTCAACTGCTTCCATGTTTTTTGTACTTGAGGTAGTATATACAAATATAGCTTTTTATCAGCAAATTATTCTCATAAGGAATCTAAATTAGATGAGCGAAGCCCCAAGTAATTTTACACTCGAGACTTCGCTCTTTTCAGTACTGGCTACGAATTATTACCTCACCAACACCCTTTTTCTTTCTTGAAAATCTTCTCCCTTGATTTCTATCACGTAAAGTCCAGGCTGTACCCGATTTCCTCGCTGGTCGTAGAGATACCAGTCTAGGTATTGGGCTCCTTGATGACCTTTTTGCGTAGGGTAGCTTTGGACAAGGTTTCCTTGTAAGTCAAAGATACTGACTTCCAGTGTTTTTTCTTCTTTCAAATCAATCTGGATTTGGGTATAATGCTGAGCCGGATTCGGGAAAACTTGTAAAGGATTCGCCACACGCTCGGGTTGTGGGGTATTTTCACCCTCTACCACGGCCATACTGTGTACCAAGGAGCGCTGAAAAAGACCTGCCTTCGCACCAATGGAGATATTATAAATCCCACTTTGATCAATACGACCGCTTTGAGCAAAGTACAATCCAGGTTCCTCACCGGGGAAGAACACGATTTCTTTTTGCCATTCTTGGTCGAGGCTACCTTTTAAGTCGCTGGTGTAGCGAAGTATGCCTTTGACCTTTGCCTGTTTGATGGGCTGCTCCAGATGGTCGACCAAGCGTACCTGTAAGCGCATATTCTCGCCCGTGTTATAAACTCTTTTTTGGTCATTTAAATCACTAGAAAACTCCATATACCCTCCTCCACTCAAATGGATCATGGCTACGTAAGCTTCTTCCGAATCAAAACTGTAGCTACCCTGAACGGGCTGATTGATTTGATAATTTTTAGAAAAATTTCCTAATAATTGATCTTTAGTTTTTTCTATCGGTTGAGATTTTAGATGATCTCCAATTTTCCATCCGCTGGGTGCTTGAAGGGCGTGCTTGGCCGTGGACTTAGCTTGGCGTACATCCATATGAATTTGCTCTACCCCTGGATCAATTACAAAATTTTGCCTGCCTTTTTGGGAAGTCAAAATAATAGAACGGCTTCTCACTACGGCATTGTGATTAATTTCATCAGAGGTAGTTTTGGCTAATAAAGGAGCACCACTTTTGTTGAGATCGCTGATTTCGCTTTTGATATAATTCCAAACATATCTCCCCTGATTTATCTCAAAATGATCATATTTGGTGCGCGCATCACCATGTCCACTGAATAATTCCTTCCCTCCCGGACGACGCGCCAATTTGTAGGGCACCACCCCGTCGTTGCCTTCATTCCTTTTGCCGTAGCCAGCCCCATTCAAATAAACCCCTGAAAACCAAAGTATTCCCCCGTAATCCCAACCACCCAAGGTAGTAAAATCTGCTTGTGCATTATTAGGATGACTGTCTGTAATAGAGCGGAAATAATCCATGTAGCCTGTCTGTAAAACATAAGTGGCATCGTTGCGCTGACCAAAAACCGCCGACAACCACCAAACCCAGCCACTCTGCGCCAGATTCGCCAAGGGTGAGCCAAAGTGCGGAGAACCCAAAGTAATCACTCTGGAAACTTGGTTCACCGCTCCATAATGAATCAAAGCCGCATCGCTGTCCAAGCCGCCCTTGCTGTGTCCGACCACTACCACGTTGTTGACTCCGTAGTAATTGCAAATCACATCAATTTGCTCCTTGAATAGAGAGCCATTTACCCACATACTTTGGTCGGGGTAAACAGTAACGTAAGCCGCACGATAGCCGTCATTGAAGACTCGCTGAAACATATCGTTATTGCCCTCACTGAGCCAAGTGTAGGCATCGCCCGTGTAGCCGTGAATAAATACCAAAACTGGTTTAGAACTGCTGTTCGCCGGAATTTGCCCCACTAAAATATCGCCCGGTACTAGGTCAGACCCTAATCCCAAGAGATCGCCTTTGTCCAGAGAAACGATTCTCTGCGCGTTGAGATTAAGGGAAATGAAAGTACAAAAAGCAAGGAGGCAAGCTGTCAATAGAATAGATGTTTTTCTCATCATAAAGTTTCTTGGTTAGATTTCAGTTGAATGCCTAAAATAAGCACTTAATTATAAATATAAAAAGAAGGTATATAAAAATATTTATTCATAATTGGCAAAGATAAAATCTACGAAAACGAGGGAAGTCAGATAGGCGACGAAAAACTTGACTCACTTTCCCCATTATTGACCTTAGCAATATGTGGATAGACGGAAATAACCTTTCATTAATCCATTGAATCTTTACGAACAAATAAGCATCTTTAATTTTTATTATAATTGAATTAAAAAAAGAGACATGACCACTACTATCCAGACATTACAAAAAGCACTCGATACATACAAAGGAGAGTTTCTAAAAAAAGCTTCCGACGTCATGGTCAAAACTTTTGACGAAGGCGTGCAAGATTTAGCCGACTCTGGTATTACGGAGCAAGCACGCAAAGTAGGCGACCAAGCGCCTGATTTTACCCTACCCAATGCCCAGAAAAAGGAAGTCAATCTGTATGATTATCTCAAAGAAGGCCCCGTGGTGCTGACTTGGTACCGAGGCGGTTGGTGCCCTTATTGCAATATTCAATTACGCTTTTTGCAAAGTTATTTACCAAAATTCAAAGAACAGGGAGCTAATCTCATCGCTATTAGTCCTGAAACACCAGATCATTCGCTTTCTACCCAAGAGAAAAACGAACTGGAATTTGAGGTACTAAGCGATACAGATAACCAAACGGGTAGAGAGTACGGACTGGTTTACAAACTGCAAGAGGCGGTATTGGAGCAATTCAAAGGCCGCATCGACGTAGCTGCCCACAATGGCAATGATGACAACGAGCTTCCACTCGCCGCTACTTACGTCATTGATCCCCAGGGCATCATCCGCTATGCTTATGTAGATTATGATTATCGTCGCCGAGCCGAACCCGAAGCTATTTTAAAGGTTTTGAAGGAAATCAAGTAGCAGCTTTCAGCACTGGAAGCTCAGTCAAGCAAACACCTTTCAGATTGGTTATATGGTGAGAAAATGCCGGGGCTATTAGCTCTGGTATTTTTTTGTAGACAGAGGGGAGGAAGTTGAGGAAGTTTCAAGGATAAGTATTCACGAGGCTATCTGGCAGATAATTGTAGTCCACTTCAAAAAGTGTTTCCCTATTGCCAAATTGCTCACTTTCATAGATCAAAAGAAGCTGTTGATTCCTGAGGAGCAGAGCCTTAAAGGGAAATTGTTCACCCTTGAAGAAAAAGAAGACACGATCTTCCATTACTCGATAAGTTCCTTGCAGATCTTTGGAATATATACGATCTTGTGAGTGATAAGATAGTTCAAAACTGTTATCTTTTCTGAGAATGAGTTCTGAGCTAGTTGAATCATTTTTTGGAAATGCTTTCAGCAATGGTTCTGCTTTAAAATCGCCCTGATGATACTGGATAATCAGAATTAGCATCACCAACCAATAAAGATTCAACAAAAAGGTATTGAAACTACGTAGGTCTGGAATCAGTAAATAAAGAAAGGAAATAGAAAAGAAAACGATCCAAACAAAACCTACCAGTAAAATCAACGGCGTCACCCAAAGAGATAGAGATTTAGGAATCAAATGCCACCAAGACGCCACCAAACACAAGAATAACCCTACCCACAGACTCATATGAAACAACTTCTCACTACGGGGGTTGAGGTACATAATCTAATCTTTAACGACCTAATTGATATGTGATCACGAAGTACAACATAAAGGCCCAATATACATTGAGCAGAAAAGTATTGATGCTGCGATACTTCTTGAAAGATAGCCTCATACAGGATAAACCCACACAACCCACCCAAAGAAATAAGGCCACCACAAAAAACAAAATAAGAAAATTAGCAATCCGCAAACGGATGCCAATAAACATCAATTCCTTGATCCATAACAAATTCAAAAACAAAAAAAGCCCTGTATACAAACTGGTGTAGTAGAGCTTCTCACTGTTGGGGTTTAGGTACATCTGGCCTTCAATTTTTGAGTCTTTAACTATACTTACGAAAGCATCATCAATAAGTCTCGACGATAGAGGTAAATTCCAACCGTGATGACCAAAAAGATTAGATTCAAGAGCACAATCTGCAAACTGCGGTGTTTCTGAAAAAAGAAATCAATCAGAGACACCAAGATGGTAATGATGTAGCAAACCGCAATGGCTTCCACCGCCACGACCACGAATTCCACATCCTGAATAGTTCGTAGAATCGCTTCGTAGTAGAAATAGACGAGATTAAAGGTCAATCCGAATAAAATCGAAGCCAGCCACAAGGCAGTTCGTTTTTGGCTCGGACTGGTAAAGTAACGAGCGTTTCTCATAGCTTATTTTTTTATAGTTTATTAGAATGTTCCCAATAGACGCACAAGGTCTACCGATTTGCGATGACAAAAAGCAATTATTAGCCGTAAAACTGTCTGAAAAAGGTAAGCGTCTTCAAAAAAAAACCTCCTTATCGGCTGATAAAGAGGCTTCTGAGTTGGTTTTTATAGAAAAATATCAGCGCAGGATAACCTCTTTGAGATAACCACACGGGTCGTCAAGGTTTAGAAGTATATGTGCTGAAAATGGAGTCATTGCCAAAAAAATTCTTAGGTGTATTTAATATTACATACGTAATAAATTTTTTTTTGTTGAAAGATTCATATATTTGCGAAAATAAATCTTTTCAGCCATGAGATTTTAACTCAGTCTTTCCCACAATCCAACTCATTATTTTGAGTTAGTTTCCCGTGTTCTTAACATCAGGGGCGATCCGTTACGCCTTTGCTCCACACTGTATCCTTCCATCTCTTTGGGGTGGAAATGCTGTCTTATTTTTCCATAACCATTCTTCTTAACACCATGATTCACTATTTCCGTCAATTGCTTCGGTTGATAGACCGATACAAGTGGCTCTATTTCTTGTCCCTAGCCCTTTTGTTTATCTCTCTGATACCCAGAACTTTGATTCCGAAAGTTTTGGAGATTGCGGTCGATTATGTCATTCTAAGTTTGCAGAATCAGTCCACTGTAGATCTAGAAAATCGTGATTTTGTCTTTCGTTTCTTCCAAAGTCTGTTACCGACACCGACTATGGAAAACTTCGGCTGGCTTTTGTTCAGTTTAGGCATGATTTATTTCTTTATTTCAGTTAGTCGTGGTTTTACCTTGCTGGTTTACACTGCTTTGAAAACTTATTGTGGTGAAAATATCGCCAAGGATTTGCGCGATCGTGCTTTTGCCAAAATCCAAGCCTTGCCCATGGCTTATTTTGGCAAAGTTTCCAAAGGAGAACTGATCCAACGCTGTACCGGAGACATTGACACGATCAAAAACTTCGTGCAGAATCAAATCATTGCTTTGGTCAATTTGAGCACTTTGTTCCTTTTTACCTTCGTGATGATGTGCTTGGTCAACTGGCAATATGCGCTTATCTCAGTGTCTATTTTGCCTTTGATTGCGATTACGGCGTATTTTTTCTTTCAAAAAGAAGCCAAAGTCTGGCAAGCACACGAAGCCGAAGCCGACAAACTCAACGCGATGGTGCAAGAAAACCTCAACGGTATTCGCGTGGTATCGGCCTTTGCCAACGAAGAGTACGAAATCCAGCGCTTTGACCAACAGAACCAACGCAAGAAAGCCATGGGTTTGAGACACCGCCTATTGCATACTTTCTACTGGCCTTTGTCCGATGCCATGGCCTTCGCCCAAATCATTATTGCCGCGATGGCGGGAGGCTATTTTGTACTCACGGGTGAGATTACGATCGGAGAATTGCTAAGCTTCTACACTTACGTGAGTTTGGTGGTGTGGCCCGTTCGTCAGATTGGGCAAATTCTCTCAGAAATGGGCATGGCCTCCGTGGCTTTGGATCGTGTCTCAGAGATTATGCAAGCTCCCGAAGAGTTGGAAGCAGAAGCCCAAATGATCGAGCCGATTGCCATCAAAGGCGATCTTGTTTTTGAAAATGTGTCTTTCAAATACAAAGACGAGGATGAAAATTACGTCCTAAAAGACCTGTCTTTCGAGATCAAGGCGGGACAAAAAGTAGCGATCATCGGCCCCACGGGAGCCGGCAAGTCCACCATTATCAAGCTTTTGCTCCGGCTCTATGAAGTGAATGAAGGTCAAATCAAGATAGACGGGCGAGATATTCAGACGATTTCTAAGACTTTTCTCAGAAGTAGAATCCGAGTGGCCTTGCAAAAAGCTTTCTTGTTCTCGACCACCCTCAAGGATAATATGGCTTACGCCGAACCTGATTCAGCGCAAGCTCGGGTAGAACTCGCGGCTCAGCACACGCAAGCTTATGAGATGGTTCAAAAATTTCCCCAAGGCTACGAAACCATGGTCGGTGAAAAAGGCGTGACGCTTTCGGGTGGCCAGAAACAGCGAGTGGCTCTGACTCGGACTATTTTACCACAAATGGATATGCTCGTGCTAGACGATACTACCTCAGCGGTAGATACCGAGACAGAGCACGCTATTTTCGATGCTTTGAAAGGGACGATCGCTCAGAAAACCACGATTATCATTTCACACCGAATTACTTCTATCCAACAGGCAGACATGATTTTGGTACTGGATCAAGGTCGTTTGGTACAAATGGGTAGCCCCGAGGCATTGCAAAAAGAACCGGGTTATTACCAGCGCATTCACGCTGTACAAGCCGATCTAGAGGAGGAAATTGAGAAGGAGATTTCGGGCTAAGCAGATGCGCCTGATAAAAGCCAAACCAGACAGCACGCGGTACCGACACGTGCTAGAGAAATCTGTACGCGCCATGCAGTAAGTTTTTTTTTAACCAAATCTCAAAACCAAAACCCATGAGCACTTCTAGCGAAAACAGAAAAAATTTAACCGATCAAGAATTTACACAGAAGAGAGCCCTGTGGCCTTTCTTGAAGAGAATATTCAAATACAGCCAGCATCACCGCTTTTGGTTCACGGCCTTGATTGTATTTACCTTATTATCTGCCCTGACCGAAGCCTTGTTTCCTTTGGTGTGGTTATATTTTATTGATGACTTTATTCGTCCTGCCGTGGAAAATTACAAGACAGGTCAGCCCCTTCCTTGGTCAGGATTCTACCAGTACGCAGGTTATTATGTGCTTTTATTGATCTCCTGGGCGGTAAATACGGGGATGTTTATCTTCGCCACGGGGCGGGTCAAGCACGAGGTGGTCTATGATTTACGCAAGGATATGTTTGACCGCTTGCAGTATTTGTCTTATGCTTTTTTTGATAAAGTTGCCAGTGGCTGGATCACCATCCGCCTGACTTCGGACGTGAACAAAGTAGCCGATGTAATTTCTTGGGGTTTTATCTCCTTGGTTTATGGGCTGGTGATGATTACGGCTAGTCTCTGGATCATGTTCGTCTACAGTTGGCAGTTGACCTTGGTGGTTTTGCTTACGATTCCTTTGCTGATGTTTACCGCCGTGCGGATTCGGATGATTCTACTCACGCACGCCCGCAAAGCTCGAAAGCTTTACAGCGAAATGGCCGCTAATCTCACCGAAAATATCAACGGTGTAGAAGTAAACAAAGCCACCGTGCAAGAGCAAAGGGCTGCTCGTTTCTTTCAAGGAATCAGCGGGCGATTGCGTGATTCATCGTATCAAGCTGGTTATTATACGGCCATGTATGGCCCCGTAGTGGTTACGGTGGGTTCGCTCGCGGCGGCGGCAGTGATTTATCAGGGTGGTCATATGGTGCTGGAGGCCGAAACGGGCATTACCGTGGGTATCTTGGCGGCTTTCTTTAGCTACGCGCTCACGATCTTTGAGCCAATCTTTGATATTACCAATTACTATGCGACGGCACAGGATAGTCTCTCGGCAGGGGAGCGAATTTTCTCGCTCATTGACGAACCCATCCAGATCAAAGATCGGGAAGGGGTAACTGATTTTGGCAAAATTAGGGGAGATATTCGCTTTGATCAAGTGGAATTTTACTATGCAAAAGACAAACCCGTGATTCCCAATCTAAATTTGGAAATCAAAGCTGGACAATCTATTGCCTTAGTCGGCCCTACGGGAGAAGGTAAATCTACAATTATCAATCTAATTTGTCGCTTTTATGAACCCATACAGGGACGCATTCTGATTGATGGGCAAGATTACCAAGATCGAACACTAAAAAGTTTTCGAGAGCAATTGGGCATTATTCTCCAAACGCCTCACCTCTTTTCAGGAACGGTTCAGGAAAATCTGCGCTATGGCAAATTAGACGCTACCCAAGAGGAAATTGAAAATGCTCTGCGCCTCATCGGGGCAGATGATTTTATTCCCAGACTCCAAGAAGATGTAGGAGAAGAGGGAAGTCAGCTTTCTTTGGGAGAAAGACAGCTCTTGTCTCTGGCGCGTGCAATTCTCAAAGATCCTCGGATTTTGATTATGGACGAAGCCACTTCCTCGGTGGATACGCTGACCGAAGCTAAAATTCAAAAAGGCATTGAGCAGTTAATCCAAGAGCGCACTTCTATCATCATCGCTCACCGACTCTCCACGATCAAAAATTGTGATCGTATCCTCGTCATTCGCCAAGGACAAATCATCGAGGATGGCTCGCACGCTGAACTGATGAAGAAGCAAGGAGCCTATTATCAATTGTATACTCGGCAGTTGCGAGAAGAGGCGGTTTAGATTTAGTTGCTGGCTATTCATTGCTGGTTTTTAGTAGATTTTTGGTGGTGGCAGAGATTGCATCTGCCATCACCCTAAAAGGCAATAACAAGTCTTAGACCCGCCATCAACCTGAGTAACAACTAATATTACAGGGATTTATAAAATACTACAAAAAACCCTTCTTCACTGCTGGCTTCATCACCTTGCCCATTGCATTACGAGGGAGTTCGTCCACGATTTTTAGGAGGGTGGGAATTTTGTAATGGGCGAGGTGTTTTTTAACCCAGTCTCGGAGTTCTTCCAGAGCAAGGGCGGGATTTTGGGTAATGAGCATTGCGGCGATGCGTTCGCCCCAGTCTTCGTCGGGAATGCCCACCACGGCGCATTCATAGATTTGGGGGTGAGTTCGCAAGACTTCTTCTATCTCCAGAGCCGAGACTTTGTAGCCGCCCGTCTTGATGATGTCTACGGAGTTGCGTCCTAAGATTTTGTAATAACCCTCTTCGTCTCGCTGGGCGATATCTCCGGTACAAAACCAAGCATCTTGGAAGGAATCAGCCGTGGCTTCGGGTTTGTTCCAATATTCTTTGAAGACATTGGGGCCTTTGATTTGAATTTCGCCTGAGGTATAGGCTGCCTGAATTTCTGTTCCGCTTTCATCTACCAAGCGGACTTGTACTTTGGGCAGAGGCAAACCGATGTGCCCTGCTTTGCGTTCTCCTTCCAAGGGATTGGAAATCGCCATGCCGATTTCGGTCATCCCGTAGCGTTCTAGCAAGGTATGCCCACTGATAGATTTCCATTTTTCTAGAACTGAAATGGGCAAAGCCGCCGAGCCCGAAACCATTAGTCGCAGGCGGGCAACGGCTTCACTCATCTGGGTTTGATCTTCGAGGTTAGCTTTTTCCCAGTAATCAATCAAGCGATGATAAATGGTGGGCACGGCCATGAAGAGCGTGATATCTTTTTCCTGAAAAAACTTCCAAACTTCTCTAGCTTCGAATTTGGGGAGCATCTCTACTTTGGCACCCATCCACAGGGCACAGGCTAAGACATTAATCACGCCGTGCACATGGTGCAGCGGTAATACATGCAGGATAAAATCGTCAGTTTGCCAACCCCAAGCTTCGGTCAGGGTAGTAATTTGTGATTGAATAATGGCGTGGGTAGTTAGTACACCTTTGGGCTTACTGGTAGTACCGCTGGTGTAGATAATTAAGGCTCCTTGGTTGGGATCAATCTGGGGTAGTGTTTCGGTGAATGACGCATCCAAGGCTTCTTCAAGCAGAAGCGTTTCTATATTCAAGCTCACGCAGAGAGGACGTAAAAAATCTGCATAAGTCGGGGTACAAATCAGGTAATCAGCTCGGGTGTCTTCTAATATGTAAGCGATTTCAGGCATGGGATGGCTGAGGCTAATCGGCACGGCAATCCCTCCGGCACGCCAGATGCCCCATTGCATGGCCACGTAATCCGCATCTTGAACAGCTAAAAAAGCAACTCTTGCCTCTTGTAAATCTTTTTTCTCTCTAAGTAAATGAGAAGCCACCTGCGCGGAGCTATCCAGTAAATCTTGGTAGGTATATAAACCCCGTGCCTCGTGGATAGCGATGTGGCTACTAAACTCGATAGCTCGGTCAATGAGAGAGATGCCTGATTTCATGTTTAAAAAATTGATTAAAACTCATTAAAGACCTTCAAGATAAGTAGTTTTTTATAAAACTCTCCGAGAATTAGTAGTTGCATAAAAAAAGCACAAGTCCTAACCTGTGCTTTTTGAACAATTTGTATTTTGAGGAAAATTTAGCTTCCGTAGATTTTCTGTGCATTTTTGAGCTTATTACTGATTTGATTTTTGTTTTGAATATAAGTGTATTGGGAGTTGAAGCCACCGTTGGGACGATCTCCCACGATGTAGTGTTTGACACTCATATCAGGAGCATTGATGACGACTTGGTCGGATACGCGGACGGTTTCATCTTGTAAATCTTGTCCAGTAGATTGTAATTCAGAAATAACAATCAGTTGTTCACCTGTGGCGTAGATTTCTTGGATGTTAAGCTGGTGTGTTTCGCCAGATACCTCTGCTTCTACCATAATCGTCATTTCTTCTTTTTCTCCGGTGCTACTGCTATCATCGGGCATTTCAAAATCCAGATAAGGAACTTCTACTTCTTTTTCTACCATCACGACTCTCACTTCGGGAACTTCCACGGTTTTGGTGGTTTTTTTCACGTTGACCTCTGCCCAGTCTATATCGTATTTGGGAGCCTCACCGGGTGAAAAATCTACATCTAGTTTCGGAGCTTCTCCCTCTTCGGTTTTATCAATATCACAGCTATAAGTGAAGAAAGAAAAGCAAGTCAATAAGCAAAGTGTGGTTTTTAAATCTTTCATTTTTGAAAAATATTAATTTATTAATAATTTGTAGTTTGTATTTATATAAAGAAATACTTCATGAAAGGTTGGGAGTTAGCTGGGCAAAGTCATACTTAGCCTATCTGGGTCATCGCTTCTCTTTCCGAAGTTGGATGCTAGATTTATGCTGTAGATTACTTATTTTGCGTTTATTTCTAAAAGTAAACTAATCTAAACTTACTATGGAAACATTACCTCAGGAGAAAAACCTCTACCGAGCCGTGGCCGAGTTGGCTTACACAGTTTCTTTTGCCGATCAAGATGTATCAGAAGACGAAGTTGAAGCTTTTTTTCAAGTGATCCAAGAAGTGATCGGGGAAGGAGAAGTGCTGGCACGAAAGCACTTCAACTTTATCAACCAAAGTATCCACCCCAAAGTAGAAGATAGTTACCGACACGCCATTCAGATTATCCAAAAAAATAAAGCTTCTCTTGATCGGGTATTGATCCGAAAATTCCTCCACATCCTCGAGCGCGTAGCGAAGGTCAGGGGGATTTCTGAGGAAGAAGAAGTCATTCTTAATCGCTTCGAGGAAGATGTTTTACAAATTCATGCTAGTAAGAAAAGTGAGTACGGACTACGCATGAGCCCGCAAATCGCTAACCTTTACAGCGCGGTGGGTGAACTGGCCTACGTGATGGCTCGGACAGATCAAGAAATGAGCCAAGAAGAAAAAGATGCTTTCAAAAGAGTTATCCAAATGAAACTGGGTGCTTTTGATTGGTTGGCGGCCAAGCGTTTTGATGTGCTAGACAGCGTGATTGACCTCAATGTGGAGGTAATCTACGAACACGCCCTTTATCTGATCCAAAAAAATGCACAAGCTCTGGACGAAGAAATGATTGAGGATTTTCAGAAGGTTATGATCGAGGTAGCCAAAGTCTCAGGAGTAAGCCCCGAAGAAAACGAACTCATGCGTCGTTTCCGGCAAGATATTGTCCAAATTTATGAAGAAAGTGGCAAAGCAGATGAGTAAGCAGCTTCACCTGAGCCGAATCAGCCTAAGCTACACGGCCATCTCCGAGGGCAAATATGACTCTCATTTGCTTACAAATTACGAAATAGAAACAGTCAATTTTTGCCAGCAATGGCTTAGCGGGCAGATTTATTTTAATGTCCATACCTCAGGTTCCACGGGTCGCCCCAAGCCGATTCGCATTCATCGTGAACAGATGCAAGCCAGTGCCCAAGCTACGGCTCAGGCACTGGGTCTGGAGGCGGGTGATGCGGCACTAGTTTGTATCAATACGGCCTATATTGGGGGCAAAATGATGCTGGTACGGGGCATGGAGCTAGACTTGGAACTTCACTTGATTCCTCCTCAGGCGAATCCTTATTCCGCTTTTTTGGAAAATTTTGGAGCAAAGCAAATTCAATTCCTAGCCTTCGTACCGCTACAATTACAAGCGATTTTGGCGCAAAACCCCGAAGCCCAAGCTTGGCTCGATGGCACCAAAGCGATCATCTTGGGCGGTGCGCCCGTTAGTTTTGCCTTGGAGCAGAAGATCCAATCTTTACGAGCACCCATCTACAGCACCTACGGCATGACCGAGACAGTTTCGCATATTGCCTTGCGTCGCCTGAACGGAGCCAAGGCTTCCGCTTTCTATGAGGCTTTGCCTAGCGTAGAAGTCCGCCTAGATCAACGTGCTTGCTTACAAATCAAAGCACCTATGACTCAAAACCAATGGCTCACGACCAACGATCGGGTAGAACTCCTAGCCGATCAACGCTTTCGTTGGTTGGGAAGAGTAGACAATATCATCAACAGTGGAGGCGTAAAGATTCAATTAGAAAAAATAGAACAAGCAATTGAAGCACTTTTTTATCGGGAAAATCTTTCCCAAGCTTTTTTCTTGGCAGGGCTGCCTGACGAGAAATGGGGCGAAAAGTTAAGCTTATTCATCGAGGGAGAGGCTTGGGAAAAATCACGAGAAGAAGCTTTTCTAGAAAAATTAGCCGAATCTCTGGATTCTTACGAAAAGCCCAGAGCTGTTTATTATCTCCCGAAATTTGTCCGCACAGACACCCAAAAGATTCACAGAAAAGCAAGCATTCGCTTAGCCAAAAATTAAGATTGGTCGGGGGAATGCCGAATTTTCTCGAGATCTTCTATCATCATTTTTTCCAATCGGTTCTTGGATATTGCTGATCAAGAGGCAATCAAGAATCTATTCGTATCGAGACAGCCAGCTCAATGAACAATTGGCTCAACCTACCCAACTTGTCTGCTAAGTACTACTTTTTCTTCTTCTTGGGCTTAGGCATTGGTAATTCTGGAAGCGAAATGCTCAGCAATTCACTCAGCCAAGCTTTGTCTTCTAATTTATCTTCAATCAGAAAAGCAGGTTTGGCTCCCTCGTAGGGCGGTGCTTCCACGACATTCTGGATGAACTCACGCCCGGCTTGGGTGGGTTTGATAAATAGTTTGTTGTCGCAAATGAGTCCAAACATTTTTCCATCGGCGTAGAGTCCATATTCGCCAAACATTCTTTTGGCGGTGATTTCACCCACGTTCTCGATTTGGTTCAAGACATCATCCACGAATTTTTGATCGGAAGCCATTTTGTTTACGGTGAAGAATCCAAAAATTACTACATCGTTAAGATACTAATATTTTTAAAATATCCTTTCCCCAAGGAGAAAGAAAGCCCTAATCTTTTGCATCTTTTCATCGTATAAATCCTCGAAAATTCATTCAAATCACTCAATCACTATTCAAATGACCGGAAAGCATCAAAGTCTAAAAGATGTCCCTGTACTCAATGTATTGGGAATGCCACATCACATTCTGGTAGCCGCCCATGAGTCTGAAAGTGGCTACGAATATCTGCAGGTCAAGGGTATGCCGGGTATGGGCGTACCTCCGCACATGCATCAACACGAGGACGAGACTTTTCACGTCTTGGCAGGTAAAGTGAAATTCATGTTAGAAGGAGAAGAAATGGAAGCTGAGGCGGGCGACGTAGTGCATTTGCCTCGAGGGACGAAACATGGCTTTAGTATCATTGGTGAAGCGGAAGCAATCTTGAATCTAGTCATTATGCCTGGAAACTTAGAGGGGATGTTCCGAGAGTTGGCCGAGTTGAGCGTTCCGCCTGATCCTGCCCAAGTAGCAGAAATCACCAGTAAATATGATGTGAATTTCGTATAGAGATTTTGGTTAATGTCACGATAAGCAGGGTGCTGGGTGCTCCACCTGACCCTTGCTTAGTACAAGTCAAGGGCGGATACAACAACTTACCTTCTGGCAATTTATTTAAACACAAAAAGTAGCAGGGTAAAGTGCTATTTCCTATCGTTATTTCAAAACGGTAGTGCCCACCTGTGGTCACTTAAAGCCCTACACGTGAGCACTGAAAAAGATTAAATCGAGATGAATACAATGATAGAAAATCAGCTTAACAGGACATTAACAAACGTTCTTAGTTCATTAACAGTCTTGAAAGGGGATAGCACGTAAATTTGTCATGTAGATATTTCTTAACCCCTAAACATTTTGAATTATGAAAAAAAGCGTTTTTTTATCCCTAGTCTTGGTAGCTAGCCTAGCTTTTTATGCTCAAGTTTCTGGTTTTTCTATTTCTTCTCTCGGAGCTGTGTTTGCCTGGGAGAAAACTACCCACGATTTTGGTAAGATAGAGCAAGGAACCCCCGTAACGGCTATTTTCACCTTTACCAATGAGGGTGATGCTCCGATTGTAATCACGCAGGCCAAAGGCTCTTGTGGCTGTACGGTGCCCAGCTACCCTCAAGAACCCATTGCCCCAGGTGCCAGTGCGGAGGTAAAAGCAGTATTCAACGCAGCTACCTTAGGCGTATTCAACAAAACGGTCACGATTACGGCTAATACAGATAAGCCTCAAATTCTTCGCGTAAAAGGTGAGGTGGTCGCCAAGCAACAATAATCAAGTATTACAAGTGCTCGATGATTTTTTTTAGCCGAAATCCATGTTGATTTCGGTTATTTTTTTTGAAGCTGATCGCAAATCTTACAGGCCGCCTTCCTGAAGATATATTTTCTTCATCTCATAGGAGATAAATTGCATTATTTTGGATAGATAATCATGCATGCAGATAGAGCTAAACAAAGCCTTTTCAAACGTTTAGATTGAACCAAAATGTAGAGTATAGAATACATTCGTACTCAATTGATTGTCAAAACCTTGCAATATTTTCTTTCATTAAACATACCCCCAGCTAGTCCCGAGAGAGTCTTATAAAAGCAATCAGTCCTAGTTTTTCGGTTTAAGTATCTCGTCTCATCGAGAAAAAGAGGATTCTCCGAGAGGAGATCAAGAAAATGCAATCCCAAAAATGAAGTTAAAAACACAGGTAATCTTACTTACAAGTTTATCCATTTTTACCGCTGTTGCCCTCACCAGCTGGATTGCTATTTATTTTATTCAAGAGCAAGGCAAGCGTAATATTTACGAAAATCGCCAAACTGCCCTACAACAAGTAGATTCTGCCTTGATAGACGATGTGGAAATGGCCTATCAAACCTTAGCCAGTCAATACGATAAATATCAATCTCCCGAATATCTTATCCAAATTTATGGTCAACAGCTGGAAGAGCGTATAGAAATTTTAGAACAGTTAATTCGCCAGCAAAAAGTAAAACCCCCTGCGACGCAGGCTGATCAAATCCGCGACGCGCAATCTCGCTTTCGCATCGAGACCGAAACGATGATTCGCACCTTGCGCCGTAGAGACAGCAGTGCCTATTTTTGGGTGCAAGATACCATCCTTCCCTACCCCAGCCTAGTTATTTCGTCCGAGTATCCCGACTGGGAGGGAAAGCCTACCGATGATGCAAGGTTTTACACAGTGGAGCCTAACCGAGACCATCTTTTTCAGAAAATTGCCTCCCTCTGTCGCAAAAAAGGGCAAGGCTTTGTACTGTACCGTTGGCCAGCGGAGAAAGACGACTCTCTTAGAAATGGCCTGCCCACTTTGGCCTATGCAAAATTATCCCCAGAAGATGGTCATATTTACGGGACTTATGTACACTTGAAAGAGGCCCAACAGCGGATGATTCAAGAAATGCGAGAAACCATCTTGGCCATGAGTAAACAAGATAAAGATGGTTATTTCTGGATTATGGACAATAGCTTACCCTACCCGAAGATGTTGCTATGGCCTAAAAACGACCAGTTAGAAGGAGTGTATTTAGGGGGAGAGAATTTTCCCACCCTCAACGGCCGAGACAAAGGCCTCTTTGCCGAAATCTCGGAGCGTTGTAATCAACAAGGCAGTGTGTTCACGGAATACTGGTGGTATAGCTATGAGCGAGTCACCAATACCAAAGCTGAATTTGACCTTCTCAAGAGAGCTTACTCTAAAATCTATACTCCACTCAACTGGATTTTATCTACTTCGGCAGATATTACCCCCATCGAGGAAGAGCTTCAACGTATGGCCGACAATGTACACCAACACACCCGTCAGGCTATCTTATATATTTTGCTCACTGCCTTGGTGTTGTTACTCATTGGTATCTGGATTGCCATCTACTTTGCTAATTACCTCACGAATGCCATTATTACTGTCAAGGATAAGCTGAAAATCTTGGCACTGGGTAAAGCTGTGGAAAAAATAGAGGTTAAACAGAACAATGAATTAGGAGAAATGGGGAAATCGCTCAATCAATTGGTAACTGGCTTCAATAGTTATACTGAATTTGCCAAGGAAATCGGAGAAGGTAATCTAGACCAAAGCTTCCAACCACTGAGCGATGAAGACGTACTCGGCAATGAGCTTCTACAAATGCGTAGTGGCCTCAAAAAGGCCAGTAAGGAAGAAGAAAAAAGAAGCTGGCATAGCGAGGGTATGGCTCTTTTTAACGAGATACTCCGCCAAAACAATCAAAGCATTCGGGATATTTGCCTAGAAAGTCTTCGCCAATTGGTCAAATATCTCGGTGTACAACAGGGAGGAATCTTCTTATTAGAAGCCACAGAAGAGGAAGCAATCTATTTAGATTTGAAAGCTTGCTTTGCCTACGATCGGCAGAAGTTTCTCCAAAAACAAATCCTTTTAGGAGAAGGACTCTTGGGGCAATGTGCCTTAGAGCAAGAAACGACCTACCTGACCGAAATTCCCGACCATTATGCCAACATTGGAACCGGTTTGGGGGATTCTAAACCAAGTACCATCTTGCTCGTTCCTCTAGCTCACAATGAAGTGGTACAGGGAGTATTGGAGCTTGCCTCTCTCAATCCAATCCCTGAACATCATTTAGCTTTTGTAGAACAACTCAGTGAAACCATTGCCGCTACTATCGCCTACGTGCGTAACAATGAACAAACCCAAGAACTATTAGAACAAAGCCAGAAACTCAGCGAAAATCTCCGCGCACAAGAAGAAGAACTAAGACAAAACCAAGAGGAACTAGAAGCCACTCAAGAAGAAATGCGTAGAAAACAGGAAGAACTGGAGAATGAAAATCGCTCGCTCAAAGAGAAGTTACATACGCTGCGCAGTATTCCCTGGCAAAAAATGAAAAACGGCCACGGAAATGGCCATAAAACTCAAGGAAATGGAAATGGGCAAGAGAAAGATTTTCCGATTTCTTCTGATCAAAATCAGTAAATTATTCAGCGCTTGCTAGTTCCGAGTTTTAGGAGAAATCTATAGCTAAAAAGCTATTTACTAAATACTCAGTATCGAGTACCAGTAAGCTAACTATTGAGATTCAGTACTTCACAGGATTTTTGTGCAGCGGCTTGTTCTGCTTTTTTCTTACTGAAACCGCTTCCAGTGGCCAGCGGCTGGTCATCTACAAAAATCTGCGCGATAAATTCACGCTGATGCTTACTCCCACTTTCCTTAATAATCTCGAAGCGTAAGTCTTTATTTTCTTTCTGCGCCCACTCGATTACAATGCTCTTAAAATTTTTATTATTGTTGACAATTTCTTCCAAGTCAAGATGATTGAGGACTAATTTGTCAATCACGAAATTATAGCAACATCGAAAGCCACGATCTAGATAAATAGCTCCCACCAACGCTTCTAGAGCATCTCCATTGACAGATTTGTAGGCCGTGCGGCTCCGCAGATTTCCTTCGTAGACAATCAACTCATCCAGCCCAATTTTTTTGGCGAGATTGTTCAGAGATTCACGATTAACAATGCGAGAGCGTATTTCCGTAAGAAAGCCCTCATTCTCGAAGGGATACTTTTTGAAGAGATAATCCGCAGTTACAGCACCCAGAATCGCATCTCCAAGATACTCTAATCTTTCATTGGATTCTTTGTATCCAGTACTGGGGCTGACTTTAGAGGCAGAGGTATGACAAAGGGCAAGATCATACAGGGCTAGATTAAAAGGCATCAGCCCTGTAATTCGCTTGATAGACTTGGCTAGCTTTCTGCGCTTGCCAAAAATAAATTGAAATAGTTTGAATAATTGAATAAGTCTAAGGGCCACAAAGCTCAACACTTAACTTAGGATTCAAACTTTTTAAATATAACAGAAAAATTATGCCCTCCGAAGCCAAAGGTATTGCTCAGTGCATAGCGCACTTCACGTTCCTGTGCTTGGTTTAGCGTCAGATTTAGTTTGGGATCAATCTCTTCATCTACCACCGAATGATTGATAGTAGGTGGAATGATTCCGTGCTGAATCGCTTGAATACAGGCAATAGACTCGATTGCGCCAGCGGCTCCTAACAAGTGCCCCGTCATGGATTTGGTAGAACTGATATTCAGCTTGTAAGCGTGTTCGCCAAAAACTTGCTGGATCGCCTTGAGCTCTCCTACGTCTCCCAAGGGGGTAGAAGTGCCGTGTACATTGACATAATCAATTTTGGATGGCTCCAATTGTGCATCCTCGAGGGCATCGTGCATAACACGGATAATCCCTACACCTTCGGGGTGAGGTGCGGTGATGTGATACGCGTCAGAAGACATACCGCCTCCTACCACTTCGGCATAAATCTTAGCACCACGGGCAATTGCGTGTTCGTATTCTTCCAAGATCAAGGCACCAGCTCCTTCTCCCAGCACAAAGCCATCCCTTGTTTTGTCAAAGGGGCGAGAGGCCGTTTGGGGGCTATCGTTCCTTTCGGAGAGTGCCTTCATGGCACTAAATCCGCCCATTCCTGCTTCGGTTACGGCTGCTTCTGATCCTCCACTCACGACCATATCGGCTTTCCCGATACGGATGTAATTGAAAGCATCTACTAGCGCGTTGGTAGAAGAGGCACAAGCCGATACCGTGACATAGTTCATCCCTCTGAATCCATAACGAATGGAGATATGCCCTGCACTGAGGTCAGCGATCATTTTGGGTATAAAAAAAGGATTGAATCGTGGCGTACCGTCCCCTTTGGCGTAGCTCCCGATTTCTTCCTGAAAAGTATTCAATCCGCCAATCCCTGATCCCCAGATGACCCCTACTTTATCCAAGTTGATCTTTTCCAGATCTATGCTAGCATCTTGGATGGCTTGTTCGGTCACCACGATGGCATACTGGGTAAACAAATCCATGCGCCGAGCTTCTTTGCGGTCAATATAATCCTTGACCTCAAAGTCTTTGACCTCGCAGGCAAACTTCGTTTTAAACTTTTCGGGATTGAACTTGGTAATTGGAGCAGCACCACTGACTCCATTGACCAGACCTTTCCAGTAGGTGGCTAGATCATTGCCCAAAGGAGTCAGGGCGCCTATTCCGGTAACAACAACTCTTCTAAAATTCATCAACAAACGGTGATTTTACTTTACGTGTTCTTCAAGGTAAGTGATCGCTTGTCCTACGGTAGAGATATTCTCTGCGTGGTCATCAGGTATAGAAATCTCAAATTCTTTCTCGAATTCCATAATTAACTCCACCGTATCCAAAGAGTCCGCACCTAGATCATTGGTAAAACTTGCCTCGGGTGTAACTTCGGATTCTTCTACCCCTAGTTTATCAATGATGATGCCTTTCACCTTTTGTGCGATATCTGACATTGTAATTTGATTTTAGTTAAAAAACAGTGCAAAGAAATGTATTAAAAGTAGTTTTGTCAAACAATTTTATTAAATCTTCCTGAACCTTGGTTACGAGCAACTTCAAGCTTACCTTTCTTTTTTTTGGAATTGCATTAATTTAATGTAAAATTTCAGTAAAATAAAAAATGTCCTAAAATATTTTTCCAGTATACTGCTTTTCCAAAAAAATTATATTTGCTTTTTTTTGATAAATTTAGAGGTGATAGCTTATTTGCTGATAAATACAATCTCACGTTGGAGATATACCTTTTATTTTAAAAACACTTAACTGACTAACACCATTTCTCATGGCATTACACCGCAAAAGAACCAAGATCATGGCCACCGTAGGGCCAGCTTGCAATAGTAAAGAAAAACTCTTAGAGTTGATGGAAGCAGGTACGAATGTCTTCCGCCTCAATTTCTCCCACGGCACACACGAAGAACATCACAAGGTCATCAAAAACATCCGCGAACTCAATCAAGAATACGGCTTTAATGTAAGTATCTTGCAAGACTTACAAGGCCCTAAAATACGTGTAGGTGCCGTAGAAAAAGGCAGCGTAGAGATTAAATCTGGCGACAAGCTTACCATCACGACCGAGGAAATGGTGGGTACCTCCAAAAAGGTCAGTACGACCTATCAAGCCCTGCCCAAGGATGTAAAAATGGGCGACGTGATCTTGATGGATGACGGGAAAATTCACCTCAAAGTGCTTAGTGCCAACAAAACAGACGTAGAAACCGAAATCTTGTTCGGAGGTGCACTCAAATCTAAAAAAGGAATCAACCTACCCAACACAGCCATTTCTTCTCCCTCCCTGACCGAAAAAGACACGGAAGACCTCATGTTTGGCCTCGAACAGGAAGTAGATTGGATCGCGCTTTCTTTCGTGCGCTCGCACATTGATATGCTCTTGCTGAAGCATATGATTCGTCAAAAAAATAAGAATTGTAAAGTAGTGGCGAAGATCGAGAAGCCCGAGGCTATGCAAAATCTAGACGATATTATCGCCGCCTCTGATGCGCTGATGGTGGCTAGAGGAGATTTAGGAGTAGAAATAGGGATGCAAGAGGTGCCCATGGCTCAAAAAACCATCGTGCGTAAATGCAGCAAAGCCGCCAAGCCAGTGATTATTGCCACGCAGATGATGGAAAGTATGATTGATAATCCCGGACCGACCCGTGCCGAAACCAATGATGTGGCCAATGCGGTACTAGACGGGGCAGACACGCTCATGTTGAGTGCAGAAACAGCCGTGGGTAAATACCCCCGCCTGGTGATCGAGTACATGACCAAAACCATTGAAATTGCCGAAGCGAAATCAAAAAATATCTATCATAAGAACTTTGATCTGGCCAAAGAGTCTACTACCTTCAATAACGACAGTGTCATCGCCGCTGCTAACTACCTGGTGGAGGACATTGGTGCCAAGGCCATTATTGGTATGACTAGCTCGGGTTACACCGCTTTTCGTGTAGCGAGCCATCGCCCACAGGCCGATATCTATATTTTTACTTCTAATCGAGATTTGGTCAATCAATTGAGTATGGTCTGGGGAATTAAGGCTTTCTTTTACAATAAGTTCGAATCTACTGACCAGACTTTTCAAGATGTGCTCGATTTTTTAGTCAAAAAAAATCTCCTGCAAAAGGGCGATAAAGTCATTAACTTGGCTAGTATGCCCATCGGCAAAAAAACGCGCACCAATGTCATCAAGCTATCTATTGTAGAATAATATGAAGCCCCTTTTCCTAGAGAAGGGGCTTTTAACTTTTTGTCCAATTCTTAAGTTATTACAAAATAATACACTAATTTTACTAAAAATCTACAAAAGGAAGGAATCTAATTATGGAGTTTGATTATATTATCGTAGGAGCTGGTTCGGCAGGTTGTGTCTTGGCCAACCGCCTTTCAGAAAATCCAAATCATCAAGTATTATTACTCGAAGCGGGCAGCAAAGACACCAAGATGGAAATCCATATTCCAGCTGCTTATTTTAAGCTAAACCGGACAGAAGTAGACTGGGCTTACGAGACTGAACCACAAGCGCACGTGAGGCAACGCCGTATGTTCCAACCTAGGGGCAAAACCTTGGGGGGAAGTAGCTCTACCAATGCGATGGCTTATATCCGAGGCAACCGAGAAGATTATAATGACTGGCAAAAAGCTGGTAATCTCGGCTGGTCGTACGAAGATGTCCTTCCTTATTTTAAAAAAGCGGAGCATAACGAACAAATTTACAGTAACTACCACGGCCAAGAGGGTCCTTTGAATGTTTCTTTTGCCAAGATTTATAAAAGCCCTTTGGCAGAAGCCTTCGTCAAAGCCTGTACAGAAGTAGGAATTCCTGAAAACTTCGATTTCAACGGCGCACAGCAAGAAGGTGCTGGCTTATTTCAATTCACGATCAAAGAAGGCAAACGCTGGAGCACGGCGCAAGCCTATTTGAAGCCTGCCCTCAAACGGTCTAATTTGTCGGTAATCACCAAGGCACACACGAAGAGAGTACTCATCGAAGACGGCAGAGCGGTGGGGGTAGAGTTTTTCCGGGGAAAGAAAAACCGTGAACCTCAAATAGCCAAAGCGCGAAAAGAAGTCATTCTCTCGGCTGGTTCTTTCAATTCCCCTCAATTATTAATGCTGTCTGGTATTGGCCCAGGAAAGCATTTGCAGGAGCTGGGAATCGAGCTAAAACATGATCTGCCCGGAGTTGGACAAAACCTGCAGGATCACCTCTTTTGCTTTGTCAGTAGCCTGTGTAATCAAAAAATCACGGCTAATTATCGATTAAAAATGCTCAATCAGGCCAAAGGGCTTTTGCAGTATAAACTATTCCGAAAAGGCCCCTTTACCTCCAGCCCTCTGGAGGCCAATGCTTTTGTCAAGACAGAGCCCTCCTTAGATCGCCCTAATTTACAATTACATTTTTCACCCGTTCATTCTGGCGATTACGGTGCAGATATATATGATCCTAACGCTTATCCCACCACGGATGGCTACACGATTCTGCCCACCTTGCTCAAGCCTAAAAGCCAGGGTTACATCGCTTTGAAGAGTAAAGACCCCTTGGAAGCCCCTTTGATTCAGCCCAATTACTTGGAAGCTGAGGAAGATCGTGATTTATTCATAAAGGGGGTCAAATTGGCTCATCGCATTCACCAAGCACCTGCTTTTAAGCCTTTTTGTAGCAAAATACATTTCCCTGAGCATTTGGGAAGTGATGAAGAAATTTTGGAACACGTCCAAAAAACCTTGGAAACCGTCTACCACCCTATCGGCACGTGCAAGATGGGTCATGATGAATCAGCCGTGGTAGATCAAGACCTGAGAGTACACGGCGTGCAGGGATTGAGAGTAGTAGATGCTTCTATTATGCCCACTATCGTGTCGGGTAATACCAATGCGCCTGTGATTATGATCGCTGAGAAGGCGGCTGATCTTATTCAGAATAAAACCGAGGCAGCGTCTTCGGCGCGAGTTCTATCGGACGTGTGAGCATAAAATCAGAAAATTTCTTGATGAGCTTCAAAATGTGAGATAGGTTTGTGAGCCAAGTCTGTCTCGTAAAGAGACGGCAATATTTATCTCCAAAAAAGATGCAAGATGCATAGAATCCATATCGTAGGCTGTGGCCCTCGCACGGGCACAACACTGCTGACCGAGATGATGGTCAGCTCTTATGAGATTGATCTCTATGAGGAGCACGACCGGCGCATTGCCAACCTTCCCCCCCGAAAAGGGGAAGTATATCTTACGAAGTCTCCCAAGGACATCATCGTGATTGCTCCTATTCTGAAAATGATGAAGAATCTCTACGTGATTTATCTTCTCCGCGACCCTCGGGATATGATCGTGAGCATGCACGGGAGTGATCAAACTCGCTATTGGAGCAATCTGGCCTACTGGAAAAACTACATGCCATTCTATGAAGCCTTGAAAGATCATCCTAGATTCCTCATGATTCGCTATGAAGATATGGTGCACAGACCCGATGAAGTACAGGCAAAAATTTCTGAAAAAATGCCTTTTTTGAGAACAGAGCATAAATTTAGCGAGTATCATCGTGTCTCTAAACCCTCTCCAAACTCTCTCAAAGCACTCCGCGGGCTTCGCCCCGTAAGCTCCAACAGTATTGGCAATTGGCGTAAGCATAAGAGCCGTGTATTAGGACAGATTCAGAAGCACGGTTCTATCACCGAAGATTTGATCAAATTTGGCTACGAACCAGATGACTCTTGGGAAAAAGAACTAGAAGGGGTTCAACCTGACCTCAACGAAAGCCATCCTTCTAAATTCTGGAAAAAAGAATTTATCCAAAGAAAACAGCGAGGAAAATACCTGCGAGCCGCCAGAGTATGGCTTTATCACACCTCAGTATTTCTCTGGGTCAGAGAGGGTTGGTATCAACTCAAAAAGCTCACGTGAATAGGTTTTTCTCAGATATTTTCTTTCACGCCCACTTTGGTGGCATTGATGGCCGGGATATAAGAAGAAATGAGTGTGATGATGATGATGGTAATTCCTGTATAAATAAAATCTCCAGTTTGTAACTCCACGGGGTAAGCACTCACGATGGTGGTGGCGGTTCCCATAGAAATAAGGCCATATTCCTGCTGAATCAAGCAAATGAGCGTTCCTAGAACCAACCCGAGGATAGCACCTGTGAGCGCGATAATTCCTCCTTCGAGCAAGAAGATCCTGCGAATCACGCTGGCAGTAGCACCCATGGCCTGAAAAATAGCAATATCCCTTTTTTTATCAATCACGAGCATCATCAGAGAAAAAAAGATATTAAAAGAAGAAATTGCCAAGATGAAAGATAGCACCAGATACACGAAGAGCTTCTCAATTTTGATGGCTTTGAGCAAACTTTCTTCCTGTTCTTCGCTATTTTTGATGCTGAAGCGATCTCCCAGTAAATTTTCTAGCTTGCTCTCTACTTGTTGAACAGAACTCCCTGCCTGTACGTGAATTTCAAGAGCCGTGCGACGATTTGAGTATTCCAGTAAGGCTTCGGCGAAGGCCAAGGGCACAAAGACGTAATTCTGGTCGTAGCTCTGTTCTAAAGAAAAGACGCCACTGGGGAAAATAACTTTTCGATTAAAACGCTTGCGTGGATCAAGTCCACTCAGATTAAGTTTTTCACCTCGCTTCGGATACCAGAGTTGCATCGGTTCTAGGTCATCGTTCAGAGAGATGGACATAATGGCCTGCACCCCTCGCCCGATTACGGCATAGCTGCGTCCTCTTTCTTTGAGGATAAAGGCTCCGTACACGATGGTAGAGTCCATCTTGGTACGCTTCATAAAATTATCACTAACCCCCTTGAGCGTCACGACCATCTGCCCATCTCGGTAATTAAGGATGGCGTTGTCTTCAATCACCTCCGTGATTACTTCCACGCCCACGATATCTTGAATTTGCTTCAAAAAATCTTCCTCCACCACAAAAGATTTTCCTTTGAGCGGCGTAATCAGCAAATCAGGATTAAAAGTGGAATGAAGGCTTCTGACCACCCCTTCCAAGCCATTAAAGACAGATAAGGCAATAATCAAAGAAGCTGTTCCTACCATCACCACGATCATGGAGATGATGGATATGATATTGATAAATAGCTTCTTATGCTTGGAAAAGAAATATCGACGGGCTATTTTGAGTGTAATGTTCAAGATAAGGCACTTATCTATGTATCAATAAATAATCGTGAACGCTGGCCAATATAGGCTTTAGCTCACGATTATCATAGTGTTCAGCGGAAGATTATTGCTCATTATCCTCTTCGGGAGGGATATCCAAACTATCCAAAAGTGCGTCTATCTTAGAGACATAATCAGCGGTATCGTCTAGGTAAAAATGCAATTCGGGCACGACCCGGACGGAGTTACGAATTTTCTGGGCAAGTAGCTGTCGGATCGTTTTGGTTTTTTCTTGGATATCTTCAATCGCTGCTTCCTTGTCTTTGGTCATCAAAAAGCTCAGATATACCCTGGCGATGCCTAGGTCTGGTGTTACCCGAACCATGGTAATGGTAATAAATTTTTCTCCAAACATATGCTTGGCATCTCTTTGGAAGATTTCACTGAGGTCTTTTTGAATAATACGAGCGAATTGTTGTTGTCTTTTGCTCTCCATTTTTTTATAAATATAAAATTGATGATGTATTGCGGAAATAGCTTTAATTTTGAGATAATTCTCAAATAAACCTTTCAGGAAGTCTAAAAAACTTGGCTGAATAATCATATTTTGTGTATAGACATCAAAACTTTAGCTTTCTTATTCTAAAATAAAGGTATTTTGATAAGTTTTTTTAAAATCAACGCTGTTTATAAGTTAATCATTCTGATTCTACTGTTTTTGCTCATTCGCTTACCGGCTCTTATTTATGAGATTCCCGTTTCGGTTCCTGAGCTCAACTGGATGCTGGTAGGAGAAAGAATGAGTCAAGGATTTCAACTGTACACAGAGATTTGGGATGATGTTAGCCCCTTATCTGCGTTGATTTTTTGGGTTTTTCACCAATTTTTTGGCCGATCTCCCCTGGCACTTGGCATCGCGAGTGCCTTATTAGTGTTCTTGCAGGCATGGATGTTTAATTATTTTTTACGAAAGCGAGAGGTATTAACCGATCTCACGCTGCTTCCCTTACTTCTTTACATCGTACTGACAGCTTGTTTTTGGGATTATTTTACCCTGAGTCCAGCTTTAATGGCTAATACTTTTCTCATCATTGTTGTCCGATATTTATTTATCCACGTGGGAGAGCGTAAGAAATATAATGCGGTTTTTGAGATTGGTGCCTACATTGGGATTGCTACTTTATTCTATTTACCCAGCTTTTTGATGCTCTTGGTCGTCGTATTTTCTTTTCTCCTCTATACCAGTACGAAGTTTAAAGATTATCTGCTGATGTTTTTTTCTTTTTTCTTTACGATCGGGATCGCTTTCTTAGTTTTTTATATCACGAACAGTGAATACGAATTTTATCTTAATTTTTTCCAATCTTTATTCTATCTGAAGCCTTTTTTCTATCTTTCCATTCGGGATTTGTTTTTGTTGTTTACTATTCCCTTCGTACTGACGATCTGGGGCACTTTGCAATTTTTACAGTATCGCCGTTATACGAATTACCAGATTCGCTGTCAACGAATTATGATTATCTGGTTAGGAGTCGCTTTTTTAACGATTTTTCTAGACTCAAAAGTTTCGGCCTATAGTTTTGTGCTTACTTTTCCAGCGATCGTTTTTTTGCTGAGTCATTATTTTTTAGTGAGCGAGCAAACTTTTTTGAAAGAAATTGTCTTTTTGCTTTTGCTATTTTCCTGCCTCTTTTTTAATTATAATAATCTGTACGGGCGCCCCTTGAAGATTCCCGTGCCTTTTGTCAGCAGTATTCGGGAGATTGATTTGAGCATTCATACACAACGTTTGGTAGCCAAACCTCATCCTAAATCTGAACTATTGCAAGGTAAGAAAATCTTAGTCTTGGGCAATGCCCTTGAAAACTACATAAGCAGCCAAGTGGCTTCTCCCTATCTCAACTGGCGCTTAGCCCAAAGGCACCTCAATCGGATGGATCAATATTTTAATATTCAGATTCAAGTATATCATAATATCTTCGGTAACCACCAAGATATACCCGAGGCCATCGTGGACGAGGTAGGTGAAGCCGACTTTTTGTTCAAGCATCTTCCGCTGGCTGCTCAAAAATATGAGAAGATACCTGACTCGAATATTTATTTGAGAACCGAGTAAGTAATCATGGAAGTTGTCTGAAGTTTATCTTTAGGCTACAAAATTCCAATTTTTCGCTACTAAACCGAAACTCTGGACAACTTCTTAGTTAAGCATCAAAAAAATTAAATAATTTATGGAAACTATTTCTTATCATCAGGAAGACTTTCCGGGCATGGATAAGTTTTTCCGACGCAATTTGATCAACTGTCTGAGCGGTTTTAAAAGCCTGAATTTGGTAGGCACGATTAGTCCTGAAGGCCAAACCAATCTCTCTCCGTTCAGCCAAGTCTTTCACGTAGGAGCTACCCCCGCCTTGGCAGGTTTGCTGATTCGCCCCGATACGGTTCCAAGACACACGCTACAAAATATTGAGGCTACTTCTTATTACACTTTCAATCACGTGAGGGCTGATTTTTTCAAGCAGGCTCACCAGACCTCGGCTCGCTATCAAGAGTCTGAGTTCGAGGCCACGGGTCTTCATCCTACCTATACTGAGCGAATGCCTGCTCCTTACGTGCAAGAGGCTTGGGTAAAGATCGGACTCAAGTTTGAAGAGCGAATAAATTTGAAAATTAATGGAACAATCTTAGTGATTGGTTCAATAGTTGAAATTAGCTTGCCCAAAGAGATCGTTCGAGAGGATGGCTTTTTGGATCTAGAAAAAGCAGGTACCGTTACTTGTTCTGGCTTAGATTGCTACCACCAAACCCAAAAACTAGCACGACTCTCTTATGCCAAACCTGATCGTGCCTTGGACGAAATTGGATAAAATTGCAAATTGGAAGAATATATTCATTTGTAATTTGCCATTGCTAATCTATAACCCACAAACTAAGTTATGAGTAGTCATAGAGAGGTTTCACCTTTTTTTCGTTTGGACTTACAAAGTATTCAAGGACGTTTTACAATTTTTTTCTTGTTTACTTCCTTGGTCTATATCATCCTTCTATTTATTACTGATAATTATTGGCGGGATTTGAATCGTCAAAAAGATTTGGTCATCGAGCAAACCCACCCGATTGCCTATGAAAGTATCTTGTTGCTCAACCTGATTAAGCAATCACAGACCAATCTGAGCCAATATTTGTACCTCAATGATGATTCTCTAGAAAGAGCCAACAAAGAACTCTGGCTCATTGATATTGATGATCAAAAAAAGCTCTTGCTCAATCGGGTCAATCAATTAGATGACAAAAATGTCAAAAATCAATTTATTATCCTCAATAAAGAGTTGGGGGAGTTACAAAGGCAACAACGTGAGTTAGAGCGAACTATGTCCTCGACTCCACTGGTGGATCGCATCAAATACCAAGTCAAAAATGATGTATTGTTTGTATATGAAGAAGTAGAAAAGTCTATCCAAGAACTGATCGATTTAGTCAAGCGTCGTGAGGAATTGATTTTGAATAAAATTCAAGATCGCCAGCAGTTTTTTTCCAGAATCATTATTATTTCGGTCAGTTTAGGTTTTGTACTTTGCTATATCTTGGGGGTTAGAATGCTACTGGGCATTTTCAAATGGATCCGAGCAATCCACGCAAAAATTCAAGAACTAAGTCTGGGGAATTTGCCCGAATCCTTTCAGGTACGTCGCAATGAGTTTGAACACATCACAGCAGATGCCAATCGGCTAGTAAATAACCTGCAAGCGGTACGTAATTACGCATTGGAAGTAGGACGTGGGAATTTCAGTCAAGAAACTACCATGTTTAGCGCACAAAGTGATTTAGGAAAATCACTTACGGAAATGAGCTACAGCTTACAAAAAGTATACGATCAGGAGAAGAAACGCAATTGGATTACCGAAGGCTTGGCAGAATTTGCTGAATTGCTACGTGCCAATAGCCACGATATTGATCTGCTTTGTCGCAAGACCATTAGCCGCTTGGTAGAGCATCTGAACATCTTGCAGGGAGGAATTTTTATTTTGAACCAAAAAGACTCCGGACGCCCCTTTCTAGAGCTCAAAGGAGCCTATGCCTATGGCAAAGAGAAGTTCATCCAGCAAAACGTGGAGACCAACGAGGGACTGATTGGCCGCGTATACAATGAAAAAGAGAAAGTCTATCTCAAAGAACTCCCTCCCGACTACATGGATATTACCTCTGGCTTGGGTAGTACTGAGCCAAAGACACTCATTCTCCTCCCGCTATTAACTGAAGAAGGAGAAGTTAGAGGCGTTATTGAATTAGCTTCTTTTGATGAATTCCAAGATTTTCAGATTGAGTTTCTGGAAAAACTTTGCTCCAGTATTGCTTCTACGATTTCTATGGTCAAAACCAGCCATCGTAACCAAGCTATCTTAGAAGAGTCTCAAAAAATTGCCCAGTCTCTTCGCCAAAAAGAAGAAGAATCTCGCAAAAATGCCGTAGCTCTGGCCGAAGCACAGGAAAAATTAGACCAAAGACTCGCCCTTGCTCAAAGAGAAAATCATCAGTTGAGTAGGATTTTAGACCAAGTACTCGTGGCTTTGATCGTTTCGGATGAACACGGCAAAATACTGCTATTCAACCGCGAGGCGGAGCATATCTTTGGCTTTGAGCAAGCAGAAACCATCGGTAAAAATGTCAAAATTTTGATGCCCCAAGAATACGGCATTGCCCACGACCAACACATGCAGTCTTATCTGGAAACGGGGCAAAAACACATTCTCGATACTGGCAGAAACACGGTGGGTCGGCATAAGGAAGGAAAAGAATTTCCTATTCATTTGACCGTTTCTGAGTTGAGAATCGAGGATCAATATTTCTTCATGGCAGTCGTACGAAAATTATGATCTTGATGAAGCAGGGAAAGCGGAATCCGCTTACAATCGTTCACGGTATTTTCTCCTTTATTCATATAATTTATTAACTTTACTTGTCTCGGATGCGCATCTTGTATTCCAATGATACTTAGTTTAGGGTAGTTGCTTCATACGTTTATGCTACGATTTCTCACATCATTCTGCATATTCAAGCACTTTTGTCTGGGTGGCTTTTGTCTCACGCTGAGTTGCTTTCAGATATGGGCGCAAAATGAGGCAGGTATTGACCAATCTTATGAGGAAGCCAAATTGAATTATCTTTGTAAGTCGGTACAATTGATTTTGATGCAAGAGCAAAAGAGTGATCTCAACGCTTTGAGTTGCTTGAGTCTAGAGAATTTACAAGCTAGCCTTCCGGTAGGAGCAGATCAGGCGATCTACTTTTTCAAATTATTTCAACGCAAAACCTATAAAAGCTACGGTAAAAACAAACTAGAAGCTCGCCTCAATAAGTTAATCATAGATATCGAGACGGAGCTTCTCAAGCTCTATCGCGGTCAAGCCTGGGAGGAGGACGTACAGGTTTTAATGATCGAACTTAACTCCCTACGTGAAGATCGACTGGCTGGCCGTATCTCTGGTGCTGTGTCTGAACCTAGCCCTGAGGCGACCCTAGATGTTTCTGCTCAATCTGAACCTAATCCACAATCTAAGAAATATATGCCTATTGTTTATTTCATTTTACTTATACTGGCGGGAGGAATCGGTTTTTTGATCTGGCAAAATCAACAACTCAAGCAGCAGTTATTGGAAATAGAAGATCAATTCCAAGAGCGCTACAGTCGCCTAGATAATCGCTTGGATACCACTACCCCCGTCAAGGATTATCAATCCCTGCTACTCAAATTTAATTTCTTGAATGACCAATTGAACGCACTGGTACAGGAAATAGTCGTGCTCAAGAATCGCAATCAATATAAAATAACGGCAGAGGAAATCTATGCGCAGCGTACAGAGCATCTCGAGAGCTATACCTTCAACCCTGAGGTGCAAATTTACTACGGCAAGTTTCGACCAGACCAAGGAGGATTTACTCCTCAAGAGTTCAAAACCGAGCCTAGCCGAGATAGCATTTACAAAATAGAGATCAATCTAGAAGACCCAGATCAAGCCATCTTTGGCATCGTGAATAGAAGCGAATATCATCAGGTAGCCCTCGCTAATGCAGACCGTATGCTGGCTCCTGCTTGCGAGTATGCCAATGAACCTTATAATGACTCGCGCATCATCACCTTGGAGAAAGGACTTCTAGAGCAAAAAGAGGGGCGTTGGGTTATTTTGAAGCGTGCTAAAATCTCCTTTGAGTAATAAATACCTCGCGCTTTTGGATTGAATCCGTAGTAGGATCTCTGTACAATTTTTGTAGTATTTTAGAGAGCTATCGTTGATGCTTGGTTTCTCTAATCTTCTTCCAAGAGCGGTTCTACGTGCTTTTGGCAATGACAACATTTGCAAAATGATTTCGTTTTAGTCATGTAAGAACTTTTCTAGATCAAGCATATAATTAATTCCATACTTGATATAAATCTCCAAAGAAGATCAATTTTATTTCTTCTTATACCCTTGGAAGAGGTTACGATTTTTTTTTATTAAGTATTTAATCAAAAAGCCTTGCTTTTTTTTAAGATGAAAGATAGCCAGATTCTAAAAAAAATAAAATGTGGAGATGAAACCGCCCTTGACTTTATCTACAAAAAAAATTATAAGATGATGACCCGAATGGTGATCAGAAATAATGGTACCGAAGACGAAGCAAAGGACATTTATCAGGAGGCTATCCTTATTTTCTGGCAAAAAGCAAGAAGAGACGATTTTGTATTAACTTCAAAAATTAGTACGTTTATATATAGTGTTTGCCAAAATTTGTGGCGCAAAGAATTAGAAAGAAAAAATCGCATCTCTGGTGAAATGAAGGATGACCAGAAAGAATTTAATGATTTTGATACCCAAGAACGCAATGAGATCATCCGTGAGTGCATCGATAGCCTTGGCGAGACCTGCCGAAAGGTGCTGATGTACTACTACTTTGATAATATGTCTATGAGTGATATCGCTCAAAAACTAGGATTTGCCAATTCTGACACCGCCAAGACGAAAAAATATAAATGCAAAAGAGAACTTGACAGACTCATAAAATCCAAATACAAAGCTACTGACTTTTTAGATTAAACCGATGGACAAACATTTTGACCCTGAGCAGATAGAATCTTATTTGCTAAATCAATTCAGACCCGAGGAAAAAGCGTCCTTTGAGCAGTTGATTCAGCAGGATCCTATTCTCGAAAGCGAACTCCAATTCCAAAAAGAAATTATTGAAGCAATCCGCCATCGTAGAAAATCAGAACTTAAAGCTCGTTTAGACAATATTCAAGTAGGCACGAGCCATAGTCTTTATTTCTCTAAGAGTGTTCTGATTAGTTCTGCGATCGCCCTGATAAGTCTCTGTGCCTTCATTACTTGGCTTCTGATTAGCCCTCAAAATCAATCAAAGACCAACTCAGGAGAAAATCTAGCAGATTCACCCAAACGCCTCGCCACGCGCACGCCTCAGAAGATTCAGCCTGAGCACAAACTGACCATAGAACCCGAGTTGCCTAGCTCAGCCATTCCTCAGGAAATTCAGGTCTCTACGCCGGTCGAACCCTTTCAAGAAAACCGCTCTCGCCCACAAGCTTCTCAAACGTTTCGTGAGCAAAAGCCAAGCAGAGAGTTTAGACCTAGACCTATTCGTACGGATGCAAACTCTTACAGCCAAGCCCATTTACCACTCGTCAACGAGGCAGCCAGTCCTGCTGTGAAGGCAAAGCACATTGCCTCTTCCTTAAAAGAGGAAGTCGCCTATGCTTATCTTCCCAACGAAGAAGAAGGAGTCAAAGGTATTTTTGATGGTACCAATGAGGTAAAGCTTGAAGACATTGCAGCTCGTAACCAGTTGAGCTACCAATATATCAATGGTGAGGTTTTTCTCTACAACCACAAAACCAAGTGGCTAAAAATCAATATCAAAGTAGACGGTGAAGAAAAAACCTTTATCTATTACGAACAGGAATATTATGAGCTCAACCGTAATCAAATAGAGGTAAAAGAGCTACTGCCTATCTCGGATACTACCCTTGTCCAAAAGCTCGACCAACAACGTATCGAGGTTTACGGTAAATAATAACCCTTTGACGATTTGCACAAAAAGGCTTTAAGACAAAATCTTAAGGCCTTTTTGCTTTTTTATAGCTACAAATTGACTGTGTTCGGTCAATGGCTGTCTACCTATGTTATCAATTACCTAAATATCCTTATCTTTGTGCTTGTACATGCTAGTTGTGAGCATATTATCCTAAAAAATTTCTGTTTTCTGCCTATTACATTTGAACAACTCACAAGCACATAAAGCAACCCACAGACAAATTCAGGTACTTTCTGCCAATGTAATCATCAGTGTTACCTTGGCACTATTTATTTTCGGTCTAAGTGGCCTTTTGATTTTACAGGCTCGCCAGTTGAGTTTGCTGGTGAGAAGTACCTTAGAGATTCAAGTATTTTTGGAGAGAAATTTAACCTCTTCGGCCAAGGAGCAAATTCGTCTGTTGTTGGCAGAGCAAAATTTTGTCAAAGCGGGCGATCAATCTATCGAGTACATTTCCAAACAACAAGCAAAGAAAGCTTTTATCAAAGATACGGGGGAAGACTTTAGCCAGTTTTTAGGAGATAATCCTTTGAGAGATTCTTACTTGGTCAAGGTCAAAGCTGAGTTTTACGAATCTGACCAACTCACCCGCATTCAGCAAGATTTGGAAGCGCATCCTCAGATCTATGAAGTGAGCTATGTCAAAAACATGGTAGATCGCATCAATCAAAATCTGGGAGCCATTAGTCTTTTTCTTCTCCTGTTTGGTTTCTTTATGCTGCTAACCGTTGTGGTTTTGATTGATAACACCATCCGGATCGCGTTGTTTTCGCAGCGTTTTCTGATTCGGAGCATGCAGTTGGTAGGAGCCACCGATCATTTTATCCAGAAACCTTTTTTGCAGAGGGCTTTGGTACAAGGAGCTACCAGTGGCGTGTTGGCCTTTGTTCTGCTCTTTGGTTTTTTGAAATATATGCAAAGCCAGATCATAGAGCTGAATTTACTCTTTAGCTGGATTGATTTGATAATTTTGTCTCTTGGCTTAATTCTACTGGGGGCTTGTATTGGAGGGCTGAGTTCCTACCGATCCGTAAGAAAACACTTACATTCTTCTTTGGATGAATTGTATCGTTAGACAATAAACATGTCCAAGAAACTTATAAAATTCACTTTTCCTATAAAGAAAGGTATTATTCTAATAAATCACGAACTTTTTCCCTAGAATAATCCGTGTTTTTATTTGATTTTACAGGTTGATATCCCGAAATTTGTATATCAGAAAACTATCTCCAAACTTATTCCAAAGCTGTATCCTCTCCCACAGTTGTGTTATGTAGTATTTGTTTGATTAATTATTCTTGAGAAGACCTGTGGGACAACATTCTTCACTATAACCAACATCTATGCGTTCTTGTAAGCTTTTGGGTAAGAATCATCATAAAGTTATTACTTTTCTTAGTCGTTTCTAGAATCACTATGTAAGATTATCATAGATTCTACTTCGTCTCCGGCTCTTGCGCTACCATTTTTGGTAGAGGCTAATGGCTGCATGATGCGATGTACTTGAGCAAATTAGATAGTTCATATTTTATTTTCTAAGTGCGAGAACCCGCTCAATCATAAGTTGACTTATAATCAAAGAAATTATTCCTAAACACAAATCTTTTTTAAAGATGGCAAAAACCAGACTTACTTTACTTTTGTTCCTGATCACCAGCATCTTTTGCTGGCGTGCTCGAGCACAACAAACATTTACGATTCCAGATGGGAATGTCAATGCGCTCATCGCGGCTATGGAACAAGCTAATTTGACCGAATTAGTGGATACCATTTTCTTGGCAGAAGACGGACTCTATGTACTCAACCGTCCTTATCTGTCATCCCATATCAACGCAGGATTCAACACAGGCCCGGTTGGCCTTCCTCCTATTGCCGAGAGCACACATTTGGTGATTAGAGGAAGAGGCGCCCGCATTCGTCGCTCGGATGGTGCCCCCCTGTTTCGTTTGCTTACCTCAGATGCAGGGTCGAGAACGGAGCTCTACGATATCACCTTTGAGAATGGAGCTACCAACGTCAATGGAGGTGGAGCCGCCTTTTTCAATTTCCGAAGTACCGTGTTGATTGATGGTTGTGAGTTCATTCAAAACGAAGCCTTAGTAAGATACGGAGGAGCCATCTTTATCGGTATATTCTGCGAAGTAGAAATCAAAAATACAGCATTCATCGGTAATAAAGCCACGCGCCTCGGAGGTGCTATCTACAATGTACTCGCCAATCTTTCCTTAGAGAATTGCTTACTCAGACAAAATGTCATCTCCAGCCCACTCAGTCGGGATGTATCCGGAGGAGCTATTTACGCAGACGGCGGTAGGACTGATAATTTCCCAACACAAGGCCACTTGATTATGCGAAACTGCGTGGTAGAGGAGAATTTGGCGGGTATTGGCACTGATCCCATCCGAGGCCAGCGCGTGGAAGGAATCAGCGGTGGTGGTGGGGGTGTTCAACTCTTCGGCTACCTGAATAATATTATCATCGTAGAAAACTGTACCTTCCAAAATAATAAATGTGCAGGCTTTGGAGCAGGACTTTATTGCGGATCTAACCCTAGCCCCGTAGATGGCCCCACGGGGCCGAATACAGTACGTACCACGATCTCGGGCTGCCTTTTTAACAGTAACTCGACCGAAAAGCTAGGAGGTGGCCTCTGGATTGATGCTGTGGAAAGAACTGGAGATAATCCTATTGCCTCGGTAGAGAATTGTACTTTCTACAACAACAGCTCTAACGAGTATGGTGGCGCTATGTATATCTTTCAGCCAGACGTGGATATCCGCTTTTGTACGATTGCTCAAAACTTTGCTCGCTTGGGAGGAGGGGGAATCCAAAGCCCTAACCTTAATCTCAATGTAAATAATACCATCTTCTACAACAATAGAGTAGGAGGTAGAGGAAACAACTCGGTTAGTTGTCGTCGTAGTTACTCAGGTAGTAATAATATTCAATTCCCCCCTCCCTTGCCAAATGGAATCAACGATTTCCGCTGTACTCCCAATACCATGATATTTGCAGACCCCATGCTGGGGCCACTTCAATTCAACGGTGGGCCTACTCAAACCATGGCGCTCCTACCGGGTAGCCCCGCGCTGGATGTGATCCCTCCTTGTGGAGGTACTACCAGAGATCAGCGAGGCTTATTACGAGGGTCTGCCGGAGCCAACGCAGGTACCAACTGCGATATTGGTGCCTACGAGTTTGATGCCGATGGATTCACTGTCAACGTACCAACCAACCTAGTGGCACAAAATGCCACTACTAGTACGATTGACTTGACCTGGGATGATAATTCTGATAATGAAAATGGTTTCGTGATTGAGCGTTCTATCCATACTCCTTTCAATTTTGAAGAGATTGCTACGGTCGGCACTGATGCAACTACTTATCAGGATGTGGGATTGACCAGCAAGACCACCTATTACTACCGAGTTAAAGCCGAAGGAGGAGAAAATGAAGAGTTTAGCAACCCCGCCGGAGCCACGACCTTCACAGATGGGGCTTGTGGTATTGCTAGCACTGACTATGCCCCCGTGATTATAGCCACTCCAGATGCGATCTTGGGAGATGGAACTCCAGAAAGCTGTACGGAAGATGCCTTGCGCAACGTACTAGCCGGAGGTGGAAATATCATCTGTGATTGCGGAACAGACTCGCTCACCGTGACCATCACGCAAGAACTTAAAGTAGAGAAAAATACAGTTTTTGACGGAGGTTCTGTGCTTACCTTAGATGCTCAGAATAACTCCCGAATTTTTAATGTAGATGAAGGCATTGATTTTACCTTACAGCATATTCGTCTGATTAATGGTCAGGCTCCTGCTGGGGGAGACTTATTCGCGGAGAGTGGTGGTGCTATTCTGCTTGGTAGTGGTATCACGGGTAATGGAGGCGGTGAACTCAGCGTGATAGACGTAGTTTTTGAAAACAATACCATTACTCAGATCAACACGGCGGAGCGTGGCGGTGGAGCTATTTATGGCTATCGCCTCCGCAATTTGATTGTTTCTGAATGTGAATTCAGAGGCAATACGGCCAATGTGGGAGGAGCGATCGCTAGTATTGGTAGTCAGGTAATTATTGTTAATTCTGATTTTAGCGAAAACGAGGCAGCAGGGCCAGAGGGTTTTCTTTCGGGTACAGGTGGAGCCGTCTACTTGGATGGAATTGACCTATGGGACCAGGCTAATACCCAAGATCACCGTTTGGAAATCTGTGGTGCTAGCTTCCGAGCCAATCAAGCCAAGCACGAGGGAGGAGCACTTTACACGGTTGTTTCAGATAGTCGTCGGAATCAAGTGTTGATTGACCGTTCCACCTTCGAGCGTAATCAGCTCATTAGCACCCAGAATGGTAATGGAGGAGCCATTTTCCACGTGGAAGATGATTACAATAACAATACAAATGATCCAGCCCAAAACTTAATCATCAGGAATTCTACCTTCAATGCTAATTCTGCTCAGAAACAAGGAGGGGCCGTGTGGACTATCACCGGAGGAGGTGCTTTGATTGAAAACTGTACCTTCGAGGGAAATAGGGTGCTCAGACCCAATGCCTCACTCGGTGGAGCACTGGCGATTTCTTCGGCAGATTATGGAGGGGATTTTACCCTAAACCATATCACTTTTGCCAACAACCAATCAGCACATTTTGGGGGAGCCCTCTTCGGAGCTACCAACAATAATGTAGTGGTTAACAATAGCATTTTCTCTAATAATACCTCTGACTTTGAGTTTGAAGGGCATCAACTGGCAGGCCCTGCTAACTTTACAGGAGGTGCTAATATCCTTTTCCCGCCTACCCGCTGGAACGGAAGCCTAGATAGCTTCGCACCTGATACCGTTTCTGTTCAAGACCCTGCCCTCTCTCCCTTAGCTGCCAACGGAGGTCCGACCCTCACGATGGCACTGGCCGATACAAGTGCAGCAGTGGATAATCCCGAGGCGATCAATCCCAGCACTACGGATCAAAGAGGTCTGGCTGTGGTGAATACCCGTGATCTTGGAGCTTATGAGTTTGGTGCTATTCTCACAGATGCTCCTGTGATTACCGAGTTTGATCCCGTAATTGCTCCTTTGCGTTCTACCATCACCATCCGAGGTTTAGGGTTTTTAGGAACTTCTCAGATCACCTTCAATGGAGCTTCTGCTACCGACTTTACAGTCATTGACGACCAAACCCTGAGCGTAGTAGTACCTGACTTTGCCACCACCGGCCCGATTAGTGTAACTACTCCCAGAGGAACAGGTATCAGCACAGATGATTTTACAGTGGACATTCCCACGCCAAGCATCAGTAGCTTCACACCTGCCGCTGGAAATGCTGGCGATACCATCACGATCATAGGGCAGGATTTAATTGGTCTTTTGGAGGTGAATTTCGCCGAAGCACCGCTGGCGGGTTTTGTCATCGTCAACGATACGACTATCAAAGTAGCAGTGCCGGAGACAGCCATTGACGGCCCTATTCAAGTCGTAACGGGCGGCGGCAATGCCTTTTCAGCAGAGGATTTCCGCGTATTGCCTAGTATCAGTAGTTTTGAACCCGAAATTGGAGGTCGTGATGTGGAGGTAATCATTCTGGGAACTAATATCGGAAATGCCGACCAAGTCCTCTTCGGTGGTACAGCGATCGGTACGAACTTGACCCTTGAGAGCAATATCTTGATTCGGGCCACGGTTCCCAATACAGCTCCATTTGGTACTGCACCCATTCGGGTGGTGATTGGCAATGACACGATCGCAAGCCCTGAGGATTTTACCATTATTCCTCCCCCTACGCTCACTGATTTTAACCCGAAGATTGACACGGCTAGGTCGACCTTGACCATTACGGGAACCAATCTTACAGAAACCACCTCGATAGAGTTTTTTGATGAGGCTGCCACACCTAATTTCACCGTGATTGATGATAATACGATCGAGGTATTAGTACCAGAGGGGGCGATTGACGGTATTATCAAAGTAATTACTCCGGGGGGTGAAGCCTCTAGTACCGATATTTTTCAGGTAATTCCTCGTCTTTATAATTTCTTCCCCGCCAAGGCAGGTACAGGCACGGCAGTCACGATTCTAGGTAGTAATTTGGTAGGGGTTAATGCGCCCGTAGATGTGGACTTCGGTACCGCGGTGTCTCAGGCGCCATTTCAATTCCAAGGAAGTGATCGGATTCGTGCCACGGTCGGAGCTGGGGCAACCGGTGTAATTACGGCTCGTACCGATACCAATGGCATCGCCGTAACAGAAGAAATTTTCACCTATATTCCTCCACCAAATATTACAGGTTTTACTCCTAATAACGGGCCAGTGGGAACAGAAATCAAAATTTATGGAGAAGACTTGGGTGAACTGATTGGTGTAGAGATTGGTGGCGTGCAGCAATTTGATTTTTACGTGAGTACTCTCGGGACACTTGATACCGTGTACGCAACCGTGTCCCCGGAAGCTATCACTGGGCTGATTACCCTCAATACCCTAGGAGGGACTGATAATACGGCTGGCAGTTTTGTAGTAGAACCCACGCTCTACAGCTTCTCTCCTGCCCTAGGGGGAGCGGGAACACAAATCAGTATTCAAGGTGCCAATTTAACCAATATGACTTCGGTTGAAATTCCAGGCATCCCGATTGCCTCTGCTGTGGCCGTGAGTGCCACCCAAATTAATGCAATCGTAGATGCAGGCCCTACTACGGAAGTCTCGGGCAATATTACCGTTACCAACAATAATAACAACCCAGCCGAAAGTGTGACTTCTGCAGGAGTGTTTACTTTCATTCCTCCACCCACGATTGATGATTTTACATTGAAAGAAGACACCCTAGGTGCAACCATCACAATTACTGGAACCAACTTCCGTCTGGACGATACTCAGGTAAGATTCAATGATATTCCTGCTACTATCTCCAGCTTTACAGCTACTGAGCTTCAAGTGATTGTGCCTAGTGAGTTAGCTTCTGGTGAGATTACCGTTACTACGACTGGAGGTACGGCCACGGGTCCGGAGCCTTTCCGCGTGATGCCCTTCCCACCACTGACGATTGACTTTACTCCCAAAGCGGGTGAAATCGGCACTCCTGTCTTGATCACAGGAGATAATTTCACGCAAGTGAGCAGTGTGCAGTTTTTTGATGGCAAAGAGGCTGATTTTACAGTAAACGCAGACAACAGCCTCACCGTAATTGTACCAGACAGTGCCGAAGATGGCCCCATTACCATCTTTGTACCTGGCACAGATTCTGCCGTTACTGCTCAGCCCTTTGATGTACTCCCTTATATGGAGCCTGTTATCACCAGTTTTGATCCTATCAATGGTGAAGTAGGAAGTGAAGTAATCATTACAGGAAATAATTTTACGAGCGTTTCGGATGTTCAGTTCAATGGTGTCTCCGCTACCTATCGCGTAGTGAATAGTCGCCGTATCGTGGCTACAGTACCAGATGCGACGACGGGCTTTATTGCCTTGACCAAACCTATGACGCCAACTATGGCCGAACCAAACCCCGATGACTTTTTGGTTTCTAGTGATCCTAATAGATTCAATGTAACCTTCATCTGGACGGGCTTGGGAGCTACTGACGCTTGGAGCGACCCCAATAACTGGAGCCCGACCGACGTACCCAATGACCTCGAAGCGAGCGTGATTATCCCTAATAATTTAGCAGGATTCAAAACCCCTCGCATTCAAAATACAGAAAGCTTCGCCATCAATAGAATTGTACTGGAGCAAAGTACAGTTTTGATCGTGGAAGAGGGAGGAGAATTAGTACTGAGTGGGCTTCTCGAGCAATTCTCAGACAATAGCTCAGATATCCGAGGGGCATTGCGTCTGGCTGGAACGGATGAACAGCCAGTCCCCGGGCTACTCAGAAGTGTTGGTAGTTTGATCATAGACAATCCTTTGGGAGCTTCTATGCGAGGCAATGTACCGCTCATCATTACGAATACGCTGGAAATGGTGCAAGGAAACCTTAAATTGAACGGTAGAGTCCTTGATTTGGGAGAAACAGGTACGATTATAGGAGAAAGACCAGTCAGTCGTATCCTCGGGGAAACAGGGTCTATTTTGGCTACCCGTACCTTGGCCGGAGGTAGTACCAACATTGTGGCTGACCTCGCCGCAGGGATCAACATAGCCAATCTGGGAGCAGAAATTACCATCGGCAATACCACCGACCTGACAGGTATTCAGGTTCGCAGAGGGCATACTCGCCAAGGTGATGTCAACGAGGGAATTAAACGCTACTATGTCATTAATCCTCAGGGAAGAACTGACGATCTGAATGCCACGCTCGTATTCAACTACTTTGATGCCGAAGTTACCGAAACAGGTTTGAATGAGAATAATTTGATTCTCTTCCGCTTTGATGGTACGGCCTGGAGGCCACAGAGGTCTTCTCTTGTAGACCCCGCAGCCAACACGCTTTTTCAAAGCAATATACCTCGGTTTTCTACCTGGTCTGCTGGTGAGGTGGACCTACCACTACCGGTAAGCCTCACCACTTTTACGGGAACCCGATTGAATGAAGATCAAGTGGCTCTCCATTGGCAAACGAGTAGAGAAGCAGGCATTCTTAGCTATGAAATACAAAAAAGTCTCGATCTAAATGATTTTAGTACGATTGGCTCTGTGGATGGAGCTGGCCATTCGGAAGAGGTAAATGACTATCAATTTATTGATTACCAAGCACCTGAATCTAGCTATTATCGCCTTTTGCAAGTCAATGCCCAAGGTTCTTCACCTATGGGAACGGTAGTTTTTGTCCCAGCCGAAGGACAAGCCCAGCCGGGAGTTGCCCTCTATCCTAATCCTATCCGAAGTGAAGAGACCATTTTACTAGAATTGGGGCAATTGTCAGACCCTGACCAAGAGCTACACTTGCAGTTGACCAATAGCCAAGGCAATATAGTCTTGGATATAGAAGGTAATTTGCAAACTGTGAACAAGGGAATCAATTTGAGGTTGCAAAACTTGGCTAATGGGGTTTATTTAATTCGCTTGCAAGACGGACTGACGATTTATCAATCCAAGCTGGTGAAGCATTAAAAAGTTATCAGGATGGATTATCTGCCGTGAGTTTTCTCAGGCAGAGGTATAAATCCACCCATCATTTTACAAAAAGCATTCTCTCAGGGAATGCTTTTTTCTTTTTTTGGGAAGCCATTTTGACATAAGATGCCTCATAAAGCCCCTTCATTATCGACAGAATGGCATCTAGAAAAGCCATTTATCTGCCATATTTAGCTTGGTATGGCCTTTGTCCTAATTGAGGTACGAACTAAATTATGGAGGAAACTATGAAATTAGAAAGAAATGATTTGGCGAATTTAGGTGAGCAAATTGACCTGATGAATACCATTCAGGGAGGGGTAACGATGACCAATATGGAGCTTGATATGAATGAAAGTGGCTATGTAGCTAGCTTCAGAAATCCAGCCTACGATAGCGACAATTATCATATTGAACTTAATGAAGACCGTCTTACTGTTTATGCTACGCTTTCGGGCGATTATGTACAGCAGCGAGAGGGTAAAAAAGTAGTTATTCCGACATTCGTACAACATTTTCCGATCCCTGCCAACGTAGACGTACAGAAGATCGAGGCTGTCTTTGAAGAAGGAGCCCTCAACGTTTACGCTCCTTTCAAGTCAGGAATGAATGACTTACCTAAGCGTATTGACATTAGAAATTTATAATCAAATTTTTTTAGATGAAGTCGGAGATCAGTCACCACGTACTGATCTCCGATTTTTTTATTGTGCCGTCAATCCCCCATCCAGAGCGATCGCTTGCCCAGTGACAAAAGAAGATTGCTCCGAGCAAAGCCAGATAATGGCTTCGGCAATATCTTGGGGCTGACCATAACGCCGCATGGGAATGTTTCTCAATAGTTTTTCCTCGTAAGATGGATCTACTTCAAAGGTTTTCTCAAAAAGTGGGGTACGGGTAAAAACCGGACAAATGGCATTGATCCGAATTTGATTTCTGGCGTATTCTACCGCGGCACTTCTCGTGAGCCCAATTACCGCGTGCTTGCTCGCCGTGTAAGCAGAACTGTTGGGCAAACCTCTTAGCCCGGCGATAGATGAAACATTGATAATGGCTCCCCCACTTTCTTGCTTGAGCATTTGTTCAATTTCGTATTTCATACAATAAAAAACCCCATCTTGGTTAACAGCGATTACTTTCCGGTAATCTTCTGCGGGATACTCTACTGTACGGCTCCACATTCCACCTATTCCGGCATTATTGATTCCGAAATCTAATCTGCCATATTTTTGGACTGCTTCGGAGATAAGTTGTTCTACTTGTGCCAGGTCAGATACATCTGTTTTTTGGAAAAAACTTTGCCCCCCCATCTGTTCAATCAATTGCACGGTTTCGTTCCCTCCTGCCTCGTTAATATCAGATACAACTACTTTGGCTCCCATTCCGGCAAAGGCCAAGGCGGCAGATCTGCCAATCCCTGAGGCGGCTCCCGTGATGAGTGCTACTTTTTCTGAAAATGGTCTACTCATATTATTTTGTGGTTAGATTAGTGACTTGAGAATTTAGATCGTGTGGTCAAATCAAATGACTGTCCTCCCTGAATCTGGGGGCAGGCTCTGAAAAAGAAACGCACAGCCACCCACCCCAAACCGACAACTACTCAAAGTTAATTTCCAAAATAGAAAAAAACTTTAAGAATCTAGGGTAAGATGCGCATCTTGAGGCAGGATTTTAGGCTATCAAATTTGGGAAGCTATTTTATGCAAAGCTCCCTAGTCTGGGTAGACTAGAGTCAGACGATTTTCGTGGGAGAAGGCCATATTTCACTAATCTACTCAATTAACTGTAAGCCATCCAATACGAAGGGCATTAATTCGGATACGGTGGGATGTACCAAAACCACTTCTCGGTAGTTCTTGCAAGGGATTCGACTGTGCATAATGGCCGCGAACATGTTAATAATTTCGTCTCCTCCCGGCCCTAAGATGGCAGCTCCTAGAATTAAATCCGTTTCTGCATCTACCAGCAATTTAGCAAAGCCATTGGTTTCTCCCATCTCTTTGGCACGGCTAATTTTACTCATGGGGCGGGTTGCCTTCAAAATTTTCCTTCCAGTAGCTACTGCTTCTTTTTCGGTCATCCCCACTCTGCCCAAAGGAGGGTCAGTAAACAAGCCATAGATCGTGATTCTGCTCGATACTTTTCTATTGCCTCCATACATATGATCTAGCACCACTTCGGCGTCATTGACTGAGGTGTGCGTAAATGCTCCTTTACCATTGACATCGCCCAAGGCAAAAACTCCTTCTACTGCCGTTTGGCAATAATCATCTGTTTCTATAAAACCTCTTTCATTCACTTGGATACCCGTAGCTTCTAGGTTGAGGCGGTCGCTATTTGGTTTTCTGCCGACGGCCATGAGGAGATGTGTTCCTACGACGGTTTTCTCGGTTCCCTGGATTTCTACCTTGATATGAATTTGATCGTTTTGTTGATAAATTTCTTGAGTATTGGCGTCAAGTATAAATCGCACTCCTTCTTCTTCCAGCACTTTTCGGATAGATTCCGCGATGTCTTGATCTTCTCGGGGCATCACCTCACTTGCTTTTTGCAAAACGGTCACTTCTGAACCAAATCTTCGGTAAACCTGTGAAAACTCCAGACCAATGTATCCGCCACCGATAATGAGTAAATGCTCAGGGAGTTTTTGCAAATCCAACAAGCCAGCACTATCCACCCACGGAGTATCGGCCAGACCTGATATAGGAGGCGCAGCGGGGCGAGTTCCTGTATTGATATAAATTCGTTTTCCCTGTATCAATTCTTCTCCTACCCTGAGCGTGTGGTTGTCTGCAAATTCGCCCCATCCTCTGATTAAATCTACATTTTCGGTAGATTCCATCCAGTTAGTCAAACCTTGGCTAGAGCCTTGACGAATCTGATTCATGCGTTCTCGGATTCGCTCATAGCTCACGGCGATGTTACCTGCTTCAAAACCATAGTACTCACCTCGGCGCGCCATATGAATAGCCCGAGCACTGGCCACCATGGTTTTGGTAGGGGTACAGCCATAATTCACGCAGCTCCCTCCTACTTTTCCTCCTTCTATGACGGCAATGGAGTCGCCTGTGGAAATTAACTTTCCTAGCAAAGTACCCGTGGCCTGCCCAGTTCCCAAGATAATGTGGTCATATTGTTTCATGGCATTCAATATTTAGTTCATTTGAAGATGAAGTTGTCCGAAGGTAAATTTCAAATAACTTCAATATAAAAAAATATAATTCAATCTTATCAGAATAGTAAGGAATTCCATCTGACTTTGGTTAGATGGTCAGATCTAAATATTCGAAAAAAAGCAGAATTCACGAGCAAACAAGCGGCTGGAATAAAATTATCCTCGAGGTTCTTGAGAGCTTACATTTCAGGACTTATCCCAATTTTTTAGAATCTTCGTCAAACCGACTGAAAGGCTAGAAAACACGTAAACCAAGCCCGTGAAAATCAAGGAAAAGGACACAATAATCGGGTAGGAAACGATAAAAAGCAGATTCCAGAGATAATAAAGCAGGGTTTTCTTAGAAGGAGGCAATTCGGACATAACAATCAAAACTAATCTTCAGGGTAAAAATACAATAATTTTACGGGGAAAGGCTTTGTCTCGCGGCTCATGGCTTCGAAAGCGACTCGGGACAAGCCGATATTTGCATCTTTGTTTGGCTGGCTAGCGGGTAGCTTGCCCACAATTTTCACAAAGATTTCAGAAGCAAGTGGTCTTTGGTAGGTCAAATTTCTGTAAGTGATTTCTACTTCTGTTTTCTTAAGATCAGAGCCCAAGCGAGCATAGGCATATTTACTCAAACCAATCACTGCCCCCGCCCCCAACTGGTCTCTACTGGGCTTTCCGGCCACTTCCACGGTTACGTTGCGTCCATTCTGCTTGTTGCTAACGATCATCAGTGTACCAATCTGAGCGGTGGGATGAAGCGCCACCAAAGGGCGGTTACTCTGGATAGATATTTCTTCGGCAAAGCCTTTTTCTACCACTGTGTTATTTTCATTGGAGGAGTTGGATGAGTTATAGGTAGTATTACTCGTATAGCTATTAGGCGTGCTAAGCAATTGGTCAAAAGGGTCATTGGTATGATTGCCCAATGAATTCGTGTTAGCAGACTCGTTGATTCTCTTTACCAGCACCAGCGTCCCTACGGGCAAATTTTTATGCACCGCCTGGTAATAAGGTGAAAAATTCGTGGTAGAGTTAGGAAATGGATTAGAGTTAGAAAGTGGATTAATAGTTTGGAAAGATTGGTAAGTATCTGACAAATCATCTTGTATTCCGGCCAGAGTCTGCTCTTCTACGTTGGCAATTCCTTGAAAAAGACCTTTCCAATCCAAAGAAGACACTACTTCGGGAATTACTTCTATTGCAAAGGATTCATCCACATTCTCCACCCCTAAAAATGCTGCCGTGGAAGGAGCCATTTGCAAATCTACATTGGATTTAGTCGGAGAACCTAAGACCAAAAGACGAGCACTTCGGCTTTGGTCTGCATTACGGACACGGACAAATTGCCCAATTTCGGCTTTCGTAGACAGCGCAACTAAGTCGGCAGCGTAGGTAATTGCTTCGTCCCAAGCCTGCGCTTTGGTTTGGTATTTTGGATAACTGCTGTTTTCAAAATAATCAAAATTTTGATTAGCCCAGTAAGCAATCTCTACTGGACTCAGATTATTGGGGTCATAATTGAATTGATTGGGTACATCTCTCGATACGCCCACGATGGCATTCCACTGATTAAACAATAACGGTTCGTCGCCCGCCACACTGGTCACAACTTCTTGATCGCCCCAAAGGTCGGAGATTTGCAAATAGCCCCTAACATAAGCAGAATAATGCACAGAATTCGCCCCGTAGTTACCTAAGGTATTGATATAACGCGCATAGCCTCTTTCCTTATAGAGTTGTTGTCCGGGATTGCCTGTAGCTGGGAAAACTCTCTGATTGCGGCGAGCTTGTGACTTATCTTCTTCGGCGAAAGAAGGTGTGTAGTCTACCACAAAGCTACTGTCTTCTGCGGAGGTGGAACGGTAGCTAATCTCAACGGCCATACTAGATTGCTCACCTGCTAATCTTTGCCAGGCCAAGGAAGAAAGGAGCATGAAGTTGTCGGGAGCATCTGTTTTGACAATCTCTATCACCACGCTTCGCCCACTTGCTAAGGACTTGACCAAGACCAAAGTACCCATAGAAATTCCCGAAGCACTACCTACGTAGCGATCCGCGAAAGCAGCCTCGGGCCAAAGAGCCGCTTGGACTCGCCGTGTTTGGGAAGTTTGCGCCAGACTCAGGCTAAGACTTAGATTCAAGAAAAATAACAAACTAAATAGACGCATCTTATTGTTTTCGGAGGATGACTAATTTTTGACCCAAGTTGATTTTCTCATCTTCTAGATCGTTCCACTCTTTAATTTCATCAATGCTTACTTTGTATTTTTGGGAAATTCCAAACAAAGTTTCTCCTTCACGTACTTCATGAGTAATATCTCGTACCACGGGAGTATCAGAAAGCTCTACGGCAAAGCGTCGGCCACTGGCGCGTAATTTACGATAAGCCGCTTCGGAGAGTTTGAGAATGATTTTTTGGTTGGCTCCCGTATCAGGAAGACGCCCCACGATCTTGAGAGCGATTGCGAATCCATTGGCAGGGTTACGGACTTTGATTTCTGTGCCGACCGGAAGCTCTCGGTGCAATCCTAAATTTTTACCGGTATTCTGTCCATCAGGGATTACTTCGGCCAGTCCTCTTTCAAAAAACTTACCTTGTGCTTGGCTGAGTAGAGGGCTTGCTATCAAAAAGATAAGGATTGCTAGAAGTTGTAGTTTTTTTGCCATAAGCCTTTTTCTCGAAGGAATGAATATAGAAAATGATCTGCCACGGGGAGTAGCAGATCATCTGATTTTTTAGGGACGACGGTAGGTGAGTTCTACTTCCGCTAGTTGGGTAAGGTTGGCTCCCAAACGCGAGAAGGCCAATTGGCTCAGCCCGATGATCACGCCAGAGCGGGTTTGATTAGCATTGGGACGCCCTGCTACTTCCACGGTCACGTTGCGGCCATTTTGGGTGTTACGCACGATAATGAGTGTACCAATTTGGGCGGTAGGATGGAGAGCCGCCAAGGGGCGAGCACTTTGGATGGGCATTTGTTGGGCAAAGCCTTTTTCTACCACAGTAGAGCCACTGCCCACACCGTTAAAATTACTATTGGAATTGTAATTTCCATAGTTAGAGTTATTGTTAGAACTTCCACCATAATCACCACTATTGCTGAGGCTACCCCCTGAATTATAATTATTATAACCTGGATCTGCCTGATTGCTAAAAGGGCTGGTGTTGTTATTCAGTCCGTTAAATCCGCTGTTATTATTGTTATTACTACTATTATTTAGGCCATTGAAGCCTGTGTTGTTGAAGCGAGTATTTCCGGTATTGGTGTTGTTATTATTATTCGTACTGGGCGTATTGACGGAAGTCATACTAGAATTAGCCAGTTGATCAAAAGGATCATCTGAGGTAGAAGTAGTATTGTACTGATACACCTGATAAGGATTCGTACCGGGATTCGCTGTATTATTACTCGAGTTGGTATTGTTATTAGGAGTGGCTCCTCGGTAACCCCCTTGGTTGTTATAATTGTTATTTTGGTTGTTATTCACTACGGGATTATTGTATTGATTATCTGGATTGGGATAGATCAATAGTTTTTGATTAGGCGCCAAGTAAGTACTATTCAAATTATTCCAACTCATAATCTGACGAGCGGACACCCCATAACGCTGTGCCACCATATCCAAGCTTTCATTGACTTGTACGTAGTGTGTGATTGGCTGAGGGTTATTGTTGAGGTTATTTTGATTTTGATTATTGTTATAAGCATTTTGGTTATTGTAACCGCTCTGATTATTGTTATAGCCATTTTGGTTATTGTAGCCGTTCTGGTTATTGTAAGCGTTGGGATTGTTGTTGTAGTTTTGCGCTTGATTATTAGGTTGCGTCTGAGTGTCAGGCGGGGTAGGGCCAGTGGGCAGATAGAGCAGTAAACTTTGTCCTGGCACCACTTCTTTGACCCCTGTTTCTGTTCCGAGCTTATTCCAGATAGCGATTTGACCTTCTTTGAGGTTATATTGTTGGCGGATACTCGCCAAAGTCTCGCCCTGTTGTACGGTATGGGTTACGAGCTTGGGGAGGTAGATTTTAAGCTCATCCCCGGCACGAATATTATTACTTTCTGCGGGCATATTATTCCAGTAGCGAATTTCAGTCTTGCGCACTTGGTAACGGTTCTGGATTTGATAAATATTCTCTCCCTCCTGTACTTTGTGGAGAATGAGCGTACTATTGGCGGTATTGTTAGCAGGAGGGTTGTTGTTAAATCCTTGGTTATTAGGAGCAGAATTATTATTGACCGTATTACCCTGATTATTGTTCAATTGGTTAAAAGGATCGGCATTATTCCCCGTGTTGTTGTTGACTGTGTTGTTATTCGGATTTGTTCCGATATTCTTATTAACATTTGTATTAGGGTTGGGAGTAGTCGTTTGCGTATCAGGAGCTACGCGAATGGTAAGCTTTTGTCCAGCATTAACGGTGTTACCTTCAAGATTATTCCACTCTTTGATATCTTCTACGGGCACGTTGTATTTTCTTTTGAGGGCAAAGAGCGTTTCTCCTTTGGCTACTTCATGCTCTATCTCCACGTAGGGGGCGGATTTCAAGTTTTTGTTGACGCTGCTATTTTTATCTGTATTTTTAGCGTAAGCGTCATTGGCGTTGCGATTAGAGCTATTTTTCCGGCGGGACTTACTCGTGCCGACCCCGACGATGAGTTCTTGTCCGGGTTGGATATTTTCATCCTGTAAATCGTTCCACTTTTTGATATCTTCTAAGGGTACGTCGTATTTGCGGGCGATTTTACTGAGCCATTCTCCCTTTTGTACGGTATGTTTCACATCTGCGCTTTCTTCAGGCGCGGGGGTGGTGAGTGTTTTGGGATTATTCAAGTCTTGGTCGTAAGGGATACGTACGGTATCGCCCACCTTGAGCACGCTCGCTACATCGGGATTGAGGCGGATAATTTCCTTCGGGCTGACTTCATATTCACGACCCAAGGAATAGACGGTTTCTCCTCTTTGTACTTTATGAATGACATATTTCTGGTTGCCTTGGCTTTCCACTCTTAACTTTTGGGCATTAGCGGCTAGGCTGCCCACTAAGATCAATCCTAGTAAAGTAGCGGAAATGAGTTTGAGTGATTTCATCATGTTGATATTTATAGTTGGTAACAGACGAGTTCGTTTTTGTTTCTAATAAATAATAATAAACGTTGATAAATAAAAAAAGTGTCCAGACCAATCGCTTCTAGGGAATTATTTAGGGTTTCATGCAACAAAACTTGCGCATGGGTATCTAAAATTAGCAATTTATTACACAATTCGGAATTATTCCCATAAAAATATGAGATTAAAATCAAATTTTCATATTCTAGATAATCTACCGCTTTGATATTCTGAAGGTTAAAGCGCTCAGTAAGATAAGTTTGTAAAGTAGGAAAATGCTTGCTTTCGGCTGAGTAATGAATAGGATAGTGCAAGGGTTGATTGGCTAAAAATTTAGCAGGAGGTAATTTTTTATCTTCCCAAATGCCCAAATTTCGCCCAGATTGCAAGTCTAACTTTTGTAATTGACTCAGAGAAGTGGCTTCTTTTTGAGCTAGGATAAAATCTCGGCTAATCGTGTAAAGAAATACGTCCAAATTCTGCCAAATTAATTGCCGTGTGCGCGCTTGGTAAGCCTGAATCCCCTGTGTATTCGGAGTTTTTTGATCTCGGTAAGGCGTAAAAAATAAAACACCTCCCTGCAAATCGGCCAAACTTACCCACCAGGGCTCCTCCAACCTGAAATCTTTCCAAATCAAAGCTTGTTTTTGCCAATCGATATAAGCAAAACTCACCTGAAAATGATCCGCATCTCGGATTTCCAAAGCTAAACCCGGCCCTTGGGAGTCTAAGCACAGTTTCCAGATCGCCCCTTCAAACTCAAAGGAAGAAATATTCGTTAATTCAGTAGGCAAAAGGAATAATTTTGTATCTTCATATTCAAATTAAATGATTTATCCCCTAAAGATGAAAAATTACCTCAAGGTTTTCTTATATATTCAAATCTTATTTTTCTCATTCATAATCAGTGGGTTTCTCTCTTCAGCGCTAGCGCAAACTGAGCCCTCCCGCGTGTTTGTGCTAGAGATTCGTGATGAAATAGATCCACGGATGGCACGCTACGTGAAGCTCGCTCTCGAGGAAGCCCAAAACCAAAACGCAGATTATATCCTCGTAGATATGAATACCTACGGCGGTCGGGTAGATAATGCCGACGAAATTGCGACGGCTCTCTTAGATTTGGAAAAACCAGTTTGGGTTTTTATCAACAAAGATGCCGCCTCAGCCGGTGCTTGGATTTCTATTGCTTGCGACAAGATTTACATGAGCAAGGGAGCCACCATCGGAGCCGCTACCGTGGTCAATGGCTCCACCGGAGAGGCCATGCCCGACAAATATCAATCCTACATGCGCGCCCAAATGCGTGCCACCGCCAAAGCCAATAACCGCGATCCGCGTATTGCCGAAGCCATGGTAGACGAACGCATTGCCATCGAGGGCATCATTGATAGCGGCCAAGTCCTTACCTTCTCTACCAGTGAGGCCATTGAGCATAATTACTGCGAAAAAGAAGTAGCTTCTGTTGAAGAAATCTTAAAACTCAATGAGGTAAAAGACTATGAAATCAGTCGCTACGAACTAAGCACGATTGAGCAAATTATTCGTGTTTTCTTAAATCCTTATTTGAGTGGAATTCTGCTGTTGGTGATGTTAGGCGGTATTTATTTTGAGCTACAAACGCCAGGCGTGGGCTTCCCCATTGCGGCGGCAGTTATCGCGGCTACGCTCTATTTTATTCCTTATTATTTGGTTGGTTTGGCCGAAAACTGGGAAATAGCAGTCTTCATTGTAGGAATTCTATTACTCATGGTAGAAGCCTTTGTAATTCCGGGCTTTGGGGTCGCGGGTATTTTGGGACTCATTGCCACGATTGGCTCCCTCCTGTTGATGATGATTAGTAATGATGGTTTTAGCTTCAAGTTTGTCATGCCTGCCGAGATTTACAGTTCTGTCATTACCTTGGCCATCGGCTTGATTGGGGGGACAATTTTTATCTTCTTGGCGGTTCCTCAACTTTTACAAAGCAAACGCTTCCGACGCATTTCCCTGCAAAGCTCCATGCATAAAGATGAGGGCTACAATGCCAATACCTACACCCAGTACTTGGTAGACAAGGAAGGAACGACCTACACCGTACTACGCCCCAGTGGCAAAGTCATGATTGAGGGTATTCTTTATGACGCTTCTTCTCAGGGTGGATACATCGATCGGAATGCCGAAGTAGTCGTAATTAGTCAAGAAGGCACTTCTCTCAAGGTTAAGAAGAAAGGCGAGTAAATTGCCATAGAAAATAAGGATACGCTAACCAATTGCAGCCAAACTCGTAAATATAAGTAACCATGTTCCTGATAATATTTGCTCAGGAGGAAAGAAACCTAAACTGATATTTATGAACTCGATCTTTGGCAACTTCGTGTCAGATATGACTGGCCCGCAATTTCTACAGTTCTATATTCTAGCCATTGGTGTAGCTGCCGTGCTTACTTGGGCACTCAGAAGTCAATGGGGAAGTAGCATAACCAAGGTGAGCCTCAAGCAACATTGGCAACCCTATGAACTATGCTTTATGCGCCGAGGTGCGCGAGAAACCATCGGGCTGATTATCTACAATCTTTTGGAGTCGAAATACTTGATCAAAGAAGGAAACGAGGTAAAATACAACCCCAAGGCTCCCAAAAACAAGGAACTAACCGCTGTGGAGCAAAAAGTTTATGACCACTTTGGCCGTACAAGACATAGGATCAAAGATGTAATCAAGGACAAGGATTTACAAAAAGAAATCAAGGATCATTATCGAAGTTTGGGAGAAGATTTGATTTCTAAGAAAATCTTCTTTTCCGAAGAGGCTAGATGGTTTATGAGAATTTTAACTTATCTCATCTTATTTGCTATACTGGGCATTGGGCTTTACAAGTTCTTACTTGCCATAGAAAAAGGAAAAACCAACGTGGGCTTCTTGATTGCCCTGAGTGTGGTAGCTTTTCTCATTTTGCCTGTCATTGGCCGTTTGCCCCGTTTGACACCGATTGGACGGCAATTTTTCAAAGATTTAGAGACGGCTCACGAGCCATTAAAAAACAGCGAAGGCTTAGATCAACAATCACTTTATCTGGCAGTTTTCGGTATGGCCATGCTCAGTGATTTTGGAGCTTTGGACCTGGTGAACCAAGAATTGCAAAAATACGGCAATTCTCATTCCGCTAGTAGCTGGATAGGTGACAGTGGTGGCGGTTGTGGTGGTGGATGTAGCAGTTGTGGAGGCGGCTGTGGCGGCTGCGGGGGCTGTGGCGGTTGATTCTGTGTTTTCAAACTAAATTTTCTATGGCCAAGTCTTCATTTTCACTGAATTCTATTCCCAATTTGGGCGTGGGAGTTGGGTTTCGCCCATCTTTCAAAAGTGCGCTATTTACCCATGCTCACCCCCCTGATTTCTTGGAGGTTACGGCGGATCACTATTTGGTTTCTCACCCTGAAAAAAGGGAGGAGTTGATGCTTTTGAAACATCATTTTACCTTAATTCCACACGCTATTAATCTTTCTCTGGGCAGTGCAGATGGCTTGGACTTACGATACTTGGAAAAATTAGCCCAACTCATCGAGATCATCCAACCTCCCTACTGGAGCGAACACTTGGCTTTTACACGGGTGCACGGTATCGAGATTGGCCACCTTTCGCCCCTTCCTTACAAGGAAGAAGCAATCGCAGTTTTTTGTAGAAATATCGAGAAGACAAGAGAATATATTTCTATCCCATTGATCTTGGAAAATATTACCTATCCCCTGCAACTACCAGGACAGGAGATGAGTGAAACGGACTTCATCCGCAAAGTGGTAGAAAACGCAGACGTAGGTTTGCTTCTAGACATTACAAATCTGTATACCAACTCTGTCAATCATCAATTTAGCTGGCAAAATTTTCTTCAAGAAATTCCTCAAGAGCGTGTAGTGCAATTGCATTTTACGGGAGGACATTGGCAAGACGGTGTTTTGATTGACAGCCATGGGCATCCTACGCCTCCTGAGGTATGGCAGATCATGCAAGCAGTCGTCGAGCAATGTGAGGTGAAAGGCATTATTCTGGAAAGGGATGAAAATATCCCGCCTTATGACGTGCTTGCCAAAGAATTGGAGCAAGCCAAGCAGATACTAAACATACGAAAACACACGTCTCGATCAAAAACGAGCTTCCCATGAGCCTAGAAGCTTACCAAAAAATACTTGCCCAACTTTACACGGACGAAAAATTTAGACAAGAATTTTGGCAAAATCCTGAAAAGTGGGAAAAAGCGCAAAATTTAGACAAAAAGCAAATACAAGAACTGCGACAAAACCATCAGAAGGCGATCTTCCATTACAGTCAATCGTTGATTAATAAACGATTTAGGGCGGTTTCGCATTTTCTACCACATAGCTTGCAAATCCTTTCTCAGGAGCAAGCCAAACGATTATTTCAAGTTTACGCGGCTCAGCAAACCCTCACCCGCAAAGATCGCTACGCGGAAGATGCTTATGCTTTTGCCACTTTTCTATCCGGTCAAGTCTCAATCCAAGAAGCTTGGCAAAAAGAATTGATCCGCTTTGAACAGATGCACATTCGCCGCGAGTGCTACTTTTTTCATTGGCATTTTTTCAGGTACGATTTACCAGCCATGATTACTAATTTTTCTTCGCTTCCCCACCAAGCAAGCCTACCAACTCAGGTTCACACAAACTTCCGAAGAAATCTCTTATGCATTCACTTCCATCTTGGAAAAGTCTATCGGCGTTGGCAAATAAAGTTTTTCTAAAATCAATCTAACAAAATTTCCCCTCATTCATTTATTAGTATATCTGCGAAAAACGCACAATCTGAAATTTGTAATCCGCAATTTGCTATCAACTCATGCCCGAATTACCCGAAGTAGAAGGATTTAAAAAATATTTTGACCAGACCTCTCTCGGCGCAACCATCACCCAAGTGGAAGTGCTGGATGATAAAGTCATTCGCCAAGACACGGAAGCTTTTGTCAAAGACCTAGCAGGACAAAAAATGGTCGCCTCAGAGCGCATTGGCAAATATATCTTTGTAAGTCTGGGTTCGGGAAAAGTTTGGGTAGTTCACTTCGGCATGACGGGACGATTCAAGTTTGTGCAGAATCAAGTAGATCAACCTGAGTACACGCGGGTACTTTTTCACTTGGATCAAGGTTATTTGGCTTATGAATGCCCCCGCAAATTTGGCCGCCTACGCATCGCTGATTCTATAGAGGCTTTTCGAGAAGAAAAAAAGCTTTCCAAAGATATGATCAAAATGACTTGGGAGGAATTTCAGGAAAATCTGAAAGGCCGGAGTGCCGCCATCAAAACCACACTGTTGGATCAAAAAGTCTGTGCTGGAGTCGGCAATTGGATCGCCGATGAAGTGCTCTTTCAAGCCAAGATTCACCCTCTGGTGAGAGTCCACGAACTGGACGAAGCGCAACAAAAGCAAATCTTCGCTAAACTAAAAGAGATCATCCAATTTGCTATCGAGAAAGAAGCAAATTACGACGAATACCCACGCTACTACATGGTGCACCGCCGCGGTTGGACTGACTTAGAACCAGCTTATTGCGAGCAGTGCAGCGAAGATACGGAATACATCAAAGTGGGTGGTAGAGGCACTTACCTCTGCCCCGACTGCCAAATCCTTCCCCAAAAAGAACAACTTGAAGAGAAGGAATTGAGCTCATAACCGAAAACAAATCACTAATCACCGCCCCCATTTTTATGTCAGAAAAAATCAGCATTTTTTGGTTTAGAAGAGACCTCCGCTTAGAAGATAATGTGGGTTTGTACTATGCCTTGCAAGATCAGCATCCGGTCTTACCGCTTTTTATTTTTGATCGAGATATTCTGGACAAATTAGAAGATAAGCAAGATCGTCGCGTAGAGTTTATCCACCAAGAAATTGCCAGAATTAAAAGAGAATTGAGTGAAGTAGGCTCAGATATTTTGGTCAGATATGGCTTCCCACTGGAAATTTTTAAAGAATTAAGTCAAAAGTTTGAGCTGGCGACCGTCTACACCAACCACGATTATGAGCCTTATGCCAAAGCAAGAGACGAAAAAATCAAAGATTTCTTAGCAGGAAAGAATATTGGCTTTCGAGATTTCCAAGATCAAACCATCTTCGAGGGAAGGCAAATCCTGACAGGAAGCGACAAACCCTACACCGTTTACACGCCTTACAGCAAAAAATGGAAGAGTACCTTCGAGGAAGAACAAATTGAGCCTTACGATACGCGAAAACACTTTGATCAATTCATCAAAAAATACTCTCCCAATCAATCCTTTGAGCATGATTTAATTTCCTTAGAAGAAATGGGCTTCCAAGCAGTGGGAAAGCCTTTTCCCGGAAGGGAAATTCCTGAAAAAATTGTCAAAGCATATGACCAAAAACGTAACTTCCCTGCCATTGAAGGCACCACGCGCCTGAGCGTACATCTGCGTTTTGGCACTGTAAGCATCCGACAATTGGTCAAAAAAGCGCGCGAACTCAACCAAGTCTGGCTCAATGAACTCATCTGGCGAGATTTCTACATGATGATTTTAGATAATTACCCCAAGGTGGTAGATACTTCTTACCGAGAAGAATACGACCAAATTCCTTGGCGGAATGATGAAGGCGAGTTCGAGGCTTGGTGCCAGGGCCAAACGGGCTATCCGATCGTAGATGCGGGCATGCGCGAGCTTAACGAAACGGGCTACATGCACAATCGTGTACGCATGATCACGGCTAGTTTTCTGACCAAACATTTGCTCATCGATTGGCGTTGGGGAGAGGCGTATTTTGGAAAAAAATTACTCGACTATGAACTGGCCTCTAACAATGGAGGCTGGCAGTGGGCGGCTGGTTCGGGAGTAGATGCAGCACCCTATTTTAGGATATTCAACCCTTACACGCAGGTAGATAAATTTGATAAAGACCGCAAATACATCAAGCACTGGGTGCCTGAGGTAGATGAACCTGACTACCCGGAGGCCATCGTGGAGCATAAAGCCGCCCGAGAACGCTGCTTGGAGACTTATAAGCAGACATTGAACAATTAAATGGTAATATTTTGCGAAAAAATGTTATTTTTGCGATTGAGGCGAGAAGCATGCCTCTGCTTGCGTATTTTTTGAAAATGGGCAAATACCGCTAGCCAATTCACCAATCAAATTCCCTGCCCTATGCAAAGCGAGAAAATCCTCATTCGTGAAAGGGACATGGCCGACGAGATTCCCTACGATCTTTTGCTATTAGCTGATCCAGATCGTGATCAAATCGATACCTATCTTCCTACTAGTATCGTGTATGTCCTGAAGATCAATCAGGATATCCAAGGAATTTGTGTCTTAGTTTATGTCAATAGCCGGGTGATGGAAATCAAGAATGTCGCAATCGCCGAAGAGCTACAAGGCTTGAAGCTAGGTACACGCCTTCTAAAATACGTGATCGAGCAGGTCAAAAAAAGAAGAGGCGTGGAGAAATTGCTTATCAAAACGGCCAACTCGAGTATCAATCAAATTGGCCTCTATCAGAAACTAGGCTTTGACCTCAAAAGTATCCATCACAATCATTTTTGCAAGCATTATCCCGAACCTATTTGGGAAAATGGAATCCAAGCCAAGCACCAGATCGTTTTTGAGATGAAAATTCACTAGCTTGCATTCTCAAGTAAAGTGATGATGACTATGTCCTCTTCCCAAGATTTACAGGCTTTATTTCAAAAATATCAGGGGCAGTTTGCCCCCGTGGTAGCTATTGATTTTCAGCAGGATGCCTGTCTGATTTTCGATTTTTCTGTGCAAAATAAAGATTTGGATCGATTTGACCTCACGGACGTACAAGCCATGAATGCATACGTGTTTGGCCAAATCAAAGAGGCCGGAGCCAAAGTAGGCTTGGGAGGCTACAACGAAGAGCGTGCCGTTTACCAAAAAAGTCAGGTCTTTGATGCAGCGGAAGGCTCACGATCTATTCACTTGGGCATAGATATTTGGCTACCCGCCGGCAGTGCTGTCTTTGCCCCTTGCTTGGCAAAAGTACACAGCTTCCAAAATAACGACAACTTCGGAGATTACGGGCCGACCATCATTCTGGAGCATTCCCTCGAAAACCATACTTTTTATACCCTCTACGGTCATTTAAGCTTGGAATCTCTAGATGGTCTACGCATTGGTAAAGAAATTCAAAAAGGAGAAAAATTCGCTGAGATTGGAGACGAACGCGTGAATGGGCATTGGACCCCGCATCTGCATTTTCAAATCATCCGAGATCTGCTGGGCAAAACAGGAGATTTTATCGGGGTTGCTCCCAAATCTCAAAGAGATTTTTATTTGGATATTTGTCCTAATCCCAATTGGCTACTCAATGTACCAGCACTTTAAAAGGATGAAGTAGTCACCACCGAAGGTTTGATTTTACGGCGTCTGCGGAATCGCCTTAGATTGACTAAATGCATCAAAATTAAACCCAAAGAACCTAAATAGCCTAGATAGCTCAACCAAGGCCAGCGTGTTTCTCCAAAGATCCCCACCATCAATACGATGAGTACTAGGTAAAAAACCCACTTTCGCCGCCAAGGCATTCGGTAAGTCGTGAAGTAGACCGCTAGTACGCTCATTACCAAAAAGATATAATCTAGGAAATGCCAACCTTCAGGTAGATTTTGATGTGCCAGAGGTTGAAGTCCTAGGAAAATAGGTAAGGCTAAGCAATGTACCAAGCAGAGTACAGAACTGATAATCCCAATTCGATCTGAATGTTTGCGAAAAATTGATTTTCTCATGGCTGACTTTGTAGATGCAATATTGTTGCAAAAATAAAAAAGCTACTATAGTATACAAAATATCTGGCGATATGTTTTAAAGAAATGATTTTTTAGGTCGCAACATCTGGCAGCTCATGCGTCGCGCGTTTGCTTGACGGTCATTGTACATACACAAAGCTCACAGGCCATCACTATTTTTTGTTATTCTAATATTTTGCCAACACGATTATCCAAGTAAAACCAGTCAGGAGCGCAAATATTTTGCTCGGTTTTTTGGGGATGCTTAAAGACTATATACACATCTTGGAAGCCCTCTGTGGTTTGAAGAGACGTAGAGATTTGATGTAGCTTCTGTGCCTCGGCCTTTGGCACCAGCATTTCTCCCAACTTCTTCCCTTGGGGTGAACCCGTTCTTAGCTCAATTTTGCCCCCTCCTGTGTAGCTCTCGAGGGCTAGGAATTGACAAGTAAATTCTTTGACGCCTGTCAAATCCAAGTTTTTGAAAATCAAGTAAGATTCGTGCTTACAATTGGTCAGCGCCTTCCCTTCTTGTTGAGGAATATCCCGCGGACGTAGTTCAGGCGAGGCGAAGTCATTCCATTCCGCTTCTAGGCGAGGCGGTCGGAGCTTGAGATATTCGGTATGCGTATAATTGGGTAGCCCCTCTGCGCCTCGGTCGGTATAAGTGGCACTCAGGTAGAAAACTCCTCCCTTTTTGCCTTGGGGAGCGAACGTACCCTCCCACGCTAAACTTTGTGCTGGAAGAGCTTCTTTATCTAGAGAAAGAATATAATCTACCATCGTCTGGGCTTCGGCTTCGGTCACCTGAGGGTGGGCGGGCATGACTCTTTCGCCCCAATTACCTGTGCCTCCTTGCTGAATTCTTTTGACTAATCTGCTCCGAGTGCTTGGGTCGTCCTGATAACGCTTGGCCACTTCTCGGTAGGCCGGCCCTGTGGCGTTTTTTTCTAGAGCGTGGCAAGATTTGCAGTTGTATTTTTCTACTAATTTCATCCCTTGGCTTTGCTTCAGGAAGGCTTGATGCCCTTGAGCGATCAAGGTTTTGTCCTGCCCTTGGGGTAAATAATTGATATTGACCAAAACCTCTTCGGGGCGAATACCTCCGTTGGCAAGTGAGCCATCTTCTTCATCTCGAACCTGTACTTGATACCTCAGCGGTGTCTCCCAGTAAAAGGAACGATTGGCAGCAACTACATTCCAGTCAATTTCTGGTAGGGCATTGCCCACGTGTAAAGTCATCTGGGCACTAGCTATCTCGCCCTGAGCATCTCTTACGACCAAATAAGGCTCGTAAATCCCCGACTTTGTGAAAGTAAAGGTGGGATTTGGTGCTCGTGATTGCACCTCGTAACTAGAGGTGAATTTCCACTCATAAGTCAGGCTATCTCCATCGGGGTCGGTAGAATTTTTGGCTGAGAATTGTACCGTCAAAGGAACCTTTCCTCCTAAATGATCTGCTTGAATTTGAGCAATCGGCGCACGATTGCCCGCCTTGAACTCGATCCGCGAAAGACGAGCATCTACATTTTTTTCAAACCAAGTGGTGCCATATTCTAGTACATAAAGCACTCCATCCTTGGAAAACATCATATCAATCGGATTATTGAAAGTAAGATGTGGTGCAAAAGGCTCTATCTTTTCCAAGTCGCCCTCCTCATTGGTCGTAACCATCAAAATCCATCTACGCATCCAATCATAGAAAATCAATTTACCATCGTAATAGCGAGGAAATTTTTTGTCGCCGGCATAGTCGTCATAATAATAAACCGGCCCAGCCATGGCATTTCTACTACCTGAGCGCAGCAGAGGAAATTCATCTGACTGAACATAGGGATACCAGATAAACGCTTTTTGCGCGGGAGGTAAAATTTCTCGTCCTGTATTATGGGGTGAATTATTGATGGGTCTCACGGGATCAAAGGGTTGCCCCGAGGCTTTGGCTTGGAAGTCATAATCCCGATAAGGTTGATTATCCCCAATAAAATAAGGCCAACCAAAGTAGCCAGGTTTTTTAGCTTGATTTAGTTCGTCGTGCCCTCGGGAGCCTCGGTCTGCTTGGTCGTCGCGAGCATCAGGGCCTACATCTCCCCAATAAAGATATTTAGTACGACTGTCAACGCTAAAGCGGAAAGGATTCCGACAACCCATCACGTAGATTTCGGGGCGGCCTTTCTGGCTGCCCAAGGGAAAGAGATTTCCTTCGGGAATGCTATAACTGCCGTCAGCTTCGGGTTTGATCCGAAGAATTTTACCCCTGAGATCATTCGTATTTGCCGAAGATTTCTGGGCATCCCAAGAAGCACGCCCTTCTCGCTCATCAATGGGAGCAAAGCCATCGGAAGCGAAAGGGTTGGTATTATCACCCACCGAGATAAAAAGATTCCCATCGGAACCAAACTCCAAAGAACCAGCCGAATGACAACAAGTTTCTCTTTGCACGGGAATTTCCAGAATGACTTGCTCTGAGGCCATATCCAATTGGTCGTTGCTAAAAGTAAAGCGTGAAACATGCTGTTTGGGAAGATCTCCCGGCGGCGAATAAAAAAGATAGACCCAGCGATTATCGCTAAAGTTGGGATCAAGGGTAATGCCCAGCAAACCATCTTCATATTCGTGCCAGACCTCCAAATGATGGATCGTGCGAATGGCTTGGTCTTCGGGATTCAGTAGTTTGATATCGCCTTTTCTCTCGATGATTAGTACACGCCCGTCGGGCAAAAGCTCAAATTCCATCGGTTCATTAAGATTTTCTACCAGCACCGTTTTGGTAAAACGATCCTCGTCCGGAGGCACCTGTGAAGATGCCTTACCGTAGTCTAAAGGTTGGTTTTGACCGATTGCGTAGCGAATCCCCCCCGTTAAATGTTTGATAAATAAATCCTCTCGGTAGGAGGCTTCGGTATGCCCCAGACCTGTATAAAATGCTCTGCCCCCGTCATACGCTTGATACCAAGCAATGGGATGGGAGTCGCCATTCGTACCTCCTTCGTAAGTTGATTCGTCCAGATTTAGTAGAATCTTCAAATCAGGATTGATTTCTTTGTAATTATACCACTCGTCATTTCTTGGCCAGACCTCTGGAAGGAAATCAGTGGCAGGATGATCTTGGTCTATAAGCTGGATGCTAGCCTGCCTCACATTAGGCTCATTGGGGTGGCTATCAAAATAAGCACCTACTAATTTGCCGTACCAAGGCCAATCATACTCCGTATCGGCGGCGGCGTGTACACCCACGAAACCTCCTCCGGCTTGGATGTAGCGTTCAAACTCAGCTTGTTGCCGATAATCAAGCACATCTCCGGTGGTATTAAGAAAAATCACCGTGCTGTATTGGCGCAAATTTTTTTCGTTGAAAGCGGCCGCGTTTTCGGTCGTATCTACCTTAAATTTCAAGTTCTGGCCTATTTGGCGAATGGCCTCGATCCCGGCAGGGATGGATGGATGCCGAAAACCCTCAGTTTTGGTAAAGACAAGTACCTTCGTTTCTCTTGTGAGTGAGGTAGAAGCGCAGGCATAAGCTAAATAAGCGATGAGCAGGTAGCAACCGAATTGAAGCAGTCGTGTCATTTTCATATATTTTGTGATGTGGCAGGATTTCCATTGACTAGGACTTTTTGGATTACAAATATAAATATATTTTGTCAAGGCGAGATGTTTTAGGCAAGTCCTGAGTAGCTTTTCAAATTCAACCTAGTGGTATTTTCATTTTTTCATAGTTCTATCGTAGCTTTATATTTATCATCAATCCTAAATAAAGCCTTGAAGACCATTTTACTCATCATTGCTACTTTGATTACTTTGGCCTGTTTTGGGCTGGCCTACCTGATGGTCAGTGATCGAAACCTGCGCAGAGAAGATTTGGAGCTACGCCGAGGGGTCTTGGTGGCCGACCCAAGTTTTAGTCGGGATGAGTATGATCAATATAATACGAGTATGCGTTTGAAGTTGGAGGGAGAAAAAGCCCCCCTTGGTGTACCGGGTAAGCTTTTGGAAGTTGCCGATGAGCGTATTTTGCAATTAAAAGCGGGAGATCAGGTGCAATTTCACGCAAAGAAAAAATCAGCCTACACCCCAGCTGACCGCTTACTGGTTTCTACCCGTCGCTTGGCCTACAGCTTACAAAGTGAAGAAGTTGTTTACTACACCACAGAGGATAGCTTGGCACTTTTCAAAGGAAAAAAACGCTGGGTGTATGCGATTGCCTTCTTGGCAATTGGCGTTCTTGGAATTTATTTTCTTTTTAGGAGATAGGATATAGGAGCTAGAATCTAGGAGTTAGAAGTGAAGAATAGGATCTTCGTTTTATAAATTCTAACCAAATACTAGCTCCTGAATTCTAACTCTTACTTTTGAAAACGCGCTGCGACTACACTGGCTTTCGCTCCCGCGGAATAATCATAAAAGCCAATCCCTGATTTAATGCCTAAGTGTCCGGCAGCTACCATGTTGACCAAGAGCGGGCAAGGTGCATACTTGGGCTGCCCTAAGCCCTTATACATCACATGCAAAATATCTAGGCAAATGTCTAATCCCACAAAATCAGCTAGTTGAAGCGGCCCCATGGGATGTCCCATACCGAGTTTCATTACGGTATCGATTTCTTCCACGCCAGCCACCCCTTCGTAGAGGGCATAGAAAGCCTCATTAAGCATCGGCAGTAGAATCCGATTGGCGGCAAAGCCCGGGTAATCATTGACAGAGGTAGGCACTTTGCCCAATTGCTGAGAAACCTCTAAAATTTTCTGGGTGGTTTCCTGAGAAGTCGAGTAGCCGTTGATGACTTCTACCAATTTCATGATGGGTACCGGATTGAAAAAATGCATGCCGATCACCTTGTCAGGCCGCTGGGTAACAGCCGCAATTTTGGTGATAGAAATAGATGAAGTGTTAGAAGCCAAAATACATTCGCTGGGCGTTAATTCGTCTAATTGTTGGAAAATTTTGAGTTTAATATCCACATTTTCGCTCGCAGCTTCTATGACCAGCTCGGCGTTCTGGATGGCTTGGGCGGTATCGGTTTGGGTTTGGATATTGGCTAAGGTTCGCGCTTTTTTCTCTTCATCGATGATTTCTTTTTTGACTTGGCGATCTAGGTTTTTCTCGATGGTGGCGGTGGCCTTTTGGAGAGCTTCTTCGGAAATATCCATAAGCTGTACTTGGAAGTCATTTTGTGCGAATACGTGGGCGATGCCATTGCCCATAGTACCCGAGCCGATTACTGCGATATTTTTCATAATGTCAAATTTAATGGAGGTAATTGTTCATTTCAGTAAGTACAATATTAGCTCAAAGTCAGGAAGATTGAAAGATTCGGGAAGGCTTTTCAAAAATTTGTAAAACGGATTTTTTTATTATATTTAGCGAAAACAACCGTTATGCAAGAAATTATCAAACAAATCCTAGAGGCTCCCCATGCCTATCTTATTCTTGAAAGGGCGCAAGCGATTCTAAACGATGAAAAAGAAAAGCGACTTAATTTTTATGACGAAGTGGACGAATCCCAAAAAGTAGAATTTATCAATGGAGAAATCGTTGTACATTCTCCAGTCAGACTGAAGCATAACCAGATAAATGGTTTGTTGCATCAAATGATCAATATTTATGTGGCTCAAAATCAACTAGGCTTTGTCGGCATTGAAAAAATTCTGATTGCGCTTACGCGAAATGACTATGAACCAGATTTATGTTTCTTCGGGAATGAAAAGGCAAATAGTTTTACCGATGAACAGACGATTTTCCCCGCTCCAGATTTCATCGTAGAAATTCTTTCCCCTGCCACCGCCGAACGCGATCGCGGAATCAAATTTAGTGATTATGCCGCACACGGAGTAGCCGAATACTGGATCATTGACCCCAAAGAAGAGACGATTGAGCAGTATTTTCTCGAGGAACAGCGCTACCAACTGCACATTAAAGTCAAAGAAGGAACGATTCGTAGTCAGGTGATTTCGGATTTTGAAATCCCGATCCGAGCGGTTTTTTCGCCAGCAGAAAATTTTAAGGCTTTACAGCAATTGATGAATTAGTGATCGCTGGTGAGTTGCTGGCTATTGGGGAAGGGCTTTGTACAAGGAGCTGAATTTTACAAAAAACATCATGCCCAATCAATAATTGAAAATTATTTTTCCCGAATTAATTCTCCAATAATTTCCAGAAAACTTTTCTTCCAGCTTTGCTTGGGGTCTTCCTCCAAGTTTTCACGCACGTCTTTTTCCAAAGAGAGCTTTTCAAGTTGTGCTTGGAGTTCGGGGAAGCTTTCTAGGAATTTTTCATTGACTAGGCGATCAATGTCTAGATTTTTCAAAATTTCTTCTCGAATTTTTTGCTTGAGTCCGGCTTGCAGGTTGCTTTCGGCTTCTTGACGAAGGTAATTTTCATCAGGAATCACTTTACCAATCTCAAACTGGGAGATTTTACGATCCAGCCATTTGACAAAAGTGGGCGTGTCCATCGCGTTTAGCTCAATGCGAAAAGATTTGAGCCATTCTTGCCAATCAGCCCAACGCTGATAAGTCTCAAACTGGAAAGGCTTTTCATTCATCAGATTTGCATCAAAATCTAAAACATACTGGGCAGGGCTTTTATTGGATCGTTTTTCCAGAGATTCTACCTGCAAATCCATTTCCAAGCCTTCCCAGGGTTCTAAGCCCAGATTGATGATTTGCACCTTTCGTTCGGGACGCGCCTTGGTCGCACCTTGCAGTGCCTGATAAATCAATGTGCCCGAAATATCCGCATCGTGGATACAAAAGAAGAACAGTTCCTCCTCGGTTTCGGCGAGTAGATCAATCACATCGCGAGCGGCTCGGCTGGCAAAACCCTTGGAGGTGAGTAGCGCGCAATCGTGTTTTTCACAGAAGCCCGCGTCTTTAAGAATTTCAAAAAAACCTTCTTTCTCGGAGTAAAGAATTTTGTTGAAGCTAAAAGTAGGGCGGTGGTATTTTTCAATGTTTTTCGTACCGAGCTTGATTTCTTCGTGGGTATGAGGGTGAAGCAAAGTGCCTCTTTCGTCACGATACACGCCTCGGAGGTCTTTTCCAGCCTCGAACTCATAATCCGTGATGATTTGGTTGAAATTAGCGTATTTGAGTTCTTTGCCCGTTTCTTCCATCACGAAGGGGCGCATCACGTAGTAAAGCTGTCGTAAGGAATAGCGATATTGCCCTTTCCCGGAGGCTTTATCAATGCCTTCATCCAGATGGTCAATCACGACTTGTTTTTGGGAAGGCACTTTGTCTGAGCTTATTTTTAGATGGGAGTGTTCGGGTTGATTTTGTTTTTTGAGCTTCCGAGCCACCTTGGTGATTCCTCTAAAGATCACTTCTCCCAAGAGAGATAAATCCGGCTCCTTGCCATTGCTCACGATGGGCATGTAGGGCGTGATCATGCTCACCCAAAAGACAGGACGCTCCAGCTTGGGTACTTCCAGGGTTTGGCTCAAACCGCAGCCATAGATACTGATTCTTTTTTCATAATAGCTAATATCTACGTCGCCCGTGATGGGCGTTTTATTGACAAAAACCTGAGATTTTTGTTCGCTATCCAATTGGGCAAAAATCTCGATGACGGCGGGAATTTCCGCTTCAAAATTTCCCTTACTGGTCTTGAGAGTAAAAGTAGTAATTTCTTTATGATAGGCAGAAAACTCCTTCATTTCTCCCACGAAACCCAATTTTTTGGGAGAAATAGGCTTGCTGTTTTCTCGGAGTTGTGCTAAGACTTGATCAGATTCTTCTCGGGTAAGTTCATTAGTCGCCACTTCTACCCCAACGTGATTGATGATTTTATTAGCTTTGCTAGGGTTAATTCTATCAAAATAAACCAAAAAATCTTTCAGAGCTAGGTGATCGGGAGTAGCCAGAAGTAGGTTATAAAAGCTGTCCGAATCATACCAAAACGGATGGGTACGCCCCTCGTAAATTTCTCCTTGATTGATCGTGAGGGCGAGGTTAGCCCATTCTAAAATATCGTCTCCAAAGAAATTATCAGGAATCATCACACGAATTTCGGTGCCATCTCCCAGGTATTTGCCCAGCTCTTCAAACTGCGTGGTGCCATCATCTTGTGGCAGGAGCTTGAGTACACGCCTACGTGTAGAAACGATCAATTCGCCACCCGTACAGTAAACCGTGGCCACTACTACCCGCAGGCCATTCCCTAAAGCTCCTCGCATGGGTAATCGCAATCGCTTGGAACTTGTCAAAGGTCTTTTGATAGAAAAGAGATCGGCAATTTCTTCATTGGTACCGGGGAAGCCTTCCCCCTGGTCTTTGATTATAATTGTATCACGAAACAGGCCATCACTCTCGTGGCTGATTTCTACGCTGGTTCCTGTATCTAAGGCATTGTCAGTTAGCTCTTTAGCTACCAGTTTGGGTAGTAAATGCTTAGACACACCCGCCTGCTGTGGTAAGGTGTTGAGGTTGGTAAAAAGTTGCCAGTCCGGCTGCGTAAATAAAATATCTGACATACTTTAGCTTAACCAATTATGGTACAATTTTAGACATTATTAGAAAAATCTTTACTGATTTTTGCTTTTTGTGTCCCCTATCTTATTGCTACGCAACGAATCGGTGGTTCTGTTTCGTATGGTGGCAAATTTTGAGTAGCGCATTTACATGAATACGTATTTTCCCGTGTTTATTTTTTTTACAGCCGAATTTACCAAGAAAAATTTGGCACAGGTCAGATATAAAGCTATCTTTGCCTCCCTTTTGAGCAATTTCTAATTCTTTAAACCAAACCCCTACACAATGCGAGGAAGTTTTTTACTTACTTTAAGCCTGCTGTGCTTAGGTTTCTTAGGCTACCTGCCCGAAGCCAAAGCCCAACGAAACTGTGGTTCCACGGAACACTTACAAGAACAGCTTTTGCAGAATCCTGAAATGCAAAAACAATTACAGGAAATCGAGCAACAAACCCGACAGTTTGTCCAATCTGATTGGTACAACAAAAACACAGGTACCATTACGATTCCCGTGGTAGTACACGTGATTTACAGCAACAGTGCTGAGAACATCAGCGACAGCCAAGTACAATCACAAATCGATGTACTCAATGAAGACTTTAATGCTGATAATGCAGACATCGGCAATGTTCCCGCTGAGTTTGCTCCCTTAGTCGCTGATATTGGAATTCAGTTCGTTTTGGCCGACCTAGATCCTGATGGAAACCCTAGTAACGGGATTACTCGCAAGTCTTCTTCTCGTACCAGTTGGGGAACAAACGATGCTATGAAATTCTCTTCGCAAGGTGGTGTAGATGCCTGGCCTGCTGATCAATATCTCAACATGTGGGTCTGCAACATTGGTGGTGGCATCTTGGGCTATGCCCAGTTTCCCGGTGGTAGTGCGGCTACCGACGGGGTGGTCGTTGCTCCTCAGTACTTCGGCAGAACAGGAAATGTGAGTGCACCTTTTAACCAAGGAAGAACCATGACCCACGAAGTAGGGCATTGGCTCAATTTACGTCACATCTGGGGAGACGGCGGATGTAGTGTAGATGATTTTGTAAGCGATACTCCCACTTCGGGGGCGCCTAATTACGGTTGCCCCTCTTATCCCACCACCAACTGTGGCTCTAGTGATATGTTTATGAACTACATGGATTATGTGAATGATGCTTGTATGCATATGTTCTCTGAGGGTCAAAAAGCCAGGATGTTGGCACTCTTTGCTGAGGGCGGCTTCCGTAATAGCTTTGTTAGCTCTAGCGAACCGAATCCTGAGCCAGAGCCAGAGCCAGAACCAGAGCCTACTCCCGGAGAACTGCCAACTGGCTATTGCGCATCACAGGGTCAAACGCAGGCAGACGAATGGATTGATTACGTTCAGTTAGGCGATATTGAGCGTGCTTCGGGTGCAGATGGAGGTTATATTGACCTTACCAACCTTTCTACGGACTTGGTGGCTGGTTCTGAGCAGACGATTTCGTTCAGTACAGGTTACAGTGGAACCAATTATAATGAGGTTTGGGGAATTTATATTGACTACAATCGAGATGGCGATTTTGAGGATACAGGCGAACTGGTAGGCACCCTAAACAGTAACACTCCAGACACATTGTCCTTAGATTTCACGGTGCCTTCTTCCTTCATGGAAGGTTCTACCCGTATGCGTGTCTCCATGAAATACAATAGCCTAGCAAATCCTTGTGAGGCTTTTACTTACGGAGAAGTGGAAGATTATGCGGTCAACTTGGTCAATGCCGGTACTGATCCTGACCCCGAGCCAGAGCCAGGCGGAGAACTACCTACGGGCTACTGCGACGCAACCGGACAAACTCAAGCAGATGAATGGATTGCTTATGTAGAATTGGGGAATATCCAAAATACCTCTGGCGCTGACGGAGGTTACGCCGATAATACTGACCAAAGTACAGCGATTGCGCCAGGTTCCACCCAGACGATTGTATTACGTACGGGTTTTGCAGGTAGAACCTATCGTGAAGGTTGGGGAATTTATATTGATTATAATCGAGATGGAGACTTTGAAGATGCCGGAGAACTGATTGTCAGCGGAACGGTAGAAACTACCAGTAATGTGTCGGCCACTTTCACGGTACCCACCAGTGCTTCCCAAGGCTTCACTCGCCTCAGAGTATCCATGAAGTATAATGATGTCCCTGATCCCTGTGAAACGTTTACCTACGGAGAAGTAGAAGATTACGCGGTGAATATCAGTAGTACGGTACGGAGTGTGGCTACTTTTTATCCAGAGGCTATTCCTATCGACCAGCCATCCGAGACCCTGCTTGAATTTTATCCCAACCCCGCCCATCAATCTGTAGAGTTGACAAAAACTCAATCGGCTCGGGTAGAAATCACTACCCTACAAGGAGAGGTGCTTTCTACGAGCCAAATTGATGAAAATCAAAGAACAATCCAGCTCAAGGGCTTGAATTCAGGGGTTTATTTGATGCGAATTCAAGAGAAGAACGGTAAAGAAATAATAGAAAAGATCATCATCAAATAGAGGCTTTCACACGCTCAAAACAGAAAGGCGACCCGATGGGGCCGCCTTTTTTTATTTTTTTATTTTCTTTAGCGAGACTTGAGTTCCAGCAAGCAGTCCAGCTACTTCTTAATAATCATCCTCTTCTTCTTCATCACCAAAATCGCTGGGCATATTAAACATGCTACTGAGCAAGTCCTTGAATTGTAAGCCACCACTGAGTGTATTCTTACTGATTAGAGAGTATTCAGCCAGTCCGTGTAAAGCAAACTCCATCAGAAAGATTTTCATTACCTTATCTTCTTTGGGGTGGAATTTTTCTACCAAGTTGCGCAGCCCTCTCACGTTCTCCAAAGCCTTCTCATAATCTTTGTTACTAAATTCATTGAGCACATCCACGGTATTACCATCTCCAAACCAATCAATAATCGGCTTGTAAGGGTTTTTTTCCTTTTGTTTTTTGGCTTTTTCAGGATCGGGGAAGAAATTCAAGAAAAGATTGCGAATCGTCTTACCGATCATATTTTGCGCCACGATAAAAGGACCCTCTTGCTCTCCCTCGTAGACCAACTCTACCTTACCCGTAATGGCCGGAATCACGCCCCAGAGATCAGATACGCGCACGTTAGTTTTAGACTCACCATTGACCAGCATACGACGCTCTGCGGTACTCACCAAATTTTCATAAGCAGAAATCGTCAAGCGTGCAGAGACCCCACTCTTGGCGTCCACGTATTCACTTTCACGAGCCTCGAAAGAAAGCTGCTCAATCACATCCTTCATAAATTCGTTTACGGCTACGGCCTCGGCTTGTTCTTCCTCGATTTTAGCTTCTTGATGGGTAATTTTCCTGCCAATCTCGATTGTCTTGGGATAATGGGTAATAATTTGGCTGTCAATGCGGTCTTTCAGAGGAGTTACAATACTTCCTCGATTCGTGTAATCTTCGGGGTTTGCCGTGAAAACAAATTGGATATCGAGAGGTAGACGCAACTTAAATCCCCGAATTTGGATATCACCTTCTTGCAATATATTGAAAAGAGCCACCTGAATACGCGCCTGTAAATCAGGCAACTCATTAATGACAAAGATACAACGGTGCGAGCGAGGAATTAAACCATAATGAATCACCCGTTCGTCCGAATAGGAAAGCTTTAAATTAGCCGCCTTAATGGGGTCAACATCCCCAATCAAATCCGCGACAGATACATCTGGAGTCGCCAGTTTTTCGGCGTAGCGCTCACTGCGATGCACCCAAGCAATCGGCGTTTGGTCTTGATGCTCTTCTAGCAAATCACGGCCATAGCGAGAGAGAGGGCGTAAGGGGTCATCATTTAGTTCTGAACCCTCTATGATCGGAATGTATTCATCTAAAATATTGACCATCAGACGAGCCAGACGAGTTTTGGCCTGCCCTCTCAATCCTAGTAAATTGATATGATGTTGGGAAAGGATCGCTCTTTCTAGTTCGGGGATGACCGTTTCTTCATAGCCCCAGATACCTTCAAAAACGGTTTCTTTATTTTTGATCTTGCGGATGAGATTATTTCTTAATTCTTCTTTAATGGTCTTGGGTTGATAGCCTGCTTTTTTAAGTTCTCCCAGCGTTTTGAGAGAGCGTAATTCTTGGGCAGAAAGGTCGCTGTAATTCATTCAATTATGATTTTTTAGAATTTCAGAAGGAAAAAACGGATGCGTTTTATCTATTATCTAAATTACAACAAAAAAACTGGAAGGAGGTTATTTATATTTCCTTTTTTCCTGAAATCATAGCCATTGCCAGCCTGACCAGACCACGACAAAAAGCCCGAAGGAAGCCACCAAAATTGCCATCAAAATACTTCTCTTTTTACGCAGTGCCATTTCCCGAAAGGGTTCGTCGTATATCTTCTGGAGATCACGTGCTACCCATATACCACTCGCTGCCCAGCTTAACCCTAAGGTGAAATGTATATAGGTAGCCACCGTGCGGTCCGCTAAGCGATCTAACCAAATCCAGCCCAAGCACATACTGAAAATGATAAAACCATAAAAAAGAAAAATAATCTTGCTGTCTTGATTCAAGGGCATAAGTATTTTGGAGTTGTTTTTTTATATAGCGTACAAAAACCTAGAAACACTAGATCAAAATAGATAAATCTCCCAATGCGTGAAAACGCTTTCGCGAATTAAAGAAAAAAGACCCAGCATTTGTAATTTCCCTAAGCAACTTGTAATCTTCTTTATCAATTTCACAAAAAGCGAGTCGAATGCCACAAAACCTCTTTTACATTTCCGTAGATACCGGCGGAACCTTCACAGACGCCATCGCCCGAGATAGCGAGGGTAAAAGCTATCAAAGTAAAGTACTCAGCAGCAGCCAATTGAGAGGAGAGATTCTAGAGTGGGTCAATGCTAGCACCCTCCGCATCCAGGAGAGTTGGAACTGTGAGCGTGATATTTTCAAAGGCTATCAGTTTCAGCTTTTACAAACTGAACACGACCCAGTCCAAATCATTAGTTATCAGCCCCAACAGCAAATAATGAAGCTGTATCGGGCACTCTCTGTACCTGCTGGCTCAGATCTGCCCAAATCAAGTTTTGAAATCAGTGCGGGCGAAGAAGCTCCTGTCTTGGCGGCACGCCTCATCACCCAGACTGCTCTGGAAGAAACCCTTCCCATCGCTGAAATGCGCATAGGATCAACCCGAGGCACCAATGCCCTTTTGGAAAATAAAGGCGCAAAAACCGCTTTTTTAGTAAGCCAAGGCTTCAAAGATGTGCTGGAGATTGGCTACCAACAGCGGCCAGATATTTTTGCCCTTAGGGTTGAGAAACCGCTACCTCTTTACAAAAACGTACTAGAAATCCAAGAAAGGCTCTCAGCCAAAGGAGAAGTGATTAGCTCGCTTTCTTTTCCCAGCGAAGGCCAATTACAAGCCCTTCGCGCACAGGGCATTGAATCCATAGCTATTGCACTCTTGAATGCCTATCAGAATCCTCAGCACGAACAGGCACTCAAAGCTTATCTCGAACAACAGGGCTTTGCTTACATTTCTGCCTCCACGGATTTGTCCTCTTTGATCAAATACATAGAGCGAGCCGAAACAGCGGTGGTCAATGCCTACTTGGAGCCCATTATAGATGAATATTTGCAGCATATTCAGCACTCGCTTTCCTCAGAAAAAGTGAGCCCACTCCTCCGAGTGATGACCAGCGCAGGAAGTCTGCTCAAAGCCGATCGTTTCCGAGCCAAAGATAGTCTGCTGAGTGGCCCCGCCGGAGGAGTGGTAGGAGCCGCGCAGATGGCTCGTCAGTCTGGTTACGAGCGGGTGATTAGCTTTGATATGGGCGGAACCAGTACCGACGCAGCGCGCTTTGACCAAGACTTTGATTATCAATATGAGCTTAAGGTAGGTTCTGCGCAGATCCAAAGTCCTACTTTGTATATCGAAACTGTGGCTTCGGGAGGCGGTTCGCTTTGTTATTATGATGGATACAAATTGCAGGTAGGCCCAGAGAGTGCTGGGGCTTTTCCTGGGCCTGCTTGCTACGGTGCTGGTGGTGACCTCACCATCACGGATGTCAATCTCTTACTGGGTCGCTTGGATGCCTCTCAGTTTGGCATTCCTGTTTTCCCCGAAGCCGCCGAGCAAAAATTAGCCGAGCTTCTCGAGCAAATTACACAGGTCAGCGGAGAAGAGCAGCCAAAAGAAACCATCTTGGAAGGTTTTTTGGAAATTGCCAATGAGAAAATGGCTGGAGCTATTCGCAAAATATCCCTTGCCAAAGGCTATGATCCCGCCGAGTACGCCTTGGTTGCCTTCGGAGGGGCAGGCGGTTTGCACGCTTGCCGAATGGCGGGTTTATTGCAAATCCAACGTGTGCTAGTACCCGCGCAGGCAGGTCTGCTGAGTGCTTATGGCATCAGTGAGGCGAAAACCGAGCGTTTCGTGGAGAAGCAAATTTTGTCGCTTTTGAGTAATTATTTTGAGAATTTAGAAGCAGATTTTAAAGCACTGAGTGCGCAAGCCATCGAGCAAATGCAAGCCGAGGGATTAGCAACTGCACAAATTTATATCAAACAAAGACTGGTTAACCTCCGCTTGCAAGGACAAGATCATACCTTGGCGATTCATTTTGCTGCTGTGGATGAAATCAAAGAAAATTTCCAGCAAGCTTATCAAAACCTTTATGGGCATCAAAGTGAAAACCGAGAGATCGAGATCGAGTCTATTCGCGTCATTGCCTCAGAAAAGGAAACAAATGCGCATCCTGAGTCTACAAAGCCAGAGAGCTACTCACCCGAAGCCAGTCACCAGCTTTCTGCCTATGTGCAAGGAGCTTGGCAATCTGTGCCTGTGTATATTCGCGAAGCCTTAGCACCTGGAGCAGCTATCGAGGGCTTTGCTCTGCTGCTAGATCGATACAGTACCACGGTGATTGAAGCCAATTGGCAATTGGAAATAGATGCTCATCAAACCGCTATTCTCAAACGAAAACAAACTTCTCAAGCGAGCAAACACACCTCTCAGAGTCCTGAGGTAGAGCTGGAGCTTTTTACCCGACGCTTTATGACCATTGCCGAGAATATGGGCGCCATGCTCCAGAGAACGGCTCTTTCGGTCAATGTCAAGGAACGCTTAGATTTTTCTTGTGCCTTGCTGGACGCGCAAGGCGAACTGATTGCCAATGCACCGCACATTCCCGTGCATTTAGGAAGTTTGGGGGTTTGTGTAAGAAGTCTGCTGGAGCAAAATATTCCCATGCTTCCGGGCGACACGATCGTCTGCAATCATCCCAAATTTGGGGGTTCACATCTGCCAGATGTTACGCTCATCACGCCGGTTTATACCCCAAAAGATAAACTAGTAGGCTACGTGGTCAATCGGGCGCACCACGCCGAAATTGGTGGCACAAGACCAGGCTCGATGCCTCCTCGAGCCAAGAATCTCGCCGAAGAAGGAGTAGTAATTGCCCCCTTTGCTTTGGTCAAAAAAGGAGAAGCCCAATGGGAGCAAATGCGAGCATTGCTCAGCCAAGGAGCTTACCCCAGCCGTGCGATTGAAGAAAACATCGCTGACCTCAACGCTGCTTTGGCCGCAAATCGCCACGGTGAGCAGGCTTTGTTAGCTCTATTAGCTACGCAGGGTTTTGAAAAAGTCCAGCACTACATGCAGGAACTGAAAAAGCAAGCCAGCCTGAAATTGCAGCAAGCATTTAGCCATTATCTAAAAAATCAATCGCAACTGGTATTAGAAGCAGAAGAACGGCTAGATGATGGTTCTCCTCTCAAAGTAAAAATTACCTTAGAAAAGGATCGGGCACAGTTTGACTTCACAGGCTCCGCCCCCACTCATTCGGGTAATCTGAATGCCAATAAAGCCATCGTGTACAGCGTGGTCGTTTACGTATTGAGAACCATGCTCCGAGAAGATATTCCCCTCAATGATGGCCTATTAGCCCCTGTCGAGATCATTTTACCAGAAAAAAGCATCCTCAACCCTGATTTTCCCGACGAGCCTCGTGATTGCCCTGCCGTGGTAGGTGGCAATACCGAAACCAGTCAACGCCTTACCGACACCCTTTTGAAAGCCTTGGGCTTAGTGGCGGGGAGCCAAGGCACGATGAACAATGTATTGTTTGGCAATGAGCGTTTTGGCTATTATGAAACCATTTGTGGAGGTTGTGGCGCAGGAGCAGATTTTGACGGAGCCTCAGCCGTGCATCACCACATGACCAATACGCGTATCACCGACCCCGAAGTCTTGGAGCATCGCTATCCTGTGCGTTTGGAGCGATTCGAGATCAGAGCAGACTCAGGGGGTCAAGGAAAATACCGAGGGGGCAACGGCACCATTCGGGAGCTAAGATTTTTGGAACCAGTTTCTCTATCGGTACTCACCCAGCATCGGGCAGAAGCTCCTTATGGCTTGCAAGGGGGCGAGGCAGGAGCATTGGGTAAGCAGGAGATCATCCGGAAGGCAGGTAGTATTGAACCCTTGGCGGGAATTGACGAAGCGGAAATGCAAGCAGGCGACCGCTTGGTAATTTATACACCGGGTGGGGGTGGATTTGGGAATTAGGTAGTGGTTCCACCCCACGGTCTGTTCTCTGACGGGCCGTAACTAAGTGGCAGTCGGGGGAGAGCGCACGGGTTGGAAATCATTCCAAGCTGGCGCGCGTTTGCAAGGTCTGCCTTCTTTTAGGTTCATTTGCCATGAACGTTGGCACGGGACAACAAAAAGCGGTGGTAGCACTGGAAGCTTGGCCAAGACCGAGCCTAAGCGGCACGTGTTACAAACGCGCGCCAGTTTGAGCGTTAAGATAGGCATCTTGACTCATTTACGTGCTCAGTTGGGAAACTTAGCACAGGTTGGATATGTACTATGTACAACCATCATGAATTGCAGAAAAGTATTAGTTTTGATCTATGGAAAATGTTTTTCCCTTTTATACAATCGGACATTTTATCAACGAGCCTACAAATCCTACCGAATTTGAGATTTTACGATTTGATACAGCCGATGAACCCAACGTAGATGATTTTCACAAGCATACTTTTTATGAAGTGCTCTGGGCGGAGAAGGGCGAAAGTAAGCAAATTATTGATTACCAAGAATATGAGGTAAAACCCAATAGTCTTTTTTTTATTTCACCCAATCAAGTGCATTATTTTGAAGAGTGGCAACCTATTTCTGGGGGTACTTTGATGTTTACCGAAGATTTTTACATGCTCAATCGTTCTGGTAAAGATACGCTTTTTGAACTCAGTTTTCTGGATAATTTACACGCAAATCCCTGCATTGAATTTACCCAAGAGGCATTTGGTGAAGTTTTGCGCATCATCCACCAAATGGAAAATGAGTACCGACGTAGCCCCAAAAATCCAGCGATTATTCAATCTTATCTACACATTCTATTGGCTCACGTGCAACGGTATGTGGATACTACCCAAGCCCCTCATCATTCCAAAAAATACCTGAGCCTTTTCAAGCAGTTTAAAAATGAACTAGAAAAGCATTTTATCATGAACAAAACCGCATCCTTTTATGCAGAAAAATTGAGTATTACCCGTCACCATCTCAATTTAATCTGTAAAGAAATTACCCATCAAACCGTAACTGAAATTATCCGAGCCAGAAAAATTCTGGAGGCAAAACGCCTTTTGACATTTAGCGACAAAACCATCGCTGAGATTGCTTTTGATTTAAACTTTACCGACAGTTCTTATTTTGCCAAGGTTTTTAAGTCTGTTACCCGACAAAGTCCCCAAGACTTCCGCCAAGAAATATCCGAAAAATACCGATTAAGGTAGTTTTTGTCCTTATTCTACTCTTCGGGTTCGCTCTATCTTTGCCTTGTCAATGATGACAAATCACTCATAAAAATCAAAAACAATGACCGAAGCACAAATCAAAAATTCCGTAGAGGAAATTGTAAATCTGGCTCTTTCTGGCAAAGGTGCCGAAGTATGGGAAAAATTTTACCACGAGGAGATAGAAAAAGTTGACTTAGATGGCGTGAGTATCAAAGGTAAAACCGAAGTGGTGCAGGCAAATCACGCTTTATCAAATAATATTACCGAAGTGCGCACCTATGCCCACAGCGGAACCATCATAAAAGGTAGCCGAAGCTTTATCGTATGGGACGTAGATTTTGATGTAGAAGGAAGCGGTACCATCAAAGCCACCGAGGTTTGTATTCAAGATTGGCAAGACGGAAAAATTATCCGAGAACGATTTTTTGCCTAGTCTTTTTCTCCCATCCAATGCTGTGAAGTCATGGCATTGGGTGGGCTTGCGTATTCTGTCAAAATCCAAATCGAGTTCCAGAAAATTCATCCCCTGATTTCCGTCTCCACCAGTCATCATCTTTTTATTATGTAGCCCAAGCTGACGCGTTTGTAACGCGTGCCTTTTCTTAGGTTCATTGGCCATGAACTTGGGCGCGGGAGCGACAAAAAGCGGTGGTAGGGTCTTCTGAACTCAGCTGGCCTATCTCCAAGCTCGGCTGGCCTATCTCCAAGCTCGGCTGGCCTATCTCCAAGCTCGGACGGCCTATCTCCAAGCTCGGACGGCCTATCTCCAAGCTCGGACGGCCTATCTCCAA